>JACKBT010000033.1 GCA_020634415.1 Ardenticatenaceae bacterium
ATTGACGATTGAAGAGTCCTCTAATCGTAAATCGTCAATCCCAAATCGTAAATTGCCCAGCCATTGGCAGGCCAGGGTGGTTTTGCCGTAGCCAGCAGCGCCGGTGATGAGGGTGAGTTTGGGTTGGATGAGGCCGTCGGGGGTAACGGCCGTATGGAGTTGGGTGATGAGGCGGGGGCGGGGGATGGCGCGGGGACGGGTGCGGGGCATGCACAGTTTGGTTTGGAGTAACGGCCGTTGCGGGGCTGTTGTTATCTGCATTTTCTCAAGGTTCATCGTCCTATTATACCATCAGGGCCAAACGGCGGGATGGGACGGAAGGACAGGGCGGTGGGGTTTGCTTGTTTGGCGAAAAAGTGATTCCCGTCTATGATTCTGGTATGGCACAACAAGTAGTATCGCCTTACGGTTCCTGGCAGTCCCCCATTACCTCCGATTTGATTGTGGCGGAGACGATTTCGCTCGGCCAGATTGCGCTGGATGGGGAGACGGTTTATTGGTTAGAGGGTCGGCCGTCGGAAAACGGCCGTTACGTCATTGTGCAGTGGCGCGATGGACAAAAGCAGGATGTTACACCGCCTGGCTTCAATGTCCGTACCCGTGTGCATGAATATGGCGGCGGGGCCTTTACCGTCCATGATGGCACTGTTTACTTCTCCAACTTCATCAACCAGCAGCTCTACCGCCACAAACCGGGCGAAACCCCCGAAGCCGTCACCCCTGTCGGCCAGTGGCGTTACGCCGATGGGGTGATTGTGCCACCTGGCCAGATGATCTGTGTGCGCGAAGACCACAGTGTTACGGGGGGGCAGGATGCGGTGAACAGCCTGGTGCTGCTGCAACTGGATGGGCAGGACAGCGGCCAAATCCTCGCCTCTGGCAATGATTTTTATGCCTCGCCGCGCCTCAGCCCCAACGGCCGTCAACTGGCCTGGATCACCTGGAACCGGCCCAATATGCCCTGGGATGGCACGGAATTATGGCTGGCGGATTTGACGAGTGACGGCCGTTTAGCTAACGAACAACTGATCGCCGGCGGCCTGGAAGAGTCCATCTACCAGCCCGCATGGTCGCCCGACGGGATGCTGCACTTTGTGTCTGACCGCACCGGTTGGTGGAATTTGTACCGCTGGCAGGACGGCCAGACGGAGAGCCTGTGCCCGATGGCGGCTGAATTTGGTCTGCCGCAATGGGCCTTTGGCTCGTCGCGTTATGGCTTTGAAGCGGCTGGCTCGTTGATTGTGAGTTATACGTTGAACGGCCGTTGGCACCTGGCCCGCCTCAACAGCAGCAGCCGGGAACTGACCGAAATCCCCTTGCCCTACAGCGTTATTCGGGATCGCAACAACATTGCCATTGGTGATGGGTATGCCGTGTTGGGGGTGGGGCATGTGGATCAGCCAGCGACGATTGTGCGCCTCAAGCTGCAAAATGGCGATGTGGCCGAATTACAGCGTTCTAGCCAGGTGGACATTGATCCCGGCTATCTGTCCATCCCCCAGGCCATCGAATTCCCCACCGATAATGATCTGACGGCCCACGCTTTCTATTACCCGCCGCAAAATCAGGATTTTGTGGCCCCAGCGGCGGAACGGCCGCCTTTGCTGGTCATCAGTCACGGCGGGCCAACGGGCGCGACGGACACGGTGCTGGATTTAGAGATTCAGTATTGGACGAGTCGCGGCTTTGCGGTGGTGGATGTGAATTATGGCGGCAGTACGGGGTATGGCCGTGCCTATCGCCAGCGTCTTAACGGGCAGTGGGGCATTGTGGATGTGCATGACTGCATCAACGCCGCCAAATATCTGGTGGCGCAAGGGCTGGCAGATGAGAGACGGCTGGCGGTGCGCGGCGGCAGTGCGGGGGGGTATACCACGCTGGCGGCACTGGCTTTTCATGATGTATTTAGCGCGGGCGCGAGCCATTTTGGGGTCAGTGATTTGGAAGGGTTGGCCCAGGAAAGCCATAAATTTGAGTCGCGTTATCTGGACAACATGGTTGGCCCTTATCCGGCAAGGCGCGACCTGTACCAGGAGCGTTCCCCCATTCATTACGCTCACCAAATTAACTGCCCGCTCATCCTGTTCCAGGGGCTGGAAGATAAAGTGGTGCCGGCGAACCAGGCGGAGCGCATGTTTGAAGCGGTCAAGCTCAAGGAAATTCCCGTGGCTTACCTGGCCTATGAAGGGGAGCAGCATGGCTTCCGCCGTGCCGAAAACATTAAGCGCACCCTCGACGCGGAACTTTATTTTTACAGCAAGGTGTTTGATTTTCCCCTGCCTGAACCGATTGAGCCAGTGGCCATTGAGAATATGGATTGAGGCGGTTGTCCGTGAACGGTGAGCGGTTATCGGATTACGGATTACTGATTTTAACGGCCGTTCGCTCCTCCAAATCCAAACGATAACGGCCGATCAGGGCCAAATCTGCCTCACTCGCCCCCATCTCCGCCGACAAACAGTAAGCGGTTACAGACACTTCGTAGCTCCGATCACTGAGCCACTGCCCCGCATCTTCGGGGAAGAACCAGTAAGGCTTGTCCTGCAAGTCGCCCTCAAAATCGTGCAAATTAATCAGCGTCAGGCGTTGGTAATTTTCGTCAAGCTTCATGAAAATCAACTGCCGATCCATAAAACAGGCATCACCAAAGTCGCTGCCGGCGATGGTGCGGATGTACTTTGCGTCCGGCAACAAAGCAATGCGGTGCAGGTTTTCGTCGTAGCTGCTGAGTTGTTGGCTACTGTTTGTTTGCGTGTCCACCAGCCAGATGGCATGATGGGGCCAGGGGGGGCCACTGGCTTCAGACGGCCGTTGCACCACAAACAGCAAATGACGCGCATCCGGCAGCCACAACAGTTCCACGATCTCATGGCCTTCATCCACCTGCGCCAATTGGCGTTGTGTGCCGTCCCAGGCATCCAGCATCAGAATGTGGCCATTCTTCACCCAGGCTAGCTGAGTTTCCGTCGAGGTCGCCAAATTCTGCTCCGCCCGAATTTGGAACACAGCCCAGGCTTGCTCAACACCATTCACCGACAGGTTCAATTGATACGAACCTGATTCCAAGCCACTCCCCTCAAAATCATAAACCGAAATATCCCGCATCGTGCCACTGCTACCATAAGCAGCCATATTCCAGGCTTCCTCACGCACCAGCCACTCTTCACCGTCTTTTAGCCACAGTCGCCGCACCGTATCCTCGCCAGACATATTTGTATAGTCCCAAATAGCAAATACCTGCTCCGTACCGCCCGTAAATTCACCTTGCGCTAAACCATTGCCTGCCGTGGCAAAGTGTAAGTTAGTGAAGCGGCCCAGAGCGGCGCTGTCAATGGTGGCATAGGGTGTGGGGACAGGGAATGATGTGGGGGTGATGATAACGGCCGTTGCTGCCATCTCCCCCGTCGCCACCGGCCCCACCGTCGCCACTGGGGACGTGGGCACAACCACCAGGGGCGTGGGGGCCTGAAACTCCTGCGAAACCCCAACACTGCAAGCGGACAAAAGTAAATTCAAAAGTACCGTTAATAGCATAAGTCGTTTCATATCGTTACCATGCCATGCGGACGGGGGCTGTTCTTGACGGGTACTGGGTGATTAACGGCCGTTTTCTCTACAGTTTGACAGGCCACAAGGTTGCGAGTATGTTTGCCCGCACATATTTCGCGGTGTGGGTGCGTATATTAGCTTATGTCCACAGCAATATTTTGTGACAACCTCGTCAAAATCTACAAAATCGCCGACCTGGAAGTGGTAGCCCTGCAAGGGCTGGATTTGGAAGTAGCGCAAGGCGAGATGATGGCCCTGGTGGGGGCATCTGGTTCGGGCAAATCTACCTTGCTCAATGTGATTGGCGGGCTGGATTTGCCGAGTGCGGGGCGCATTGAGGTGGCGGGCAAGGATTTGTTGGGCCTTTCTGAGCGTGAGCGCGTTCTCTATAAACGGGAAACGGTGGGCTTTGTCTGGCAGCAGCCATCGCGTAATTTGCTGCCCTACCTGACGGCGCAGGAGAATGTGGAACTGCCCATGATGCTCAAAGGCGGTCGGCAGCGGCGCGAACGGGCGTTGAGCCTGCTGGAGATGGTGGGGCTGTCTGGTCGCGCCGACTTTTTGCCCGATCGCCTTTCGGGTGGGCAGCAGCAGCGGGTGGCGTTGGCGATTGCGCTGGCGAATAACCCGCCGCTTTTGCTGGCGGATGAGCCAACGGGGCAGGTGGATACGGCTACATCGGACGAGATTTTTGCCGCGCTGCGCCGCATTAACCAGACCTATAACACAACCATTGTGATTGTGACCCATGATCAGCGGGTGGCGAATAAGGTGGATCGGGTGGTGGCGATCCGCGACGGCCGTACCAGCACCGAAATTCGCCGCCGCAACACGCATGATGGCGAACTGCACGAGGAAGAGTGGGTGATTCTGGATCGGGCGGGTCGGCTGCAACTGCCACAGGCTTATGTAGAAACATTGGATTTGAGTGAGCGGGTGAAGCTGCGGTTGGAGGAGACGCATGTGTCGGTGTGGCCGGGGTTGCAGAAAACGGCCGATACCGTCCCCGCCTCTACTACCAATGGCGATGTCTGGCGACCGCCTAAGCTTGAAAGCGTACCGGAAAAACCCGCCACGCCGCGTCCGCCGGCTGTCGTTCTCCAAAACCTGGAGCGCGTCTTTGATGTGGGCGCGGAAAAGGTTCACGCCGTCAACGATGTCAGCCTGGAAATACCGGCGGGGCTGATGGTGGCGGTGAAGGGGCCATCGGGTTCGGGCAAGACGACGATGATGAATCTGGTGGCGGGGTTGGATGAGCCGACGGGCGGCAGTGTGCGGGTAAACGGCCGTGAATTGGCGGGTATGTCTAATAATGAGCGCATTGAACTGCGCCGCCGGGAAATTGGCTTTGTCTTCCAGACTTTTGGCTTGCTGCCCTTTTTGTCAGCGCGGGAAAATATTGAAGCACCGCTGCGGCTGATTCGGGCCTCGGCTAAGGAGCGGCGGCAGCGCACCGATGAGGTGCTGAATATGGTGGGCCTGATTGACCGGGCCAATCATCGCACCTATGAGCTGTCGGGCGGGGAGCAGCAGCGGATTGCTCTGGCACGGGCGTTGGCGAATCAACCGTCTCTCATCCTGGCGGATGAGCCTACGGGCCAGTTGGATACGGCTACGGGGCACCAGATTATTGAGCTGCTGCGTTTTATTGTGGAGGAGACGGGGGTAACGGCCGTTATCGCCAGCCACGACCCTAAAGTGATAGAAGCAGTGGATCGGATTTATAGTTTGCAGGATGGGAAGCTGTTGGAGGTAATGGGTAATGGGTAATCGGTTAACCGATTACCCATTACCCATTACGGCAGCACGGTTACGGGATGATCGAGCCAGTTGGGGATGACCTGCACCCAGCTATTGCCAATTTTTAGGGGGAAGGGATTGCCGTCATGGTCGGTGAAGGTGAGCATGTCGTTGCGGTTTTCGCGGTGCCAGACGACATCGAAGCGCTGGCCGTCGCGCAGAACGATGGCATCGCCTGATCCCCACAACTGCACCTGCACGGAGAGATGGGAGCAAGTGCCGTCGCGGGCAATCTGCTCGCAGATGGTGGGGTCGAGGGCGTGGATGGGGAAGACGAGGATGACGTTGGCGGCGGATACTTGTTCGTCGGTGTTGCCGTCGCGGTGTATTTCGCCATCGGACCAGCGTAGATAACGGCCGCTTGCCTCATCATACTGCCACTCAAACTCCGTCCAACTGTGGTCAATCATCACGCCGCTGGAGGGTGTGCCGCCTTCGGGCACAAAGTCGCTAAAGGCCATGTAGGTTTGGAATTGGGGCGGCCGATTGAGGTCGCGGGCTGCGATGGCTTGCCAAAATTCGGCGGGACGGCCGTATAGGGTGTGTTCCCAGGGTTTGTCTTCGCCGGTGCGGTAGAAGCCATCATTGGGGTTTTCGGAGAAGACACGCTCGCGGAAGTCGGAGCTGAAGAGGCGGTTGCCCACGCCGACGCTGGAGCCGGAGTAGAAGAGGGCGGCATCGTACATGGCGGGCAGTTCTACATCAATGAGGCGGGCGCTGCGAATGGGGCCAACTTTTTCTGGGGTGTGGCCGTAGAAGATGGCGGTGAAGCGGGTGATGTAGCCTTCAGTGGTGTGTTCGTATACGATGTCGGCCTGGTTGAGGCCGGACTGGGGGCGGGTGAATTCGGCGGGGGAGTTGGAGAGTTTGACGGTGAACGGCCGTCTTTGCAGCAGTTCTGGGTCATCTACCAATTCGCCGGTGAGGGGGTTGCGCTCTGTGCCGAAATCGGCGGCGGTGAGCAGGAGCAGGGGAGTGGGGGTGGGTGTGGCGGGGATGGTGGTGGCGGTGGGGGCCAGGGTCATGGTGGGTGGCGGGGGCAGGGTGGGGGCGATGGTGGCGGTGTGGGTGGGGGGGATGGCGGTGTGGGTGGGAACGGCCGTATCGTCTGCGGCGACTTCGGCGGCGGTGGTGGGGTGAACGGCCGTTGGCAGGGGTTCCGGCTCCTCATTACAGGCGATCAGAATCAACAAACTCATCAATAAAATAAGCGAAAAGAGTCTTTTTAACATAGGTTCCTCACAGTTTGGCTGGATATTAACACTGAGCCGATTGGCTTCCCCATCGTGAATTAGGCGATTCGTATACGGGTATATTGGTTTATTTGTATATTGGTGTATTGGTGAGCCTACACTACTATACCAATATACAAATATACCTACTCTTCACCGGGCGGCTCAATTGCCACCACCTCGCCCATCTGGCTGAAATCTACCTGCCACAGGCTGGGTTCATCGCTGCCAGGTACGGGTTCCGTGACGAGGATGCGGAGGGGGTGGAAGGTGGCGGGGTCTACCCAAAATTCGGCCGTTACCGCCTCAGGGCCAATTAAGGTGCCGCTCATTTGGTAGATGGAGTCGCCAGCGACAACGGCCGTTAGCCGATACACCGCGTCATTCGTCACCCCTTCTAGCGGCTCGGTACCCACCAATTGCAGTTCAGATAGATCATTTTGCAAAATAGCTGGCAGCCCCACCGCCGGATCAAACAAAACGGCGGGATTAAAGCCCCAGTTGGGTGGCAGTTCCTCCCACGCGCCCGTGACGATGTTGGTTTGCCACTGCACCGCCCCAATGCTGATCACATTGACCTCTGTGACCAGACCGGGGGCAATGACACGCACAATGGCTCTGGCTTTGTCGGGGGCGGTGTAATCCCCCTCGGCGCGGCGGAAGGCGATGAGGCCGTCGGGGTCTACGAAGGCGGGGGCGCCGGTGCGCTCGATGATGAAGTGGAAGCCGGGGAGTTGGTTGAGGGAATCGGCCGTTTTCTGCACAATCTCCTCAGGTGACACCGTGGGCACCTCTTCTGTGTCACAGGCAGCTAAACTCATTACCAATAATAACAGCAGCAACCATCGCCAAACCATAAAATGAGTGTAACGTACCTCCAGTTCAGTGGCAATCACATCTCATATCGTGGTAATATCTGCCTATGGTCAGATTGGTGGGTTTGGTGTACTTGTTTAGCTATCAGATAAACGAATGTGTTGAACTATTTACCAGAGGAATTGATGAGTAGGATAATTGCCCCGTTACCCAATTACTCAATTACCCACTTACCGGAGTCATAAATATGACCGAATATGATCGCGAACGCGCCAAAACCGTCCTGTGGTTAGCTCAAAAAATTGAATCTTCTTTGCCCGAAGATACGGTGATGGATCGGGACAATGCTAAAACATTGGAACGCATCCTGCGCCGTTTTGAGCGGGCCAAGCAGCATGACAGCATCAAGATTCGTGCCGATGAAGAAGAGGAAATCTTCGACATGATTCTGGATGAGATTTTTGGGTTTGGCCCTTTGCAGAAGATTTTAGATGATGAGAGCGTTACAGAAGTGATGGTGAATCGGGCTGATTTGACCTATGTGGAGCGCAAGGGCAAGTTGGGGGTGGCAGATGAGATTCAATTTGTGAATGATGGTCATGTGGAGCGTGTGATCAACAAGATAATTAAGCCATTGGGTCGGTATGTGGATGCGAAGTCGCCTCTGGTGGATGCGCGTCTGCCGGATGGCTCGCGGGTGAATGCTATGATTGGGCCGGTGGCGATTGATGGCCCCAATATTACCATCCGTAAGTTTTCTAAGAACCCGTTTGGCATCAAGGATTTGATTAATTTTGGCAGTATGACGGATGATATGGCTTTGTTTTTGGAAGCCTGTGTGGTGGCAAAGTTGAATGTTATTGTGGCGGGGGGGACGGGTTCGGGGAAGACGACGCTGTTGAATGTGTTGTCTAGTTTTATTCCGGCCGATGAGCGGATTATTACGATTGAGGATGCGGCGGAGTTGAGTCTGTTGCAGGAGCATGTGGTGCGTTTGGAGACGAAGAAGGCGATTGGGCCGAACAGCACGGAGGTTTCGATTCGAGATTTGGTGCGGAATGCGCTGCGTATGCGGCCGGAACGGATTGTGGTGGGTGAGTGTCGTGGTGGTGAGGCGCTGGATATGTTGCAGGCGATGAATACGGGGCAGGATGGCAGTTTGACGACGATTCATGCCAATACGCCGCGGGATACGATTTCGCGCCTGACGACGCTGGTGTTGATGTCGGGGATGTCTTTGCCGATTTTGGTGGTGTTGAAGCAGATTGCGTCGGCGGTGGATTTGATTGTGCAGCAGGCGCGGCTGCGGGATGGCAGCCGTAAGATTATTAATATTACGGAAGTGGCGGATTTGGAGGGGGATATGATTACGCTGCAAGATGTGTTTAGTTTTGTGGAGAAGCCGGGTGAGGATGGTAAGGTGGCTGGGGGGTTTGAGCCGAGTGGTAGACGGCCGTTATGCGAGGAGCGTCTGAAAAGTTATGGCGTTACCTTCCCGGCTAAGATGTTTATGCCGCCGTCGCGGCTTTAAGGGGGAGATTGGAGACTAGAGACTGGAGACTGGAGATTAAATAGTCTCCAGTCTCTAGTCTCCAGTTACAAAGAATAACTATGACAACAAATAACGACACCGAACTGTTTGATGGGATTTTGTGGCTGGTGGAACGGCTGGAGGGCAAGGTTCCTGGGAACTATGATGATCCTAAGGTGCTGAGCTGGCTGCGGGAGAAGTTTGAGGCGGCGCAGAGTGGTGGGCGGTTGTTTGTGCCGGAGGGGCGAGAGGAGGATGTCTTTGGCCTGTTTATTGATGAGTTGTATGGGTTTGGCCCGCTGCAAGTGCTGTTGGATGATGATTCGGTGACGGAGATTATGGTGAATGGGCCGTATTTGACGTATGTGGAGCAGAACGGCCGTATGGTCAAATCTGATGTTACATTCGCCCATAACGCCCATGTCGAGCGCATCATTCGCAAGATTACAGACCCCTTAGGGCGGGTGATTGATGCCGAGAACCCGATGGTAGATGCCCGTATGCCTGACGGTTCGCGGGTGAATGCCGTCGTGCCCCCCTGTGCCATTGATGGCCCCGCTGTCACCATCCGTAAATATGCCAAAGAGCCGTTAGGCGTACAAGACCTCATCAATTTTGGCAGTATGAGCGAAGATATGGCGAAATTTTTGGAAGCCTGTGTGGTTTCTAAACTCAACATTGTGGTGGCCGGTGGCTCTAGCTCTGGTAAAACTACGCTGCTCAATGTGTTGTCTAGCTTCATTCCTGACGGCGAACGCATTGTGACGATTGAGGATGCGGCGGAGTTGAGCCTGCAACAGCGGCACGTTATCCGCGCCGAGACCAAGAAGAAGGCTAATCGGGAAGATACGGAAGTAACCACTCGTGACCTGGTAAAGAATGCGCTGCGGATGCGTCCGGATCGCATTATTGTGGGTGAGTGTCGTGGGCCGGAGACGCTGGATATGCTGCAAGCGATGAATACGGGGCATGATGGCAGCCTGACGACGACGCACGCCAATACGCCGCGTGATGTGATCTCTCGTTTAGAGACGTTGATTTTGATGGCGGGGATGGATTTGCCTTTGCCGGTGGTGCGGCAGCAGATTGTATCGGCCGTTCATCTGATTGTGCAGCAGGCGCGGCTGCGGGATGGCACGCGCAAGGTGATGAATATTACGGAAATCATCGGTATTGAGGGGGATACGGTGATTGTGCAAGATATTTTCCGCTTTGAGGAGCGGGAGCGGGATGATGAAGGCCACATTAATGGTGAGTTTGTGCCGGGCGGCTATCGGCCGCGTTTTGAGGAGGATCTCAAAAATCATGGGTTTGACTTTCCGCCGGAGATGTTCTTGCCGTCGAGTGTGCGCGAACGACGGGTGCGGGAGCAAGAAGCGAAGCAGCAAGCGCAACAACCGAGACAGCAAAGACAGCAGCAACAGCCGGATAAAAAGGGTGGGTTGTTTGGCCGGACGAAGCGGTAGGCGTGGGGTAATTGGGTAATTGGTAATTGGAGGGTTGTCCAGTTACCAATTTTTTTATGAGGGGGAACTGGGGGAACTGAGGGGAGCTTGGTCTAAAAGTTGGGTGGTGGTCAGGGTTGGTTGGTGGGGATAACGGCCGTTCCCCGCTGCAACTGCTCCCTATCCAACGTAATCAACGTTTCCCCCAACTGCTGTGCCAAAGCCACATAAACGGCATCACATCCTCGAATACGATGATCGGCAGCAATAACGGCCGCTTGCTCCGCCAAACTTTGCGTGATGGGATAAAGTTGAATAGAGGTTGAACGGGATAATTGTTGAATGACCTGATGAGCTAGAGTGGTATTGCCCATGCCTCGGCTCATCGCGGCAGCTACTTCGGCCATCAAAATGACAGGAGCCGAAATAACTTTCTTCAAACGTGCCTCTTGCTGAAACCAGGCCACACTAGCCGCATAACCAGGTTCAGTGGGGTTCAACATCGCCACAAAAACGCTGGCATCTATCACCGCCATTAGCCCCTCCGTTGCTCCTCTACCAATTCCACCCCAGATTTTGATGAGTGCCAGGCTGCACCAATGGCTGTGGCTAAAGCCGCCCACTCCTCTAATTCGGTCTCGATAGCCTGCTCTTTCAGGCGGGTTTCGTCGGCCTCTGTTAGGGGAATTAATAAAGCAACTGGTTCGCCGCGCACGGTGATGACGTATTCTGCCATCTCCTCACGGACAGTGCGCACGATGCGCGAGGCTTCGTTTTTCAATTCTCGGATGCCGATTTCTGTAGCCATTTTTCTCCATTACTGCCCTAAATGGCAGCATGTGGCTACAGTGTAGCCACATGGAAATTTGCTGTCAAGCGGATATGGCTTTGTTATTGGGGAGAGGGGCGGGGGAACGGCCGTTGCCCACTGCAACTGCTCCCCATCCAACGAATCAACATCTCCCCTCTGCTCCTCAATCAACTCCACCCCAGATTTTGTCCCGCTCACTCCTGCTGCTTGATTTCTGCTCTTGCCTCATCATCCATTGGCTCCAATTGCATCGCTTCAAGTGTAGTTAACAAAAAATCCAGCAAGTAGGCTTGCGCTTGATCGATTGCCTTGTTGAACTCCTTCCGCCCATATTGATTAAAAATGAATCCCAAAATAGCAAAGATAACTATACCAAACTCTCCCGCGACTACACTCCACAACATTACAATCAATGTACCAATCAGGAAAAACAGATACCAAATGTCTGCCCATAACTTGCTTCGCAACCCAATATAGCCTGTAATCTTCGTACCCGTACTAAACGGCCGTAAATTCCCAAAGAAGTGCACCGTGACGTTGTTTTTTCTATGACGAATCGTGCCAATTTCAAAAGCACTCTTTTTGTCTATAGCTCTAAGCGTGGCATACAAGCCTCGGTTTGGATCAAAAGCTCCGTTTAGCCGTTCATAACATTCATCAACGCTCAAACTTGTGATAAATCGAAGGGTCATGATGTCTACAATACGAAGGTATGTGGGGTGTTGTGACAAATAGGCTTAGTCGTTGTTTACAAGTTGATTAGTTCTGGCACATGTTCATCTTCATATCGTTCAATCAAGACACCAATCACTTCCATTAATGAGGCTAAAGGATGTTCTTCATTTTCTCCGACAAGATCAATCAAAGCATCAAGCAAGGAAACAAGCTTGTTGTAGTCAGCTTCAGTGTGAGGGACACCGACAACCGGAGATAAGGCAGGCCAGGCTCGTTCAATTGTGGCGACTTGTTGGGTTAACATATTTCATTCTCTCCATTTACCTTTGTCATATTCCTCATGGGTCAAAACAGCGCGAATATAAATCTTTTGCCGATTATAATGAATTGCGGCAATCAAGCGTACTTTGTTACCACCAATGTTAAATACCGTCAGCTTACCCACCTGATCGGCACTAGGGAAAATAGCCCGTAATTCTACAAAATTGCCAAAATCATGCTGTTTCATGAGCCGATACCAATGCTCAAGACCTGCATAGGCATCGGGATACGTCTCAACAAATTCGTTCAATCTTTTCCGCGTAATGATGTGCATAGACTACAGCAGATACCAATTTGAATACGGCCGTTATTATACCACACCCCCATCCCCACAAATCCCCTCATATTTACCACCCCTCTCCCCCAAATTAAGGTATAGTTCGCCATCCCAACGAGGCTGGCTCTTCGCAATTTCCAATCTCCCAATCTCCAGTCTCCAATCTCAATTTCCCTGGAGGAACATCATGACAAAACTCAATCCTGCTTTATTGAACAGCGTGCAATGGCGCTGTGTCGGGCCGCCGCGTGGCGGCCGTGTGGTGACTGTGGCCGGGCATCCGCGAGAGACGGCCGTTTTCTACTTCGGTGCCTGTGCTGGCGGTGTCTGGAAGACGGATGATGCCGGGCAGTATTGGCACAACATTTCCGATGGCTACTTCAAAACGGCCGCTATCGGCGACATCGCTGTTTCTGAAGCCGACCCCAATGTCATCTACGTGGGTACGGGCGAACACACCATCCGGCTGGACGTGTCACACGGTGACGGCGTGTACAAAAGCACAGACGGCGGCCAGACCTGGGCCAACGTTGGCCTGCGCGACACTCGCCACATCGCCAAAATCCGCATCCATCCCCAAAACCCCGACTTGGTTTACGTGGCCGCGCTCGGCCACGCCTTTGGCACGAACGAGGAGCGGGGCGTTTTTCGCTCGCGTGACGGCGGCGCGACGTGGGAAAAGGTGCTGTACGTAGACGAGAAAACGGGCGCGGTGGATTTGACTATGGACCCCAATAACCCGCGCATCCTCTATGCCGCCACCTATCAGATGGTGCGCCACTTTTGGACGCTGGAGAGCGGCGGGCCGGGCAGTGCCATCTACAAAAGCAGCGATGGCGGCGACAGTTGGACGAAGATTAGCGATAACCCAGGGCTGCCGGAAGGCACGATGGGGCGCATCGGCGTGGTTGTCTCGCCGGCCCAATCGGGGCGGGTGTGGGCCATTATGGATGCCCTGCCCGACGGCGGTGTTTTCCGCTCCGATGATGGCGGGGCGACGTGGCAGTTGCTGAACGACAGCCGCGATTTGCGGGCGCGGCCCTGGTATTACTGCCACATCTTTGCCGATCCGCAGGACGAGAACACGGTGTACGTGCTAAATTTGCGCATGTGGAAGTCGGTGGATGGCGGCAAGAATTTTGTAGAGGTCAGCACACCGCATGGGGATAATCATGGGCTGTGGATTGACCCCAACGACCCGCAGCGGATGATTGAGGGCAACGATGGTGGTGCCTGTATCAGCTTTAATGGCGGCAAGTCCTGGTCTACCATTTACAACCAGATGACGGCGCAATTTTACCATGTGGCCGCCGATAACCAGTTCCCCTATCGGCTGTATGGCACGCAGCAGGATAATTCCAGCATTAGCGTGCCCAGCCGCACGGGGTCGGGGGCGATTAGCTGGCAGGATTGTTACGCGGCGGGGACGGGCGAGAGCGGCCACATCGCTGTGCATCCTGAGAACCCCAACATTGTGTATGTGGGGGCGTTGGGCAGTTCGCCCGGTGGCGGCGGGCCGCTGCAGCGGTATGATCACAGCACGGGGCAGATTAAGCTGGTGACGGTGTGGCCGGAGTCCCATCGCGGCTGGGGGGCGGAGTCGTGGAAATATCGCTTCCAGTGGACGTTCCCCATCGCCTTCTCGCCGCACGACCCGAAGGTGCTGTACACCTGTGCCAATCTGGTTTTCCGCAGCACGGACGAGGGCATGAGCTGGCAGGCCATCAGCCCTGACCTGACGCGGGCCGACCCAGCCAAGCTGGTGCCATCGGGCGGGCCGGTGACGAAGGATACGACGGGGGCGGAGAATTACGCGACGATCTTTGCTTTTGCCGAGTCGCCGGTGGCGGCGGGGGTGCTGTGGGCGGGGTCGGATGATGGGCTGGTGCATATTTCGCGGGATGGCGGGGCCAATTGGCAGGCCATCACGCCGCCGGATTTGCCGGAGTGGACGATGATTAGCATGATTGAGCCATCGCCCCATGAGGCGGGAACGGCGTATGTGGCGGCGACGCGCTATAAGTTGGATGATTATCGGCCGTTTCTCTACAAGACGAACGATTACGGCGCAACCTGGCAGTTGATTACCAATGGCATCCCCGACGCTGACTTTACGCGGGTGGTGCGGGAAGACCCGGGGCGGCGGGGGCTGTTGTATGCGGGGACGGAAACGGCCGTCTACGTCTCCTTTGACGATGGGGCGAATTGGCAGTCGTTGCAGGCCAATCTGCCCGTCTGCCCGGTGTATGATTTGCTGGTGAAGGAGAATGATTTGGTGGCGGCCACACACGGCCGTTCCTTCTGGATTTTGGATGATGTGACCCAGTTGCACCAGATGAGTGAGGCGATGGCGGGGGAAACGGCCGTTTTGCTGCGCCCGCGTGACACTTACCGCTTGCCCAATGCCCTCTTCACCCGCGCCTTCGACAGCAGCGTACCTGACAACAAGCAGTACATGATTATGCTGGGGGTGACGGCGACCTATTACGTGCGCCAGAATGATTTTGGCGAGCGTGAGTATACGATGCTGGATGCGGGGCAAGACCCGCCGCAGGGCGTGGCGATTCATTATTACTTTAAGGAGAATCCGGAGAGCGAGGTGACGCTGACGCTGCTGGACGGTGACGGCCATGAGATTCGCAGTTTCTCTAGCACCAAGCCGGAGGGCGACGACAAGGTGCAAGTGGTGCGGGCGGCGGCGGGGATGAACCGCTTTGTGTGGGATACGCAGTACCCGGATGCGACGAAGATTAAGGGGGACACGACGGTGGGGGTGACGGGGCCGATGGCGGCACCGGGTCGTTATCAGGTGCGGCTGGCGGTGGGGGATTGGGCGCAAACGGCCGATTTCCACATTCTGACTGACCCGCGCATCAAAGCGACGCAGGCTGATTTGGAGGCTAAGTTTAAGCTGATGCTGCAAATTCGGAATAAGCAGTCGGCGACGCATGAGGCGATTAACCAACTGCGGGATGTGCGCGAGCAGGTGGATGGCTGGTTGAAGCGGGTGAGGGATGAGGCGGTGCGGGCGAAGGGTGAGGGGTTGAAGGAGGCGTTAACGGCCGTTGAAGAAAACCTCGTCCAAACCAAAGCCAAAACCCGCTCCGACTTCCTCAACTACCCCTCCATGCTGGTCAATAAGCTGGCCGACATGCCCAGTGTGATGGCTAGTTCGGATTCGGCCCCCACCAAGCAGACGTATGAGGTCTTCGCCCATCTCTCGGCGCAAATTGATGAGCAGGTGGACAATTTGCAGGAGATTTTGGCGACGGATGTGCCGGCCTTTAATGCCCTGGTGCAGAAGGCGGGGGTGCCGGCGGTGGTAATGGGGTAATTGGTTTCCCGTAGGGGCGAGGCATCGGCGGGGTATGCTGGCAATTCACCAATACGCCCCTACGCCGATGCCTCGCCCCCTGCCCGCAATGCCACGAGATTTAAGGGTTTACCCATACGGCCGTTGTTACATCCAATTGGTGGATGGAAATGTTGGGGATGAATATAGGTGCTGGGTTTGGTGAATAGGGGGCGAGGCATCGCGGTGAGGGGTGTGTTGGGTAACGATGGGTGATTTCCCGCGATGCCTCGCCCCTACGGACGGCCGTTGTTTTGGAATTTGTGATCTTCCTCTGTACAATTTCTGGTACGCCGATTGTTGATCACACCAACCATGACCACACTTCGAGAATTCCACCAACAAGTTGCTCACCGCTTCGATATGGAAGAGCTAAAAGGCTTGGTGGTGGATTTGGGGCTGGATTGGGATGACCTGGAAGGAGGGACAAAATCCGCCAAGATTTACGCCCTCATCACCTCCTTACAACGGCAAAGGCGTTTACCGGAACTAACCGAGATTTTGCCCCAACTGCGCCCAGGCTTTGCTTGGCCTGCAGTGCATGAATTGACCTTTGCCGTCACTACCGCACCCGCTAACACACCCCAACAACGCAACCGCCAAAACATCCTCAACAACATCCACACCACCTGGATTGAGGGCGTGTTAGAGCCATCGTTGCATAACGATGTGGCTTTGTCGCTGGGGTTGAGCTACCAGCACGATGCCCTCAACCGACCAAACCGCAGCCTCTATCCTGAGGAGCAGCCCATCCCGCCGGAGACCAGCCTGGGCGAGATATTTGCGGCGCGGGGACGCTCGCTGCTGATTTTGGGCGAACCGGCCAGCGGCAAGACGATTGCCCTGCTGCAACTGCTGCAAGAACTGCTGACCGCCGCTCAAGCTGACCCCGCCGAACCCATTCCCATCGTCCTCAATCTCTCCTCGTGGGCGCGGGAGCGGACGGCGTTGACGGATTGGATGGAGGAGGAGTTGCTGCTGCAGTACCAGGCGCCGCGCCAGTTGAGCCGCGACTGGCTGGCGGGCAGCCAGTTGACGCTGCTGCTGGATGGGCTGGATGAAGTAGCCGCAGAGCAGCGTGATGCCTGCGTTGAGGCCATCAACAGTTTCAAAGCCGACCACGCCGCCGACATGGTGGTGTGCAGCCGCTTGGCTGATTATCAGCAGTTGCAAGCACGGCTGAACCTAAGTACCGCTATCCGCCTCCAACCCCTCACCCCCACCCAAATAGACAACTACCTGGCCAGCTTTGGCTACCCCTTGGCCGCCCTGCGCCAAGCGGTAGCCAACGACGAGAATTGGCGCGGGTTGGCGCAATCCCCCTTGATGCTCAATTTGATGGCTTTTACTTATAAAGAAGTGCCCCTGCCTGAAGGAGATGGTTTAGGGGATAGACGGAGCCAACTGTTTACGGCCTATATCCAGCGCAACCTGCACCGCCGTCCTTTGCCCGCTGCTAGCTTGTATAATGACCAGGAAGCCCTAACCTGGCTGCACCACATTGCCAGCCAATTGCAAAGCCATGACCAATCTCTTTTCCAGATCGAGCGCCTGCAACCTAGTTGGCTGCCTGCCACCACCCCCTTCCGCTGGTTGAGTGGGCTGATTGCCGGCCTACTTGTCGGACTGCTTGTCGGACTGCTTAATGGCCTGGTCTTCAGGCTGATAAGGGGGCTGCTTATCGGCTTACTCATCGGACTGAGTGTCGGGCTGAGTGGCATACATGATAATGAGATCGAGTTGGTTGAAGAAGTGCGCTGGCAACGCCCCTTCTTGCCGCGATTGTGGGCCAAAGCCAAAGAAGGCCTGCTTGTCGGACTGATCAGTGGACTGGTTGTCGGGCTAATTGCTGGGCTGAGTGGCGGACTGATTGTTGGACTGATTGGTGGCCTGATTTGCGGGCTGAGCGGTGAGTTGATTCTCGGGCTGCAAGCGTTTATTCAGACAAGTGAAACACGCCAGCGTACCCAACCCAATCAGGGCATTTGGGCATCCTGGCGCAATGCCCGGCGCACAGGCCTTGTTTACGGGCTGATTTTTGGGCTGATTTTTGGACTATTTGCCAGGCTGATTGGCGGGCTGATTTTCGGGCTAATTGGTGGGCTGATTAGCGGACTGCTTGTCGGACTGGTGCAATATGGGGGGGAGGTGGTGGTGCAGCATTATGTGTTGCGGTGGTTGTTGGCGCGGCAGGGGGTGCTGCCGTTCCCGTTTCAGGATCGGAAGTTGATTGCTTATTTGGATGAGATGGCGGCGCGGCTACTGCTGCGCCGGGTGGGTGGCGGCTGGATGTTCATCCACCGCACCCTCCTGGAGTTTTTCGCGGATGAGGCGGAATTCCAAAAATTAATCAACGACCTGTAACCTCTGTAGGGGCGAGGCATCGGCGGCAAATGTTAGAGGGAACCCAACACGCCCCTACGCCGATGCCTCGCCCCCAACTGCAACGCCACGAGATTCAAAGGTTTACCAATACGGGCCATCATGACATCGGTTGGTGGATGGGAATGTTGGGGATGGATGGGGTGTTGGGTTTTGGGAATAGGGGGGCGAGGCATCGCGGGGAGGAAGGTGTTGGGTAATAACGAACGATCTACCGCGATGCCTCGCCCCTACGATAAAACGATGGATATGTTGGTAATTAGGAGGTAATGATGGCGCAGAGGTATGATCCAGGGAGGCATCAGCGGCGGTCTATTCGGCTGCGGGGGTGGGATTATCGGGCGGCGGGGTATTATTTTGTGACGATTTGTACGTATGGACGGGAATGGTTGTTTGCGGACGGCCGTTTCCACGACATCGCCCTCCACGCCTGGCACAACATTCCCACCCAACCCCACGCACAGGGGGTTGAACTGGATGAATATTGCATCATGCCCAATCACACGCATGGGATTGTGGTGCAAACCCAAGATTTTGTCTTTCCCGTTTTTGACTCTGGTGCGCCGCGTCTGCTGGCGGGTTCGTTGGGGGCGGTGGTGGGCAATTATAAATCATTGGTAGCGCGGCGGATTAACAATGTGCGCCAGGCGCGGGGCAGCAAGGTGTGGCAGCGGGGGTATTATGAGCGCATTATTCGCAATGAACGGGAATTGAAGGCGGTGCGCCAATATATTCGTGACAATCCGGCGCGTTGGGCGGAAGACCGCGACAATTTGGACAATCTTCTTGCCAAGATGACATTGATTCTGTGACAATTCCATCACAACCATGACCATTCCGTAGGGGCGAGGCATCGGCGGGGTATGTTGGCAATTCACCAATACGGCCCTGCGCCGATGCCTCGCCCCCCAACCCACAATGCCATGAGATTCAAGGGTTTACCAATACGCGCCATCGTGGTATCGGTCGGTGGATGGGAAATGATGGGGATGGAGACAGGTGTTGGGTTTTGGGAATAGGGGGGCGAGGCATCGCGGTGAGGGGGTGTTGGGCAACGGCGGGCGATTCCCCGCGATGCCTCGCCCCTACGATAATAAAAATGAATTGAAATGAGGTTGTGATGAATGATTTGTGTTATGTAACGGCCGTCCAGGCTATCCAACGATTTAAGGAGAAAACATTGTCGCCGGTGGAGTTGATGCAGGCGGTGGTGGCGCGGGCGGAGGCGGTGGAGCCGCAGATAAATGCCTTTGCCTTTACCTATTTTGAGGAGGCGATGGCGGCGGCGAAGGTGGCGGAGGAGCGGTATATGCGGGGGGAGGAACGGCCGTTAGAAGGCATCCCTCTCGCCGTGAAAGACGAACCCCTGATTGTGGGCAAGATAACCAGCAACGGCTCGCTGTTGTGGCAGGACAATGTGGCCGACCACAACAGCCTGATGGTGCAGCGGCTGCTGGATGCCGGAGCCATCGTCCATGCCCGCACCTGTACGCCGGAGTTCTCGATTGCGGGGTATACTTGGTCGAAGCTGAACGGGGTGACGCGCAACCCCTGGAATCTGGCGATGACCCCCGGCGGCTCGTCGGGTGGGTCGGGGGCGGCGTTGGCGGCGGGGACGACGACGCTGGCGACGGGCAGTGACATCGGTGGTTCGATTCGCATTCCTGCGTCCCAATCGGGCGTGGTGGGCTATAAGGCTCCATACGGCCGTGTGCCGGAAGACCCGCCCTTTAATTTGGAGTATTACAACCATTCGGGGGCGATGGCGCGGACGGTGCGCGACTGTATCTTGATGCAAAACATCATCGCCGGGCCGCACCCATTGGACATTGCCAGCCTCAAGCCCAAGCTGACGCTGCCGACGGACTATGAGGGCATCGCCGGTTGGCGTATCGCCTATTCGCTTGACCTCGGCTACCAGCCGGTTGAGGATGATGTGCGCGAAAACACGCTGGCGGCGTTGGCTGTCTTCCGCAGCCTGGGGGCGACGGTGGAGGCGGTGGAGTTGGGCTGGACGGAGGCGGTGCATACGGCGGCGATGCACCATTTAGGATATGGGGCGATGGGGGCGTTTCTGTTGGAATCGTACCATTCGGAGCAGCGGGATTTGCTGACTGATTATGTAAAGTATTTTGCGGAACTATCGCAGCAGGTGACGATTCACCAATCTTACCAGGCGGAGCTGGTGGCGGGGCAGATGTATGCCAGTCTGAGCCGGGTGTTTGACGAGTATGATGTGTTCATTTGCCCGACCATCGCCAAGACGGGGGTGGCGGCGGATAATGATTACAGCAAGGATGAGTTGACCATCAACGGGCAGGTGGTTGACCCGGTTTTGGGCTGGGTGATGACGTATCCCTTCAACACGTTGAGCCGCTGTCCGGTTTTGGCGGTACCGTCGGGCATCGGCGCGGCTGGTGTGCCGACGGGGATTCAGTTGGTGGCCCCGGCGTATGAGGATGCGGTGGTTTTCCAGGCGGCGATGGCTTATGAGGGGGAACGGCCGTTTTTTTATGAGATGGGGCAGTTGCCGAATATTAACTAATGGGGAACTGGGGGGAACTCATAGGAGCTTAGCGGAACTCGTAAGTTCCCCTAAGTTCCCCTAGTTCCCCTGAGTTCCCCTCTTTTTAGGAGATTTATATGGATTTTCATCTCTCGCCAGAGTTACAGGCATTACAGCAGACGGTGCGGAAGTTGGTGTATGAGGAGTTGATTCCGCTGGAAGTGGAAGTGGAGATGGCCGATGGCTATTTGTCGCCGGAGCGGCGGCGGGCGTTTGTGGAACGGATACGGCCGTTAGGCATTCACGCCAGCAGCTTACCCAAATCCGTCGGTGGCACGGAGTACAGTTGGGAGGCGCAGGTGGTGATTAATGAGGAGATTGGCAAGGCGACCAATGCGCTGGGCTGGCTGGTGTGGGCACCGGCGATTGTGTTGAAGCACGCCAATGCGGAGCAGATTGAGCGTTTTGTGCGGCCAGCGGCCGAGGGCAAGCGGTCGGCTTGTTATGCGGTGACGGAACCGAATGCGGGTTCTGATGCCAGTGTGTTGAGTACAACGGCCGTGCGTGACGGCAGCGATTGGCTCATCAATGGCGAGAAATGGCATGTGACATCGGCCGATGTGGCCGACTTCGTGGTCATTCAATGTGCCACCGACCCCGAGATTGGCGATGGCAACACGCTCTTCTTTATAGACCTCGATACGCCTGGCATCGAAGTCATCGAACATTCCAAGTACAGCCACAACCTGATTGACGGCCATCTCAAGATTGCCTTTAACAACGTGCGTGTGCCGGATGCCGACCGTTTTGGTGAGGTGGGCGGCGGGTTGTCGCTGAGCAAGGAGTGGTTTTTGCACGAGCGGGTGCTGATTGCGGCGCGGTGCTGCGGCGCGGCCTATCGGCTGATTGAGGAGGCGACGGCCTTTGCCAAACAGCGCGTGCAGTTTGGCAGCCCCATCAGCGAGTACCAGATGACGCAGCAGAAGCTGGCCGATTCGCTGACGGAGCTTTGGGCGGCGCGGCTGATGACCTATGCGGCGGCGAAGGCGGCAGATGAGGCGGTGACGGAGGAGGATTTGAAGCGGGTTCATGCCAAGACTTCGATGGCCAAGCTGTATGCCTCGGAGATGGCGAACCGTGTGGCCGACCATGCGGTGCAAATCTTCGGCGGCCGTGGTTACATGCGGGAGAATGTGGCGGAGCGGTATTTCCGTGAACTGCGGGTGGAGCGGATTTGGGAAGGCACGTCGGAGATTCAGCGGATTATTATTGCTTACAGCCTCTATAAACGGGGTGTTGAGGCGTTGATCGGGTAGGGGCCGATCTGTATGAAACAATTGGTGTGGCACGGTGATTTTGTGCGGTTGTGGTTGGGGCAGTTGGTGAGTGGGGTGGCGACGATTTTGTTTGATGTGGGGGTGATGGTGACGATTTTTGAGGAGACGGGGTCGGCTTTGCAAACGGCCGTTGTCACCGTAGCCGCCACACTTCCCCCATTTTTGCTTGGCCCGATGGCTGGGGCATTGGTGGATCGTTATCCGCGCCGTATGGTGCTGATGGCGATGGATATGGGGCGGGCGGTGTTGGTGGCTTCGCTGCTGCTGATTTTGCGGGTGGATGCGCCGAATGTGTGGGTGTTGTATTTTGTGGTTGCCGGGCTGGCGGCGGCGATGACGCTGCATGAACCAGCCCGCTCGGCCATCATCCCCGAATTGGTGACGCGCCAGCAGCTTGTGACGGCCAACAGCCTGATTCTCAGCACGAAGCCGCTTTACTTTGCCATTGGTTATCTGTTGGGCGGGGCGTTGGTGCTGGTGCTGAGTTTCCGTGTTTTCATTATGCTGGCGGTGGGGCTGTTTGTGGCAGCGGCCGTTTTGGAGATGTTTATCGGCGAGGGGCGAGGGGTGAGGGGTGAGGGGCGAGAATCCCCTTTCGCCCATCCCTCCTCGCCCTTCATTCCCTTGCGGCAGTCTATCCGTGAGGGCATTGCTTACCTGCGCGGGCATGAGTTGGCGCGGGTGTTGGTGTGGATGGAGGGGGTGGAGTATGTGGGGCATGGCATTTGGATGCCGGCGTTGATGCTGATTTTTGTGCAGCGGGCGCTGGGTGGGGGGGCGGATGATTGGGGCTGGCAGAATGGGCTGTATTGGGCGGGGCAGATTGTGGGGGTGTTGTCGGTGTTGGCGGTGCCGCGTTTGCTGGCGCGGCGGTCGGGCTGGATTATTATTGCCAATGCGTTTGTGGCGGGGGTGCTGACGCTGATTTATGCGGTTAGCCCGACGTTGTGGTTTGCGCATGTGTTGGCTTTTGTGTTTGGGCCGCCGTTTGCCTGGCGGGATGTGGCGCAGGATGCGCTGCTGCAAAGTTCGGTGGAGACGGCCGTTCTGGGCCGTGTGTATGCCTTGCGCAGTATGTTTTTGAATTTGATGCTGATGCTTTCCACCTTGTTGTTTGCCTGGCTGGCCGATTGGCTGCCTATCCGCGTGATTTTTGTGGCGGGTGGACTGGTCTACATTGCCACCGCTTTGCTGGCTTTAACCAGCCGCGCCCTGCGGCAGGGCCATATTGCTGAGGGGCAGATGGGTGGCACGGTTAGAAATCGGCCCCAGCGAGTATAATCCCGGTTATGTCTCGATTACCGAATAGAAACCTGATTCAACGCCGCTGGAATGCCAGCGAAGATCATTTGCGGCCGCAGCGGTGGAACTGGTCGGCGGTGATACGGCCGTTAGACCAGCGATTGGCGCGGCAGGCGGATGACAGTCTGTCGCCGGAACGTGTTTTTAGTTTGCGCTACTTTTGGCTGGATGGCCTGTTTGCGGCCACGAGTGAGAATTTTTATCTGAGCTTTATGGTGCTGTTTGCTCTGGCGTATGGGGCGAACAATGAACAGGTGGGCTGGTTAACGGCCGTTGCCAATCTCCTGGGCGCACTGGCTCTTTTTCCGGGGGCGCGGCTGGCGGAACGGGGCAACCGCAAGCGCACGGTGCTGTGGAGTGGGGGTGGTGTGGCGCGGCTGGCACTGCTGGCGTTGGCGCTGCTGCCCTTGTTGGCGGGTGAACCGGCTCTGGCTATCTGGCTCATCATTGGCCTGAATGGGCTGCGGGCGTTTATGGCCAATTTAGCCAATCCGGCCTGGACGGCGATGGTGGCTGACCTGGTGCCTGACTTTATGCGCGGCCGTTTTTTTGGCAGCCGCAATATGGCGATGGGAGTGGCGGCGTTGGTGGTGGCACCGTTGGCGGGGCGGCTGATTACGGCGATGAACGGCCGTTTCAACCTGCCCCATCTTGGCTATCAGGCGGCCTTCTTCCTGGCCTTCGCCATCGGCATGGTTGCCACCTTCAGCTTCCGCCGCATTGCCGAGCCTGCGCCTGTGCCTGGAGCCATTCACCAGCACCAGCGCGGCGAACTGCGCCGCGCCCTCCGGCAAAATCCGGCCTTTGTGGGCATGGTGATTAGTGCCTTTGTCTGGAATCTGGCCTTGCAAATTGCCGCGCCCTTTTTCAATGTCTATCTGGTGAGTGAGTTTGAGGCCAGTGCGGGGATGATTGGCTTTTTGGCGAGTGTGAGCAGTTTGTCGGCGTTGCTGGGGCAGCGGGTGTTTGGCCGCTGGCTGGATGAGAAGGGGGCGATTTGGGTGCAGCAGGTGTGTGGCTTTTTGATTCCTCTGCTGCCTTTCTGCTGGCTGTTTATTACTGCGCCCTGGCAGGTGGCCTTTGTGAATGTGTTGGGCGGTTTTGCCTGGGCGGGTTATAACCTGTCTAACTTTAATTTGCTGCTGACGCTGACACCGGATGAGCAGCGGCCGCGAGCGGTGGCTTTGTTCCAAACGGCCGTCTTCAGCAGTGCTGTCATTGGGCCATTGTTAGGCGGCTACCTGGCCGATGCGGTGAGTTTTAAGCTGATTTTTGGGCTGAGTGGGATCGGCCGTTTGGCAGGCATTCTCCTCTTTATTTGGCTCACCGTGCGGCGGCAAGGGGCCAATAATTAAACCTGTCTTTTCAGTTTTGCGGCACATACTGCACAACCTCCACGCCATCTGGCAAATCCAGCCAAAATTGCTCACCTGTGTCTAAATCCAAATAACGCCAACGTGTCTGCTGATAATTGACGGACTTAAAAATTAACTGGTTATCATCTAGCCAGAGAGGCAGGCTTGTGCCTGTTCCCAACTGGTGAGGGTTTTCTGGGTTGGCGACGGAGATAAGCGGTACGTTGTTATCCCAAATCCAAACAGGCGGGTCGAGAGCTACCCATTGACTGTCAGGACTCCAGTGAACGCCGACGGAGAGGGCGGCATCGGTGGGTAGATGGATAAAGGGGAAAAGGAGGGTTGTTGTTTGATTGGTCAAATCGGCCAAGACATATGCACTGCCGTAACGGCCGTATTCAACCCCGCTGACCCCAACCACATACTGTCCATCTGGAGACATCACTGGCTCTCGCAAACCTGAGATTTCCTTCAACACCCCATCAATTAATAGGGTCTGAGCAAAGTCAAGTTTCTGTTCAAGGCCATCGCGCCAGATGTAAGTGTTATTGTCTTTGTTGTAAAGAATGCGGCCATCGGCCGTTACCGAAGGATAATGGTAGACAGATTGTTGTATGGGCAAAGTCGCCAGAGTGCCTTCCAGTACATTGAATAAGGCCAAGTTACCCATAGACCCCTGGTAAACACCCTCATCATAGGGGCCAAGCATGAGCAGAACGGTTTCATCATCTAGCCAGGGCATATGCCAGGAGCCATGCAGCAGGGTGCCATCAACAGGAAGAGCTTCTTCCTCACCCAGGGGCCAGGGAAACAGCCGCACTTGATGATCGCCATCATCAGCATACAAGGCTGCTGTGCCGCCAGGGTTTATACTAAGCGAAAGGGTGTTAATTGGTAAGCTTTCGGCTATGCCCGATTGGTTAACATACCACCATTCGTTTTCTAGCCGATAGATTAAACCAGGTGGCGGAGACAGCAGGGGGAGAGTGGGGACGAGAGTAAAGTTGTCGCCGGAGGCAAGAATACCGGCCCAGGCATAAGCCCCGTTCTCAACGGTAATGTAAAGTAGACCTTGCATCGTCCCCGCCGTACCCCAGCCTGAACTGTGGACGACGGCCGTTATGGTCTGATTTGTACCCAAAACTGTTTCTGGCATAAATGGTTCAGTCAATTCAGCCAAAATATTTTCCTTATCAATCATAATTTCCGGCGAGTGTTCCCCATCCCATCCTCCGGTGATAAGCCCAAGTGCCTCGATGTGGGCGCGTTGAAATATGTCCTTTCTGAGGGGATAGACGTTTTGGGTAAAGCGGGCAGTTACCAATCCTTTAAGCGTTTCAAAGTCGCGGGTGTTGAGTGTGTTTTGTAAGGTGGACAGAAATTCGCTGAGGGAGATGGCAGGGGTGGCGGTGGCAACGGCCGTTGGCGGCAAGGCTGTGGCTGTCTCGATAGTGGCAACGGCCGTTGCCGTTGCCGTCGGGGGCGCAGGGGTGGCGGTGAGTGCGGGAAGGGGCGTAGGCGTGGGGGTGAGTGGGGGAGGAACGGCCGTTGCCTCCACCACCCGCGTCACTACAATCGGTTCTAAATCGGCCGTGCAAGCAGCCAACCAATAAACCAGGAAAAGTAACAAAAGGCTTTGTTTATACATTTGCGCTCCTCCGTTCACGGCAAAAAGCGAAAGGTTGCCAACAGCGATTGGTAAACAGGTGTGTAATGGAGCAGCGTATCAGCGGTTGGGGCAAATCCTATCATGGTGAAGACGTGATCATCTTGGACGACATAGGTGGCAATGCTAAAAATATCATGCCCTGTACCTGGAGCCGCAATACCACTGCCCTGCCAGGCTAGTACGCCATCCACCGTTAATTGTTGTGTGCCTCGGGGTAAAAGTTGGGAATCAGCCCATTGATCCAGGCTCAATCCATCGGGGTTCTCCATGACCCGAATAACGATCCAAAAATCTTGGTAGCTGAGTGGTGCTACATGATCTTCGGCATTCGGATGAGTGGCAAGTAGGGTGTCACTTTCTATGTCTAAATCTGGGGTCGACGAGTAGAAGCCAACTGGGTACTGTATGGTGTAACCATGTTTTGTGTGGGTGAAGGGGATGGTTTCGGTGAGGGAGATGGTGGGGTAAACGGCCGTTGTCGCTGTCGCCGTTGGTGAAAGAGACGTTGCTGTGGGCATTGTGGTGGGCGGAACGGCCGTTGCCACCACAATCCGCGTCACAGCAATCGGTTCGCTAACGAATGTACAAGCTGTGAGGAAGAGTAGTCCTAAAAGTAAGAGATGTTTCATCGGCCGTTTTCCTTTGTAGGACGATTTTCAAAATCGTCCTACAGCTATCATTCAGCAGTCAAATCGCCTGAATCTACATTCAACAACCAGGTATTACCGCCATCGTCTTGGAGGCGCACGGTTGTGCCGGTGCTGTCGGCCCATTCCAGAATGGTGAAGCGGCGGGGATCGTTGGCGATGAGGGTAACGGCCGTTATATCAGCCGCATCAACCCGCACGATGCTGTGTGTCCAATCATCGCTGCATGGGTTATGGGCGATGGTGAACAGGAAACGGCCGTTGTCGGGCGACCAGAGGATATTGCCAGCCTGTCCATCGGCCGTTTCGGCGGCAACTACGCTGTCAGCTTGCCCGCTGGCAACATTCTGGACAACCGCGACAATCCCCTGGCCGTTGAAGCGGAGGTAGGCTACGGCTGTTTCATCCGGCGAAAGGGAGAAATTGCCTGTTAAACCATCCTCTAAAATAGTTTGCACCGTGCCATCGCTCACATCCAGGCGATGCAAATCGGTGCCAGTGAAGAAGAGGCCGCAGCCATCCGTTGAGCCAGTGTTGGTGTAGTAGAGGTAACGGCCGTCGGCCGACCAGCGCACCACAGCGACGGCCACATCACCCAGGCCATAGCTGCGCCACTCGGCTACGGGTGCCCAGATGGTTGTGCCATCGGTAACGGTGAGGCTGGTGTAGAATTTTTCTGATTGCAGAATGACAACTGGTTCGGTGCGGCTGGCGGTGGCTTGCCAACGGCCGTCGGGCGAGACCTCTGTGCTGCTTGACTCTATCTGCAACTCCGAAGGATCGGGCAATTCGGTCTGCGGCGTGGCCGAGTCCACCGGCACAACCAAAGCTGTGTCGCCCGTCACCCAGCAGTTGCCAATGGTGTCATCGGGGCAGATGACGCGCCACCAGTTGTTGTTGTAACCCGCACCTGTTACCAGGGCCGTTTGCCCCGCAAAAATAGGGCCAATTACCTCATAATCTTCGCTGGGGCCGCTGTAGATGGTCACATCTTGCACCGCGTACACATACTTTGTGCCAGCGGGGTCGGTGACGCGAATGGTGTCGCTGGGCAAGTCATCAACGGGGGTGATGCCCCACACGCGGCTGCCATCGAGCAAGTTCACGCGGAACATTTCGCCGCTGTTGATGTCGTAGAGGCGGGGGCCATCGTTGAGGCTGTAGATGAGTTGGAAGTCGTTGACCCAATGGGGATCGCGGCCGGCGGCATCTACCAGGGTTTGGCTGCGGCCGTCGGCGGCCAGCAGCCAGATGCCAGAGCCTTCGGGGCCGTTGGCCCATACTTCCAGTGCCAGCCACTGCCCGTCGGGACCCCACACCGGCGAGGGGACGAGTGCGCCAAAGCGGGCGGGATCCCAGGTGAGGAGGGTAACGGCCGTTTTGGCTTCCATATCAAACACCTGTACCATGCGTCGTTCGCCATCGCCTGTGAGCCAGGCAATTTTGTTCGGGGCAGGCGACCAGGCCGGATTGAAAATGCCATTACCCGAATTACCAGCAAAGGTGGTTTGGTCAAAGATTTGTAAGCCGCTGTCGGGGTGGTAAAGGCGACCCGTCAAAATATCATCCTGACTGCCAGAGAAAACATCGAAGGCTGACCAGGTATAGTCCGAGAGGTAGTTTGGCCGTCCACCTGAAAGATGTGTTTCGTCCAAAATTTGCAGATCGCCGCTGGGAATTTCCAGGGTGGCGATGTGGCCGTTGTTGGGGCCATCGCCTTCGCTGGGGTCTAGCCAGATGCCCACGAAGAGGGTGTCGTTGTCGCCCCACAGCAGGTAGCCGGAGGGCGTGTAGTCGGCGGCGTACTGCTGCTGCGCTTGGGTGGCGGTGTTGATGAGCCATAGCTGCTGCTGGTCGTTGATGTAGGCGGCGTAACGGCCGTCGGGGGAGAGGGCCAGGTTGGGGGTGTTGGCTGTTTCGGCATCAAGCAGTTGGATGACTTGCCCATCGCGCTGCATCTGGTAGAGGCCCAGATCATAAAAGCTGTAGATGAGGCCCACGGGAATGGCGGCTGTGCTTAGATTGGCATCGGCGAAACGGCCGTTAGTGTACAAAAATCCCGACCAGGCATACCGATCCGCTTCCTCTGTGATGAACAAAATGGCCTCGTCACTGGCGGATTGACCCCAACCGATGCTGTGTAGGGCGGCCACAACGTTGGCAGCGGGGCCAAACATCGTCTCTGGCGGCTGGCCGATTAGCTGGGTTAACTCATCCAGGCTCAGGTGGGTGAATTGCACGGATAATGGCGCAGGTAGAGAGCCGTTTTGGAATTCGTGGATGATTTGGGTGGGTTCATATTGCCGCCATTCGGAACGCCAGGCTCCAACAGTGACGGGGTTGCTCATGACGGAGGCTAAATAGTCGTAATTTTGCTCCATCACAAAGCGTTCTAGCTGCTGCACAAAAGGATCAAGGCCGTCGCTGAGGGCGGGCGGGGTGGGGAAGGTGGGCAGGGCGGTGGCGAAGGGGGTGAGCACTGGTGTGGGGGTGGGGAAGAGTGTGGCGGTGGGGGGAACGGCCGTTGCCGTTGCCTCTGTCACAGGGCGAGTGGCGACGATGGGTTCGGTGGGCGTGGCGGTGCAGGCGGCGAGTATAGATAAAATTAAAATTGCCAATACCGAAAGGCTGAATTTCTTCATTTTGATGAATTCCTTGAGCCTGTCTAAAGGCTCATTTCTAGCTTAGGTCAATCGCAAAAAGTTGAATAACACCCGACAATTTAGATGCGTTTCCATCAAACAGTATAAAGAATCGCGCCACAGTTCCGCCTGACGCGATGCCACCATCTATGTCTGCTGATAGATACGCTTGGCATACGCAAACTACGCAAAAAAAGCCCGAAGGATTTGCTATCTTTCGGGCTTTTTAGGCACTACGTAAGTGTTCGTTTTTAACTTGGCGGTTTTGGAGATTGGAGATTAGAGATTGGAGACTGGCCAGTCTCCAGTCTCCAAAATCGCTCACAACCCTCCCTTAGCTGTTACCGCGTTTGGCTGAGCGCACCTTGCTGCGGACGTTATCCGCCAGGTCACGTACATCGTCGAGGAGGCCACTGTCAACGGCCGTTTGCCCCACAGCTTGCGAAAAAGTAGGCGGCGGGGGTGGCTGCGGTAACGATTGCCGCTGCTGCTGTCCCATCATCTGCGGCAGCAACTGCGCCATCATCAACATAGACAACGCCGACGAATCACCATTGCCCTCGCTGTGCACCAGCACCGGGCGCGGCGCTTCACTCGCCAGCACCTCCGCCACTTGCAAACGATGCAGCGCCAGTTCATATTGCAGCACCGCCCAGTTATCCTGATACGACTTGCCCAGACGATTAAGGGCGCGGGCTTCATTTTCGGCCGCTTTCAGCGTCGCCTGTCCCTTCGCCTCAATCTCCAGCCGAATCTTCTCCGCCTCCGTCTCGCGCTCTTGCAGCATCTGCGCCACATCCTCACGCGCCTTATTGATGGCCTCTTTCACCTCAATCTTCTTGGCATCCTGAATCTTCTTGGCCCGTTCAATTTCCAGCAAAATCGTATCCGTGCGCTGCTTCTTAATCAGCTCCCACTCCTTCTCATAAGCCACCAACTCCTTGGCCACACGCTCCCGCGTCGCCAGATTTTGCTGATATTGATCCGGTAACTGCACGTCGGGAATATTCGCGCCCACAATGCGCACACCATATCGCTCCAACTGCCGATTCAGCAGCACTTGCATATCGCCCACATCACTGCCGCGCAAATCATACGCCTTTTCCGTCTGCACCAGGCGGCTGCGCTGGCGGATGGCATCTTGCACCGCACTGCTCAATACAATATCAAAGTTACTCGCGCCAATGTGCCGCACAAACTTCACCGGGTCCACAATGCGGAACTTGAGGAAGAACTCAATAGACTTCAGCGGCACATTTTCCTGTGTAGGGCTGGCCTGTACGGGAGCGGTGTACGGGATTTCCGTCGAAGTATCCACAATGAATTCCACCTTCTCCCAGGGCTTGAAGAGAAAACGGCGGCCAGGGGGCAAAATGCCCACAATCTTGCCATAACGGGACAAGATGCCCGTCGTGCCTTGCTCAATTCTGATGACGATGCTGTTATATAACCAGGCGACAGCCACGCCACCCGCGCCCAAACCAATTATAATCAACAGCACGCCAAAGATATTGGCCGCAAACAGCCCGGCCAGCAACAAATACAAAGAGAAAGCCAACAAGCCATACCCGCCAAAACCACGATTATCCTTGGGGATAACAACGGGGACGAGTTTGCCTTCATCACCACCACGCAGAAATTGTTGAATGTTCTGCCAGGCGGCCACAACTTCTTTGATGCTAGATGTTTCTTTGCTCATTAATTCTTCTCCTTATTGGCCTTGTTATTACCTGTGGATAATGTGCCATCATCTACTTGGCTGATGATGGCTTCAGCGATGGCTTCTTCATCTTCAGCCGAAATCTGGTTAATTTGTGCCGCTCGTTCTCGAATGCGGGCCACGATTTGCTTCATGCGCTGGCGAATCATCTGCACATCGGCCTCGGTATAGAGTGGTTTATCGCCCACGCCCATCATCTGCCGCGCAATCGCCATGAAGTCAATGTCGGCCTCTTTGGAGCCAATGTTGACGACTTGGGGCAGGCGGTGGGCCATGCTTTCCAGCTTTGCCAGCACATCTTGCTGGTAACGGTACTCTAAAATTTCGGGGTAGTAGGCACTGCTGACGGCGCGGATGTCGAGGGCTTGGGCTTCGAGCAGAGCGGAATTAGCTTTGGCGGCACTTTCGGCCTCAATCATCAACTGTCGGGCATAGGCATTAGCGCGGTTGACTTCTTTCTCGCGGGCGGTGTTGATTTCGGCCTGGGAGCGAGCAATTTCGGCGCGGGTTTCGGATAGCTTTTCCTTCAAGCCAGCCAATTCGCGGTTGAGGTCGCCTTCGTCCTGCTCTTTGCGCAGTTTGAGTTCATATTGGTAGGTGTAGGCTTCTTTGGCCACGCGCAGCACTTCGGCGGCGGCTAAGTCCATGCGGTATTCCTGGCTGGAGGGTTCGGCGTGGGTGATGTTGGCGTTTACGAAGCGCACGGCCGGTAAGAATTGGCTGTTCAGTGATTCCAACATGGATTGGGTGGTTTCGCCCACCAGATCGTAGATGTCTTCGGCCCGCTGCTCGTAAATGAGGGCACGGGTCATTTCGCTGATGGCGTTTTGCAGCTTTTCGGAGAAGCCGTTGACCCCGCCGAGGGTGAAGATGAACTCTTCGGGGTCTTCAATTTTGAATTGCAGGAAGAGGTCTACGGAGGCGTTGATGCGGCTGGCGGTGGGGGCTTCGCGGATGGGGGCGTTGTAGGGGTATTCTTTGGTGGTGTTGACAATGTAGCTGACTTTTTTCCAGGGGTTGATGAGGATGGTGCGGCCAGCGCCTACTTTGGCTTCTAGTTTACCGAAGCGAGTGATGAGAGCCTGAGAGCCGTCGGGAACCATGATGTAGGTGTTGCGCCAGGCACTAAAGGTTGTGTAGGCGGTTAGGAGCAGCCAGTAATGGGGGCCAAAACAAACCAGGCTGGAGTTGAAGTCGCCGCCTAAGTTGCCAATGAGGCCGTCTATCAGGCTAGTGGAGAAGATGCCGATTAAGCCGACGATGCCGAAGAATACTGTGCCCAAAATCCACCAGTAGGAGCGGGTGTCTTTGGGGATGACGACGGGGGAGATGACGTTGACGGGGGCTTCACCACTTTTTCTGTCTTTTTTGGAGAAGCTGCGGTTGAGGGTTTCGGCGGCTTCGGAGAGGGAGACGGCCATTTGGGCGATCTCGGTTCCGGCCGTTTGGCCTTGTTCGCGGGCGGAAACGAAGTCGCGGGCGTTGATGCGGAATTGCTCGAATTCTTCGCTTTGGGCAACTTCGTTGATGGCGCCCAAAACTTGTTGGACTCTTTGGATATTGCTCATAGGTTCCTCCTTTGGGGTGTCAGGTGTTTAAGGGTCAGGTGTCAAGGGTCATGTGCTTGCACTTGAACGGTATCATAACATAGTTTGGGTTGGAATGGATGACAAGCTGCCTCCTTTGCCTATATATGGGCATATTTTGGTTATTTGGGTAATAGCTACATATATGGTGTGTATACGGGGGAACGGCCGTTAAAGTCTCACAAACGGCCGAAAACGAACGCCTTCAAGCTGAACTGGACAAACTACGGCAAGAAAGCAGCGAAAAATGACGGTGTCATCATAATTGTTGTATAATGCCCTTGTGAATGTAAAAGGGTTTATCTGGCGTGACGACATCATTGATAAATTACAATGGAAACATCATGTAGAAGTTGATGAAGTCCAAGAAGTTTTTGCCAATAAGCCACGAGTTGTACGTTTAGAACGAGGAAAATATCAGGGTGAAGATGTATATGCAGCATTTGGTCAGACAGACAACGGCCGTTACCTCACTATCATCTTCATCCACAAGAAATCGGGCAAAGCCCTCATCAATACCGCCCGTGATATGAGCAACAGTGAGCGAAAACAGTATGGCCGAAAATAAAAAAGACCCCATTCCTGAAACATTCGATACGTTGGATGAATTGGCTGAATTTTGGGACACGCATGATTTGACTGATTACGAAGCCTATCTGACCCCCGTAGAGATGGAGATGAATGACACGCTCTCCCACGAATATGTCATCGTCCTGTCAGATTCCTTAGACAATTTACTTCATAAAGTTCAATCGCGTGAAGGTGTTCCTCTTAACACGCTCATCAATTTGTGGGTACAAGAAAAGCTGCTCAGTTACCCTTTGGCTGATTAATAGCTGTGGTAAAGGGTAAATTCAAATGATTTGAGTTAATCACAATAAACTGTATACTCCCGCTGTAGACATCCTCTACAGACAAAAACCGCGACGCTGTGAGCGCGGTTTTTTTGTTGGGAAGACATTTATGGCAAAAAATTCGCGGTTTCAACTACCACCTTCATTGCAGCACCATGACTTTCGGCTGTTTTGGATCGGCCGTTTGCTTTCCACCACCGGTTCACAAATGCAGTTCATTGCTGTGAACTGGCACATCTTCAACCTGCTGCGCGACCAGACCTACACCATTGAGTTATTCGGCCGTTCCTTTGAGCTGGGCGCACAAGCCCTGGGGCTGGGTGCGGTGGGGCTGGTGCGCGTCATCCCCATCATCATCTTTGGTTTGTGGGGCGGCATTCTGGCCGACACGATGGATCGGCGTAAGCTCATGCTCTGGGTGCAGGCCCTGGCGATGATCTTTTCCGGCCTATTGGCCTACATTACATTTACCGGACAGGATACAGTATTTTTCATCTACCTCCTGTCTGCGGCCGGGGCTGGGGCCACAGCCATTGATAATCCAGCCCGCCAATCTATTATTCCCAGCCTGGTGCCGCGCCAACATTTTGCCAATGCCGTCAGCCTGAACACGCTGATGTACCAGATTGCCAATATTGGCGGGCCAGCGGTGGCGGGGCTGCTGGTCGGCCGTTTTGATGTGGGCCTAGTTTACGTGATTGATGCCATCTCCTTTGGGGCCGTCGTCATCAGCCTGCTGCTCATGGAGTATCGCGGTGCGCCCAGCAGCAAGACGGCCAAAATGGACTGGGCTTCTATTAAAGAAGGTTTTCAATTCACCTTTGGCACACGCATCATTCGCAGCACAATGCTGCTGGACTTCATCGCCACCTTCTTTGCCTCGGCGCGTTCGATGCTGCCCATTGTGGCCGAGAATATTTTGCAGGTGGGGGCCTCCGGTTATGGCCTGCTTAGCACGGCCCAGGCGGTTGGTTCGCTGGTGGCTGGCTCGATTTTGTCGGTGCGGGATGAGTTGGATAAACAAGGTAAAGTGCTGTTAGTAAGTGTAGGGATTTATGGATTGGCAACGGCCGTTTTCGGCTTCTCCACTATCTTTTGGCTGTCCTACGTCCTGTTCGCGCTCACGGGCGCGGCCGACACCGTTTCCACCGTCATTCGCGGCACGCTGCGCCAACTGATGACCCCCGACGAACTGCGCGGCCGGATGACGAGTGTGAACATGCTCTTTTTTATGGGTGGGCCACAGTTGGGGGAATTGGAGGCGGGTTTGGTAGCGGCCGTTTGGGGCGCACCCTTCGCCATCATTACGGGCGGGGTAGCCACCGTCATTCTCACCGCCCTTATTGCCTGGGGCTACCCCAGCCTGCGCCAATACAATAATGCGGCGGAACTGGCAACAGACGATTGACACTCAGTTGCGATACCCAAAGAAGCAGATAAAGTTGATGGCGATCCTGTATCGGTAAATAGACCCAAAAACCAATAAACCATGAGTAAACAACACACATTTTATGCCCAAACCATGCCCGGCGTGGAAGAGATCGCCTGGTTAGAGATTCGAGACAAGCTACCGCAGGCGCAGTTTGGTGAATACCTCTTTGCCAAAGACCAAAACGGCATCGTCGTTTTTCAATATGATGGCGATCCTAAAGATGTGAGGCAACTGCGCACGACCGAAGATGTTTTTATGCAAGTTTTGTCGGTGGACAAGCTGTCGCGGGGGCGGCGGGATTTAACACACATTACCGAATGGGTGCAGCAGGGCGAAGATTTGGGGCGAGCGGTGAATGATTTTTTGCGCTTCCGTAAGTTCAGCAAGCCGCCTACCTTCCGGGTGATTAGCCGCAAGTATGGCAAACATGAGTATCGGCGTAAGGATTTTGAGCGGGCGGTATGGAAGGCTATGCAGAAGCGGTATCCACGCTGGACACCGGTGGCCGATGGTGGCGAGGTGGAGGTGTGGGCCAATCTGCTCGGCTCGCAGCTTCTCATTGGCATTCGTTTGACCGATAGAACGATGCGCCACCGCTTTGACAAGGTGGTGGAACTGCCAGCTTCATTACGGCCGTCTGTGGCCGCCGCCATGGTTCATCTGAGTGAGCCAAACAAAGATGATGTTTTTGTAGACCCCATGTGTGGCAGTGGCACCATTCTCATGGAGCGCATAGCGGCTGGCCCCTACCGCCGCTTGTATGGCGGTGATATTGCTCCCGAACGAGTGGAGGCCACCAAAAAGAATCTCTTCCAAAAGGTGTGGCTCAAAAGTGTGCTGGTGCGGCAATGGGATGTGCAGCAACTGCCGCTGAACACCTACGAGGCCGATAAAGTCGTCACCAATTTGCCTTTTGGCAAGCAGATTGGGCAGGGGCAGGATTTGGCGAAGCTCTATAATGCTTTTTTTGCGGAATTGGTGCGGGTGTTGAAGCCTAACGGCCGTTGCGTCCTCCTCACCAGCGAATTTGATTTGCTCAAAGAAGCCGTGCGCCAACAGCCCAAACTGGAAGTGGTGCGGGGCTATTCCATTGCCGTTTTGGGCCAGTGGGGGCGCATTTATATTGTGGAACGTAAAGCGTAAAACGTAAAACATAACGTGGCATAGCCACAACCAAATTCTCACGAATAAAAGGAACACGAACAAAACGATAAAATTCGTGATCCTTTCTGTTCGTGAGAGGACCTAACTTTTTGCGCTTTCGGCGCATATTTTGCGCTTGTACGAAATAACAAACCTGACGTTTTACGTTTTATTCGTTAGCTTCAATCACCAAGATAACTTTGTTCTGTACCATGTTTTGGCTGACGCTGCTGCTGGCGGCGAGAATGTGAAGGGGCTGGAGAACGGCCGTTTCCCGCGTAAATTCCTGTGCCTGTGCCAACATAAACGCACTCGATCCAAACACCTCCACCAACTCGTTAACCTTAATAAACAACATCGGTGGCTGCCCGATGGCGGTTTGGGCGGCCTGGTAATCGGGGGCGTCGGCCAGGGAACGGCCGTTGACCCCACTCAACTCGCCCACGCTTTCCGCGCTGGTGCTGAGGAGCAGGGCCTCATGCCCCACGCCATAGACGAAGGAGATGCCGGGCAGCAGACTGGTTTCAATTTGGGTGAGGGGGATGTCGTTAACGGCAGTTGCCGCCACCGTCGCCACCCCCAACTGCGGGTTGCTAATCGCCGTGGTAAAGCCCGCCAGATTGGCCGCCAATGTATCGGGATCGCTTGTGCTTGCCACGAGTGTGCCGCCCAGGTTTAGGCGCAGGAGTTGGGCGGCGGGGCCGCTGCGGCTGGGGGTGAGGATAACGGCCGTTTCCCCGTCTAACAGCGGAAAAAGATCACGGTTGGGGTCCAGGCCAAACTGGTCGCCCAGCAAGGCAATGGCCTCCAGCGCGTCGGCCTGGTCGGGATTGGTGGACAGTGTTTGTAGGTAGCTGGCCCACAGCCGATCCAGGCCGCCGACGGCGAGGTAGGCCAGCGTGTTTGCGGGGGCCAAGTGGTGGGTTTGCGGCTCGGCCAGCCAGACGGCAGGCGCAGCGGGAGCGTACAAACGGGTGCTGTCAATTTGCAGGCCGGTGGCGGTGGGGGTGAGGGCCAGGGCCAGGCTTTGCAGGCCATCGCTGGGCAGCAATTGGGGCAAGGGGATGGTGTTGGACAGGCTTGTGCTCGCCCACACTTGTTCTACCAACGATGGCACTCTCTCACCGGGGACAAAAATGGTGAAAGGATGGTCGGCGGGTAGGCTGGCGATGGCTTCCTGGTAAACAGCATCGGTGGCAATGCTCTCGCCCGACAGCGTGGTGAGGGCTTGCTGCACGGCCGTTTCGCTGGAGCCTATCAAGACGAGATTGTCGCTGCGAACGGCCGACCACTCACCGGCATTCACTTTGTCCACAAAGCCATCGGCGGCTGCCTCATCCACGCTGTCGGCGGCGAGTACCCATGCGGCCGTAGTTGTCGCATCACCCCAAGACAGCAGCGACAGGCTCACGGTCTGGCCCAGCCAGGGCCGCACATCGGCGGCGAGGCTGATGTTGAGTGCAGCCAGGTGTTGGGGCAGCGTTTGCAAGGGTGTGTCGAGCGGCGGGTCGAAGTCGGCGGTGGCGGCGGCGAAGGTTTGCCAGAGGGTAGTGAGTTGGGTGAGATCGGCCGTTGCCTGATTGAAATGCACCACCGCCACACTTGGGGCGGGCATGGCGGCTAAGGAAGATGGGGGTGTGGCAGACGGCCGTTGCTCCGGCCACAACAGCACCACCACCAACCCCACGACGATGAGGCCCAGTAACAGCACCAACCAGCGGCGAGTTTGCTTGCCCGAAGATGTTTCGTTCATCATGTTCATTTAGAAGGTCAACTTCTTCTTGGTCTTTAAATAATTGATCGGGTAATAAATGTAGAGCGATTTTGTAAATCGCTCGGACGATTTACAAAATCGTCCCACACCCATTACCCGATTTATTTCTTAAACTGCAACAAGAAGTTGACCTTCTTCCGTACCTACCGCTTCTGCAAAGCCAACAGAGACAAAAACTCAAACACCAGATTGGCCGCCAAAATCGAAGTGATGTCGGCATGGTCGTAAGGCGGGCTTACCTCTACCAAATCGAAGCCAACCAAGTCAAACTCACGCAAGGCCCGCACCATTTGCAGCATCTGGTAGCTGGTGAAGCCGCCCACTTCGGGCGTGCCTGTGCCCGGCGCGTAAGCCGGGTCAATGGAATCAATATCGAGGGTGACATAGGTCTTGCGCTTGCCAATAAATTGGCGCAAGGTGCGCATGACTTCGGATAAACCGCCGTCCATGCACTCCTCAATCGTTAGCACCTGTGCCCCCAGCCCCCGCGTAATCTCTAGCTCATCGGAGCGTTCCATTGGGCCGCGAATGCCAATTTGCACGTAGGCTTCTTTCTCGACTAATCCTTCCTTTAGGGCATGGAGAAACGGCGTGCCATGATCCATGCCTTCGTGGTAGGTGTCGGAATGGGAGTCGAAGTGGATGAGGGCCAGGGGGCCGTGTTGGGCGGCATGGGCGCGGAGCAGGGGCAGGCTGATGGAATGATCGCCGCCGAGGGTGATAACGGCCGTTCCCCCCGCCAACACCGCCCGCACCTCCCGCTCAATCTGCTCATGCGTGCGGTCAATGCGCGTCAAATCTACAGCCACATCGCCATAATCCACCACCCGCAGCACCTCTAAGGGCTGCACCTGCTGCATTCGGTTGAAGCCCCACAGTTGCAGCGAATTGGCCCGAATCTGGCGCGGGCCAAAGCGCGTGCCGCTGCGCCAACTGTTGGCCCCGCTGTCAAAGGGTACGCCCACGATGGCTACATCCACATCGGCCAGCTCCCGTGTTACCGGCAGCCGCATGAAGCTGGGAATGCCGGCAAAGGGCATCAGATGAGCACCAAAGGCGGGGTTGGGGTTGGTTTGTTCGTGGGTCATAGGATCGCCTGTAATGCTGCCAGAAGGGTGAGGACATTTTCGGGGCGGCTGTTGTAGCCCATGAGGCCGACGCGCCAGACTTTGCCCGCCAATTTGCTGAAGCCACCGGCGATTTCGATGTTGTAGTCGTGGAGCAGGCGTTGGGTGACGGCTTTGGCATCTACGCCGTCGGGGACGCGCACGGTGGTGAGGCTGGGGATGCGCAGGGCTGGATCGCTGACATGGCAGCTTAGGCCGATGTCGGCCAGGCCATCCCACAGGAGTTGGGCGGTGGCTTGATGGCGAGACCAACGAGCCTGTAAGCCTTCTTCGGCGACGAGGCGCAAGCCTTCGCGCAGGGCGTAGTTCATGTTGCTGGACATGGTATGGTGGTAGCTGCGGGGTGTGCCGTGCCAGTAGTTGTTGAGCAAGGTGAGGTCGTAGTACCAGTTGGGTGTGCCTTGCTGCCGTTTGTCTAATTTGGCTAAAGCGCGGGGGCCGTAGGTGAGGGGTGAGGCGCCGGGGGGGCAGCCTAATCCTTTTTGGGAGCAGCTGTAGGCCACGTCTATGCCCCATTCATCTACGAGGAGGGGGGCGGCCCCGAGGCTGGTTACGCAGTCGGTGAGGAGCAGGCAGTTGTGTTGGTGGCAGAGGTCGCCGATGCCTTCGAGGGGCTGTAAGGCCCCGGTGGAGGTTTCGGCGTGGACGAGCATGAGGACGGCTGGCTGGTGTTTTTCGAGTCCGGCGCGAATGTCGTCGGGGGTGAAGACATCGCCCCAGGCTTTTTCGATGACGCGCACATCGCCACCGTAGCGTTTGGCCATCTCGACGAGCCGTTCGCCGAAGTAGCCGATGACGCCGATGAGGATGACATCGCCAGGTTCGACGGTGTTGGCAACGGCCGTTTCCATGGCTGCGCTGCCTGTGCCGCTGATGGAGATCGTGTATTCGTTATCTGTCTGCCAGGTGTAACGCAGCAGCTCTTGGATTTCGTCCATCAGGGCGGTGAAGGCGGGGTCGAGGTGGCTGAGCTGCCTCATGCCGATGGCCTGGAGGACGCGGGGATGGGCGTTGGAGGGGCCGGGGCCGAGCAGCAGGCGCGGTGGGACATCGAGTTGGGGATATAAGTGGTGGTGTTTGTTACTAATGTTCATGGGACACTTCCTTAAGGAATAAGGACGGGATTACTGAGGAAGATTGGTTCAGTTTTCTGAGTGAGATGGAACCAATCTATAGGCGTACCTTATTGAATCCACGTTCCTTATTCATTCTATGATATGGATGATAAGTCGGTAGGGGGGAATGGTCAATTGTGAAGGCGGTGGCTGATAGGTATAGACGGCCGTTGCCCACAAACCCCCTGAGCGTCATCAAATTCAGCTTAACTTTGGTGGAAAGGCTTGTTTGTCTTCTACGCTTTGGCTGTGCCGGCCAGGGTGTGTTCGTGTGTGCCGTTGCTGACGGTGATGTGGAAGGGGTGGTTTTTACGGCCGATTAACGGCCGTTTCTGTACCTCAATCAGAAAATCTACCGCTGCTTTTTGGCCGGCAGCCAGATGGGTTGTGTGTTGGGGCGGGGTGATGGTGAGGGCGGTGGTGGGGGAAACGGCCGTTAACGTGTAACTCGCCGCTTCTGGCCCCAAATTAAGCAGCAGCACCCGGCAAATCCCCTGCTGTTTAATTTCCTGCGGGCGTATATCGAAGGAAAAGCGATTGGCAGGCGGCGGAGGGGGCGAGGCAGAGGGGCGAGAGGGGAGGGGTGAGGGGCGAGGGGCGATGAGAGGTTCGCGGGTGGATTGGAGTTGGAGAGTGTAGGGGCCGATGTGGCAGGCTTGATGGGGATAAAAGGGAACGGAGTCTTCGGGAATGAGTTGTACACCGTCAAGATAAGTGCCGTTGGTGCTGCCCAAATCGGTAAGCTGCCAATATTGGCCCGTCCATTCCAGGCTGGCGTGGTAGCGCGAGATGTTGTCGGCCAGCAGCGGGATGTCGCAATCTTGGGCGCGGCCAATGACCATGCGCAGATGGTTTAGCTTGTGGGTTTGGGGGGTGTCATCTTCGTGGACGACGATGAGGCGATATTCATCGGGTGGCCGGGCTTCCACGGGCATTTCGGGGCGGGCTTCGAGCATGGTGACGACGCTGCTCACGTCGCTGTCTAGTTCAAAGGCGGTAATGTCGGCATGGGTGAGATTGGCAGCGGCTTCGCGTAAGGTGCTGGCAAAGGTTTCGGCCGTTTGGAAGCGATTTTCTGGCTCTTTGGCCAGGGCGGTGAGGATGATGTCGTTGATGTGTGGGGGCAGCCCTGCCTGATATTCGATGGGCGGCACTGGCTGGCTGTGCAGATGTTTCATGACGGCATCGGTGGGGGTTTTGAGGGTGTGGGGTAGTTTGCCGGTTGCCAGTTGGTAGAGGACTACACCGAGCGAGTAGATGTCGGAACGGCCGTCTAACGGCTGATCCAACACATGTTCCGGCGACATATACGGTAGTGTACCCATAAACGTGCCTGTCTGCGTCTCCATGCCGCCTTCGATCAGCTTCGCCAGCCCAAAATCTGTCACCATACTCCGCAGGGGCAGTTCATGGGGGCGGTCGGGCAAATCCAGTGGTTTGATGAGGATATTGTCCGGCTTAATATCGCGGTGAATGACACCATTGCGATGGGCGTAGCCCAAAGCATCGGCCACCTGGGCAATCGTGGTCAAAACTTCGTTGAGCTTAACGATCTGGTTGTGTTCGGCCAGATGTTTCATATAACCGCCCAGGCTGAGGCCGCGCACGTATTCCATGACAATGTAGAGATAATCTTGAAAACGGCCGAATTGATACACTTGCACAATCGAGGGGTGATTCAGGCGGGCGGCCGTGCGTGCTTCCTGCTGAAAACGGTGCTGAAACTGCGGCTGGCTGGCATATTGCTGGCGCATAACCTTAATCGCCACTGGCCGCTCTAAATTGATGTCATGAGCCTGGAACACTGTGCCCATGCCGCCGCTGCCAATAATCGTTTCAATTCGGTAAGAGTCTATTTGCTGCCCAATTAAATTTTGCATAAATCAATGATACTGTTGTTGCCAGACAGCTACAAATGGCTAACCAAACTCGGCCAGGGCCAAAGCCACCGCTTCTGCCAAAGACCACTGGGCACCTTCCTGCCAGGCGGTTTGGAATGTTGTATTGTCTAGTTGGGTGCGAACGGCCGTTATTGGCTGCATCCATCCGCCATTCTTGGATGGTGAGGTGAGAGGAGAGGGCAACGGCCGTGGCCTCATCTACCACAATTTCTCCTTTCTGGGCCAACCTTTCTCCGCTTGCCATGCGGGTGATGGTGGCCCCAGCCAGTGTGTCTACATAGTGGATATGGGGATCGCCCACAATAAAACGGCGGGCGGGGCCGGTTGCCACACTTACTTTGAGGGCTAAAGCTGGTGTGCTGCTGTGGGGTAAGGTGATGTGTTGGAAGGTGATGGAGTCGCCCGCGAAGCCAATGACGCTGCCGCCCTGCTTTTCTACTTCGGCGATAAGGGTGGTGTAAACCAGGTCGAGATCGTGTGTGAGTTCTTCGGCGCCGCGGTGGGGGCCGAGGCTGTGGTGTAGGGTTTCGGTGAGCGGTGTGAAGCCAGAAATATCGGCGAACAGGGCTGAACCGATGGTGCGGTCGGGGAGGGGGGTGTTGTGGGCTAATGCCTGAATACGGTCTTGGGGCAGGTAGGTGGAGAGGGTCATGGATTAATGATACAGATGTTGCATATGGCTTTCAACTGGGTGATGAAAATGGGGTGAAGTTTGGGTGTGGGGGTGAAGGGGGGGTGAATACGGCCGTTTATCTCTCCCAGCCCTTGCTAAAATGTGGGTTAGCATCTATGCAGCAGGTTAAGTAGTATGAAAACAATCACCCGTAGTAACAGCCAATCTAAACCCCAAACAGATTTTGATCCCGTGTTCCTTTTGGGCCGTGCTTTTCCGCAGATGAGCCAGCCAGAGTTAGAAGCTTTGAGTGAGATGGCCGTTTGTCGTGCTTATGAGCCAGGCACGGATTTGTGTGTGGAAGGTGAGGTGGGGACGGTTTTGTATGTTTTGGCGCAAGGTAGGGCGGATGTGATTGTGCATACGGGGGATGGGCCGGGTGTGTTTGTGGACACTATTGAGCCGATGACTTATTTTGGGGAGATGTCGCTTTTTGGGGAATCTACCCGTATTGCTACGATTCGTACGCGGACGGCGTGTCATACGGTGGAGATAGGGCATGATGATTTTATGCGAGTTACGCAGAATAACCCGGATTTGCTGCGGATGCTGCTGCGCCAGATTATTGGCCATGTGCGCAGCAATGATCGGGCGGTGATTCGGGAGTTGAATGAGAAGAATACGGCGCTGCAGCGGGCTTATGCGGATTTGGCGGAGCAGGAGGAGCTGCGTTCGCAGTTTATTGCTACGTTGTCGCATGAGCTGCGCACGCCGCTGACATCTATTCAGGGTTTTTTGGGGCTGATTAACCAGGGGGCGATTAAGGGGAATTCGCTGCCGGTGGCGATGGATTCGATTACGCGCAATACGAATAAGATGGTGGGGCTGCTGAATAATTTGCTGATTTTGTATGAATTGCATCCGGGGGCTTTGGAGTATGAGTATTTGAGTGTGACGGATTTGTTGGTGGCGGCGTTGAATGTGGTGCGGGAGACGGGGGCGGTGGATTTAACGGCCGTTGATCTCGACATCGCCTCCCAATTACCTATTATCTATGGCGACAAGCGGACGCTGGTGTTGGCGGTGCGGGCTTTGCTGGAAAATGCTTATAAGTTTACGGCTGAAAAGCCCAGTATTTATGTACGTGTTTACCAGACGGATAAGAATGAGGTGGCGATTTCGGTTCAGGATGAAGGTATTGGTATTCCTGAGACGGAGTTTGAGAGTATTTTTGAGCCGTTTTATCGCCTGGAGCAGGAAGGAACGACGCATTTGTTTCCGGGGTTGGGGGTGGGGCTGACGATTGCGCGTTTTATTGTGGAGCGGCATAACGGCCGTATTGATCTCCATAGTCAACTGGGTGGGGGCAGTACCTTTACCATTTATCTGCCCTTGCAGACAAACAAATAAACAGTTTTGATGCTTTTCGGCACTTGTTGCAGCTCATTGACGTGCCGATCCCTTTCCCCTAAAATCGCGCCATCCTAAAATACGATGGATGGCATCATGACGCATCTCCTGGAAGTTCGCAACCTAGTGACAAAATTTTATACCCAAGAAGGTATTGTTCATGCTGTGAATGGTATCTCTTATACGCTGGATAAAGGCGAGTCTATGGCTATTGTTGGCGAGAGTGGCTGCGGCAAGTCGGTGGGGGCTTTGTCTATTGTGCGTCTGGTTCCCACACCACCCGGTCTGATCGAGGCGGGTGAAGTGTTGTTTAATGGTGAGGATTTGCTGCGTTTGCCCGCCCGCCAGATGCGGCAGATTCGCGGCAATAAGATTGGTATGATTTTTCAGGACCCGATGACTTCATTGAATCCTGTGTTGACGATCGGCCGTCAGGTCGGCGAATCCATGAAACTGCATTTGAACCTGGGAGCAGAAGAGGCGCGTAAACGAACCATAGAGCTTCTGGAACGAGTTGGTATTCCTAACCCTGAGGGACGGATCAACGATTATCCTCACCAATTTTCTGGCGGGCAGCGCCAAAGGCTGATGATTGCTATTGCTCTGGCCTGTAACCCATCGCTGCTGATTGCGGATGAACCGACTACGGCTCTGGATGTTACCATTCAAGCCCAAATTATCGGCCTCATTAAGTCGTTGAAGGCTGATCTGGGCATGTCTATTATTTGGATTACTCATGATTTGGGGGTTGTTGCCAGCCTGGTGGACAAGGTGGTGGTGATGTATGCGGGGCATATTGTGGAATCTGCGCCAGTGAATTCTTTGTATAAAAAGACGAGCCATCCTTATACGCTGGGGTTGTTGGAATCACTGCCGCAGTTGGATGCGAAAGAGAAAAAGCGCCTGATTCCGATTAAGGGGCTGCCACCCGATCTTCGTACTGATATTCAGTATTGTCCTTTTGCTGAGCGCTGCCGTTTTGCTATTGAGCAATGTTGGCAAGAAAAGCCGCCGCTGACGTTGGCGGGGCCATTCCATATGTCTGCTTGTTGGCGGTGGCAAGAGGTTCGGGATAAGAAGATTGCTCTTTAGTGCCAGTTGAGTGTTGAGGGGAAACGGCCGTTCATTCCCCTAAAAGCCATCCATAACCGCATACAGTAGAAAATAACTATTCTCATGGGTTGCCTGTACCCCTCGACACCCCTTGTCACCATTCGAGACTGTTTTGACACCTATTTGACACTTTTGTGCCAATAATATAAAATTAATGTCACCAATAAGAACCTTTTTAGACACCGAATGTTGACATTCCTTGTAAAGGAGGTGGCGTTAGCAGCAGAAACCAATCAATTCCTTAATAGATATACCTTAGTTAACTAGCACACAAATTCCATAGACTCTGGAGGAGTCTAAAAAATGAAAAAAACAAATCGAATTGGTCTTATCGTGACCACCCTTATGATGCTGGCAGTCTTCTTAGCGGCCTGCCAACCAGAAACAGTAGTCGAAACAGTTGTTGAACAAGTGGAAGTGACCCGTGTTGTCACCGAAACGGTGGTTGAAGAAGGTGAAATGGTCGAAGTGACCCGCGTTGTCACCGAAGTTGAAGAAGTTGAAGTAACCCGCGAAGTTGAAGTGATGACTGAATCTGAGGGAGATATGGAGCAGCCAGTAACCCTCAATATTAACTGGGGAACTGAACCGCCAACGGCCGATCCTGCTCTGGCTACAGACGGCACCTCTGTCAACATCGTCGGCAACATCTTTGTCGGTCTCACCCGCTTCGATCCGGTTACCGGTGAGGTAATTCCCTACTTAGCCACGGATTGGGAAGTTGGTGAGGATGCCGATGGCAACCAAACCTGGACATTTAACTTACGTAATGACATCGCCTGGGTAAATTACAACCCAGTTACTGGCGAAACCGTGCAGGTAACAGATGCTGATGGCAATCCCCGCTTTGTAAACGCGCATGATGTTGTTTATGGTGTCAAGCGCACAATAGATCCGCTAACAGCCTCAGATTACGCTTACGTACTCTACATTATTAAGAATGCCCAGGCTGTTAACGGGGCATCCGAAGAAGTAACGCTTGATGATGTAGGGGTGGTGGCTCTGGATGATTGGACAGTTCAGTTTACGCTGGAAAATCCTGCTGGCTTCTTCCCAGCTATTGCTGGGATGTGGGTTGCCAATCCGATGCCTCAATGGACGATTGAAGAGCATGAAGACAAATGGACTGAGGCTGGTCTGGTTGTCTCTAATGGCCCTTACATGATGGAATCTTGGGTGCACGGCACGGAATTGAACCTGATTAAGAATCCTTTGTGGGTTAATGCCGACTCTGTTCAAATTGAACGTATTGAAGGCATTATGATCACAGAAGCTTCTACCAGCTTTGCCCTGTACGAGAATAATGAACTGGATACGACAGGTGTGCCTCTGCCCGAAATTGATCGCGTGAAGGCCGATCCTGTTTTAAGCCAGGACTTTTTCAGTGCACCTGCTCCTTGTACCTATTACTACGGGTTTGTAAACACCAAATATCCCTTCACTGACCAGCGTGTGCGTCAAGCTTTCTCCCAAGCGATTGATCGCCAAAGCCTGATTGATAATGTGCTGAAGGGTGGTCAAATTCCGGCTACTTCTTTTGCTCCTCCTGGCATCTTTGGGGCACCTGAACCAGGTACAGTTGGTTTAGGGTATGATCCGGAAGCGGCCGTTGCTGCTCTCCAATCCTTTTTGGATGAAGAAGGTTTAACACTGGAAGATTTCAATGCTTTGGATATTCTCTTGATGCACAACACCAGTGAAGCACATGCCCAAATTGCTGCTGCTGTCCAGCAGATGTGGGCTGATGTGCTAGGTGTAGAAACCCGTGTAGAAAACCAAGAATGGGCTGTTTATCTGGATACAATTCGGAATACAACCCCCGTTGAAGAAGTTCCCCACATCTATCGTTCAGGCTGGTGTGCGGATTACCCCGATGAAAACAACTGGGTTCATGAGGTATTCAACACAGATGCTGGGGCTAACAGTCTCCGCCGTAACTGCCTGGATCCCAACTGTAATGAGACCCAGCCCAGCGAGTTTGACGAAATAACGGTACAAGCTGGTCAATTGCAAGACCCGGCAGAGCGTATTGAGTTGTATAGTGAAGCGGAACGCATTTTAGCTGAGGTAGAAACAGCCTATGCCCCAATCTATCATTACACAACTGTCCAAGTTACCAAACCCTGGTTAACACGAAACTTCCCACCCCTGGGTGCAAGTGATTTCTATAATTGGACGATTGATGTGGAAGCAAAAACGGCCGCTCAAAACTAATCCCTAACAAATTATAATGGAAAGAGGGAGAATAAGTATCTCCCTCTTTCCTTATATGGTATAAGGAGGAAAAATGACCAGTTACATCGTTCGCCGCTTTCTTGGTTTCATTCCTGTTCTTTTTGGCGTGGCCCTCGTCACCTTTGTTATGATCCGACAAATTCCCGGAGGCCCCTTTGATTTTGTAGGTGATCGCACCTTACCCCCCCAAGTCGTTGCCAACATTGAAGCCAGATACCATCTCGACTGGCCTATCTGGAAACAATTCCTTTCATACTTAGTTGGAGATGACATCTTGGGCGAAGAAGGTGATTCAAAAGGCATCCTTCGCGGAGATTTTGGTTTATCATTGCAATTCCGTTCCCAATCAGTGTCTGACATCATCAAAACAACCATGCCCATTTCCATGCAACTCGGACTCATGGCCCTCATATTGGCACTATTAATAGGCATTCCTGCGGGCACAATCGCCGCTCTAAGGCAAAATACGTGGGTTGATTACATTAGTACCTTTAGTGCCATATTCTTTGTTTCCGTCCCTAGCCTGGTATTAGCTCCAGTTCTAATATGGTTGTTTGCCCTAAAACTTGGTTGGTTGCCTGTTGCCAGTTGGGGTGCCAAGCCACCATTCATGCTCGGTTTTTTACCCAGTTTCTCCGAGCTAAACGTTGACTATTTCAAACATGCAATCATGCCAGTGTTTGCACTGGGTTCTGCTGGTGCAGCAACAGTTGCTCGACTTACACGCGCCAGCTTATTACAAGTAATCCGTGAAGATTATATCCGCACAGCACGCGCCAAAGGCTTGCGCGAAAAATCAGTCATTACCATTCACGCCCTAAAAAACGGGTTAATTCCTGTGGTCACGATATTAGGTCCGGCCTTCGCCACCCTGATAACAGGCACCTTCGTGATCGAGCAAATTTTTGGTATCAATGGCATGGGTAAGCACTTTGTAACCAGCGTGAGTAATCGAGACTATACACTCCTATTAGGAGTAACACTCCTCTACTCCACGATTTTAGTAGCAGCGAATTTATTAGTAGATTTAACGTATGCGCTGATAGACCCGCGCATCCGGTTCGACTAGGAGGCAAAGAATGGCAGTTGCTGAACTAACCCCCAAAGATGGCAATGCAAGTGAGCTGATCCGCAAGGAACGCAGCTTATTCCAAGAATCAATGATCCGCCTGGTGCGGAACAAAATAGCCGTCGTCAGCATCATCTTCATCATCGGGCTGACCCTGGCAGCCTTCCCCTTCGCCTCGCTGGTAACCTCCTACACCTATGCCGAGCAGGACCTGCAAGCCAACAACGCCGTACCGGAGTGGATGTTGTTTCTGCTGCCCGCCAATGCGGAAAACTACGCACGATTCAACAACGACTACTGGCTAGGGGCTGATAACCTAGGTCGAGACATCTGGACACGGACCGTCTATGGGGCACGAGTCTCACTACAAGTAGCCTTTGTAGCCTCAATGGTGAGTCTGCTCATCGGCATCGTCTACGGTTCCATCTCTGGCTACATGGGAGGAACGACAGACAATATCATGATGCGGATAGTAGACTTTCTGTATGGCTTTCCCTTCCTGATAGTCGTCATCTTACTGCAAGCCTACTTCAAAGCACTGTCACGCAGTGGTGCCGCCACCGGTTTTGCGGGGACATTGATAGGGTGGAACGAAGCGATGGGGGGGATGTTATTCCTGTTCATCGCCATTGGTCTCATCAACTGGTTGGGGATGGCGCGGATAGCCAGAGGGCAAATCTTGTCACTCAAGCAGAAAGAGTTCATCGAAGCGGCGCATTCGATAGGAGCCAGTGACACGCGCATCATGTTTCGGCATTTGCTGCCCAACATTCTAGGGCCGATAGTGGTGGCGGAGACATTAGCGATACCTGGGTACATCTTTACGGAATCGTTTTTGAGTTTCATTGGGTTGGGAGTGGACCCGCCGACACCAAGTTGGGGGATTATGATATCGGAGGGGGTGCAGGCATTGCGGACGTATCCGAATCAGGCGTTGGTACCGGCTGTGTTCCTCTCCATTACCACGTTGGCTTTCAACTTTGTGGGTGATGGTCTGCGTGATGCCTTTGACCCCAGATTGAAGCAGTAGAACCTGGTTATAAGCTGCAAGGATCTGCCATTTCAAGTTTCTTGCAGCTTATTATCCCCTTGTTTCTCCTGTTGGTCTCTATAAAAGCCCCAAACTATCCTTAAATTGACACTTTAATATGCCTTGTGTACAATACGCACGGTTTGTTGTGGAATGGCTCACAATTTATAACCGTGAGGGCTTAGCCAACTAGTTGTTAAGTCCTATTGATTAAGGTATAGTTCTCTCCTCTTTAATTGAAGGAGGAAAGTCCCAAATTAATTCACAAACCATGTCAAACATAACACTATGAGCCATTTACTTGAAGTCCGTAACCTTGTAACCCGCTTCTATACAGAAGATGGTATTGTTCATGCTGTTAATGGCATTTCTTACACTCTTGATGAGGGTGAGTCAATGGCCATTGTCGGTGAAAGCGGTTCTGGCAAGTCAGTTGGGGTCATGTCCATTATGGGGCTGATTCCAAATCCACCAGGCCGCGTAGAGAATGGCGAGGTCATTTACAATGACCGTGATCTTTTGAAGATCTCGCCTGAGGAAATGCGTCGTGTACGGGGTCGTGAAATAGCTATGATCTTTCAGGATCCGATGACCTCGTTAAATCCTGTGTTGACGATCGGCCGTCAGCTTACAGAATCCCTTAAACTGCATTTGGGTATGGGAGATGAGGAAGCTAAGGAACGGGCTGTCGAGACGTTGCGTCTTGTCGGCATTCCTAATGCTCGTGATCGTCTTACAGATTATCCGCACCAATTTTCTGGTGGTCAACGGCAGCGCATCATGATTGCTATGGCTCTTCTCTGTAATCCTTCTGTACTCATTGCAGATGAGCCAACGACAGCTTTAGATGTAACTATTCAGGCCCAGATTGTTGAACTTGTAAAACAGTTGCAAGAAAAGCTGGGTATGGCCATTATCTGGATCACGCATGACTTGGGAGTTGTTGCGGGTATGGTCGAAAAAGTTGCTGTCATGTACTCGGGTTATATAGTCGAACAAGCCCCTGTGCGTGACTTGTATAAACAACCCGCTCATCCTTATACGCTGGGATTGTTAGAATCTATTCCTCAGCTTGATCAAAAGGAGCGTGCAAGATTAGCTTCTATTAAAGGTTTACCCCCCGATCTATTGCAGGAACCCGCTCATTGTCCGTTTGCCCCACGCTGTCCTTTTGTTGTGAATAAATGTTGGGAAGAGAATCCTCCATTGATGCAAACTGCTCCTAATCATTTGGCAGCTTGTTGGCGTTGGGAAGAAGTGCGTAAGATAGGACATTTTGGAGAGGTAGCATGAGCGAGAAAAGAGAAGTACTTGTTCGGGTGACAAATCTAAAGAAGCATTTTCCTATCCGTCGAGGGATTATTCGTCGCCAGGTAGGTGCTGTTCAAGCTGTAGACGGTGTCTCCTTTGATATCTATAAAGGTGAAACATTGGGGTTGGTGGGGGAAAGTGGTTGTGGCAAGTCCACAACAGGCCGGACGATTTTGCAATTGCTGAGCCCTACTGATGGTGAAGTTGCGTTTCAAGGAAGAGATATCACTGGATTGACGAAGACGGAATTGCGTAGAGCCAGACGTGATATGCAAATGATTTTCCAAGATCCATATGCTTCGTTGAATCCTCGTATGACTGTGGGGCGGATTATTGGGGAACCTTTGGAAATCCACAATATAGGCAGTGGAAACGGCCGTGAAGAGCGCGTTCAGGAATTATTGAAAGTAGTAGGTTTGAACCCCTACTTCGTCAATCGGTATCCACACGAATTTTCTGGTGGGCAGCGACAACGTATTGGTGTCGCTCGTGCTTTGGCCACCAACCCATCTTTTATTGTAGCAGATGAACCTATTTCCGCTTTAGATGTCTCTATTCAAGCGCAAGTTGTCAATTTGCTTGATGACCTCAAAGAAGAATTAGGACTAACATACCTTTTTATAGCCCATGATTTATCCATGGTTCGCTACATCAGCGATCGTGTAGCGGTTATGTACCTCGGTCGCATTGTGGAATTGGCAGACAGGAATGAGCTATATGATCACCCTTTGCATCCATATACACAAGCCCTTCTGTCGGCGATACCCATTCCTGATCCTGATAAGGAAGCTAGACGGCAACGGATTATATTAAAAGGTGATGTGCCGAATCCGGCTAACCCACCTGCGGCTTGCCGTTTCCACACCCGTTGTTCTTATGCCACTGATATTTGTCAGCAAGAGGATCCCGAATTTCGTAATTTGGGCACAGAAGCCACCCCTCACATGGTAGCTTGTCACCATGCTGAGCAGTTTATGTAGTTTTCCCTTGGCTGATAAGTATAGGTTATTTGGTGACTTTAATTAATTAGCAGTAATGCAGAGGAGGTGGTGCTGTTTAAGAAAAATTGTGACTATTTGTAAATGTGATTTGTGAAAATTTTGTATCTCTATAAAAATAAACTTTTTTGGAGGAGTTTAGAAATGTTGAAAACAAAACGAACTGGCCTTTTTATGGCCGCCTTTATGTTGTTGGCTTTGGTACTTGTTGCCTGCCAGCCTGAAACAATTGTAGAAACAGTTGTTGAACAGGTAGAAGTTACCCGCGTTATCACAGAAACCGTTGTGGAAGAAGGTGAATCTGTTGAGGTAACTCGTGTTGTAACCGAGGTTGAAGAAGTTGAAGTTACCCGCGAAGTGATGGTTGAGGCTGAGGTTGAAGAAGAGATGATGGATCATCCTGTCACCCTCAATATTAACTGGGGTTCGGAACCCCCTTCAGCTGATCCGGCTTTGGCTACAGATACCACTTCTGTTGCTGTCGTTAGTAATATTTTCGTAGGCTTAACCAAGTTTGACCCAATTACTTCTGATGTGATCCCTTACCTGGCTACCGAGTGGGAAGCTGGAGAGGATGCTGATGGTAGCCAAACGTGGACATTCCACCTGCGCGATGACATTGCTTGGGTTAATTACAATCCAGTTACTGGTGAAACCACTCAAGTAACAGACGCTGATGGTAACCCCCGCTTTGTGAATGCTCATGATGTTGTGTACGGTGTCAAGCGAACCATTGATCCCAATACTGCGTCTGATTATTCTTATGTGTTGTACATTATTAAGAATGCCCAGGCCGTTAATAGCGGTTCCGAAGAAGTTACTTTGGATGATGTAGGTGTTGTGGCCCTGGATGATTGGACAGTTCAGTTTACGCTGGAAACCCCCGCTGGCTTCTTCCCGGCTATCGCTGGTATGTGGATCGCCAATCCGATGCCCCAATGGACAATTGAAGAGCATGGCGACAAGTGGACAGAGGCTG
>JACKBT010000034.1 GCA_020634415.1 Ardenticatenaceae bacterium
GATGCGAAGCTCATTCTCACCAGTTTGCGCGGCTGCGGCGGGGATGACAAGGTGCGGAGACGGCCGTCCGCGCCCCAACACCCCCGTCTCCACCACCTCACCATTCAGCCACACCGTATATTCCGTGTCCGCAGCCACATCCGGCTGCGCCAGCAGATGGTCTGTCAGGGCCAGCAGCGTAAAGGCCGTCTCATTCGTCGTACCCCAGCCCTCACTGCGCCGCTGCGCCATCAGCCAGCGCACAATGCTGCCTTCCAGCGCCTGCCCCGGCCGAATCTGGCTGATGGCACTCAAAGCCAGCGCCGTATTGCGCACATCCGAAGCCATCGTCTTTTGGTGGTAATAACCATCGTCACTGTCGCCCGTCCAGTAGGCGTAGCTGCCCGTCACCGTCACCGTTTCCAGAAGATAGTCTACGGTTTGGCGAGCGACGGCCGTTTCCCCCACCTCCCACAAAGCTAGGGCCAACGCCGCCCGGCTAAAGGTATCCAGGCTGTCAAGCTCCTCGGCTAAGGCCAGCGTCTCTTCGCTGTTACCTTGCCCGGCCAGGGCCATGCTGTACAGGGCAAAGGCACGGGTGCGGCTGTCCATCACAGCCAGATGGTCGTTGAGCCAGGTTGCACCCCGCGCAATCACCGCCGGATCAATCTCGTAACCGGCATCGGCCGTTACCGCCAGGCCAAAGACCACCCACGCCGTCTGGTAATCGTGCGTGGGGTCACTGTACCACCAGCCCCAGCCGCCATCGCTGTGCTGGAAGCCATATAGCCGTTGGATGCTGGCCTGAATCATCGGCTCCAACTCGGCAAACCGCGCCGGGTCGCCAATGCCCAATTGGAACAGGGCGCGGCCCACCACCGCATTGGGCAGGGCGCGGCTCATCGTCTGCTCCACACAGCCGTAGGGGTAGCCCGTCAGGTACTCCGCGCCATCCAGCAAACTGCCAGCAATGGAACGGCTCAAATCAACCGTGATGGTGCCCATGGGCAGGGCATTGGCAGGCAGCGTCACCGTAGTGTTGAATTCGCCCGTGAATTGGCCTACCTGCGTGGTCATGTCGGGGATGGCGAGGGGCTGCACCGTCAGGGGCAGGCGAAGGGCATCGCCGCCCTGGCCGTCGTTGGCCGAAATGGTCAGTTCCACGGTGCCGGCCTCTGGCACGGCCACCGGCCAGCCCACAATTTGCTGCCCGTCGGGGGCGATGGTGATGCTTTGTACCGCTTCGCCGGTGAGGGTGAAGCTGTCGCTGTCGGCTGCCAGTTGCACGCTGAGGGTACGCGGCTGGCTGCTGTAGTTGTGGATGATGGTGGAGAGGATGAAGCTGTCACCGGCGGTCAGGATGCGCGGCAGGATGGGGCTGACGACGATCTCTTTTTTGGTGATGATGTTGAAGCTGGTTTCGCCGATTTGGGTATCGGCCGTTACCGCCCGCGCCGTCAGCCGCCAACTAGTCAAATCATCGGGCAGGGTGAAGCTGACGGTGACTTCGCCGTTGGCATCGGTGCGCAGGACGGGATACCAGGCGGCTGTGTCCTGAAAGTTGGTGCGCGGACGGCCGATTTCCAGGCCGCCACCACCGCCACCACCGCCACCACCCCCCATCCCGCCAGGAATCCACAAGCCGCGTGTGGGGCGCATACTGTCATAGGTGACGACTTGATTGCCGCGCTCGAAGTAGAAGGTGTCATACATCTGGCGCGTCAGGTCGGGGCTGAGGCTGAAGATGGCCTCATCTACCACCGCCAGGGCCACTTCGGCGGAGACGGGGTCGCCGACGAAGTTGGTGGTACGCAGAGTGATGGTGGCTGTCTCACCCGGCGCGTATTCGGCCTTGTCGGGCGTGATGGTGATGGTGAGCTTTTTGTGAATGGCAGGCACATTCAGCTTGATGCTGCTGACCAGCAGTTCGGCATCGGGAATGCTGTAGGACATGTCGGCGTGGAGGGTGTTGCTGAGGGGCTTCCAGACTTGAATGGTGGCGTAGACGTTGGGCGTATATGCCTGGTTCAAGGGGATGTCAATGGTGGTTAGCGGGGCCGTCAGTTCAATCACGCGCTGGTCGAGGACATCGTTGCGCTCGATGGTGAGCAGGGCCGGGCCGCTGATGTTGCTCTCGACGAACAGTTGGGCGGTGTCGGCGAAGTGGTAGCTCTCTTCGCTGGTGTAGAGGGTGAGGCCCTCGCTGCGACCAAACCAACTGCTCCAATAGGTGCGATGGTAGGCCAGCAGCCAGCTTTCGCGCTCGATGTGGTTGCCGCGTTGGTCGGTGCTGCTGGCGGTGAGGCGATAGTAACCGGCCTCGGCGGCGGTGAGGGTGGCGGTGAAACGGCCGTTGCCATCGGTCGTGCCCACAAAACTATCTACCACCCCATTGGTGCTGCCTTCGTCATAGCGGTAGCGGCGCAGTTGCACGTCTACCTGCCGGTTGGCGACGGGCTGCCCGAAAATATCGCTGACGGTGATGGTGACGTTGAAGGGCTGCTGGGGCGTTTTGAGGTAACGGCCGCGCTCCAGGCTGATGGATTCGGCCAGTTCGTACACTTGCACAGGGGCCTGGGCGGCCACGCCCTGGTGGCTGCCGTCGTCAATGACGGCCTCGACGATGTAGCTGCCGTCATCGCGGGTGTGGATGCTGGAGAAGGTGGTGGTGAAACGGCCGTTGCCATCTGTTTTGCCCCGCACCACACTGCCTTCGTCAAACTCGTCGTAATAGCCCCAACTGTAATAAAGTGTCACCACCACATCGGCATTGGCGACGGGTTCGCCCAGGAAATATTGGCTGTCTACGGTGACGCTGATGGGAGAGCCAGTCAGGTAGGCGGTGGCATCGGTGGTGACGGTGACGGCGTGGTCGGGTTTGCGATAGTCTTCAACTTTGAATTCCTGCTCGCGGGTGACGCCATCGTAGCTGATGACGACGCGGTAGCTGCCCAACATGGCCCCTTCGCTTAACTGGAATTGGCCGTTGACGGTGCCGTAGTCGTTGGCGGTGAGGTTGAAGGTTTGCACGGTGTTGCCGCGGGCATCGCGGATGCTGGCGGTAACGGCCGTTCCCTCCACCACTGGGCTGGCCGTCACATCATCAATCTGGCGCACAATGGCTTTGTAGTAGACGGTGTGGCCGGGGCGGTAGATGGGCCGGTCGGTGCTGATGTGGATGGCGGCGGCGGATTGTTGGGAGCTGTATCCGGTGCGCCGCCAGCCCCACTCGAAGCCGGTGAGGGTGATGTCGCTGCCGTCGCGGGCGATGAGGTAGCTGCTGCTGAGGTGGCCGGATGGGGTGAGGGTGGCGAGGCCGCTGTTGTCGCTGGTTTGGCTGGTGAGGAAACGGCCGTCTGTATCATAAAGCTCTACGCGCAAACCGGCGGCTGGCTGGTTGGCGAAGTCTGTTGCCCAGGCCACCAACTGCCCTGGTGTCTGCTTGGCGACAAGGGTGTGATTGGTGAGCAGGATGAAAAGGCTGTCGTTCACGAAATCGCTGCTGAGGGTCAGGATGTAGGGGGCGGGGGCCACATCGCTGGGGATGATGAGTTCTTGAGGGTCGAGGTATTCATCGCCTTCGGGGCTGGTTTGTTCTTGCCAGGTGCGGGCCAGGGGCAGGCGGCTGGTATCGAGGTCGCCTGTGGCATATTGGCTGATAAATTGTTCGGGGGTGAGCTGGTAGAGGTTGAAGGTGACGGTTTTTTGGCCCTGGTTGTAGCCGCGATAGTGGACGGCGCGACGGCCGTTGGCGGCGACAATTTGCACATCATAACCGCTGCCAAAGTCGGCCACATCGGCATAATGGCTGGTTTGGAAGTACCACGCTTGGGGCTGGGAGAAGAGGGGCTGCCCCTGTAGATCGGTGGCGGTGTTGTTCAGATCGAAACGGTAGTAGGCGAAGTCGGGGAAACGGCCGTTGATGGGGGTGAACACCATTGTGTTTTCTTCCCAGCTAATTGTGCCTGGTGTTGCCGGTGAGAGGGAAAAGGCGGCGGCGGCGGTGGTTTTGTTGACAGGCTGGAAGAAGTTGATTCTGATGGGTTCAGATGGGGAGACAGAGTAGCCGTCGGGGGAAACGGCCGTTACCCAACTGGAGGTGATGAAGGGCTGGCTGACGATGCTGCTCAGCAGATCGCCATTGGCTTCAGCCACCCTCCCTGCAAAGGAGACACGGTACTCTGTTTCTCGCCTCAGAGGTTCGGTGGGAGTGAAGGTTAAGACTGTGCCCTCGTCATTCCAGGTGATGGTGCCGGGCGCAGCCGGTTCCAGCTTAAACTGGGCGGCCACACCGACTGTGTCCATCACATAGTTAAAGTGTACTTCGACAGCCGCCAGGGGATCGGCGGCGGTGGGGAGATCGTAACGGGCGACCACACGCGGGGTGCGGAAGGTGTAGGTCTGCCCGCCAACCAGATAAACGCCAGCGCTGTTGGTGGCGGCGCTGCTGAGGTGCACGGAGTAGGAATAGGCGGGGGCCAGCAGTTCTGTCGGCTGGATGAGCAGGACGCGCTCGGATTCCCAGGTGAGTTGGTAGGGGATGGCGGGCTGGATGGTGAGGGCAGCGGCGACGCTGGCCTGATCCATAGCCTGGCTGAAGGTGAGGCGGATGTCGGGGCGGCGGGTGTGGAGGTTGGTGGCGGGTGAGGTGTCGGTGATGAACGGCCGTTCGACAACAGCCGTGGGGGCAGCTTCTGTTACCTCTTCTACGGGGGAAGGTGTGGCGGTGGAAACGGCCGTAGCGGTGGCTGCAGCCGTAGCCGTAGGGGACGCGGTGGCCGTAGCGGGCACAGGTGTGGCTGTTACCAGCCTTTCTACCTGCACCACTTCTTGCCCCAACCGGGGGCCGCAAGCTGTCACCGTCAGAATGAAAACGAGGGCGAGTAATAAACGCTTCATGGGATGCCTCCTGTAACTAATCTGGTCGCGTGTTCCGCGTTCCCAAGGCCGAGGTAAGAATAACCTCGGCTGCACAATAACCAATCAATTAGTTACAGTGTAGGCCAACGGCACAGCCTCTACTTGACTGGCTTGCATCGCTTTCGCTACTTTCCCTACGTTTTTGGCACGAGCCGACTAAATACGCTCGTTCGTAAGACCTGAGTTCGGCATGATTAATCGTTCAGTTCCTCGAGCGAAAAATCCTCCCGGAGGCTTTTTTACGAAGGCTCTCTCGGGGGGAAACCTCCGGGAGGGTGAACGGTTATCGGCATGATTACTTGGCATCGAATTTCCCCGCCAATTCCTGAAAACAAAAAGGAGAGGGGTTGAGCCTCTCCTTCCAATCTTCTGTCAGTGAATCGTCGTTATGGATGGCTAATAGCTCATCTCATACTGCCTTGTATCAATCTGTTTGGTGTCGTCCACCAGCCAATCGGCCAGATCGAGCAGGGCTCGGGCGGGGCGGGCGTTGGGGTCTGTCAGGACGATGGGAACTCGTTCACGGGCAGCATCGTGGAAGATTTCGGGGGCGGTGGGGATGATGCTGACCACGCCGCGAATGCTGCGATGGCTAACGGTGACGACGCTGGTGAGACGAGATGGTTCGTCATAGACAACGGTATCGCCGACCCCGGCCTGGTTTTCAATCTCCACGCGGTTCAGCTTGGTTGCCATCGGCGCACGGGTGATGACGACTAAATTGGCCCGATCAAATGTGCCCCAGTCCTTGAATTGGCTGATGCGGTGGCGGGCACAGCGCACACAAAATGTGTCTGGTTCGGTGAACAGCAGTACCTGATCGGCCAGTTCGAGGGCGCGACGCACATAGGGTGTGTCCATTGGCGGCAGATCGAGAATGATGAAGTCCATGCGTGTGGCCAGGGTATCGAAGATGGTTTCGACATGGCCCACCGTTAACTCTTGCTTTTGGGCGTTGAGAGGGGACATGAGCAGGTTGAGGCCGGAGGCGTGTTTGACGAAACAACGCTCGATTTCGGGGCGGCGTATCTGGTTGGCGTTTAGGGTGAGCAGGTTGCTAAAGTCGGTTTCGGCTTTGAGGCGGAGTTGGTGGGTGAGGGTGCCTCCGCTGGAACGACAGTCGAAGAGGACGGTGTTTTTATCTTGTTTGGCCAGGGCGGCACCGATGTTAACGGCCGTTGTCGTCACCCCAATCCCCCCTTTCGCCCCAATCATGGCAATCGTCCGGGCCGACGTGGGCGGTTTGACGCGAGCACGGAGCAGCAGAGCCTGGATGCGAGCTATTAGCTCCTTCGCGTTAACGGGCTTGGGAATATAATCATCCGCACCCACCTGGAAGCCGCTCAATTTGGCATCAATATCGGCCAAGGCACTTAACATAATAATTGGGAGGCTGCGAGTAACTGGTCTGTCGCGCAGTTTCTGGCAAACCTCAATGCCACTCATGTCCGGCATCATCACGTCCAGCACAATCAGATCGGGCCGCACTTCATCGGCCTTAGCCAGGCCATCTTTGCCATTATGAGCTGTTTCTACTTCATAACCAGATTTTTGCAGAATGAAGCCAATCATACGTGATAATTCGGGATCATCATCAATTATCAGAATACGTTGTTTTTGTGTCATGTCCTTGCTCCAACCAGTGTGAGATAGACTCTATTCTTCCAGTTGCCCTTTGCTAATTTGAGAATACTACCTGTGTCTTGTATGGTTTAACGTATTAATAATCTCTTACAGGCCATATTACACCTGTGTCTGGTATTTGTCTAACATAGGCCAGAAAACTCTAAAATTGGGGGTCTTCTGGAGAAAATCCTGTCGGATAATCAGTGACGAGTTAGCCAATACCGATGGGGTTAGTATACACTTGTTTGTTGTGATTGCTTGCCCATAATTAACGGGATTATAACAGGGTGTGGTGTGACTGTACGGCCGTTATCTCCCGTCACTACTGCTGCTCTCACCGCTCAAAACGGCCGATTGCGCTCAAAAACTGCCGGGTTCGCTCGTCCTGGGGGTCTGTAAAAATCTGTTCCGGCGGGCCAATTTCCACAAAACGGCCCTCATCCATATAGAGAATACGATGGGCAAATTGGCGGGCAAAACTCATCTCATGCGTCACTGTCAGCATCGTCATCCCCTCCTCCACCAACTGCTGCATCACCCCCAGCACCTCACCAATTAGCTCCGGATCAAGCGCCGAAGTGGGTTCATCAAACAGCATCACCTGGGGCTGCATAGCCAAAGCGCGGGCAATGGCTACGCGCTGCTGCTGCCCACCAGACAGCCGCGAAGGATACACATCACGTTTGTTTTCCAGCCCCACTTTGATGAGATTTGCCATGCCTAGTTCAATGGCCTGGGCCTTGTCCATGCCTTTTACCGTTACCGGTCCTTCGATCACATTTTCCAGGGCTGTCATATGGGGAAATAGGTTAAAGGATTGAAACACCATGCCCGTTTTGAGGCGTAGATCGTGAATTTGTTGGCGATATTCACGGCCGTTTCCATGCGCCGTCACCACCAGACCATCCACCTCAATCGAGCCATGATCCGGCTGCTCTAAAAAGTTGATGCAGCGCAAGAGCGTGCTTTTGCCCGAACCACTGCGCCCAATGATGCACACCACCTCAGCCGAGGCCACCTCAAACGACAAATCTTTCAGCACATGCAGATGATCAAAATATTTGTCTAGATGGGAAACGCAAACAATCGGTTTCATCGGCCGCGATCCCCTTTGGCGAGTGACGCTTCGATGCGGGCCTGAACGGCCGAAAACACAATCGTGATCACCCAATAGAAAACGGCCGCTATCAACAGCGCCTCCAAACTGCGGAAATTCGCCCGCCCCACCTTCTGTGCCCGCCACAAAATCTCCCAGGCAAACCCCGTCACCGAAATAAGGGCTGTATCCTTCAACATGGCAATAAACTCATTGCCAATCGGCGGGATGACCAGGCGCAGTGCCTGGGGCAGCACAATACGGCGCATAATCTGGTTGGGTGTCATGCCAATGGCTAACGCCGCCTCCCGCTGCCCAATCCCCACCGATTGAATGCCCGCCCGCATGATCTCCGTCATGTACGCCCCGTAATTAATGCCCAAAGCCAGCACACCGGCCCAAATGCCCCCCAACGTAATGCCCAACTGGGGCAGCGCCAAAAAGATGAAGATAATCTGCAACAAAAGGGGCGTGCCCCGAATGAGCGAGATGTAAAAAGTAGCCAGGGCATAGGCGGGCGGGAAGCGGGAGAGGCGGCCCAATGCGCCCAGCAAGGACAAGATGCAGGCCAGGGCAATAGACAGAATGGCTAACAAGATGGTGAGGCCCACGCCGCCAAAGATGAAGGGAACCCACTGCCGCATAAAGGCAAGGTCGAGTTGAATGGTTCTGAAGCGAAAGCCGCCTATTTCAAAATCCAGGCCGCTAAAGGCCAGGATGAGGACAGCTAACAGGACAAGCCAAGATGCCCACACCCCCATCTGGAATCGGTTTTTTTGGCGTTGTTTGAGTTCAAAGATGAGTTCAGCCTGGCTTTTACCAGGGGAATCGGCCGTTGTACTTGCCATGATCACCTCCGGGACTAAAAACAGATGGAGGCGTTATAAAACGCCTCCATCTACCAAACTTATTGGGTTGGGTCTTCCGTCAAATCTTCGTCAAACCACTTCATAGAAAGTTCGCTCAGCGTGCCATCGCTGTGCATTTCGGCGATGATGTCGCTGACTTTGGCAACCAGCGTGTCATTGGGCAGTTCGCTGTTTTTATCAAACGCGACCGCCAGATTCTCGGAGAAAACAGGGGAGCCAACCCGATGGATGGCAATGCCCTCACGGATAGCCGCTTCCACCACGGTATTGGAGGTGAGGAAGACGGAAAATTCTTCGCGGCCAGCCTGGATGGATTGGGCACATTCATTGTCGGTAGCCAGGGGGACGACGCTTATGTCTGCCGGAGGCTGGGCGTAAAGGCTGGATTCGGGCAAACCCAGGGCTTCCAGATCGCCATTCAGCCAGCTTTCGTAAGTGGTGGACAAGCCCACACACACAGTCTGCCCATTAATGGCATCCAATGAGTCAATACCCGAACTATCGGCAGCGGCGAATTGGGCGGGGGTGTAATAATAGGCCGGCGCGGCGAAATCTAGCACTTGTTGGCGGGCAGTGGTCACGGTCATGGAGCCTACGCTCATGTCCCATTGGCCGCCCCAGTTGCCTGCGGTGATCACATCCCAATCGGGTGTGACAAACTCGACTTCAACACCGAGCCGTTCGCCAATTTCGTTGGCAACGTCTACGTCGAAGCCTTCAAATGTACCATCTTCTCGTAAAAAGGATTGGGGGGCGTAGTTGGCATCAGTGGAGACGCGGATGGTGCCGTTGTTTTCGATCTCTTCGAGCAAGGTTTCGGCCTCGCCGCCGCCACAAGCGGCTAAAAATACAGTAAGGACTATCAGACTTAAGAACAAACGAATTACTTTTGACATTTTCTTCTCCTTTATATATAGAAAGACATCACGATTCTCGGTTTTGTTCAGCTTATGAGTTAGTTTTGAATGAGCATCATCTCCTCTTTTTGAAAGTTGATTATAACAGGGTGAGCGCTGAAGAGCATGAAGTGATAGAGATGGGAGGCGGTAGATGCCATGCTGCCGCCAACCCAAAATGCCCGTGCCCACACATGAGGTGGACACGGGCATAACTGAGGCAAGCGTGTGCTGCTGTTTGTTAGCAGGGGCTAATCGCCAGTAGACAATCTACCTGACTCCTCGCCCCACTGGCTGCTTTCGAACTGCTGCCAGGCTTGCTGGGTGATGTGCCACATCTGGGACAGAATGGGTACGGCCGATATGGCCCACAGCAGATAAGCCAGGCCGTGCAGTACACCCTGAATCGGTGTTATGAAGATGCTGGCCCAAAGGAAGATGCCGCCGAGGTGAACGGCCGTTAAACTAAACCAACTGCCCCCTAAAACGGCCGTTTCCTTACCCAACAGCAGCCGCGCCAACAAATAAGGCAGCAGGGCATAGCCAAATTGCAGCACCCAGCCATAGATCAACGCCTGCGGCGCATTGGCCTCAATGCCCGCGCCAGGGAAGCCCGGCACACCCAACAAGATCAACGGCGCAATCAAAACGGGAGCCAACAACCAGGCGTAGGCGGTGATGAGATGATAGATGCCGGGGGTGCGTAGATGGGGTTGGTGGCGTAACGGCCGTATCAAATTCAACAGCAGCCAGATCGTCGCCGTCAGGTGCATCAACAACCCCGGAACCGTAAACCACTTCGACCCCGTCCACGGCCCCAGCACCAATCCCAACGCCCCCCAACTCATCAGCCAAAAGATGGCATTCACCGAGCGCGGCCAGGCCAGTTCCCGCCCCGTAAACTGCGGATAAAGGTCAATCAACAAACCAGCAAACACCAGCGACATTAAACCCCAATTATTGGCGTGGATATGCACCTCAATCGGAACCAACATGCCCAAAGCCGCATTCCAGCCAAAATAAAAGCCCATCCCCACCACAATGCCCAGCAAGAAAAAGGCCAGGCCCACCAGATAAAACTTACGGCTCACCGAGCGTGGGGCTTGGGGAGCGGCGGCCCGCATCTGCCACAGTTGGTGCATTAGCAGCAGCGTGGCCAGGAAAATGAGCGTGCCGCCAGCTACGATAATGGCCTGATTGACCAGCGGAATGCCGATTAGCAGGCTCATCATGCCCATATTCAGCAGCAGCCAGATGTCCAGGCGGGTGCGCGGGCGGGGTTGATGGGTGTATTGGGCCACCAGAATGGGCAAAATGCCGAACAACATCTCGGTCATCACCCCCAGGGTAATGAGGTGCACGCGCAGCCAGCGAATAATGCTGAAGCCAGGCAGCAGATTCAAACTGATGCTGCTGGCATCTAATGCGCCTAAGACGGCGACAAAAATAAACAGAAAGCTCGTGAGTAAATACAAATTCATTGGTCTCTCCATGTGTGTATTGGGCAAAATGCCGGGATATGGCTTGTAGATTACTCGACTGGAGAGCGGGTGTCGCCGACTTTTGTCGGGTTTGGAGGTTTCGGGGCGAATGAATTCGCAGCTACGACTGCAAAGTCGGCCTTCGCCGACTAAAATTTAGCCCACGAAGGTGGGCTTCGTAATCGTCGCAGCGGTTTTAACCGCCGTTTTAGGTGATCATGGAATCGCCCTATGGGTTTGGGGAGGTATCTTGGCAAGGTTGGGGGTTGGGGATAGAGTATGACCATTTTACACTGGCTTCTGGAGTCCCATTCCCGAACCAACACCATAAGGAGAATGCCCATGCAACCGAAGTTTTTGCAATTATCCGGCCAAAAAGTTGCCTATTACGAGAGTGAGGGAACGGCCGTTCCCATCATGCTCATTCACGGCAATTCAGCCTCAGGCTTAACCTACCAGCACCAACTCAACAGCACCTTAGGCCAAACCCATCGTATCATTGCTATTGATCTGCCCGGACACGGCCAGTCCGATCCCGCCGACATCTCCGCCTACAACATGCCCGGCTACGCCCAAGTCATTGCCGCCGCCGCCGAGGCGTTGGGCATTCAAGATGGCATTTTCGTCGGTTGGAGTCTGGGCGGGCACATCGTTTTGGAAGCGCATAACCGGCTGCCCCAGGCCAAAGGCTTTATGATTTACGGCACACCGCCCCTGGCCTTCCCGCCCGCTATGGAAAATGCCTTTTTACCCAATCCGGCTATGGGCGCGGCCTTCTCTCCCGATATGAACGAGGCAGCGGCCACCGCCTTTGCCGGTGCCTGCCTGGCTCCAGGCTGTGACATCCCCTATGAGCCATTTGTAACCGACATTCTGCGCACCGATGGCACGGCGCGGGCGGGTCTGGCCGCCAGCATTGCCCCCAGTGGGTATCAGGATGAGGTGGAGATTGTGGCGAATTTGGAACGGCCGTTAGCCATCCTACACGGCGAACAAGAACAGCTAGTCAACGGCGACTACATCAAAGCTTTGACCATACCCGCCCTTTGGCGCGGCGAAATGCAAGTCATCGCCGGGTCGGGGCACACGCCCCACTGGGAAGCACCAGAGCAGTTCAATGCCCTACTAGCCGCCTTCGTTGCCGATGTGGCCTAATCCTTAAAGACCTCCGAGGTTTTGCAAACCTCAGAGGTCTGCCGTAGCCCTGACAAATTAGGATTATGCCACAATTAACTCTGCCAACTTAGCCCGATCTTTAATGTGGATGCGGCGGCGCTGCACCTCGATGAGGCCATCGGCTTCCAGACCACGCAGCGTGCGCTGCACCACATCGGGCACGGTTCCCAGGCGGGCGGCCAGTTCCGTCTGGGTAAACCAACTGGGGCGGTGAAAGGTGTTCTCGTCAGCACTTTCCAGGATGAGGCGGGCCAAACGGCCGATCACCGGCCTTAACGACAAATCCTGCACCAAGCCCACCAAATATTGCATCCGCTGCGCCATCACCACAATAACATGCTGGGCAAAATGGGGCTGATCGCGCAGTAAAGCCGCCATCGCCTCGCGGGGGATGAGCCAGACATGGGCCTCATCGAGGGCGATGACGGTGGCGGGGTTGGCCTGCTGGGTGAAGCCGCCAATCTCGTGGAAGGTGTGCGCTGGCTCAAAGAATTGTAGGATTTGTTCACGGCCGTTTGCCAACTGCTTCACGGCCTTCAACCAGCCCACTTGCAGCCAATACAGCCCCAATGCTGGCTCCCCCTCCCAAAAGACAACTTCCCCTTTTTGGTAAACGCGCCGTTTGGCCTGGCCCAACAGCCAGTTACAGGTGTCGTCGTCCAGGGTTTGGAAGAGGGGTGTTTTTTGCAGTTGTTGACTGTTCATGGGGTAGATGATAGGGGATTTACGGCCGTTTGGGCAAAAAGACCTCCGAGGTTTCCAAAACCTCGGAGGTCTGCCGCACACCACATTGCCCCCACCACCACCCATCCCCAAAATTGATTGCCCCTTTGCCCCCAATGGCGCGTATAATTAGCTGCCTGTAGCAAAGACTGGCGCAGTCTTCGAGACTGCGCCAGTCTTGATGTACCCGGGCGTTGATATGGTAGGGGTGGGACGACGCGGGCGATAGGTATTGGTTTACCAATACGTAGTCTCCGCGTCGTCTCACCCCCTGACTAACAGGGCGAGACAGGCGGGAACGGAAGTATTGGTTCTTGACAAAGTGAACCCCGCCTGACTAAAAGGGCGAGACAGGCGGGAACGGAAGTGTTGGTTCTTGACAAAGCGAACCCCGCCTGTCCCGCCCCTACCCATCAGACACGACTTTTAATTTCCTTCAAGGAGACAAATATGAATCTTGAAGACCGCGAGCAATTTTTAGCCAAAACACGCCTGGGCATTTTAACCACCTTGCGACGGGATGGCTCGCCCATCTCCGTGCCAGTCTGGTTTGATTGGGACGGCACAGCGGTGCGCGTCTTCACCGGCAAAGACTCAACCAAAGTGAAACGATTGCGGCACGACCCGCGCCTGACGCTGCTGGTGGTGAACGATGTGGGTGAGCCAGAAGCATGGGTGGCCTTTGAAGGCCGCGCCACCATTGAAAATGAAGGTGGCATCGAACTAGCCGAAAAACTGGCGGCCAAATATTGGGATTTAACCAACCCCCAACACAAAGCCACTCTGGAAAATTGGCAGGCACACGGCGACACCTTTTGCCTCATCACCCTGCACCCCGACCGCATACGGACGTATGATGAATAAAAAGTAGGGAAAAGGCACGCCTTTTCCCTACATAACATAGATTTATGACTAACTCCCCCAAAAACATCCTCATCGCCACTATTGGCAGTCACGGCGATGTACATCCCATTATGGCAATGGGGCTGGCCTTACAGCGGCGCGGCCACTGTGTGACGCTGATTACCAGCTCCTATTTTGACGCGCTGGTGCGCGATGCGGGCTTGGGCTTCATTGGCCTGGGCAGCCCTGAAGATTACTGGCAGACGGTGGAAAACCCCGATTTGTGGCATCCGACAAGAGCCTTTGAGGTGGTGGTGAATTATGGCATACGGCCGACTATCCAACCCATCTACGACATCATCGCCCAACAAGACCCGACCAACACCATTGTCGTGGCCTCCTCCCTGGTCATCGGCGCACGCATCGCCCACGAGAAGTTGGGCGTGCCGCTTGTCACCCACCATTTGCAGTCCAGCCTCATCCGCAGCCTGTCTGATCCGCCTGTCATGGGCAACTTCGCTTTGCCAGCTTCGTGGCCGAACTGGCTTAAACGTGCCTATTTTCGCTTTCTTGATGGAGCATTCATAGACAGACTACTAGCTCCCGAAACCAACCGTGTTCGTGCCGAATTAGGGCTGCCACCTGTCAAATCCATCTTTGGTGATTGGATGCACTCGCCGCAAAAGGTGTTGTGTCTCTTCCCCGACTGGTATGCACCGCCGCAGCCTGACTGGCCGCCGAACACGGAGATGGTGGGCTTTATTCGCTACGATGGGGCGGAGAGCAGCATCATACCGCCTGAGTTGGAGGCGTTTTTGCAGGCAGGTGAACCGCCGATTGTCTTTACGCCAGGGACGGCGATGCAGCACGGCCGTTCTTTCTTTGAGGCTTCGGTGCAGGCGGCACAAATCTTGGGCAAACGCGCCCTTCTCCTCTCGCGCCACCGCGACCACATCCCGGAACATCTGCCAGATAGTATTCGCTATTTTGAGTATGTGCCTTTTAGCCTGGTGCTGCCGCGAACAGCGGCACTTGTGTATCATGGCGGCATTGGCACGTTGGCCCAGGCGATGGCGGCGGGCATCCCGCACCTGGTCATGCCCCTGAGCCATGACCAGCCAGACAATGCTCGTTTGATTAAGCGGTTGGGTGTGGGGGATTCGCTGCTGCCGAAGGAGTATAAGACAACGGCCGTTGTCCAAAAGCTAGATCACCTGCTCAACGACCCCATCGTGCAGGCCAAATGCCAAGAATATGCCCGCCGCATGGACTTTGAGCAGTCGCTGGCTAAAGCTTGTGATGTTATTGAACAAGTGGGGTGAGCGGCTGGCGACTCACTTTGCGAGATTGGATCAATCTCCCCGATTGACCCAATCTAAAAGCTGAAGTTAGCTAAGGCTGCCCAACCAGTTCATTCATTTGCCGCAGACGATTAACCATGACACGCATAACTTGTAAGGCAAAAAAGGGTGTGGTGTGAACATGCGTTTTGAAGCTGGCCTCATCAAAAGGAACCAGAATACAGTCCGTCTTGGCAACAACGGTAGCACTGCGGGGCGAGGGGTCTACTAGAGCCATTTCGCCAATGACCCCGCCCTCCCTCACTACTTCGACAACGGTATCACTGACCCGAATGTCTAATTCGCCATGCTGGACAACATACATAAAATCGGCTGCGTCGCCCTCATGAAATAGTTCGTGTCCTGCTTCAATCTCAACCGTATTTTTCACAAATTTGAACATATCAACTGTAGCCATCAGAATACCTCGCTTCCTTATAATAGTCGTTGGTGTGGGTTTAGTTAGCGATGGTACAAGACTCATTTCTGCCTGCCCAACGATTTCTGTTATCGTTTGTTTAACAGTTGGTAAACAAGTTGTGAATGGCATTCAGAGCAGGTATACGGCCGTCGGCCAGCGGCACCTTTGTAAATAAGTTGGGGGGGCAACTTGGGCCAAGCTCCACCAGATTGCTGGTGAACAGTTCCTATGGCTGCCCCTCTTTTTTCTGGGACATCAGCCACATGTAGCCGTCTTCCAGGCTGGGTTCGGCGGGGCGGGCGTTGTACTTTGGCTCTGGCTCGCCGAGGACGCGGTACTGCACACCATCTTGCAGTTGCAGGGTGGAGACAACGGTGGTGTGGCCGTTCGGCCGTTCGCCCTGCGTGACGATGTGCCAGACTTTGCCACGAGCGGCGGCAATGAGGTCGCGGGGACTGCCACGAAATAGCATCTGGCCGATCCCCATTCGTCATCCGCCACAAAAAGCCCAGCAGCGGCCCATGATGCCGCTCTACCAGCCAGCGCAAATCTGCCTCACTGCCTTGTTGTACGCCTCGCGCTAACTGTTCGTCGGAAATCATATTGGGGAGAGGGGGCGAGACAGTCGGGAGACCAATCAATCCTACAAGACAAGGCCATACCCGACTGTCCCGCCCCTACGGTAATCATTGACAATTTACAATTGACCATTGACAATTGCCCATTGTACAGCCTGATACGATGTTCACAGCAAAAGGTTCAAAAATTGGCAATTACCCAATTACCAATTACGGAGTTACACAATGAGTACACCTGGCACAGATTGGTTTGTTCATGATCGTTTTGGTTTGTTTATTCATTGGGGCATTTATGCGCTGGCGGCGCGGCACGAATGGGTGAAGAACCGCGAGCGCATCCGCGATGAGGATTATGCGCTGTATTTTGACCACTTTAACCCCGATTTGTATGACCCAGCCGAGTGGGCTTGGGAGGCGCGGCAGGCGGGGATGAAGTATGTGGTGCTGACGAGTAAGCATCACGATGGTTTTTGCCTGTGGGATTCTGATTTGACCGATTATAAGGTGACGAATACGCCGTATGGCCGGGATTTGATTGCGCCGTTTGTGGAGGCGTTTCGGGCGGAGGGGCTGAAAGTGGGTTTTTATCATTCGCTGCTGGATTGGCATCACCCGGATTATCCGGTGGATGGGCTGCATCCGATGCGGGATGAGGCGGCCTTTCGGGAGTCGAATAAGGAGCGGGATTTCAGCAAGTATGTGGCTTATTTGCATGGGCAGACGCGGGAACTGCTGACGAATTACGGCCGTATTGACATCATGTGGTACGACTTTTCCTATCCCAACATGGATTGGGGCTGGGCGCGGGGGCGCGGCAAGGATGATTGGCGTTCTGAGGAGTTGATGGCGATGGTGCGGGAGCTGCAGCCAGGGATTATTGTGAATAATCGGTTGGATATTCCGGGCGATTTTGTGACGCCGGAGCAGTATCAGCCGGCCGCGCCGATGGAGGTGGATGGGCAGCGGGTGCTGTGGGAAGCCTGCCAGACGTTGAATGGGAGTTGGGGCTACGATCGGGATAATTTGGATTGGAAGTCGCCAGAGATGTTGGTGCAGATGTTGGTGGATTCGGTGAGCAAGGATGGCAATTTGCTGCTGAATGTGGGGCCAAATGGGCGCGGGGAGTTGGATTGGCGGTCGTTGGAGCGGTTGGAGGAGATGGGGGAGTGGTTAAGGGTGAACGGCCGTTCCATCTACAATTGTGGCGCGAGTGCATTTACGCCGCCAGCCGATTGCCGCTTCACGCAAAATGGAAAAAGGCTCTATCTCCACCTCTTTAACTGGCCGTTTAAGCATGTGCATCTGGCGGGGCTGGCGGGCAAAGTGGCCTATGCCCAATTCTTGCACGATGCGTCGGAGGTCAAGCGGCATGAATATGATCCGACGGATCAGGGCAATATGGCTCCCAAAGGCATGGCGGCGAACACGCTGACGCTGGAGTTGCCTGTGCAGAAGCCAGAGGTGTTGATGCCAGTGGTGGAGATTTTTTTGAAAGATGGATGACAAATCTCACAAAATAGTCGTCATTCTACTCATCATGTTCTTGGTTGCTTGCCGTTTACCATCAAATGCAAATCAGCCCGATATAATTGACACGCCTACGGTTAGAGAAGATCACTCGATACCTACACCGCTTCCCACGGTTGAGTGGACAGCAGAGTTAGAGAATTTACGGGCTGACGTATTAGGAGATTCATGTGAGTTCCCTTGTGCTTTGAGTATTGATCCCGGTCTAACACCTGCTGATACTGTACCAATTATCCTGGAGCAATTAAAACAAGAAGGAACTGTAGAGGATTTTTACCTTGTGGATCATCCGGTTTCCAAGTCTTATGCTGTTCTTTTTGAGGATTTTAGTGGCAATATAACCATTGATGAAAGCAAGAACCTTGTTACATCAGTTGGTTTTGGCTTGAGCAATAAGTTTCTAACTTTAGGGAATGTAATAGACGTTTATGGTGAACCTAGCTCAGTAGCTTATGGGCGGGGAGATTCTTTTGAAGGGCTCTACATAGCTTATTCAGAGCAAGAGATATTTTTATGGGTCAGGACTGATAGCTTGAGGGATCAACTTGTTACTCCTGAAATGACTGTTGTTACCCTAAGCTATCTCTCATCAGGTGCTCCTAATTCTGAACTTGAGCAACCTCACATTGTTTGGATTGATTGGGAAGGGTATAAGCCAATTTACTACTATTACGAAAAGCTTTTGGAAGTCAGATAGTAAGGAGAAATATGAAAGACGAGCGATTTTTGGTGACGGGGGCGATGGGGTGTATTGGGGCGTGGGTGGTGCGGCAGTTGGTGCGGGAGGGGGTGGCAACGGCCGTTTTCGACCTCGCCACTGAACCAACCCGAATGCGCCTGCTGCTGAGTGATGAAGAGATTGGGCGGGTGCGGTTTATGCAGGGGGATATGACGGATTTGGCGGCGGTGCAGACGGCCGTTGCTGAATCAGGCGCAACCCATGTCATCCATCTGGCCGGGCTGCAAGTGCCATTTTGCCGCGCCAACCCTGCGCTGGGCGCGGCGGTGAACGTAGTGGGAACGGTGAACATCTTGCAGGCCGTGCGCGAGGCGGGGGCGCAGGTGCGCGGGTTGGCCTATGCCAGTTCGCTGGCGGCGTTGGGGCCGGATAGCTATTATGCCGAACGGCCGATCCGCGATGATGTGCGCTTGCGGCCTGATACGCTCTATGGCGTGTACAAGATGGCTAATGAGCATACGGCGCGGCTCTATTGGCAGGATTGGGGCGTGGGCAGCGTGGGGCTGCGCCCTTACATCGTCTATGGCGTGGCGCGGGATCAGGGGATGACTTCGGATATGGCTAAGGCGATTTTGGCGGTGGCGGCGGAACGGCCGTATCACATCAAATTTGGCGGCATGGTGGCTTTGCAATATACGGCCGACACAGCGGCCATGTTCATTGCCGCGGCGCGGGCCAGTTACCAGGGCGCGGCGGTCTGTAATTTACGCAATGATGTAGTCAGTGTGGCCGAGTTTGTGGACACGCTCAAAGCCATCGCGCCCGAAGCCACAGTGACGTATGAGGCAGGCAACCTGCTGCCCTTCCCGGCTGATTTGGATGACAGCGGCTTGCGGGCTATTTTGGGAGATGTGCCGCATACGAGTTTGCAGACGGCCGTTGCCGAGACATTGGCGCAGTTTAAGGCGTTGGTGGCGGCGGGCAAGGTGGATTTGGGGCAGTTGGGTTAGGGTGTAGTGGTGTATTGGTATATTGGTGTAGTGGTGTATGACACGGCTATACCAATACACCATTAAACGAGGTAAAGATGCGATTAACAGGAAAGACGGCCGTTATCACCGGCGCGAGTAAAGGGATTGGACGGGCTATTGCCCAGACGTTTGCCTGGCAGGGGGCTAAGTTGGTCTTGGGCGATATGGATGTGGAGGAAGGTGAGGCTTTAGCCAAAGAGATTTGGCGGTATGATGGGTCGGCGGTGTTTGTGCCGACGGATGTGGGGCAGCGGGTGGATAATGAGCGGTTGATTGAGACTTGTGTGCAGGAATACGGCCGTCTCGACATCTTCGTCGGTAATGCGGGCATCAACCTGCCCAAACTCATCACCGAAAGCAGTGATGAGGAGATTGATCGCTTGCTCGACATTAATTTGAAGGGGCTGATTTATGCCTCGCGGGTGGCGATTCCCATTATGCTCAAGCAGGGTGGTGGCACGATTTTGTTCACCGCCAGCAAAACGGGGCTGGTGGCGCAGACCGATTCGCCTGTGTATTGTGCCAGCAAAGGGGCGGTGGTGATGTTGGCCAAGGCGTTGGCGTTGGATTACGCCAAGCAGCACATTCGGGTGAATGCCCTCTGCCCCGGCATTGTGGATACGCCGATGCTGCGTGATTTTGCTAATGCGATGCCCGACCCAGAGGCAGCTTGGCAAGAGTATAAGGCAGCGCAGCCGATCGGCCGTTTAGCCACGCCGCAGGAGTGCGCCGATGCGGCTTTGTGGCTGGTGTCGGATGAGGCTAGTTTTATTACGGGCGTGGCTTTGCCGGTAGATGGTGGCTTTACGGCGATGTAGGGAGGGGTGATGATCAGTCATTTACAAATGGTGACGGTGTTCATCAGCAACATGCAGCAGGCTGTTGCTTTTTACACGGAGAAGTTGGGCTTTGTGGTGGTGGGTGAGTATCGGGATGAGGAGAATTATTTTACGTGGGTGGTGCCGGAGGGGGCGAAGGATGATCCGCACAGCACCTTGATGGGGCTGTTTGAGGCTAAAGCGGGCGATCCGCGTATTGGCAATGTGGATGGGATGGTGTTTACGGCCGTTGACATTGCCGCTACTTATCAGGCACTTAAAGCGAAAGGGGTTACGTTTACCCTTGAGCTGATCCGCCATGAGTATGGGGGTGGAGATGGCGACCAGGAAGCCCGTTTTGTGGACCCTGATGGTAATGAGTTTTTGTTACATACGTAACCTGGTAGGGTAAAGGCGTTGGTCATTAAATAATTGATCGGGTAATAAATGTAGAGCGATTTTGTAAATCGCTCGGACGATTTACAAAATCGTCCTACACCCATTACCCAATTTATTTCTTAAACTGCAATGCCTTTACCCTACTTTGGTGTGAACCCCCATGAATTCCTAAAAAACCGCTACATTTGAAATCACAACTTCTCGCCGCAGTGGACGCAGAAGTAACTTGTCTGGTCACTAACGACTTGTTCGTGGTGGCAAGTGGGGCAATGTTTGATGTGTTGTCCATCGTAGCCACAGCCGGGGCAGAAAGCATATTCGTCGGTGAGGCCGCGTCCGCATTGGGGGCAGTGGGCGTGGAAGATTGGCAGGGGAGCAGGGGAGAGGGGGAGCGGAGGGGAAGGGATAGTTTCAGGTTGTGATTCATCAGGTTCTGAGTCTTCATCTTCCAAGTCTGCTTCATCGTCATCGGGGAGGGGTAACGGCCGTTTGGCATACACTACCATCCAACCCGCCACCAACAGCAAGCCACCACCCGTCACCAGCAAACCGCGCCAGGGGGTCAACATCCCCAAAGACATGATGCCTAGCATGACTAGCAGCAGCCAGCCCACCCAATAAACAGCCTGAGTTTGGGGCGCGACCAGCTTAACAAAGAAGAGAAGCAGTCCGGCAATGGCGATGATGGCAATGATGGCGGCCAAAATCGCGCCGACGAGACCACTGAGAAAGGTGAGCAGGGGGTAGAAAAGGGTAAAGCCTAAGGCCAGCAGCAGGTGGGTGGGCAGGGGCAGCCGGATGCCATACCAGGGAAAGACAACGGCCGTTGAGACCACAAACAATATTACCAACAGCGGAGCCAGATTGCCCATCGCCTGGAAATCATCTTGCAGGGCGGCGATGCGTTGGGCGAAGCTGAGTCGCTGCGGCAGGGTCAGGTGAATGTCTCGGTTGGCGACGAGGTTGTCGTATTGCCAGATGAAGGTTTGGCCGGGAGTGGTGTCGGGAGTGGTAACGGCCGTTGTCGGCAAAGAGTTTTGCGGCACTTCACTATCCGTCAGACCAGTCACGGTAAGTTGCACATCTAACTTGTCCGTGCGGCGCGTCTGGTTGAGACCATAGGCAAAGCTGTTCACGCCGTCAGCCTGGTAGCGGATGGCGATGTCGTGAGCTTCGCCGGGCATGATGGTCGTCAGCCAACGTATGTTTTGCGGCGTGTACTGCACATTGTCTGGCTCGGCCCCATCCACCATGAAGCTAACCCCATTGAGCGTTTCCAGGTTGGCGGGGAAGGGGAAAATGAGTTCGAGGGTGGTGGAAACGGCCGTTGCCCCATGCTCAAAATGATACGAACTCTCAAAATCCAGATCATACACCGTCACACTAACCCCTCCTTGCTCGTCATAGCTGGCTCGCAAGGTGGCCTTGACTTCATTTTCCCAGGCAGCAAATTCGGCCGTGACGGGCGCAATCGTGCCGTCGAGGGCATTGGGGCCTACCAGATCATTGTAGAAATTGGCCGTCAGTGCTTGCTGATTGATAACACGCCCGCGATTGTAATCGAGAAAGTCGGCCTGCTCTTCGGTATACACCTGCGAGTCCAGCCTGTTGACGACGAATAGGAAGAAAAACAGCACGACCAGTAAACCGATACCTAACAATCCACTCAGTATGATGCCTGTGCCTTTGCCTAGTTTCATGATGATCACCTCTTGTTATAAAGTTGGGAGAAGTGTAAATGGTTCAATCTTCTATTTTCAAGCACGTAAGTGCGTTTTTGTCGGGTGCAAGGCACATATGGTCAGTGCCATGCGCTAATGGGTTTATTCTCGTAAAATACGAGCCAGTTTATAAGATGGAGTGTGGTATGTCTGCGAATGGGTATGATGTGATTGTGATTGGGTCGGGAGCGGGGGGGATGGCAACGGCCGTTCCCCTGGCACAAGCTGGCAAAAAGGTGCTGGTGTTGGAGCAGCATGAAGTGGCGGGCGGCTGGACGCACTCCTTCACCCTGGAAGGGTATCGCTTTAGCCCTGGTGTCCATTACATCGGCGGCTTGCAGCCCGGCGGTAATATGCGAGCCATTTACGAAGGGCTGGGCGTGTCGCAAGACCTTGTTTTTTGCGAATTGAATCCTGATGGCTTTGATCATGTGATCGTGGGCGGCGAGAAATTTGATATCCCCAAAGGGCGAGACAAGTTTGCAGCGCGATTAAAAGAGCGGTTTCCGCAGGAGGCAAAGGGGATTGAGGGGTATTTTACGGCCGTTCAAGCCATCATGGACGGAGTACGGCCGCTCTCGCGCATACGTGGCCCCCTCAGTGCCATCCGCGCTCTGGCGAAAAGCTATCGCACCATGTATTGGGCCTTGCGCTCCGGGGCCGATCTCATCAACCATTACGTTTCTGATCCGCTGCTGCGGGCTATTTTAGCGGCGCAATCGGGCGATCATGGGCTGCCGCCGAGCCAGGTATCGGCGGTGATGCAGGCGGGGGTGACGCACCACTATTTTGATGGCGGTTATTATCCGCTGGGCGGCGCGTTTGCCATCCCCCGCGCCTTCACCCGCGCCCTCAAACGGGCGGGCGGCGAACTGCGCCTCAACACCAAAGTGGAGAAGATTTTGGTGGAGGGCCAGCGCGTGACAGGCGTGCGCCTGACCAACGGCGAGGAGATTCGCGCCCAACATGTGGTTAGCAATGCTGATCCCGAAGTGACATTTGGGCAGATGGTTGGCCGCGAGCATCTTAGCCCCAAGCTGCTGAACAAGTTGGGCAAGGTGGATTATTCCACGTCGGCGCTCAGCCTCTATCTGGCTTCGGATATGGATTTGAGCGCGGCGGGGCTGGATTCGGGCAATTATTGGCTGTATGAACATGCTGATTTGGACCAGATTTATGGGGAGGGGCAGACAGATGCGGTGATGAAGGCGGAACGGCCGTCGGGCATGTTTCTCACCGTTACCACCCTCAAAGACCCCTCCAAAAAGCACAGCGGCCATCACACCCTGGAAGCGTTTGCTTTTGTCAATTATGAGCCGTTTGCCCAGTGGGAAAACCAGCCGTCGGGCGACCGCGAGTGGGAGTACCAGCAGTTGAAGGAGCGGCTGGCCAAGGGGATGCTGACAACATTGGACACCCACATCCCCGGCTTTAGCGATCACGTGGTGTTTTGGGATTTGGGCACGCCGTTGAGCAATAAGCATTACATCAACAGCACCAAGGGCAATCTGTATGGCATTAACAAGAGCCGCTTTCAGATTGGCCCCTGGGCGTTTAACAATAAGACGGAGATTGAGGGGTTGTGGCTGTGTGGGGCGAGTACGCCAGCAGGGCATGGCGTGGCGGGGGCCACGAGTTCGGGCCTGATGACGGCTCGCAGCATTTTGGGCTGCCGCTATACGGATTTGCTCAAGCAAAATGGGCCGGAACTGCAGATTGTGCCGTCGGATAAGCCGGAGGAATGGCCGGAGGATTTGCGTCGTCGTATTAGGAGTTAGAGGAAACGCCAGAGGGAGGTGGGGGAACGGCCGTTTTTCCACTTCCCATACGCCCAGCACAACGGCCACAAAATCACCAATCCCAACAGCCAATAGGGGTACATGTGGGCAATGGTGGGTGTCGCAGCACGATTGAGCCACAAGCCCATGACACCGTAGAGATAGAGGTGTGTGATGTAGAAGAAGAGGGGTTCGCGGCCGAAGGTGGGGAGGGGAGACTGGAGACTGGAGATTGGAGATTGGGTTTCGAGCCAGAAGAATAGTCGTAGCAGCAGGAGGTTGATGCCTAATGTGAGGAGGAGGAAGGTGAGGCTGGGGGGGTATTTGACGAGGTTGAGGAAGCCAATCCAATCGTAATTTGTGGGGAGGGGGCGGATGTTGCCGTAGGGGCTGAGGAGGCGCAGGGGAATGAAGGCGAGGAGGGCGGCGAGGGCGAGGTAGCCGGGGAGTTGGATGGTGCGTTGGGGGGATTGGTGGAGGAAACGACCGTAACCCAACCCCAACCCCATCACGCCCAGCCAGGGCAAAATGGGGTACAACACCAATGTTTGCGGCACAAAAATATCGCCAAAACCAGGAATATAAAACAGCAGTTGGGCGGTGGGGAAGGTGGCGTAGGTGGTGGGGGCAGCGGGCAGTAAGGCTTCGGTGGTGAGGATGAGGAGGAGGCTGAGGGGGAAAACGGCCGTATTCGGCAGCAGCACCAACAATGAGCCGATCATCATCGCCCCACCCAGCGCATACAACACCCCAAAATAGTCAAGCGCACTGCTATCCGTGCCAATGTCCCAGGCAGGGTTTTCTAACAGGAATTGCAAGAGAATGAGCAGTGCGCCCCGCAGCAGAAAGTGGCTGACGATCTGGCGGTTTGTCCAGTTACGGGCGCGGCGGGAGAGGGTGAACAAGGCCATGCCAGCGCCCATTAAAAAAAAGAAGCCGGGTGCCGCCAAATGGGTGACGAAGCGGGTGAGGAAGGCGAGGTTGTCGCCGTTGTAGTTGGGGAAGAGGAAGTACCATAACTCTAATTCGCGCTTGCCATGGGCGATGAAGCTGTTGGCATGATCCAGGGCCATCACCACCATGATGAAGCCGCGCAGGGAGTCGAGGGGGGTATACCGATAATCGGACATACCGATTATACGAACTGTCATTCGGATTTTATGGGGAATGCGAGGGAAGAGGGGGGGAACGGCCGTTATCTCAAACAACCTGTTTCACAGAAAAGCCATGACGAGCATGAGCCACAAAGGCGCGTGCAACTAACTCCCTTCAATGAAGGGCAGATATATGACAAAATCCGGCTTGCCATCATCAAAGGCCACAAAGAGTTCGTCCATCTCATCCGTTTGCTGGTCAGCCCTATAAACAATCCGATGGTTGTCGGGGCTAATCCGAAAACCACTGTACACATCACCACCATTGACCAAGGAATCGTTGAGCCTGGTCACTGCGCCACCAGCCAAAGGAACATTGAACAGTTCAAACACCTCATCCGTCTGTTGGTCAGCTATGTAAAACACCCGGCTGCTGTTGGGGCTAATCTTGAAATCAATTAACACATTCCCACCAGTAACAAGTGGACCATTCAGTTTAGTCACCGTACCCCCGGCTAAAGGGACACTGTACAGTTCAAACACCTCGTCAGTTTGTTGGTCAGCGCGGTAGACAACCCTCTTGCTGTCTGAGCTGATATGGAAAAGACCAAAAACACTCCCCCCACTGACAAGTGGATCATTCAGTTTGGTCACTATCCCGCCAGCCAACGGCACACTATACAGTTCATAACTATCGTTCGATTGCTGGTCGGCATAATAAATAACCCGGCTGCTGTTAGGGCTAATTTGGAAAAATTCAGTAACATCCCCGCCACTAACCAACGAGCCGTTGAGTTTGGTCACTACACCGCCAGTCAAAGGAACGCTATACAATTCGAGCGTATTAACAATTTGCTGGTCAGCCAAATAAATCACCCGGCTGCTGTTGGGGCTGATCTGATAATAGCTAAAAATGCTGCCGTCACTGACAAGTGGGCCATTCAGTTTGATCGCGGTTCCACCGCCTAAAGGCACACTGTACAGTTCAAACACCTCATCCGTCTGCTCATCCGCAAAATAAATCACACGGCTGCTATCGGGGCTAATCTGAAAATTAAGCACATCTTCATCATCAACAAACGGGCTGTTGAGCTTCACCCGCATTCCCCCGGCCAACAACACACTATACAGCTCAAATCTCTCATTAGCTTGCTGATCGCCCAGATAAACGACGCGACTACTATCGGGGCTAATTTCAAAGTCAAAAACGCCGCCCTCAATAGGCGTAATCTCGCTATTGAGTTTGATAACGCTGCCTCCAGCTAACGGTACGCTGTATAAATTAAATGCCATATCCTCCTGGTTCCCTGCCCGGTAAACCACTCGGCTGCTATCGGGGCTGATTTGAAAATCAGCTACGTCCCAATCATTGAGGAGCGGGCTGTTCAGTTTGGTTATGGCCCCTCCTTCTAGAGGAACAGTGTACAATTCAACCACTTCCGAAGTATCCTGTTCGGCCATGTAAATAACTCGGCTGCTATCTGAGCTAATGGCGAACGCCTCTATTCCTTTCTGGGTGGGCAACAAACCGCTCAACCGCAAGGGGGGGCTGCTGCCGTCAATGGGGGTACGCCATAATTCAAAGGCACTCTCCGTCTCTTGATCGGCTATATAGACCACTGTACTGCCGTCTGGACTAATGCGGAAAGGGGGTACCCCAATAACATCCCCAAAAGACGGCATCTTACCGCTCAGTTTCTGGTTGACCACTGTTGCCTGGATGGTTGCAGTTAGCAGGAGTAAGATGAGGCAAATCGCCACCCCGCTCCATAGCTTCTGGCTATAACGATTGAATGGTTTAAGGGGTAAAAATGATGGGCGATTTGAGTTCATGAGAACAGCTCCTTTCCCTAAATTGGCCCATATTAGGCCAGCAGTCACCTGTCTCCTGGACATCTTCTGGGGGGCTAAGGGGTAAACGGTGCTGACTTGGTGGGAGGCGAGAATGAAAAAGGCCAGTGCATGACCATTATAGTTGGGCAAGCGGATTTACCGCAATTCTAAGACGTAATCAGGGTGCGATTATTTTTGTGTATGGACTCGAAAGACTGGAGCCGTTTTGAAAACTACTCCAGTCTAGTCTTACACCAAATCCTGTCGCCCCCACGTAATCAGGTGACGACCAGGCCAGTGGGGTCGTATTTTTCGTACAGTTTTTCGGTCATAACGCGGCGGATGCGGTGAACGGCCGTCCAAATCTCCTCAAAACTGGTATACAACGGCGTAATACCTAGCCGAATGTTGTTGGGCGGCCGGAAATCGGGCAGCACTTTCACGTCGTTGATCAGCGCCAGGTCAATGCGCAGGCCATCTTCGTGGCCGATAGAGACGTGGGAGCCGCGCCACTGTGCGTCACGCGGGGTGTTGAGGGTGAAGCCAAAAGGCTTTAGTTCACTCTCCCACAAGGCAATGAGATATTCTGTTTGCTGTACCGATTTGGCACGGAGGCGATCCATGCCCGCTTCGAGCAAAACGTCTACGCCGGGTTCAACGGCCGTTAACGACAACATCGGGTACGTCCCCGTCATAAACTGGCGAATGCCCGCCGCTGGCTCATAATCTAGAGCAAAGTCGAACATATCCTTTTTGCCCATCCAACCAGAGATGGGATTGCCGAGTTTGTCTTGCAAATCGCGGCGCACGTAGAGGAAGGCGGGTGCGCCGGGCCCGCCGTTGACGTATTTGTAGCTGCAACCAACCGCCAGATCGCTGTTGGCCTGATTCAATTCGACGATAACGGAGCCAACAGAGTGGCTTAAATCCCACAAAGTGAGGGCACCCGCTTCGTGGGCAGCGGCGTTGATGGCGGCCATGTCGTAGACGTAGCCGCTTTTGAAGACGGTGTGGGTGAGGGTGACGAGGGCGGTATCGCTGTCTATGGCGGCGGCGATGGCGACAGCGGGGCCGTGTATGCCGTCTTCGGATTTGATGACCTGGATGGATAACGGCCGTCCCGTTATCTGCTGAATTCCCTGCAAAATATACAAATCGGAGGGAAAGTTGAGGTCGTCGGTGATGATTTTATGGCGCGAAGGTTGGGCCAGAACAGCCGCTAACGCCAGCTTAAACAGGTTCACCGATGTCGAATCAGCCATAATCACCTCGCCCTCACTGGCTCCTACAATCTGGGCCATCTTGTCGCCAATGCGCTCCGGCGCGGTGAACCAGCCGCCGTTCCAACCGCGAATCAGCCCCTGGCCCCACTCCTCATCAATGAGTTGGTGCAGCCGTTGGCGGCTGGCCTGGGGCAAACGGCCGAGTGAGTTGCCATCCAGGTAAATGAGGTCGGGATCATCAATGACAAAGCGTTGGCGAAAGTCCGCCAACTCATCTTGGGCATCTAAAGCACGGGCATAGTCGAGGTCAGGAGAAAAGTTCATGGGATTATTCCGTTATGGTGGTGGTTTGTTTACGGCCGTTCAACAGCACGTTTAGTTTATTCAACACATTGCGACCCAAAATGACACCTTGCCCCCAATCATCACCCACAACTTCAATACCAACCATACGAAAATCGGGTGCGAGAAGGAGGTCAATCTTGTAAACGGCCGCTCGCTGGCGATGCGTTCCTAAATGGGGGCGCACATTGGTCATATAAACAATTGGTGCGTCCAACTCCTCTAAAAGAGATGTAGCCACAAAAGTGCCATCTGCACCCGTATCAATAAGTGCCGTAAAAGGCCCGAGTTTGGTAGATTCGTCAGGAACAGCTAGATGGACTTCAGCAATTGGTGCTGGCGGGAAATAAGTTGTGGCATAGGGGATATTCTTCATCTGATCTCAACGCGGGGGCTAAGAATTGTTATTTCTTTGGGGCCTTCTGCGGGCATGATTAAGACAGGCTGTTTACCATACTTAGCGCGGATACGCTGGAATAACTCGGCTTCATTGGGGTCATGGTCAACCAATTCTTGGTGGTAGACGGCAATATATTGGCCTTCATACTGAGCGCGAATGCTAAGCGGCCGTTGCAGCCACCACTGCTGTTCTTGCTCGATTTGCTGGCGTGTTGCCAGGGTACGCTCGCGTTGGACAGCAACTTGTAAGAATTTTTCTATGCTTAGACCGCGTGTGTCTGCTTCATGCCGAATCTCTTGAGCTAGGCGATCTGAAACTTGTAGAAGTGTCATAGATGATTATCCTCATTCTAATAGGGCAATTATAGCATATTAAATCGGCCGTAAGGCGGCGCGGACGGGGCTGCCATCACCATCCTGGATTTTGAGGGGGAGGGCGACGAGTTCGTAGAGGCCATCGGGGGCATGGGTTAAATCCAGCCCTTCGAGGATGGCGATGTTGTTGTGCAACAGGGCATTGTGACCGGGCAGGTGGGGGTCATCGGTTTTGTCCATGGAGGGCGCGTCGCTGCCGAAGAGGATGAGGCCCAAACCGCCCAGGTAGTTGGCGAGGGCGGGGCTGGGGTAGAGGATGTTGTGGGGAAAGAGGGTGGGATCGAAGCGGCTGGCAGCGGTGTGGACGAGCAGACGCGGGGCGAGGGAGAGATCGTAGTCGAGGAAGTCTTGGGGGAAGAGGGGGCCAGGTGTTTTGTCTATGGTGACGACTTGGGCCAGGCCCCAAAACGGCCGTAAATCCACCCCCTCCATCGTCAGCCCATCATCCGTATAATGGCGCGGCGCATCCACATGGCTGCCCGTATGGGCACTCATCGTAATCGTCGTCAAATTCACCGAATGGCCCTGGCTGCGATCCAGCATCGTCTTCAGGTTAAAGCGTGTGTCGCCCGGCCAGGTAGCCACCTCGGGCCAAAGCGTGCGGCTGATGTCAATGATCGTCATACAAATTTCTCCGTGCAGCCGGGGTATCCCTACCCCTTACACCGTCTGCAAAACCTCCGCCAACACCCGCACCGAAAACTGCCGACCAATGACCGAGGCCACGCGCAGGGTGTGTTTGACTTGATCGGGCAGGCGGTCAATTCGGGCCAGCAGCAGGCTTTGCAGGTTGTCGGGGATGTCTACTTGTTCGATGGTGGCCTGAGCCAGCCAACGGCCGTTCTCCGGCACAATCGCCTCGCGGTCAATCAACATCCGAATTACCTCCTCCACAAAGAAGGGGTTGCCCTCGGCCTTGCGTAAAATGACGGCGCGGATATGTTCGGGCAGTTCGTCAATTTCCAGTAGATTGGTGATGAGTTGGCGGCTGTCATCGTCGGAGAGGGTGTGCAGAGCCAGTTCGGCGGCGGGGATGTTGGTTTGCTCCCGAACGGCCGTTACCAGCCGCCAACCAGGCACATCAAACTCCGGGCGGGTAAGGCAACAATAGAGAATAGGTGCTTCTGTCGCTAGAGGCAGCAGCTTAATGAGCAAATCAGTCGAGGAGGGGTCGGCCCAGTGGATGTCTTCGAGGACGATAGCCAGGGGAGATTGGTGGGAAACGGCCGTTAACAGCCGCCGCGTCGCCCCTAAATATTGATTCTGCAACGCCTGCGGATCCAAAATCCGCACCTGCTCCAACGCCTCACCCTCCAACTTTAAGGAGAGCAGATGCCCCAAGTAAGGGTAGACCGTCATCATCTCCTCGCCCAACAGAGTGTGGGTCAAGGTTTTGAGGGCGGCATGGGTTTCTGGCTCCTCAGCGGCCGTTGGCACCCCAATCACCGAGCGCAGTGTGTCAATCAGCAGGTGATAGGCCAAGCCTTGCCCGTAGGAGAGGCATTGGCCCGTTGCCCATTTGAAGGGGAGGGGCGAGGGGCGAGAGGCGAGGGCAGATTGCCATTCGGCCAAAAGGCGACTTTTGCCGAGGCCAGGTTCACCGATGATGATGGCGATGCGGCCCGAGCCAGATTGGGTTGCTTCACTTAATTCAAGTAAGGTTTGTAACTCCTTATCTCGCCCCACCATAGGGCTGACAAGGCCAGCCAGACCGCGCACCCGACCTGGCTGATCTTTGGCGCGGAGCAGTTTGTAAATTTGCACTGGCTCGGCTTTGCCTTTGAGGGCAATGGGTTCGAGTGCTTCAAATTCAAAGAGGGGGGCGGCCAGGCGATAAGTGTCTGGCCCCACGAAGATTTCGCCGCGCTCGGAGGCATCTTCCAGGCGGGCGGCCAGGTTGACAGCATCGCCCATCACCGAATAATCGCGCCGCCCTTGTGAGCCAATGCCACCTGCGATGACCAAACCGGTGTTGATGCCGGCGTGCATCCCCAAATCGGTGCCGTATTGGGCGTTGAACTGCCGCAACGCTTCTTGCATTTCCAGGCCAACGCGCAAGGCACGGGCGGGGTCATCTTCGTGGGCGATGGGTGCGCCGAAGAGGGCCATGATTTCGTCGCCGATGAATTTGTCTACGGTGCCTTCGTATTTCTCGACGATGGGGACGAGGTGGTCGAAGCAGCGATTCATGAGGTTGCGCACTTGTTCGGGGTCGAGGCGTTCGGACATGGCGGTGAAGCCGGAGATGTCGGCGAACATGATGGTGACGGCGCGGCGTTCGCCACCCAGATGGGTTGGCGGTTGTGCGGGGGGTGGGGGGAGAACGGCCGTTGCCACCCTCGTACCACAATTCATGCAAAACTTGGCCTGGGGGGGCAGTTCCGTCTGGCAGGTGGCGCAGCGCAGCACGAAGGGTGTGCCGCAATTCATGCAGAACTTGGCGGGCTCGGGGTTTTCGGTTTGGCAGTTGGGGCAGTTCATTATGGAATCTCCGCGTCACTTCTTGTTAAATGCCCCTATTGTAATGCAAATGGCGCGGATGTTCAGCCTAAATGGGAAAACGGCCGTTACCCGCCTGGGTATGTTAGAATACGGCTGTTATTGGGGTTAAGTACCCAAAGCGGTACAGCGGACTGTAGCACAATAGGTTTCTACACGATTGGAAGACTTGCACATAGCAGGAGCCAGAGCAACCGCGTAAATCCTAATTAGGTTGAGTAAATAGAATGGCACGGGGGAAACGGCCGTAGCCAAGTAAGATTTGATGACGACCCAAGTCTATATCAAGGCGAAAAGTAGAATCAGACAGTCACTCCAGAGGCAAAAAGACGACCATGGATAGGTCGTCTTTTGTTAGTTTGTGTGAGTCGATCCTACCTCACTCACTAGATGTCCAAGAAGCATCCCAATACACAAAGCATAAGGCGTTCCCTGTAAAGACATATGTCAATCCTGATGCCGTAGTTTTTGAATCAAACGTTCCCTCTCCCCATACAGCCACATTCCCATTTTCAACTGAGTATGAAATCGTGCAACCATCTATAGGGATTTGAGAAACAGTTAGTGTTCCAGAGCCACAGAAAGACGTTTCATATTCATGTCTAAAGTTTATCACTTTATCTTTCGAGGATGGAATGGAAAAACTCAACTCGTTACCATCCTGCCAATCTCCCGCTTTGGGCACAATTCCACAGGGAATTGTTGTTGGGGTCGGGGTATTCGTCGGGGTCGGGGTTGGAGTTTTTGTAGGGGTTGGGGTTGGGGTATTTGTAGAAGTTGCGGTTGGAGTTGGTTGTTTTAATATAACGGGAACAAAAGTATAATCGGGAGTATTCGTAAGTGCTGGAATATCAGGCAAATGTAGATCAACCGTTGTTGTAAGATAAGTACCATCTCTCACAATGGGATCTCCTCGGGAGGCATTTGAAAGAGATGAAATTTCACTTTCACCTGCCATTGCATTATCACTGAGAGTTAGGGATGGGATGATTATCAAGGCAACCAAAGTAACTATACTTAGCATGATTAAATGAACTTGTTTTAGAATTTTCACTGCTCACTTTCCTTATAACTGAATACCTAAATCCTGACCAATAAACCGAAAATTATCACCTTCAGTACATTCAGTCAGTGATAAAAGTCAGGTAATAATTCAGATAAATGTCATGTAGCCTTGCTCCTGTACGGCCTTCCTCTCGCGTCGCGGACTGTGGCCGGTTTCCAACCGTGCCACCAGTTTGCTCAGGCAAGATCGCTAAAGTAGGTAAGACACCTATCCCGCATGATAGCTATTTTGGGACACGGCCGTTTCTTGATGAGGGTCGTGGTAAAATACGGCCGTTATGGGGCTAAGTAACCAAAACGGTACAGCAGACTACTGCACAATGAGTTTCTACACGAGTGGAATACCTGCATAGAGCAGGAGTAACAACAAAGTTGTCATTTATTTGGGCGGCACTTATCAATGAATGGTATTGGATCTTTCTCCGGGAAATTAACTGGACTTTACAGTCAACCTCGCTGCACCCCGCGTCTCCTGCAAATGAACCCGCGTGCCATTTTGCTCCGCCTCAGCTAAACGGGCTTGAGCGTGAGGAATTTCGGCTTGATATTGGGGCAGCCATTGCGCTTGCGCCACCAGCATCTCATCCGTCATTTGCCACACCTCTTCGGGCGTACACACCGCCCCCACAAGCGGGTCGTGCAGTATGGCTTGTTTGAGGAGGGTAACGTCACCGTGAACGGCCGCTTCCATCCCCATCTCCTGCACCCGCACCGAAGCCGCACAAGTGGCCGCACAGGCCAACGGCAAATTGCCCACCACTGGCATATTGATGCCATTCTTGTCCACATACCCCGGAATCTCAATCACACAGCCATCAGGCAAATTAGGAATGTGGCCTTGATTGATGACGTTGAAATGGCCGCGATAGACGCGCCCCGTTTCCAGCGATTCGATAATGTAAGAGCCATGCTCCTCACTGCGCCGCTCTGGGGTAATCACAGGTGGCTCTTGCGCCAGCCAGATGGGGAACTCCGTCTCGAACCAGTTGCGCCCTTCAATGCAGTGGCGCAGATAGCCGCCCGTCTCGCCGTGTATCCAGCTTGAGAGGTCAATCCAGTCGGGGATGGTGGACGGCCGTTTGCGATACCAGGGCAAATATTCACTCAAATGCCCATTCGACTCCGTGCTAAAGTAGCCAAACCGGCGCAGCACATCCAGCCGCACCTTCTCCTCCTGGGCATACTGGGGATGCGCCGCCATCATCGCCGCCAACAGCGGCACAATATCCAGCCCACGCCACTGAATTTTCACATACCAGGTCTGGTGATTAATGCCAGAGGCCACAATCTCCACATCCCGCTTCAACACCCGTTCCTCCGCCCCAATCAGCCCCTCTTGCCGCGCCCAACGCTCAATGCAAGCGGCAATAATGCCATGTCCACCCTGCACGCCATGACACAGCCCAATTGTCGGCACACCCCCATACTTGTTGCACGCCCACACATTCATCGCCATCGGGTTGGAGTAATTCAGGAACAGGCAGTTAGGCTTGGCAACTTCCCGAATGTCGCGGCAAATTGCTAGCAGTGCAGGGATGGTGCGCTGGGCATACATGATGCCCCCCGCACAAATCGTGTCGCCCACGCATTGATCCACGCCATATTTGAGGGGAATATCCACATCCAGGGCAAAGGCTTCCAGCCCACCCTGCCGGATGACGGAGATGACGTAATCACTATCACGGACGGCCTCACGCTGATTCATCGTGGCTTCAATGCGGGCAGGCAACTGGTTAGCAGCAATATCCCGCTGCGCCAATTGGGTCATCATCTCCAAATTGCGCTCGGAGATGTCCATGAAATGGAAATGGGTGTCGTTAAGTTCAGGCACAGCCAAAATGTCGTGCATTAACTTACGCGTGAAGCCGATAGAGCCTGCACCGATGATGGCTATTTTAATGGACATGGGTCACCTCGTATGAAATTTATGGAGATAAATGGGGGAATTTGTGTGGGGAAACGGTTGGATTTTAAGAAAATCACCCAGTAACCGAAACCAACTGTCATCCCGATGTCCTTCGAGGAATCCCTCTACGGCCAACATTTCAGAGAGATTCCGTGCCGCAGACGACCTTCCAAAGCCTCCACTCGGAATGACAACTCTATTACCAAACTCAGTAGATCGAAACAGATCACGAGTGTGTTGTGGGGCGATTTTGTAAATCGCTCGGGCGATTTGCAAAATCGCTCTACAAGGATTTCGATCTACTGAAACTAAATTTTTAACTTACAACCGTTTCCCCTCACCTACCTATCAAAAAAAACAACCAGCTAACCGGTAATATTCACCAATTCGTAAAACTGCTCAAACGCCTGCCGCCCCTTCACCTGCATCGGCTCCATAGGAACCACTTCCACAAAGCCCTTCACCTGCACATAAACAGCTTCGCTCATCAAAATCTGACCAGCTTTGGCATTTTCCTGTACACGCTTGGCTAGATTCACGGCATCACCAATGGCCGAATAATCCTTACGTAAGGCGCTGCCTACATTGCCCACAACCGCATCCCCTGTATGAATGCCAAAGCCAAAATGCAAACGTCGCTCTAGGGGCAAATGCTCATGGTAAGCCGCCATACTCTGCTTAATCATCCAGGCTGTGCGCACAGCTCGTTCGGCGTGATTGTCTTGCGGGTTCAAGGGGGTGTTGTATAAAGCCATCACCGCATCGCCCAAGAACTTGTCTGTTAGTCCTTGATAATGGGTGATAGCCTTGACTGCCTCCGTAAAGTAGCCATTAATGACTTGAATCAATTTTTCGGGGTCAATTTTTTCGCTAAAGGTGCTGAAGCCGCGCACATCGGCAAAGACGACGGTCATGGTGCGGTGTTGAGGGCGTTGAGCCGCGTCAATGTCCCGCACAGAATCTACCAGTTCAGGGGGCAGATAACGGCGTACACTTTCCAGACGCTTGGTTTCGGACACGTCATTCAACACCATCGCCACGCCCAATGTCTCTTGCAGCACATCGCGCAAGGGGGAGACGGTCATATTGAGGGTGGTGATGCCGGGCCGTTTGTTTACTACCAGGTCTATTTCTGTATTTTGGGTGCCGCCATTTTGCCAGACTTCCTGAATAAATGGCTCGATGGGCAGTTCCAATGCCTCTAAAAGCTCAGAATATTTTTGGTGCTTGGCAGAGCTAGAAGGGATGCCCAAGATGCGTTCGGCAGCACGGTTGTAGAGTTCAATCTGACTGGCGGCATCTATGGTGATGACGCCGCTGGCGATGGATTCAAATACGTTGTCCATCAGGTCTTTCATTTCGGTGATTTCTTTGAGATTGTCCAGGATTTGTTGGAAGAGGCGGGCGTTATCGATGGCAACGGCCGCTTGGTTGGCAAAGGCCGCCAGCAAATCACGATCGGCATCGCGGAAGATACCAGAGGCAACCTTGTTATCGGCATAGATAACGCCGATGATTTGATCCTTCATTTTGAGGGGTACACACAAAATGGAGCGCAGGTTGTAGCTGATGATGCTTTCTTGCGCCGAGAAGCGGGGGTCGGACATGGCGTTCATGGTCACGACGGGTTCACCCGTTTCGGAGACATTTTGCACGATGGTACGGCTGATTTCAAAGGAGTCGGCGTTTTCGATGGTTTCTTCATCAATGCCGGAAACCACTTTGACGGTTAGCTGCGTATCTCTGTCTTCGCGCAAGAGCAGCACCGCCCGTTCGGCATTGGTTAGTTCCAGCAAGGTATCCATCATCAAACGCAGCACCTGATCCAGATCGAGGGTGGAGTTGATGACAGCTCCCACTTCTTGCAGTGCTTTTAACTGTTCGCGCTCTTTTTCCTGGGCTTTGACCTGCCTTTCCAGGTCTTCTAAATGGCGGCGGGCGTAGACGAGGGTTCGCGCCATTTCGTCGCTGGCCTGTGCTCCCATTTGCCGGGCAATATCGGGCCGCGCTGTGAGTAGGATTTGGTGTTGCTGATCAACGGTACTGCTGAGTTTATCAACAAGCTGGCGTAACTCTTTTAAGCTGTCTTGTGTTGGAGAATCTGTTGAACCACTCACTTAGGATTGTCACCTCTTAAGAACTTTCTTGGCGGTACGGCCGTTATTATAACAAAGTCCTAAACTTGAGACACTGATGATACCTAATATTGACTAAATATTAAAGTGCCAGATACAGATAAACCTCTATCTGGCACTGTTTGGCGGGAATTTTAAGGAGGAACGTGTTACCGTCGCCGTTGGAATCTGGCGCGAAAACGCAGCAATCTGTTGGCGATTGCTTTGCGTACCAGGATGGGCCGCAACTGCTGCCACTGCTCTAATGGTTCAAAAGTGGGGTCTGTTTCCCGGCTGGGGCTGAACTGTTTGAGGACGAAGTTTTGGGTGAGGCTGCGTATGGGGCCACTGCCTTCGGGAACGGCCGTTGTCAACAAATCGGCCCGTTCGTAAGGTGTATGCACAGGCCGGAACAAAATACCCAGCCAGTTGGCCCAACTGCCCAGCCGCGAATAACTGCGGTGAATGTCTGTTTCCACCCGGCGGTTAAATTCATTGGCCACATAGATGAGTACACCAGCAATGCCGAGAATGATAACGGCCGTTACCGCCTGCCACAGCGGGAAATTGGCAATAAAACCCTGCACCCCCGTCACATCCGGTCTTTCCAAATTTTCACCATCAGCCAATTCAATATCTTCTGGCAGGTTGGCCGGACTTAACTCATCACCCAGCGGATCGAATTCAGGGGCAGAAGCAGAAAAGGGAAAGGCATCACCGGCATTGCCACCGGCCGTTTCGGGGCGCTCATTCACCGGCAAAGCGGCCGTTGGCTCAAACTGAATCCAGCCATAACCAGGGAAGTATACCTCTACCCAGGTATGGGCATTGCTGGCCCGTACCCGGTATGTATTTGTCTCCTCATCATACTCGCCTTGAGCATAACCACTTACAATCCGGGTCGGAATGCCTTGTGCCCGCAGCATCACGCTCATAGCAGAGGCATAATAGTTGCAATAACCTTCCTGTAACACAAACAGGGCGTAATGAACCGAATCCATCCCCACAGGAGCCGCTTCAATCTGGTCATTATAAGTAATGTTATTACGCAAATAGTCACGCACGGCGATGGCTTTGTCGAAAGGATTGGCCAAGTCGGCCGTCAACTCTGCGGCCAGGGCCAGCGTCTCTGGCGTAATGGTATCTGGCAATTGGAGATAGTCGGACACAACCCAGTCGGGATAGTTGATGGATGCCTGGCGCAAACTGGTGGCATCTACGGTGGAAACGCGGGAGACCATTTTGTATCTGTCGCCCTGGCGCAGGGCGTAACGAGAACGGATCGAAGAGACCAGCAGATGGCCTTCGCTGTCGGTGGTGGCATTGACAAAAATCTGCTTGTCGGAGCCAACGGCTTCGGGGGCAGCGTAGAGGGTGCTGGAGTTGGGCAGGTAGTTGATGACGGTCTGGGTAATGACTTGGCGTTGTTGGGTGGGCGGCACATCTAAACGGCCGTCATCCGGGAAATGCAAATTTGTGTCCGTGTCCTCAGCCGCCCGCCAGGCCCCATCTTCATAGGTATCATAAACAACGGCCTGCCAATAAACATAGGGAATCTCGCGGGGCACATACACATCCATAATCAGAGTGTTGCCCACAGTGCGGGGGCCACCCAGCACCAATGTGTCTTGATAGGGGTCGCTAACGGCCGTTCCATACGAACGCAGCGAAGCAAACAGCCGCGTCCAATCATCCTGAAACTGCTGCCAGGGGCCGCGCACATCACTAAAAGCATCGCTCACCGCCGCACTGGCCGACAACGTGGGCAGGGCATAGGCCACCACCAGGGCCACAAAAGAGGCCATCAGCGAAGCCCGCAAAAATGTGATCCAGATGCGCTGCTCATAACGCACCGAAGCGGCTCGCCACCCCTTTTCCTGTTCTGCCAAATGGGTACGGGCCACAAACAAGAGAGCCAGGACAATATAAGTAGCCATGTAAAGGGGCAGTGGCTTGGGGCCAGCGTAGTAGTAAACAACACTCAGCAGCACGATGCCGGTGGGCACAACCACTCGCCAGATGCGGGGGTTACGGAATGTGTACCAGGCAGAGGTATAGCCTAAAATCCAAAAAGCGGCCGTTGTGTGAATGACAAAAATCAGGCCATCACGACTAGTTCCCCCATCCACCACCTTGCCCAACCAAACAAATTGGCGATTGATAACATCAAAAACCCGTTCCCGCCACAGCAAATCTTCGGGCAAAATAGTACCCACCAGATACAAAACGGTGAACAGACCATAGACGAAGGCAAATAGATGAGCTGTACGCGAGGGGAAACGGCTTTTGGCAAGAAGCAAGCCAGTAAAGAGGGCAAAGGTAGATGCCATCGGTACAAGTTGTAAACCATTGATCCAATCTGCTTGCATAACAGCCATGCTGGATACGAATAACATAGCCAACAAAAGCAGCACTGTCGTCCAACCTTCTTCCAATCTGAATCGTGATGCCATAACCAAAATCCTCACTCGTTGTCAATCAAGGTGCAAAATACTACTCAATATACGAGAGTATAGGGGGGTGTTATTACATTTACCGCAGGTTAGATTATAGTGGGCGGCTACTGACCTGCCACCATTATGCCCCATGTTTCAGCTACGCTTAATCTACCGTCGGCGCACGGGGGTGGAAACTGGCTGTTTTTCCCAAAGCCGGAACATGGCTGCGGACAGGATGAGACCCAAACCGATGAACCCTATCATAAGCCAATTTGTCTGGCTCACAGGCAAAACTTCGATGGTGAAGGTGAGGTCGCCGCTGCCTTGTGGGCCATCTACACGGATGGTCATGTTGTAACGGCCGTCCACCTCTGGCAGCCTCATATCCGCTTCATAAAAGAGCTTATTCGTCGCCTGCTCCGTCGTTGCCGCCGCCGACCAGACCTCATCTGTCGTTGGCGAAGCAACCTCCACCAAAACGGCCGCATCCAAAACAGGGGCTTCATCGGCATCGGCCACCCCCACCGTCACATGCACCAACTCCCCCGCCTCCAACCTCGCCGGCGAAGTCCACACCGACACGCTGTAGGGGCCAGCCGCCTGTGAACCAACCTGCAAGATGCCCCCGCCGTGCGCCCTAAGGGGCTGCACGATAAGCAATAACAGCAGCAATGTGCCACCTGCCACTTGCCACTTGCCACTTGCCACTTGCCACCTACTCATTCAAACTCCGCCGCACAAAAAACAGATAGCCGATACCTAACATGAGACAAAAGGTGAACCATTGAAGCGCATAACCCAAATGAGGGCCTTCGGAGAGGTCTACCTCACGAGGCAGGTGAAGGGGGAGATCGGCCGTTTCCCCTTCTTCCGACCACTCAACCACATAAAAGGGCAAGAGTTGGTAAGGCAGTTGGGCCTGAATCTGGTCAATATCCACACGGTACCAGGCCAGTTCATCGGTGGTTGATGTGCTGGTGTGCCTCAGGGTTTCGGACAAAGCCACATAACCCTGAACAGTCACAGGGCCTGGTTCGTCCCACTGGGAGAGTTTGTCCGTATCAGCATCGGGTATCCAGCCGCGATTGACGAGAACGGCCGTTTGCCCAGCCAACACCAACGGCGCAACCACGTACACACCTGCCCGCCCATTCAAATTTTGCAGCTTAATGATGCCTTGATAGGCAAAGTCATATTCACCCTGAACCAAAACGAGGTGATCTTTGAGAGAAGAGAGATCGGTGGGGGTAAAATCGGCCGTTATCGCCAGAGGAGGCTCGTTGAGTGCTTGTTGCAACAAGACATTCGCCGCCCGCCGCTCCTGCAGCCGATCCAACTGCCAGACACCTAAGCGGGCCAACACCCCCATCCCCACCACAACCAGCAGCGTCACCCACCACCAACGCCGACTGAATAATGCTTTTATTAGATTCATCTGCTCGTACAGATTGGATCAAACTTTGAGATTGAACCAAACTTGGCCTTATTTGGGTGCAGCCAAAGCCTCATCTGACCCCCACTCTTTCTCCGGCAGCGGTGGTTTGCGTTCTTCCCGTTCCAACAACCGCGAGATAAGAATCAGGGCCGCGATGATGTACATCATGCTCCCCGGCACCCACATGATGACCCCGCCCAACCGCTGATCATCCATCACCGAAATGCCCCAGAGACGGGGAACGGCCGTATAAAACGTGTAAATCGGTTCCGAGGCAAACGCCAACACCACCCCCGTCAACATATTGGGCGGGATCGCGCCAATCACAAAAGCAATCCGCCCCAACAAAGGAGCCTGCTTATGAATACGCGGCCCTGCGCCCGTAACATGCCACCAAAACAGCATCCCCGCCATGAAAAACGACAGATGCTCGACATCATGCACCCACTCATATTGCAAAGCCGCGTTGTACAAGTTGGGATCGTGCCAACCAAACACCATAATCACCCAAGCCAGCCAGATAATACCGGGGGATGTGGCCACCCGTAAGTTGCGCCGCACAGGGCTATGGCGATGCAGCAAACGGCCGATTCCCCCCCCCACCGCCAACCGCCACTTCGTGGGCAGTCCCCACAACATAAACGGCATCGGGTTTGTAATCAACAGCAGCGGCGGCGCGATCATAATCAGCAGCAAATGCTGAATCATGTGCATCAAAAAAAGCTGGCTGGCTAATACGTCAATAGGCGACATTAACGCCAGACCAATAATGACCAACCCCACCAGGTAAGCCGTTAGCCGCCAGCCAGTTGCCAGCTTGCCACGCCGCTGGCGCTGGCGCAGCCGCCACCAGCCCATAGTATAAAAAGTCCCGGCCAAGGCCAGGACTATCATCACGCTAAGTCGCCAATCCCATGAAGAGAGAATGGCCTTCGTTGTTGGATCCATTCCAGTAATCCAGTTACACCATCATGTTAATGAACGGCCGTTCCAATCAAATAGAGTGCCGGGTAGAAAAACACCCAAATCACATCCACATAGTGCCAATAAATAGCACAGGCTTCCACACCCCAATGCTTTTCCGCAGAGAAGTGGCCGCGACGGCCGTTATTCCAAACCACCAACAAGAAAATCACCCCCGACACCACATGCAGCGAGTGCATCCCCGTCATCGCAAAAAAGACACCGGCAAACACACCATCCGTTGGCCGCAAATGCCCCGTCAACTCAATACCAGCCACCGTAATATCCAGGCCAAAAACATTCCATTCCAGCCCTACCACCCCCAAGAAAAAGACCGCGCCTAAAATCGCCGCTATCAAATAGCTGTTCAAAAATGTCTTTCGGTCGCCATGCTCCATAGCCGTTTCACCTCGATAGACAAAAAAGCTGCTGATCAGCAAAACACTTGTCGTAATCAGGCCCAGTTCCTGGCTCAAAGCAGGGCGTTCATCACCCCACAGGATAAAACGCGCCCCTAGTAAAGCAAAGAACAGGAAAATTTCCGAAAAACAAAACAACCATAAACCAAGCCGATTATTTTTCAACTGTTGCGCATAAGACAACTCATGTCCATGCGCATGTTCATCATGATGCGCCGTTGCTGCACTCATTAATGACTCTCCTCACGCCACAGGCGCGTCACATGCATAAAGAAATACACAATTGCCGCCGCCTTCAGCAGCGCAATAATCATCAGCAGCACAGTTGACCCCAAACTGCTGACAAAATACTCAACAATGGTCAACACTGCCAGAGCAATGAATACATATGTACCTATTCGTAAAGCGGCCGTTTTCTTATCTTCCACCTAACTTCTCCTAATCACCCGAAGCTGGAATAGCCCGCGTATACGTCGAACCAGCCAACCCATAATCATACGGCTCACCCACCACCTCAAACGGAACATCATAATTAAATTCAGGAATGGGAGCCGGAATCTGCCATTCGGGCGAACGCGACTTCCAGGGATTCGTCTCCGCCACCCGCTCCATCCGCGCACTCGTCGCAAAATTATAAATCATAATCAACACCGACCAGCCAATCACCAAAGCTGCCAGCGTAATCAAAATATGAACCGGTTGAATCCCCAAAGCCGGATCATAATCCGCAATACGCCGCCGCATACCGGCAATACCAACCGCCATCTGCCCAAAACTCATCACCCAAAAACCAGGCACCATCAGCCAGAAATGCAGCTTGCCCAACCGCTCCTTATACATATGCCCCGTCACCTTCGGATACCAATAATACAGAGCCGCAAAGAACGGAAAAATGAACCCGCCAAACATCGTGGCATGGAAATGGCCCACCACCCAATAACTATCATGCAAATGGAAATCCGTCGGAATCGTCCCCAAAATTGGGCCGCTGACCCCACCAATCAAGAAAACCGAAATCGCGCCCAACACAAACAGCATCGGCGTTTCAAACGTCATCTTGCCTTCCCACATCGTCGCCACCCAACTAAAAAACTTAACCCCTGTCGGAATAGCCACAAACAGCGTAGCAATCATAAAAGGAATCCGCAGCGCATCATTCATACCCGAGACAAACATATGATGCGCCCACACCAGATACCCCACAAACGCAATCGCCAAGCTAGACAGGGCAATCCACTTATAGCCAAACAACGGCTTACGTGTAAACACGGGCAGCAGTTCACTAATCACGCCCAACCCAGGCAAAACAAACAGGTAAACGGCCGGATGCGAATAAAACCAGAACAAATGCTGATACAGAATCGGATTACCACCATTCTCTGGGTTAAAGAAAGTCAAACCAACCGCCCGTTCCACCACCGTCAACGTCAAAGCCACACCCACCGTCTGCGTCGCGGTAAACTGAATAATGGCCGTAGCAATAGCCGCCCACACAAAAATTGGCATACGGAACAGTGTCATACCTTTGGCCCGCATCGTCGCCACCGTTACCAGCAAGTTAATACCACCAGCAATAGAGGAAAAGCCATTCATGTAAAAGCCCAGTAAGAATAACTGAACACCTACATTTGTGCGTAAACTCAGGGGCGAATAACCAACCCAACCCGTGTCCCAACCACCAACCGCTAAACCTAGCAAGAGCAGCGAAAAGGAAGGAATACCAATCCAAAAACTGAAAGCATTCAGGCGGGGGAAGGCCATGTCAGATGCGCCAATCATCAACGGCACCAGATAGTTCAACATTGCCCCTACACCCAACAGAATAGACACAATCATAATGATGCCATGAGCGCTAAAAAATGAATTGAACTGATCTGGCTCCAAAAACTGCATCCCTGGGGCAACCAACTCAATGCGGAACATGAGGGCAAAATAGCCACCGATTAACAACACCAACAAGCTGGTAATGCCATATTGAATGCCAATCACCTTATGGTTCACATCTACATTCAAATAGCGTGACCACTCAGGCTTACCGGGAGGCGCACCATGACGGAGGGGGGTTTCCTTGCCTACCATCCACTTCATCCAATCGGTGATAACGCCCCCAAAGATGAGGAAACCAAATACACCCAAGATCGCCCCAAAAACTAGGCTGGGGTCGGTGGTCATCGTAGCCTCCAATCCCATGCCACGACGGATGAGGTTGATAAAACCGATACCAAGCAGGGTAAACAGGGTCTGCCCAACCAGGCCACGAACTAAAGTTGAACTGAGTATAATCCATAAAGTCTGCATAAGTCTTCTCCCACTATCCTAACAAGATTTACTCTTGCAATGTTGCCATATAAGCAATCAAATCACCGATTATATCTTGTGCCCCGAGATCTGCTTCCAACGTAGCAATACGCTCGTCAAAATTTTGGGGCATGACATTCGCATTATATCCAGCCACAATATGAGCATTGGGGTTTAAGATTGATTCTCGAAGGTATGCTTCATCTACGGTGATTGTTGTGCCATCATCCATCTGTTCCTGACGACCCATTATGTTCAACCAGGTTGGCCCGGCCAAAGCCGAACCATCTATGCTATGGCAGGCCGCACAGCCCAAATATTCATTACTGGACCAGGCTGCGCCGCGTTCCTCGGCCAGTTCATATTGAGCAGGATTATCTTTGGCATCCTCAATAAAGGCGGCAAATTCACTATCACTCACAATGTTTACCTGGGCCAGCATATAAGCATGACTTGTTCCGCAGATCTCAGCGCAACGCAGGGTGTAGGAACCTACCTCGGTGGGGGTAAAACGCAAATGTGTTACCTGCCCTGGCACCAAGTCTTGTTTAACGCGAAATTCTGGCACCCAAAAGGAGTGAAGGACATCTTCTGCTTCCATTTCTAGCAGAACGGGACGATTCACGGGTAAGGTTAGTTGGCTTGAACGCGCGTTATCATCTTCGGGATATTCAAAACTCCAACTCCATTGGCGGCCGGTTACATGGACGACCATTTCGTTTGGCTCGGGTTTAACCAAGTCCTGGAGAACGCCGACAGCCCAAACACCAAAGCCGATGACTGTGATAGTGGGCAGAACTGTCCATACAATTTCCAGGGTGGCATTGCCATGAATATGGGGGGCATCTTCTTCATCACCCGGCTGGCGGCGGAAAACGAGAGCGGAGTAGAGCATGATGACCATGATGAGTCCAAAGAGGAAGGCAATCAGCCAGAAATGGACGTTAAACATGATATCAATGGGGATGGCTTCTTCGCTGGCAGGCGTAGGCAGTTGGAACATGAAGCTAAAGAGAAGGCGTAGACCAACTGTAGCCAAAATAACAAGGATTATTACTGCAACAAAATGTTTCGTGTTTTTCATTCTTCTCTTCCTAAGCAGTTCAAAGTGGCGAGGTTCACAGGGCAAATGCTGGTGATTACCACCCCCATCCTGACCTCATATCTTTAAGTTAGATAGGAACGTTATAGTAGACGATTAACCCAATCCCCAACCCTACAACGAGTAAGCCAGCTATTAAGACAGCGATGAAGTCCCAGGGGATGGGAGCGTTGTCGGTGGCAACGGCCGTTTCCAAACCCTGTGGCCGCACACGCCAGATCGCCACCAGCAAAGCCAACAAAACAGGAATCCCCACCGTCAGCCAGCTAGAAGCAATTGTCCGCCCACTTTCCAAATCAAGCTCACCCTCAGGGTAAAACGTACCATTAATGACGAGACCCACAAAAGCCGCAAACATCAAAATAATCAGCGACGTACTGATGACCGACCAGCGCGGCATCTTGTGCTGCGGCATGGGGGCAGACTTACGGCCGTCACGCATCGCCTTAATGCGCTCCGTCTCACGCTTTTCCAGAGCTGCCACATTGCTTTGATAGCTCTCACTTTCCTTCACCGCATCAGTTTGCCGAGAAAGCACCCCATACAAAACACCAATCACAACACCAGCACCACCGATGAGTACAACAACTGCACCACCTAACATGCCTAAAATTTGCAGACTTGTCAGGCTCATCACCTCTGCCGGATCGCTAAAGGGTATGGTTATCTCGACAACTTCCGTCTCGACAGGAACACGGGTACGGGACTGGGTACTGGTGCCAGCGAGGATAGGCCAAACGGCCGACATCACCCCAAACCCAATCAATAAGACCAAAACTAATATGCCATTTCGTAAAGACTCTTTACCGCTCAAAAGGCTTTCTCCACTTCCTTAAAAATCTAAGCAATCTTTCGTTTGTGGATTTTAGCACAATGGCTAGGGGGTAGCAATCAAACGTAAAACGTAAAACGTAATGCGTAACAGAGGTACAATAGCTTTCATGTTAGTGATAGATAAATCTGTATATGAAGCGGTAATTATCGCCGGGCAGGTAGGCTATCCGCTGGAAGTGTGTGGGCTGTTGGCAGGGAAAAACGGCCGTATCACCCACCACTACCCCATCCTCAACAAACTCCAGAGCCACGTCGCCTTCGAGATGGAGCCGCTGCAACAAATCGAAACCATGCTCGCCATCGAAGCCAGTGGCTTAGAGATACTCGCCATCTACCACACCCACCCACGCAGCCCCGCCATCCCCTCCCCCACCGACATTGCCCAGGCTTATTACCCCAAATTCATCCAGTTCATCTTATCCTTGCAAGAGCCAGAACGGCCGTCTCTCCGCGCCTTCACCATCATCAACCATCAAGTGGACGAAATCCCCTTCTCAGTGGCATAATCAAAGTACACAACAGCGAAACGGGAACGGCCGTTGTGTGTTCTTAATAAACAAAACACTAGGCGAGAGGAGCAAAAAAGTGAACATTATTTCCCTACTCATAGCAAGTATCATCGGCTATCTATGCGGAGCCGTCCCCTTCGGCTTTCTCTATGTCAAACTCAAAACCGGGCAAGACATCCGCGACGTCGGCAGTGGGCGCACCGGCGGTACCAACTCCTTACGCGCCGCCGGGCTGCTCGTCGGCATCGTCACCAGCTTCAGCGATGTCTTCAAAGGCATCGTCGGCATCAAACTCACCCAACTCATCGTCGTCAACCTGCTGCACACAGACCCCGCCTGGCTGCCCTGGGTCTATCTCGTAGCCGGCACCATGTCCGTCATCGGTCACAACTGGTCAATCTTCATGCGCTTTGGCGGCGGGGCTGGCACCGGCCCCAACATCGGTTGGGCCACCGCCATCTGGCCGCCCATGTTTCCCATCGGCTTCATCGTCATGGTCGGCATGTTACTCGGCCTCGGCATGGCCTCCGTAGCCTCCCTCTCCATGGCCTTCATCATCCCCATCACCTTCGCCATCCTCTACTTCACAGGCATTAACGTCCAATTAGGCATGGAAGACACCCCCGCCTACATGCTAGCCGGCATCATCACCGCCGCCATCGTTACCTACGCCCTGCGCCCCAACATCAAACGCCTCATCGAAGGCAACGAGCGCATCGTCGGCCCCCGCGCCAAACGCCTCCAGCGCAAACAAGAGAAGAGTCAGTAGTCTAATAGTCGAGTAGGCTGGCAGTCTGATGGCTACTCGACTACCAGCCTACTCAACTTCTTTCGTCAACAACTCATAGTGCATCAACCCCATCGCATCCATCTGCACATTGCCAATATTGGGCAAGGCAATAGCCCAACGCGGCTCTTGCGTCAGGTCCAGCGTAGGCACATCATCCGCCCACACCGTTTGCATCTGCCGGTAAAGCCCCTCGCGGCTGGCATCATCCAACTCCTCTTGAGCGGAACTATTTAGTGCCGCCATCGCTGCGCTGTCATAATTCATACAAAAGCCCCCCTCACCCAAAAAGAAGTCCGTCCAACTCGTCACATGCAAATAATTGGGCGGCGTACCGGGCGACGGCCAGCCCATCAGATAAAAATCATACCCACAGCTAAAAATCTGCGTCTGGTAAACTTCCCAGGGCGCACTTTGCAGCGTCACCTGGAAAACATTGGTTTCTTCTAATTGCGTTTTGATGGCTTCAGCATATTGCGCTTCAACGGCCGAATAACGGCCGTCATCAATAAACCACAACGTAATCGGCAAAGGCACAGCCTCACTATAACCCGCTTGCAGCAGCAGCGCCCGCGCCCGCGCCAAATCCCGGTTTGGAAACACATTCACATGCCCCGGCACCGCATCCGGCACAGGACTAAACAACGTTTGGCGGCTGTCCCCAAACACCCCATCCACAATGGCCTGACGATCTACCGCATAAGCCACCGCCTGCCGCACCTGCTTACTGTCCCAGGGCGGTGTCGCCTGATCAAACAGCAAATAGCTCTTAAAAATCGCCGAACCCGGCCACAGCGTAAAGTCATCTGTGCCATCCCCATCACCATCCTGAGCCGCCAAAGCCGCCATCTCGCCATAAGCCAGCCCCCCCCAGGCCACATCCACCGACTGAAAGTTAACCAGCGCATTTTGCAACCCAACAGCATCCGCAAAAAAGCGCAGGCGAATATTGGCAAAAGCCGGCACAGGCGACCCCGGCCACTGGGGATTAGCCTGCAATGCCATCTCATTCTCCACCCAACTCTCAATCATGTATGGCCCAATCCCGCCGCACGTACTCGTCGCGTCAAACCCCGCCGCATAACAGGCCGGGTTGATGGGGTAATAGGGCGGCGTGGCTAAGATGTTGGGGAAATAGCCCGTCGGTTCTTGCAGCACAAACTTAACGCTGTTCTGCCCTAAAACTTGCACCGCATCTTCATCGGCAAAACCATCATCATTGCTATCTTTCAGCAGCCCATTAACCAAAAAATTGCCCAACCGTGCCGAGCGCAGCACCGATTCACGCACCACGTTGCCATTCAGGGCACTGCCATCAGCAAAAAACAGCCCTTCGCGCAGTTGGATGGTGTATTCCAGCTTATCGGTAGAGACAGACGGCCGTTCCACCGCCAACACCGGCATCAGTTCATTTTGCGCCGTAAACATATACAGGCCGCTCATCGTGTTGTTCTTCACTTCCCAACTGATGAGGTCAGGCGCACTAGCCGGATCCATATCCGGCTGCCCCACCATGCCAATCACCAGCTCATCAACGGCCGTTCCCACCCGCGACTCACCCGGATCAATCTGCCCCTGGGGAGCCACAAACCAATCCGTCGCCAACCGCGCCATCGTGCCATTCGCCTGCAACTGCACAATGGCATCATCCAGCCGCTGCTGCAATTCCGTATCCTTCGCTGCCAGAGCAATGCCAAACTGCTTACTACTCAACCAGGCTTGGGTGGATGTGCCACCCACCAGCCGCAGCTGCTCTGGGTACCGCTCCGTGTAATACTTGCCCGTATAATTGTCCACCACCACTGCCTGAATTTCCTCATTGATCAAGGCTTGCAGCGCGGCTTCATTATTGGCGTACAGTTGCAAACGGCCGTCATCCAACCCCATCACCTGCCGCGCCGCCTCCTCACTACGGCTGCGCTGCTGCACCCCCACCAGCGCCTCCCCCGGCAGTTCCACATAACTTTGCACCGCCGTATTATCCGCCAACACCACCAGCACCTGCCCAATCTCCAAATAAGGCAGCGTATAAGCAATACCCTCTGGCGCTTGCTCAGGAATCACCAACACCGACATCACCGCATCAAAATCATCCGTCGTCTGCTGAGCAATACTATCCAAAACCCCCTCATACGGCGTAACCACAAACTCATACCCCTCAAAACCGGCCAACGCCGCCACACTCGCCATGACCTCTTTGTTAAAGCCAACAACTTCGCCAAATGCATCAAAATCGGTAAAAGGTGGATCCGGCGCACTGGTCGCCACAATCAAGAAATCATCATCAGCCACCGGCGCAGTGCTGGCAGTGGGCTGAATTTCAGAGGTTGGCGTGGGCGGAACGGCCGTTGCCACCACCTCATCCGGCTGCTCCATGCAGCCCACCAGCAGCCAGCCAGCCAGCCACAACAGCATCAAATTGGGCAAAATCTTCATCTTCATCATAGGAGGAGGAGTATAACTGAGATTGCAGAACTGTTCACAGTTGCTCATCTACTGTTCTGTCGGCTGCCAAATGAGCGGCGGCGGCCACACCCTCCCCAGAATCTGCTCATCCGTCAACTGATACACCCCAATCGCCGCCGGACGACTACATTCCCCACCCTGGCAAGCCAGTGTCCCGCTCAACCCCACAAACGGCCGTTCCGCCAACACCTCACGCAAAGCCTGCCGGCCAATCAACAACTCCCCATTACGCCCCTCCTGCGCCACCGCCTCCGCCGCCGCCAGCAGCATCGCCACCCCATCATAGGCATAAGCATGATAAGGCACTTGCGGCACATCCCCATAGGTTACAGCCCACTGCTCCAAAAAAGCATCATGCGCCGCCCCCGCCACCGCCGGCCCCGTAACAGCCATCCCCCGAACGGCCGTTCCCGCACTCTCCGCAAAACTAGGCAGCAGCAAACTATCCGCCCCCAACAACACCCGTTCCGGGTTAGCTGGCAAATTATTAATCAGCAAACTCGCCTCCGGCTCAAACAACGGCAAATAAATCAACTCCGGCTGGCTCGAACTCACCAGCGTCATCAATTCCGAAACATCCGTTTGCCCCACCGTCATCTGGCGCATAAACATCACCTGCCCCCCCAACGCCATAAACGCCTCCACAAACGACTGCCGCAGCGCCTCACTCCACACCGTTTCATCATAAATCACCGCCGCCGATGTAACCCCCAAAGCCTGCGTAGCAAATTCGGCCGCCACCTGGCCCTGCCACAAAGCATTCGGCACCGTGCGGAAAAAACTCTTTTGCCATTCACCCGTCGCCGCACCATCTACCAACGGCAAATCGGGCCTGGTGCTGGAAGGCGAAATCATCACCAGGCCCGCCCGATTGATGATAGGAATCACCGCCTCCGCCACCGCCGAACAAGTAGGGCCAATCACCCCAACCAGGGAGGGATTATCGGCCGTTGCCAACGCCGCCAGCCGCCCCGTCTCCACCACACAACCCGTATCCGCCCCCACCAGTTCAATCGGATGCCCCATAAAAAGAGCATCCCGTTCCGCCAGTGCCATCTCCATCCCCCGCAAACTATCCTGCCCCAAATACCCCCCATCCCCCGTCAGAGCCAACAAATAACCCACCCGAATGGGATCATTCGCCCCCACCTGCACACAGCCAAGCACATCCTCACAAACCAGGTCTGGGTCTGTGCAGCCAGCCAACAGCCCACCACACATGGTCAGCACCAAACAGCAAACAGCAACTTTAAGCCATGACATCTGTTTACTTTAACCTATCTTTTATGGAGAGCTAAGAAAATGGCGTGGCACAGGCAAAGAGAAGAGGCAGGAGATGGGCTGCCAGGCCATCTCCCACTTACCCCATCTCTCAATGATCATCCGTGTCAAAAGGCACTTCTACAAATTCCCCCGTCACCATAAAAATAACGCGCTCGGCAATGTTAGTGGCGCGGTCGCCAATGCGCTCCAGATTATGGCCCGCCCACAACAGGAAATTAGCCCGACGGATATAATTCTCATCGCGCATCTCCTCCAACGTCTCCCGGAACAGCCGATTATATTGCTTATCAATTTTGTCATCCTGCTTGATCAAGGCACAGGCCATATCTGCATCATGCTGAATAAACGCCGTGATTCCATCATGAACCATTTGTCGGGCGCGTCTCGCCATTTTGGGCAGTTTGTGCAGAGAATCAATTTCCTCTTCCTCTTCCAACCGCTCTACCAAACGAGCAATGCCCGAAGCATGGTCGCCAATGCGCTCCAATTCCACAGTCAGGTGAATGGCCGTAACCACTGTGCGCAGATCGCCAGCGGCCGGCTGTTGTGTGGCTAACACCCGCAAACATTCCGTTTCGATCTCATAACGAAGGTTGTTTACTTCCTCATCACCCGCCACAACTTCATGCGCCAGCGCCAGGTTACGGCCGTTTAGCGCCAACATCGCCCTATCAATAGCCTGATCAACCATATCGCCCAAACGAATAATATTGTCGCGGATATGTGTCAGTTCCTTATCCAATAATGCTCTTGTGCCTAACATGGGATCGCCTCCGCTAAAGAAAATAAACGCCAGTGATAAAGGGTCAATCACTGGCAATAACTCTAAAGTATAGATAGCCTCTATTGTATAAGCAAAGTCAAGGGGGCAGATAATAAACATAGGACTTACGCCGTTGCTCTGGCCAGTGTCACACCACGCCAGACAGGTGGCTCGGCCAGGAGGCCGGCCACAGCACTTCAAGTGC
>JACKBT010000035.1 GCA_020634415.1 Ardenticatenaceae bacterium
CTCGGCAGACCTCGGAATGACAACTTCAAGTATGTAGGTATTGCAATGAATATTGTTGAAAGTTTTTTGACGGCGTTGGATAGTATTTTGGCGAATAAGATGCGCTCGGTGTTGACGATGTTGGGGGTGATTATTGGGGTGGCGGCGGTGATTGCGCTGTTGGCGATTGGGAATGGGATTAGTGAGAGTATTACGGGGGAGTTGAATTCGATTGGCACGAATTTGATTTTTATCTCGACTGATTTTGATAATAGTGATGGGTATCAGGCGTTGAGTTTGGCGGATGTGGAGGCGTTGGCTGATCCGTTGAATGTGCCGGATGCGGCGCAGGTGGCGGCGATGGTGCAGGTGAATCAGAATGTGGTGTTTGAGGGGGAGGGTGTGCAAACGGCCGTTTTGGGCATTACCCCCAACTATTTAGCCGTCAATAACCTGGACGAGTTCCAGGTGGGCGATGGCCTGACGGAGAATGATTTGGACACCAGTGCGCGGGTGGCGGTGTTGGGTGCGGGCATTGCCTCTGATTTTTTTGGTGAAGGTTTTCCTGTGGGGCAGTCGGTGAAGGTGAATGGGGTGAGTTATGAGGTGGTGGGGGTGCTGACGGAATCGGGCGGGGGTATTGCGGGGGATACGGACAACAATGTGTATGTGCCGCTGACGACGGCGCAGAGTCGGCTCTACCCAGAGCGGACACGCAGCGGCGAGAAGGCTGTGTCTAGCATCCGCGTGGAGGCGGCCAGTGCGGAGGCAGTGGAGGCTGCGTTGGAGCAGATTACGGAGACGCTGCGCGATCAGCATGGCATTGCGTATGCGGCTGATGATGATTTTTCGATTTTGGATCAGTCGAGTTTGTTGGATACGGCGAACCAGATTACGGGGACGTTGACGGCTTTTTTGGGGGCGATTGCGGGGATTTCGCTGCTGGTGGGGGGCATTGGCATTATGAATATTATGCTGGTGAGTGTGACGGAGCGGACGCGGGAGATTGGGATTCGTAAGGCGATTGGGGCGTTGAAGCGGGATATTTTGGCGCAGTTTTTGTTGGAGTCGCTGGTGCTGAGTTTGATTGGTGGGGGGTTGGGGATTGCGCTGGGCTGGGCGATTTCGGCGGCGGCGAGTTCGCTGCTGGATATTGCGACGGTGGTTGATCCGGGGACGGTGGCTTTGTCGGTGGGGTTTGCGGCGGGGGTAGGGCTGCTGTTTGGGATTTATCCGGCGTGGCGGGCGGCGGGGTTACGGCCGATTGAGGCGTTAAGGTATGAGTGATTGGTAATTGGGTAATTGGAGCATACAATTGCTAAGGTAGCATATTTGATCTGCTATAATGGGCAAACTAAACAAGTGGAGGTGTGCGATGACGGTGACGATTACTTTACCGAATGCAATAGAAAAGAGCTTACTAAAACAGGCAAAAAAACAGCGACTTTCACCTGAGGTTTTGGCTTTGAAGATTTTGGAAGATGCGCTGGTGCGAAGTGGGGAGTTGGAGGAGGTTGTGGCCCGAATTCAAGCCTTTCCTCCGAACCCTAACAGTATTCGATCGGCTACTGAATCTTTGTTGGATTTATTACAAAATGCGCCTGATGATCCTGAGTTTGATTTGGCAGAGTGGCAGGAGGGGTGGACGGCCGTTGAGTCTGAAATGAAGGAAATGAGTCATGCTAATTCTGTAGCGGAGGGGCGTGGTGGCTGAATGGGCGCGGCTTCAACCTTCCATTCTGTGTTATGTGCCTGATGAAGATGATGCGCGGTTTGCGGCTGACTTGCAGCTGTCTTTGCGACGACGCGGCTGGCAGTTGGAAACGGTAGATGCTCTCATTGCTACGATTGCGCTGCGTTATGATTTGACCTTGTTGACTGCTGACAATGATTTTCAAGCTGTACCAGGGCTGAAGATAGATAGCTGGTTGTAGGTATGTCTGGACAGCGGATTTTGGTGGTGGATGATGATCGGGAGGTGGTGCGGCTGATGCGGGCTTATTTGGAGCAGGCGGGGTTTGTGGTGTTGGTGGCCTATGAGGGGGAAACGGCCGTTCACACCCTGCGCCGCGAAAAGCCTGATCTGCTGCTGCTGGATTTGATGCTGCCGGGGCTGGATGGGCTGACGATTACGCGGCTGGTGCGGAGTGATCCGATGCTGGCCTATTTGCCCATTATTATGCTGACGGCGCGGGTGGAGGATACGGATAAGATTGTGGGGCTGGAGATGGGGGCGGATGATTATGTGACCAAGCCGTATAACCCGCGGGAGGTGGTGGCGCGGGTGCGGGCGCAGTTGCGGCCGAAGGGGGTGGTGGGAACGGCCGTTTTGCAGGTGGGCGGCTTGCAAATGGATGTGGGGCGGCGCGAGGTGCAGGTGGACGGCGAGGGCGTTAATCTGACGGCGACGGAGTTTGATCTGCTGCGGGTGCTGTTGGAGCAGGCGGGGTATGTGCTGACGCGCAGTGAGTTGATTCGGCAGGGGTTGGGGACGGATTATGAGGGGATTGACCGGACGTTGGACAGCCATATTCGCAATTTGCGGCGGAAGATTGAGGCGGGGGGGAAACGGCCGTCTTACATTCAAACCGTCTATGGGGTGGGTTATAAGCTGGAAGAGGTGGTGGTTTGAGCATGAACCGGTTGTGGGTGCGCCTAAGTTTGACGTTTAGTGCGGTTGTTTTGTCTGTTTTTCTGATCTTGGCGGTGACGATGCAGCTGAATCCGGGTGCTCCTGATAGTTTGCCAGAGGGACTTGAGCTAAGTCCGGCTGAGGAGGAGGCGATTCGGGTTTTAGAAGAAAGTGAGACGATTCAGCGGTTTTCATTGCAGGCCAGACGGGTGATTGTGCCAGTGGCGGTGACGTATGTGGCGGTGATTACGGGGGGGGCGGCGATTGTGGCGGGGGTGTGGATGAGTCGGCGGTTAACACGGCCGTTATCGGGGCTGCAAACGGCCGCTCATGCCATTGGCCGCAATGATTTGAGCTATCGGGTTGACATAACGGGGACGGAGGAGATGGCGGATGTGGCGCGGGCGTTTAACCAGATGGCGGCGCAGTTGCAGCAGGCGGAGTCGCTGCGGCGCAATTTGCTGGCGGATGTGGCCCATGAATTGCGCCATCCGCTGCATGTGATTGCGGGTAATTTGCGGGCGATTTTGGATGATGTGTATCCGCTGAGTAAGGAGGAGATCGGCCGTTTGCTGGAGCAGACGCACCATTTGACGAAGCTGGTGAGTGATTTGCATGAGTTGGCGCAGGCGGAGGCGCGGCAGCTTCCTTTGCATAGGCGGGTGGTGGATGTGGCGGCGTTGGTGAAGGAAACGGCCGTTGCCTTTCAACCCACTGCCCAGGCACAGGGAATCATCTTACAAGTAGAACTGTTGGGTGCATTGCCGCAATTGGCCGTAGATACAGACCGCATACGGCAGGTGGTGAATAATTTGGTGGTGAATGCGCTGCGGCACACGGGGGCAAACGGCCGTATCACGCTGAGCATTGAGCAAAAAGAGAAGGCACTAGAAGTGCGGGTGCATGACACAGGCGCAGGCATTGCGCCGGAAAATCTGCCGTATGTGTTTGAGCGCTTTTACCGCACGGATGGGGCACGCAGTCGTGATGAGCAGGGGACGGGGCTGGGGTTGGCGATTGTGAAGGCTTTGGTGGAGGCGCACGGGGGTGGGGTAACGGCCGTTAGTCCAGGTTTAGGTCAAGGTAGCACTTTTACTTTTTCACTACCACGCTAAAAAGTAATTCTCACCCTTTTAAGGGTTGTCATTGATTTCGCAAGCTGTCCCTTTTACAATAATAAAAGTATGTGCAACAGGAATTGATCATTGTTAGTGGCGATTGATTGCAAATTTTTTATGAGCGACAAACTTCAGCAGGCTATTAGTGCTATTAAGTCAGGTGATAAGAAAACTGGTTATCGTTTGTTAGCTGAAGTTATTAAAGCTAATCCTGAAAACGAAGAGGCGGAAAATGCTTGGCTATGGATGGCGGTTGTAGTAAAGGATCCGAATAAAAAACGTCAGTGCTTGGAAACCGCTCTTGACCTCAACCCAAATAACGAAATAGCGAAAAAGGGGCTACAGTCTCTATCTTTACCTACTACAAAAACGTTCGAATCTCCACAAGTAGAAGATATATTCTCCCCTCAAGTTCCTCCTAAGCAACCTGAAAACCAGCAAATACATCAATTACCCCAACAAAGTTTCCACATTACACCTATAATCAGTGATCAGGTTTTAATTCAAGAGCATATTGCCAAACTTTCTAAGCAGGGATGGCAGGTAATCAGCCAAACTGAATTTTCTGTTCAACTCCGACGACCGAGAAACTGGAGTTGCCTTTTATTAGCACTGGGGTTGTTGCTTTTGCCCTTTTGGGGGATAGGCTTAATTATCCTTTTAATTGCTGCGATTGATTATGCAATTAAAAAAGATCAAATTGTGTTTGTTACTGCCCAGGATTTGCGAGCAAAGCAAGTAAACATAATGAATATAGCAACATCTTCAATGCCTACAGATTCTCGGATATTGACTGGCATTGCAATTGCAGTAGGGATATTCTTCTTGTTTGTGATATTTCTTGCAAGCAGAGGAAATAATACAAGTAACAATATCCCCTTACGTTCACCCACTAGAATCCCTCTCCCAGCAACATTTACACCGGTAAGTAGAAATGCTAATCCCACTGACGACACTAAGAGTGATAATTTGCTTGGAGTGGGGTATCTCTGGCTTGATAGTAATCCTAGTTCACCAATCCCCATTATTAGCCACGTCCATGATCGGTTCCCAGTCGATATTGATGAACTTGCAAGATGGATACTGGCGGGGGAAGCGTGTGTTGCTGATCCTGGGACAAGGGCTTATTTGGAAGATTATAGGTTTACTAAAACGGATGTCACTGTTCTTGAAGGGGAATGTCAGGATTTTTATGGATGGATTGTGAGTGAATCATGGCAGGATACAAGGCCATAAAATAAGCTGTAAAATCCAAATCATTTGATATGTGAATTTGATATGCCTATTGCTTACTAATAACACAGCGATAACTTCTAGAGGAAGAAGTCACTCATTTCTCGTCCTTGTTAGGTGAGTAGCGCAGTTCAGCAATGATTTTGGCGATATGTTGGGGTTTGTATTGACCAGCCCGAAATAACGACTAAATCTGAGTTTGAATATGCGGTTAGTATAGCACATAGCATTTTAGAAAGTGCTACTTGCTTGACTAGACCAATTTTAGACGGGTGGCAATAGGGGCGGGGAGGAGGCTTTGCAGGAGGGCGCGTTCTTCGGGGGTGATGATGTGGAGGAGGATGAGGCCGGCTGGATAGAGGATGAGGCCCAGCAGCAGCCCTATGATGAGGTGAAGTTGTTGGCCGAGGAACATGGCGGCGACCATGATTGCTGTGAGGGAAAGAGGCCGCACCAGCAGTTGTCCCCACTGCACGCCAGCCATTTTTTGCCGCAAATAGTAGTGAAAGAGCAGAAGCAGCACCACTTCCGAAAGAACGGTGGTGATGGCGGCGGCGCGGTAACTGAACATCGGCAGGAAGATGAGGTTGGTGATGATGTTGAAGGCGACGGCGATGGTGAAGGCGCGGGGCTGTTTGCTTTCCAGGCCGAGGGCGATGAGGACATAGTTAGTGACGCTGTTGAGCCAACCGATGGGGATGGAGGCGATGACCAGTTGCAGGGCGATTGCGCCATGCGGCAGGAATTCTTCACCACCAACGAGACGAACGAGAGGGAAGGCGAGATAGGCGGTAACGGCCGCTATGGGCAAAGCCAGCAGCAGCATCAGTTTTAGCGACATCGTGTACATGCGCCGCGCCGAATCGAGCGAATTTTTGACTTCGCGGGCGATGATGGGGAAGAGGGCCAGGGTGAAGAAGGAGGGGACGATTTGCAGGGCGTTGAACCATTTGTAGGCACTGCTGTACCAGCCGACCACTTCTTCACCGTTAATTTGGCGCAGGAGGATGACATCGCTGGAGATGAAGATGGTTTGCAGCAGGTGGATGAGCATGAGGGGGTAGCCGAGACTGAGCATGTGGCGTTGTAACTGCCAGTCGAGCTGCCAGGGGCCGGTGAGGGCAAAGTGGCGCGTGGCGAGGGTGGAGAGGAGGGTGAGGGTGATGAGGTTGGTGAGGATGGAAACGGCCGCTAAGCCCACAAAGCCATAACCCATCAGCAAAGCCACCACACCAAACCCCACTTTCAGAATCGTGGTGGCGGTAGTCATGGTGGCGGGAATTTCGGCTTTTTCGTAAACGTAGAAGAGGCCAGTTATGCCCTGAGCCATGCCGGAGAAGACCATGCCGACCATGATGAAGAGGGTGGCGTTGATTTCGGCGGCGGTGAGGGGGCTGTCGGTGAGTCGGCTGCCGAGGAGGTAGAGGGCGACGGGGATGGTGGCGAGAACGGCCGTTCCCACCCTTAGCACCGTCGTGTTGAGCAAATAGCGGCTGGCCTGGCTTCTGTCTTGCGACACCTCGCGCACCAGCAGCAGATTGAGGCCGAAGTTGGCGATGATTTCAAAGATGAGGGCGGCGGCGATGGCGGTGGCGTAGCTGCCCGCGTCGGCGGGGCCAAGCACGCGCAAATAATAAGCCGCAAATAGGAAATCTATGCCTTTGTTGAAGAGGTTGAGGGCCATGGGCGCAGCACTGTTTTTGAGGACGCTGCGGGCGGCGGATTGTGTTTGGCCTGTGCCCACGTAACGCTGCCAGAGGGTAACGGCCGTTCCCAATAGCAGCACCATCACGCCCATCACGCTGGCCAAGCCACCCAGCACAAAGCTCTGCGGACTGTAACGGAAGCGCACCACCCACTCGCCCGGCTCCAGCAAAACGCCGCGGAAGTTGCCGTTGACGAGGAAAATCTCATGCTCTTGCTCAGCTTCTTCGCCCTGATCGGCGGGGCGGACGAAGGCTTTCCAGCCCGGTGCGTAGCTGTCGTTGAGGATGAGCCAGGCGGGGGTGGAGACGGCCGTTTGTACCACAACTTCGCGGTTGCTGTTGTAGGTAACTGGAGCGGAGACTGGTTGACTGGAGACTGGAGACTGGGCAGTCTCTGGTCTCCAGTCTCCAGTCTCCACCACCGCAAAATGGCGCGGGTCGTAGTCGGTGGTCATGGCTGATAAGGCGTTGGGGACAACGGCCGTTGCCGTTTGCGGCAGCGTATACGCACGGGGGGCGACGGCCAGATTTTCGTAGACGCGCAAGCCTTCGCCCTGCCATACCTCTTGCAGTTTGGGCAGCTCGACCGTCTCGGAGGTGATGATGTACTTCACGCCGAGGACATCGAGGAGGGGAGAGTTGAGTGATTGCCAGTTGGCAATGGGTTGGACGCGGTTGAACTGCAGGCCGTTTTGGGGTTCGATGGCGGCCATGTAGGTGGTGTACTGCTTGGGGATGATAGAATCGTAACCGCGAATATCGGGCAAATCATAAAGCCAGCCAGAGTTGGCGTGGAAGGGGATGTCGCCGTTGGGGTTGAAGCTGGTCAGCCGCCAGGGTTGGGGCTGCTGTTCCAGCCACTGCACCAGTTGTGGTTTGTACTCCAGCAGGGCGGGATCAACGGCCGTATGAAAGCTAAAGTTGGCGATGAAAATATCGAGGCTGATGAGGATGGCGGCGAGGTAGAGGTATAACGGCCGTCCTCGCCAAAAAATGGGGCAGCGGCTCACCCGCAAAACCACGCCCGTACCCATCAAAATCAGGCCCAGCAGAAAAAATTGGCGAAACTCATAGCTATAAAAAGCCCTCGTATCGGGAAAAGCGTCTTTGGCGGCTGCCAGACCATTAAACAGCCGATAAATCTGGACGGCCAGCCGCTCATAGAAGAATTTGGTGGCGTAAAGGCCAATCAGACCGAACAGGCCGCTCCAAAAGGTAAGGCCGGCGAGCAGGGTGATGATGGAAGGGGATGACCAGAGGAAGATTGGAGATTGGAGACTAGAAACTAGAGACTTTTTTAGTCTCCCTTCTCCAGTCTCCACTCCCCGAGTCTGGGCCAAATAATCCACACCAAAACCAGCCAAGGCGGCTATAAACAGCGACAAGGGAAAGACCCAACGAAAGGGTGTGTGCAACTGGTTAATGAAGGGCAAGCCATAATACAAAATGGCATAGAGCGGTGTGCCAAAGATGAAAGCCAGTGAGATGAGGCTCATCAGCACAAAAAAGCCCGTTTCTGACCAGCGCTGCCGTTTTTGCCATGCGCCAATTACGCCCAAAAAGGCCAGGAAAAGCGGCAAAATGCCCAGATAAATGCCGCCTTCTACGTAGTTTTTCAGCCCCCAACTGCTGGTGTTGGCCCCACGTGGATTGGGTAGGTTGTAGGCGTTGCGTTGGAAGGGTTCGCTGTGCCCATCAAACACATCCACATAGCTGTGGTGGGAGGGGTTGCCAAAGAAGTTGGGCAAAAGCAGCGTAAGAATGCGTCGTTTGGGGAAGGCGTAGCTTTGCACTTCCTCGAATGAGGCGGAGCCTTCGCGGAAGTTGGTTTGTCCGACTTCGTACAGAGGGATGAGTTGAATGGCTCCCAGCAGTAAGCCAATGACGACTAGCCCAAGCAGGGCACTACCTTTGTGTAATACGTAATGCGTAATGCGTAATTCCCCTCTGCTCCTCTGCCATACATTGCTCACCAGCCGCCAGCCGGCGTACAAGGCCATGAGGAGGAGGGTGTAGTAGGTGATTTCGATGTGTCCGGCGAGGATTTGGCAGCCCAGGGCGATGGAGCCGAGGGCGAGCCAGAGGAAAGTGGGGGGGAGAGGGGCGAGGGGAGATGCTTCCAATCTCCTAGTCTCCAATCTCCAATCTCCAATAATTTTTTCGATGCAGGCCAACAGCAGGGGCAGCCAGGCGGCGGCGGCGATGATCATGGGGAAAACGGCCGAACTTACCACCAAAAAGCCGCAGCCCTGGTAGATTAAGCCGGCCAGGGCTGCACTGGCGCGGTGCATCTTCAACACGCGGCCAAAGGCATACATAAACACCCCGGCCAGCCACAACTGGCTGACGGTGAACCAGCCGTAGGCTTTGGTGAGGGGCATGATGAGGAAAAGAAGGCTGAAGGGGTAGTAGCCAGAGTGCTGTCCGGCGGCGAGAAAGGGCGCACCGGCAAAAAGGTAGGGATTCCAGAGTGGAATATCGCCCTGCTGCAAGCTATTGCGGATGAAGCGTTTCCAGGCGTAGTTCTCGATGATGAGGTCGCTGAGGAGGCTGTTTTGGGGGATTTCGGCGTTGAATTGGGCAGCGGCCGTTTGCCAGGGCTGCCACTGGTAGAGGTTGTCAACGGGCAGCATGGTTTTGCTGCCTAAAGTGACATCGCCGTATAAGAAAAGGGGCAGGACGAAGAAGCCGAGGATGATAATGAGATCAACTTTGTATTTTTTAACTTTCTGCATCTGAGGGCCGTAATTACGTAATTAATTACGTAATTACGTAATTGTTCTTGCGCATGGCGGGTGTCACATGCCGATAGCGCCACAAAATTTGCCAGGTGCGCAGGGCGGCTTCGAGCTTGATGGGGATGGTCATTTTGGAACGGCCGATCCGCCTGTCCTCAAAATAAATAGGGATTTCCTTTACTTGAAAGCCTAGTTTTTGTGTCAAATAAGCCATTTCAAATTGAAAGCTGTAGCCGTGTGAACTGAGGCCGTCCAGGTCAATGGCCTGCAAAACGGCCGAGCGCCAACATTTGAAGCCTGCTGTGCCATCCTTCACCTTTAGCCCCAGCAGCAGCCGAGTATAAATGGCATTGGCCCACCAACTCAACAGATAGCGTCCGGTTTCCCACCGTTCGTCAATCTGTCCGCCTGTGACATAACGCGACCCAACAACGACATCTGCATTTTTGATTTGGGCCAACATCTCAGGGATGTGGCTCGGAGAATGGGAAAAGTCACAATCCATCTGGATGATGTGGGTTGCGCCAGCGGCAATAGCCATGTTGAAGCCAGCCACGTAGGCGCGGCCCAGCCCGCCTTTGTCGGGGCGATGGAGAACCTGGAGAAAAGACGGCCGTTCCGCCGCCAACTTATCAGCCACAGCCCCCGTCCCATCTGGCGAATTATCATCCACCACCAGCACCGAAAGGCCAGGAATAGCCAACCCTTGCAGGGCCAAAACCAACTCTGGCAAATTATTGGCTTCATTATACGTGGGAATAACCACCATGATCTTTTGCATATGCCAATCCCCAAGAATGATTCCTTTACATTACAAAAAAAACAGGGCTATAAATAGCCCTGACCAAACTTGCCTTTTATTTTAACAAAAAAACAGTTTCCGAAAAAAATCAATCGCCTTCCAATGTCGCAAACAGATCATTCACATTCGTAAAGTTATAATCCCGCGAAGAAAAACTCGAAACATACACGTTCAACCGTTCTGACTCTGGCATCTCATGAATGCGATGGCGTTCCAATGCCGGATAGAAATATTGAATAGATGGCTGCAAACGAATGAGACAGCGATCCGCCAGTCGGGCGCATTTATCGGCACTGGTAATGATGGCAAAGTCATCTCCTGTGGCATGACCAATATAATCATCCTCGCCGCCGGTTTCCTTCATGGCATTGGTAATCATAAGCGTGATTGCCCGTGAGACATCATCGGCGGCCACAAACCCAAACCGATCCCGAAATTTGGAGAGGCCCCGAATGCCAATTAAAACCAGGCCCCATTCCGGTAGGTGCAGCATCTTGTCTAGCTGCTCACGCACAAGGTGGCCTTCGGGCAGGCCGGTTACGGGGTTTACCAGTGTGTTGAGGCTGGCGCGGCGCAGCACATTTCTAACCCGCAGCCGCAGTTCCTGAATGTCGAAGGGCTTGGTGATGTAGTCAACAGCCCCTAGTTCCAGCCCGCTCAATTTGTCATCGCGCTCGCGCTTTTCTGTGAGAAAAATGACGGGCAGATCATGGGTGCGGCGGCTTTCGCGCAGGCGGCGGCATACTTCGTAACCGTCTATATCGGGTAAGCGGATGTCGAGCAGGGCAATGTCGGGCATAAAATCATCTATTTGGCCGACGGCATCTTCGCCCCGTGCCGCATGGGCTACATCATAGCCCTGCACTTTGAAGTAGGCTGTGAGCATTTCGGCCAGATCGCCATCGTCTTCTACGATAAAAACTTTTTGTTTCTTTTTCTCATTCACGTGTTATCTCCATTCATCCGAGTGCATGCCGTTGGGATGGGCAAACACGTCATCAAGCATAACAGTACAGGTTATGTTGATCTTATGTTATGTATTCATTGTTGAGAACTACAATAAGGTTCTTAAGTATTCAGATATGTAATTATTTGGCCCTTGCCAAAGGTGGAACTTCTTACAAGGGCCAAACAGTTACTCGGATTCTATTTTATCGGTTCTTTGTCAATTTTAAAGACGCAGGCGGCGGCACCCATGGCGATACATTCTACTTCATCAATGCGGAATTCCAGACCGCCGCTTACCCAGCGCAGGGCCTCTTGGAGCAGGCCAACGGCGATGTAGCAGATGGGGCGATCTGTTTTGCGCCCCCAACACATGGAGCAGGGGTTGATGTAGTAGAGGAAGTGATCGTCGTGTTCTTCGACCCAACTGGTTTGGTCGCTGAATTGGGTGAAGATGCGGGCGACGGCCGGTACACCGATTTTGAGTTTTGTTTGTAAGGGCAGCACTTTGAAGGCGAGATCACCGACCCCGGCGAGGGCACCAAACTGTTTAAGGCCACGTGAAAACAGGGCACGACCGCCACGTAATGCCAACCCTCGGCCACCGCGTGGCCCGTAGATGTCGTCGAGTCCTTTGTTGATGTTGGCGATGTTGGCGAAGTCGAACTCTTTGGTGAGATTATCTGGGGGGAGTTCTTGGATAAGCTGGCGTAGATTGGTGAGGTTGAGGAGGGCGTTGAGGCCGTTGCGCCCCATGACTTCTTCCATGGAGATGAGTAAGATACGGCCCATGCGGTTGGGATAGTAGTATTCACTATCGGCGATCAGTTCTCTCACGATTGCCTCCCATGTCGCCTGTTGTTTTTTGTGTCTGTGGTCATTGGTTTATGCTGCCAGACTGCTTGTTGACATTGATTGATCTTTTTCATGGGGTGTGGGCTTATTTGCCTATTATGGTGTTTTTGGGATGATCTTGGTATTCATTGCCAACATATTTATCGGTACATAGTATAACAATGGGAGGATTTTTGCACAAAGTTTGTTCGTGAAGGAGTTGTGAGAGTGGCGCGTGCAACGATGTTTTTTCCGCCCGATTTTCGCTGGGGGACGGCTACGGCCGCTTACCAGGTGGAAGGGGCTAATGTGAATAGTGATTGGTGGGTGTGGGAGCAGGGAAACGGCCGTATTCTGCAAAACCACAAATCTGCTTTGGCGTGTAACTGGTGGGAAGATGCCGAAAAAGATTTAGACGCGGCAGCGGCGATGGGCACGAATGCTCATCGTCTCTCGTTGGAGTGGAGCCGCATTGAACCGGAGCCAAGTGTGTTTGATGAGGCAGCGTTGGGCCGGTATCGGCAGATTTTGCAGGCGATGTGGGATCGGGGGATTGAGCCGATGGTGACGCTACATCATTTTAGCAATCCGTTGTGGCTGGTGGAGAAGGGGGATTTTAACCGCAGTATTGTGGTGGATTATTTTCAGCGGTACACGGCGAAGGTGGTGGCGGGGTTGGGGGATTTGGTGCCGAAGTGGGTGACAATTAATGAGCCGATGGTGTATGTATTTATGCGTTATTTGGATGGCAAGTTTCCGGCACCTTCGCGGCGGGGCTGGCCGGGGGCGCGGGAGGCGGCGGGTAATTTGCTGCGCTGTCATGCGGCGGCTTATCATACGATTAAAGATCTGTTACCGGCGGCAGAGGTGGGGGTGGCGAAGCATACGGCCGTTTTCCAACCCCAAACTGACAACAAACTAGCGCACTGGTGGACGCGGCGTGTGGATTGGCTGTTTAATGAGATGTGGCTGGCGAGTATGGTAAACGGCCGTCTCCATTGGCCTCTGGGGCGCGGTAAGATCAAAAATCTGGCTGGCTCCTTCGATTTTGTCGGTGTGAACTATTACACGCGGCATTATGTTAAGTTTCCGCCGTTGGGCGGGTTGCTGGCAAATGAATGGGGGGCGCAGGCGACGGTGAGTGATGGTAATTACGGTGAGGTTTATCCCGAAGGGCTGTACCAGAGTATTCAGCGGATGCTCAAATATCAGAAGCCAATTTATATTACGGAGAATGGGCTGCCGGATGTGGCGGATAGATTACGGCCGTCTTTCCTGATGACCCATTTGCGGGAAATATGGCGGGCCATTAGCTTTTGTTTCCCGGTGATGGGTTATTACCATTGGAGTTTGGTGGACAATTTCGAGTGGGATCGGGGCTGGACGCAGCGTTTTGGTCTGATTGGGCTGAACCCGGAAACACAAGAGCGGCAGTGGCGAGCCAGTGGTGAACTGTACAGCGAGATTTGCCACACGCGCAGCCTGAGCAGTGAAATGGCCGAGCGGTATGCGCCGGAGTTGTTGGCGACGATGTTTCCGGGATGAGGTAAGACTTACACCAAATCGGCCGTTTGCGGTATAATGGCAGTTCAAATTCATTATTTGTTGGAGAAAATATCATGTCCGGACATTCTAAATGGTCCACCATTAAACACAAGAAGGGGGCGGCTGATGCCAAGCGCGGCAAGCTGTTCACTCAACTGGCTAAGGAAATTACGATTGCGGCGCGGGAAGGTGGCGGCGACCCTGATTTTAATAACCGGCTGCGGCTGGCGATTGCTAAGGCGAAGGCTGACAATATGCCCAATGACAATATTGAACGTGCCCGGAAGCGGGGAACGGGCGAATTAGAGGGCGGCGAGCTTTTGGAGATTATGTATGAAGCGTATGCCCCACACGGCGTGGGGATGCTGATTGAAGTGGTCACTGATAATCGCAATCGTGCTGTGGCTGATATACGCCATATTTTTAATAAGTTTGGCGGTAATTTGGCCGAAGGTGGGGCAGTAGCCTGGCAGTTTTCGCGTAAGGGTTATATCACTATCGCCGAAGCAGTAGATCAGGATGAGATTTTTATGGTAGCGGCGGAGGCTGGGGCTGATGATGTACAGTTTGGTGAGGTGACGGAGATTTATACGGAACTAGAAAATTTCCAGGCGGTGCAGAAGGCGTTGGAAGAGGCTGGCATGACGCTGGATGAAGCGAAGATGGTGTATGAGCCGAATAATACGGTGGAATTGGAACCAGCGCAGACGCTGCAGACGATGAGTGTGATTGAAAAGATTGAAGATTTGGATGACGTGCAGAATGTGTATACGGCTTTGGAGATTAGTGATGAGGCGATTGCGGCGATGGAGGGGGCGTAATTACGTCATTGCGTAATTGCGTAATTATTTCTGTGCGAATTTTAGGGATTGATCCGGGGACGGCGCGGGTTGGTTATGGGGTGGTGGATGTGGTGGACGGCCGTTTAACGGCCGTTACCTACGGGGTCATTTCCACTTCAGCCAAAGACGAAATGCCCGCCCGCCTCCAAGCCATCTACCAGCAGACCAACGACCTGATTGCCGAATTTGAGCCAGACACGGCGGGCATTGAAGAAGTCTTTTTTGGTCGTAACATTACTACCGCCATTACCGTCGGGCAGTCGCGGGGTGTGCTGTTGTTGGCCTTAGCCAACGCGGGCCTCTCCATTGGCGAATATTCCCCGCCCAAAATTAAGGATGCGGTGACGGGTTATGGCAAAGCCGACAAAGCCCAGGTGCAGTTGATGATCCGTAACTTGCTTAACCTGGAAGAAACGCCCCGCCCCGATGATGCGGCTGATGGATTGGCGGTGGCGATTACGCATTATCAGTATCATCGGTTTGAATCTTTGTATGAATAAGTGGCAAGTGGCAAGTGGCAAGTCAGAAATGCCACCTGCCACTTGCCACCTGCTACTTACCACAAGTTATGATTGCTTCGCTCAGTGGAACGATTCTGAAAATTGAAGAAGCCAGCCTGGTGGTGGGTGTGGGTGGGGTGGGTATTCGTGTGTTTGTGCCCAAGACGGTGCTGGAAAATGTGGGGGGAATCGGCCGTTCGGTGCGCCTGCATACCCATCTGATTGTGCGGGAAGATGCTTTGTCGCTTTACGGTTTTGAGTCGGATGAGGATTTGCAGTTGTTTGAGGTGCTGATTGGCATAAGCGGCATTGGGCCGAAGGTGTCGCTGGCGATTTTGTCTACGCTGAGTCCTGAACTGCTGAAAAGTGCGATTATGCGGGAGGAAACGGCCGTTCTCCAGCGTGTGCCTGGCATTGGCAAGAAAACGGCCGAACGCATTATGTTCCAGTTGCGCGATAAGTTGGATTTAACGGCCGTTTCCACCTCCATCCCCCTCGTCAGCGATGTGGATGCCGATGTGATAGATGTTCTCACCGCTTTGGGCTTCAGCATTGTCGAGGCGCAGGCCGCGTTGCAAAACATCCCCCGCGATGTGAAAACAGTAGACGACCGCGTGCAGTTAGCTTTACAGCATTTGGATCAAGGCCGTTAATAAACGGCTTCCGCGCCTTCATCTCCCTCGTCCAACATCATCATCACCTTCATAGAATTGCCACCAGCCGCTTCAATGGTGTGGTAAGCCTCCAGATAGTGCGCGAAGGGGAAGCGATGGGTGATGAGTGCGTCTAACTGCATTTTGCCCTCAGCCACCAACGCAATCGCTGTCTCATAATCCGGCCGTTGATACATCAATGTGCCTACCAAACTCAATTCCCGATCCTGCACCAGCCCAATATTCACTACTGGCTTCTGGCCGAAAACACCGACAATGACAATCGTTGAGCCTTTGCGGGCGTGGGCAACGGCCTGCTCAATGGTCGGCTGCACGCCCACACATTCCAAAATGAGGTCAGCCTTGTCGGGGCCAAAATGCTGGTTGAGGGCAGCCCCTAAATCGGCCTCGCTGGTGTTTAGCACATGGTTAATGCCCACACATCGGGCCATCTCCAACTTGTATTCGCTGATGTCGGTGATCATAACGGTGCGGGCGCCAAGTGCCTGCGCTGTCTGGGCTACCAGGTTGCCAATTGGCCCTGCGCCCAGCACCAAAATCTGCTTGCCTGCTATCTCGCCCCCGCGCCGCAGCGCATGAACAGCAACGGCGATTGGCTCTATCATGGCCCCCTGTTCCAGGGAGATGCCGGCTGGTAATTTTAAGACGTTGGCGGCGGGGACGGGGAAAAATTCTTGGGCGGCGCCGCCTGTTTGGAAGCCCATTACTTTGAGGGAATCGCAGATGTGCTCCTGGCCGTGACGGCAGGCGTAGCAGGTGCCGCAGGTGACTTGGGGCATGAAGGTGACGGGATCGCCCACAGCCAAGTGACGGACATCGGCTCCGACTGCGGCGATGGTGCCGGAGACTTCGTGCCCCTGCACGACGGGGTAGCTGGTGTAGGGGTGCAGGCCGTGATAGACGTGGATGTCGGAGCCGCAGATGCCAATGCGGCGGGTTTGCAGCAGCACTTCGTGGGGCTGGATGGTGGGGCGGGCTACATCTTGTAAGATGATGTGACCGGGTGCGGTCATGACTGCTTGTTGCATTGTTGCTTTTCCTTTTATAACCAAGCGATCCTCCGGGAGGTTTCAAACCAGATGTTGCCTCTGGTGCGCACCTCTCGGAGGCTTAGAGTTGTTGAAATCCTCCGGGAGGTTTTAACCAAGATGTTCCCTCTGGAATAGAACCTCCCGGAGGGTTAGTCGTTAGAGTTGTTGCATGATTTGCCACACTTGTTGTTTAACTTGTCTGGCGGCGGCGGGATCGTGGGAACGGCCGTCTCGTATCACAATATATTTTTGCAGCTCATACAACAGGTAAAACACCTGCCGCACCTGTGCCTCTGGCGACCAGTCACGCGGCTGACCGTAGCCTTGCCAAAAGGCAGGGTTGGAGATGCCACAGTAATCCAGCACAGCAAATTCGATTTCAGGATCGCCCCACAGGGCGCGGTCCCAATCTACCAGCCCGGTGACGGTGCCTTGATCGTCTACCAAAATATTTTGATGCCAGATGTCCATGTGCAGCAGGCGTGCGGTGAGGGGGCGGTCAAAGAGGGGCAGGTGGCGGTCGAGGAGGTGGCGCAGATGGCTGCTTTCGGCTTGGTCGTAGTAGCCGAGGCTTACGATGTCGTCAATCATTTTGTGCCACATGATGATGAAGGCGGCAGCCCAACTGTCCTGTGGTTCCATCGGTTTGTGTGCGCCGAGGTAGCCGTGTTGATCGGCCGTTAGCCCATGTACTTGAGCCAAATATGTGCCGATTTGCCCCAGAACGTTATCGAAATTGACGTGGGGGGCTTCGGTTAACGGCCGTCCCGCCAACCGCTCCATCAACATATAATCCCGATCAATCAACGTCTGCGACTCATCAAAAACGAGGATTTCGGCCACTGGCACGGTGGTCTGTTCCCGCAAAATCTGGTGCAGTTGTGGCTCCTGCTTCATCATTTGGGCTTCGTAGAAGACGTAGACGGCATCGTTGGGCGGCGCAATCCGCAGCACCATTTGCTCATTATCCACCTGCACCCAGTAAGAGTCGTTGAATTTGCCGGTGGCGATGGGGGTTAAGTGGATACAGCCGTTAGGGAAGTGGTGGCGGATGAGGGAGTGGAGCATGGTAATTAGGTAATTGGGTAATTGGGTAATGGCTCAATTACCCAATTACTCAATTACTTTAACTCAATAATATAGGTGCTATATGGCTCAAGTTTAGCAATAGGTGTATACGCCTCGAAGCCGCCGCTGGCGGTGAGGGTGGGGGCGTTGGTGGGGCTGTTTTTCAGGATTTCAACGGCCGTTCCTTCACTCAAGCCGCCATCATCCAAACAAAAACGATAGTCGGTGATGGGTTCTTCGCCCAGGTTGATGAGGACGAGCAGGGTTTGATTGGCGGTGCGGCGCAGGAAGGCGTACAGCTTGCCATTGTTGGTGGGCATCTCCTGCCAGTCGCCCAGGCGCAGGGCTTCGTTTTGGTTGCGGGCCTGAATGAGGCGGCGGTAATGGTTGAGGAGGGAATCGGGATCGGCCGTGGCTGCGGCTACATTGATATTTTCAAAACCGCTGGGGAAGGGCTGCCAGGGGGAAACGGCCGTCGTGAAGCCGCCACCAGCCTCACCCGACCAGGGCATTGGTGCCCGAATTTCTTCATCGGGTTTGCGCCCTCTTTGGCCGATTTCTTCACCATAGTAGAGGAAGGGAACGCCTGGACTTGTAAGCAAGAGAGAAGCGGCCGATTTGGCCTGGCCACCTTCACCTAAAAGCTGGCTCATAACTCTATCTTGATCGTGGTTGGTAAGGAACGTTCCATATTGTTGGGGAGGAAAGTTTTGAACGATGGCGGTCATGTCATCAATGATAAACTGACTGGCTTCGCGTTTGGCTGTTTGAATCATGCTGCCTGCCAGATCGAATTCAAAGGCGATGTTGACTTCGTCGCCGATGTATTTGACGACTTCGCTGGTAGCGGACCAGGCTTCGCCTACGGTGAAAGCGTCGGGGTTGATGTTGGTGTAGTAGTCGTAGAAGCCTTGCCACCATTCATGGGTGGCGGGGGTGTTTTCTTGAATACGGCCGTCTTCGATCAAGTGTTTGATGGCATCGAGGCGGAAGCCGTCTACGCCCACGTCTTCCAGCCAAAAACGGATGACATCTTGCATATCGGCCGTTACTTGGGGATTTGTGTAGTTTAGATCAGGCATTCCTGACCAAAAAACGCCGTAATAATAACCACCGCCAGGGGCAGTATGCCAGACACTGCTGCCCCAAGGGCTTCGGAAGCCAGGCGATTCTTCCTCAAAAATGTAGTAATCACGGTAGGGGCTGTTGGGGTCGCTGAGTGCTTCTTGGAACCAGGGGTGTTCGGTGCTGGTGTGGTTGAGAACGAGGTCTACGATGATACGAATGTCCCTAGCGTGGGCTTCATCTAGCAGGGTTTTGAGTTCCTCTATTGTGCCGTAGTCGGGGTTGATGGTGTAGTAGTCGGTGACATCATAGCCATGATAACTGGGTGAGGCGTTGAGGGGCATGAGCCAGATGCCTGTAATGCCGAGGTCATCGGTTGTGCTGGGGTCGCCATCATTCAAATAGTCTAATTTCTCGATGATGCCGTTGAGGTCACCGATGCCATCGCCGTTGCTGTCGTAAAAGCTGCGCACGAAGATTTCGTAGAAGACACGCTTGTTCCACCAGCCTAATTCGTCAGGGTTGGTTTGTAAGTCGGCAAGGGTGGTGCAGAGGGGGGCGGCGGTGGCGGTGGGGGCAGGGGTGTGGGTGGGGGCAGCCGTGGCTGGAGCGGTGGCGGTGGCTTCGGTGGTGGCTTCGGTGGTGGCTTGGGTGATGGGTTGGGGGGTGTGGGTGGGGTTGGTAACGGCCGTTTCCGTTCCGCCGCTGCAAGCAGCCAAAAGCAGCATCAACAAAGATAAAACAACCAATTTGTTCACAGGCTTACCTCCAATGTTCATCTGGGCAAAATTAGGGTGGTTTGGTGGGTTTAAGGAGTGAGTTGGCCTATGAAAATCTCGAAGGGGGCGATGGCGAGGTGCTGGGGATTGACGGCCGTTTCTGCTCGCGCCTCACTGGAAAACACAACCTTCATATCTGCTGCCCAATCAAAAGCTAGTTCATGTGCCTTATCAGCATAATTGAGTACGACCAGGCAGCTTTGATCGGCCGTTGCCCGCAAAAAGGCCAGATAATCCTCAGCATCTTCATGAAGCGGTTGGTAGTCACCGATAATCAAAGCTGGCGTTTCCCGCCGCAGCCACAACAGCCGCCGATAAAAGTTTAAGAGTGAATGGGGATCATCTTCCTGCTCGGCCACATTAATCCCCTCGGCATAATTGGGGTTGACTGGCAGCCAGGTTTCAATGCCTTCTGGACTAAATCCACCATTGGGGGCATTGTGCCATTGCATGGGTGTGCGGGCCTGGTCACGACCATAGTGGGCCGCCTGGGATACAGCTTGCTCAGTCGGCATGTTGGCTAACTCCACCATCATGTTGTAGGCATTCACACTTACATTGTCCCGAAATTGGCTGATGTCGGTGAGGGGTAGATTGGTCATGCCAATTTCTTCACCGTTGTAGAGGAAGGGTGCCCCGCGCAGGGTCAGCATGAGGGCCAGGTTGAGTCTGGCGAGGGCTTCATCATGGACACCATCGCCATAACGGTTGTAGACACGGGGGCGATCATGGTTGCCAGTTGTGTTGCAGGGCCAGGTGCCGGCGGGGGTGAGGGCTAGTCGTTCTTCTTGGTTTTGTCGTATCCAGGCTGGTGTCAGGCGGGGCGGGTTGAGCAGGGGGAAGTTGAAGGTCATGTGCAGTTCGTTGCTGCCATCACCGTAATAAGAGACATCATCTGTTTCACCCACCAGCAGCCGATCTTCGTATTCATCTACGATGGCCCGAATTTCTTGGAACAGTTCGTGAATGCCAGGCTGAATGATCTGATGGGTCATCATCTTTTCCCAGGCTCGGCGGACTTTCTGATGGTCAGCTTCAGTTTGGGCAGCCTGGCCGAGTTGGTAGAGTTCGACTTGTGTATATTCTGACTCGTGGTCGGGCAGGTGGGGATGCTCGAAGATGGTGTCTATGGCATCGAGGCGGTAGCCATCTACGCCTAGATCGAGCCAGAAGCGGATGGCATCGAACATGGCTTGTTTGAGTTGGGGGTTGCGCCAGTTGAGGTCGGGTTGTTCTTTGAAGAAGAAGTGGTAATAGTATTGGTCTCTGGCGGGTTCATATGTCCAGGCAGAGCCACCAAAGTGAGAATACCAGTTGTTGGGTGGTTGTTGGGGAGAACGGCCGTCTTGCCACACATACCAATCGCTCTTGGCGTTGTCTTTGCTAGAACGAGATTCAATGAACCAGGGATGTTGATCGGAGGTATGGTTTAGGACGAGATCAAGGATGACGCGCATTCCACGTTGATGCGCACCATCCAAGAAGCGTTTGAAGTCGTCCAGTGTCCCATAGGTGGGATCCACACCGATATAGTCGGCAATATCATAGCCGACATCAAATTGGGGCGAGGGGTAGTGGGGAGAGAGCCAAATAGCATCAATCCCCAACTGTTGCAGGTAATCAAGCTTGCCGATAATACCCTGGAAGTCGCCAATTCCATCCCCATCGCCATCGGCAAAACTACGCGGATAAATTTGATAGAAAACGGCCGTTTGCCACCACTTCAACTGCTCTGTCATCGTCACCAACCACTACCCTACAGCCACACCCTTCAATTCCAATTCACCCGCAAAATGGCAAGCTGCATAATGATCCGGCTTAATCTCACGCAGTTCCGGCACCTCCGTCTTACAGCGATCCTGCACATAACGGCAGCGCGGATGGAACAAACACCCCGGCGGCGGATTCCCCGGATCAGCCACATCACCTTCCATAATAATGCGTTCCTTCTTCGCCCGAGGATTCGGACGAGGCACAGAAGACATCAAAGCCTCAGTATAAGGATGCAGTGGCTGCGAATATAACTCAATAGACTCAGCCATTTCGGCAATCCGTCCCACATACATCACCGCCACCCGATCCGAAATATGCTGCACCACACTCAGATCATGAGCCACAAAGATATAGGCCAGATTAAAATCTTCCTTCAAGTCATTCATCAAATTCAACGTCTGTGCCTGCACCGACACATCCAACGCCGACACCGGCTCATCACAAATGATCAACTGAGGATTCAGTGCCAACGAACGAGCAATACCAATACGCTGCCGTTGACCACCAGAAAACTCATGCGGATATCTGCGAATATGTTCCCCCCGCAAACCCACCCTCTGCAACAACCGAATAACATGCTCCTCTGTATCCGGGCCAACCTTATTATGAATCAACAATGGCTCAGTAATAATGTCATAGACAGTCATACGCGGATTCAAGGAACCAATAGGGTCTTGAAAAATCATCGAAATATCTTGATAAACCGCTTTAAGCTGCTCTCGATTTAAATCACGTAAATTTATCCACTCAGGTTGCCCACTAGAAGACAAAGCACGAGACTTAAACCGAATCGTCCCATCTGTTGGCTCATACAAACGCATCACCGCACGGCCAGCGGTCGTCTTACCACAGCCGCTTTCACCCACCAACCCCAAAGTCTCGCCTTCACGCACAAAGAAATTAACATCATCCACCGCCTTAACATAACCAACCACGCGGCGCATCATACCCCCCGTAATGGGAAAGTACTTTTTTAATCCCTTTACCTCTAAAATGACCTTATTATCCTTGGGTGTTCCATTTTCACTCATGTGCCTCTCCCTTGATTAGCATCTAGCTTCGTTTAATCCCTATGATCAAATCGAACTAGCCATAAACAATACTATGCGCGAGCCTTTACCGCTTGAGCTTCAGGTGTGTCTGGCCAGCACGGATCATACATCAAACAACGTACATTCTGATTTGGAGCCACTGTCGCCAACTCAGGCTTGATCACATCACACTTCCCCGGCATAAAGTCTGGGCAACGAGGATGAAAAACACAACCAGACGGCAAATTAAAAGGACTCGGAGTCATCCCTTTAATCGTCGCCAATTCACGTTTCTTCTCACCAATTTCAGGAATAGAAGCCAACAGCAGCTTCGTATATGGATGCTTGGGGTTTTCAAAAATATCAATGACGCTGCCCTCTTCCACTTCCTTGCCCATGTACATGACCACCATTTCATCAGCCATTTCGGCCACCACACCCATATTATGGGTAATGAACAGGATAGCCATATCCACCGTTTCTTGCAGCTCACGCATCAAATCCAAGATTTGGGCCTCAATCGAAACATCCAAAGCCGTTGTTGGCTCATCAGCAATAAGCAAATCAGGGTGAGTAGAAAGCGCAATCGCAATCATCACCCGCTGCCGCTGCCCACCACTCAATTGATGGGGATAACTATCCACCCGCTGGGCAGCATTAGGCAGGCCAACTTTACGCAACATATCAATAGCAATCTCACGAGCCTCTTCAGCACTGACCCCCCGCTTTTCTTGGATATTCCGTGTCATCGTCTCACCGATTGTCTCCACAGGCAGAAAACGGTGCAGCTTCACAGCTTCCATAATATGGAAACCAGCACTAAAAACCGGTGTCAGGGAACTCATAGGCTCCTGGAAAATCATTGTAATAGTGCCGCCACGAATCTTACGAATCTCCTCGCCATCCTTTTCTAACTGATCAATCCGAATTTCTTCAACGACTTGACTGCCATTTTGAGCATGCTTTTTATAAAGTGTTATCTCACCAGTCATTACGCCCGGCCGGGGCACCATATTCATGATGGCTTTAGCTGTCATAGACTTGCCACAGCCACTTTCGCCAATAACCCCTAAGGTTTTACCACGCCGAATAGTAAAATTAGCCCCATCTACAGCATTCACCACACCATCACGCACGTCAAAACGAATATTTAGATCTCTAATACTAACGAGGACATCCTTAGTTATTTCGCTCATATTTATCTCTCCTGTCTCTCAGTATCCAGTGGCCATTATCAACAAAGACCAATTGATTACTGAATACGCATTACTTGCTGTATGGATCCATGGCATCTCGTAAACCGTCACCCAACAAGTTGTAAGCAAGGATGGCAAAAAGGATGAAGGGTGTTACAAACAAATACCAGGGAGCAGCACTAATTGAGCGTACCGTATTCGCATTTTGTAACAACGTGCCCCAACTCACGGTGGGTGGAACCAACCCCAAGCCGAGGAAGCTCAAAGCCGTTTCCAGCAAGATCATGCCAGGGATCTTCAGAGTTGCAATAACGATGACATGGCTCATGGTCGCTGGAATCAAATGATTAAAAATAATTCGGCGATCACTCGCCCCAAAACTACGAGCGGCAAGAACATACTGCTCTTCACGTCCAGATAAAACAAGGCCACGCACTTGGCGTGCCAAACCACCCCATTGGATCAAAGCCAACAAAATAGTGACCATGAAGAACACCTGTGTAGAGGGCCAACTTACAGGTACCGCAGCACCCAAAGCCAGAAAAAGTGGTTCTTGAGGAAAAGCTGATAATAACTCTGTAATACGCATCACGACAATATCGGTCGCTCCACCATAATAGCCGGAAATAGCTCCCAGGCTCACGCCCACAAACAGGAAGACAGCAACACTGAAAAGGCCAATAAATAGAGAAATACGCCCACCAAACAACAATCGGGAAAATTGATCCCGCCCCAGACGATCTGTTCCTAGTAAAAAGACCTTTGCATCTGGATCAGCCGGATCTGTTCCGAAGAAGTGCGTTGTAGCAGGTATAAAGCCTAGTAATTTGTAGGGTTCACCTTCAACAAAAAAGTAAAGCGGGTACTTAACGGTCTCATCCAAAACATAAGTTCGGGTACGTGTGGTTACATCAATCTGCTCTTCAAGGCCATAGACAAAGGGGCGCAGGGAAAAATTGCCTTCTGCATCCCAAAAATGGATAAAAGTTGGTCGCGCTTCAATGAAGTCACTCTCTGCCCCTTTGGAATAAGGAGCAAAAAATTCTGGGAAAATCAAACAGGTGATGTAGTAAATCCCTAGAATAAATGCGGCAATCACAGCTAAACGGTTTCTCTTAAATTTCCACCAAACCAAACTCCAGTAACTTTGACTGATACTTTTGGCATCTTGCTTTTCAGGCTGTACAGAAACTGCTGCTTCGCTCATTAATTCAACCTCCAATTCAGGCTGTGAAGTTACAAGCCTTCACACCCTTCAATATCATCCTTCTCCCATCAAATGAATACCTCACAGCCTGTGAATTTGCGCTAGACCAATTTTTTGCCACAAGCAAGGCTATAAAGGCATATTAAATTAGCTCACGTCTTACTCAAGCCGGACACGGGGGTCAATCCAGGCCAAAACCAAATCCGTGATCAAGTTGCCAACAAGAAGCAAAAATACAATCATCACTAAGACTGTTCCTGCCATGAACATATCTTGAGTTGTGAGAGCTTGAATGTAGAGCGGTCCAATCGTGGGCAACCCAAGTACAACCTCAACCAAAATATTACCAGCCAGAATCGCTGGAAAAGCTTCGGTACCTAAAATAATAATCAAGGGGGTGATGGCCATGCGTACAGCGTGTTTCCAGATGACCCTTCTGTTCTTCAAGCCACGAGCACGCGCTGCTTCGATAAATGGTTGCCCTAATGTATCTAGCAAGTTGCCCCGCATAATACGAATGGTGCCGGCCGTACCTGTAACCGCACCAATGAGTGCTGGAACCCAAAGATGCTTCAATAGATCCCACACCTTAGCCAGACTCCACGGGGCATCTCGGAATTGTTGCGAGAACAGACCGACAACATCCTGATCGAGAATGACAATGGCAACGTATAATATCAGCAATGCTAATAGAAAACCGGGCACACCAATACCAATAAATGCTATAGTAGTTATGATTTGGTCACCAATAGAATATTGGTTTACGGCCGAATACACCCCCAGCGGTATTGCTATTAGCCATGTAATAGTTAGCGTCGTCAACGACAAAATAATAGACAACGTCAGGCGCTGTCCAATCAATTCCCTAACAGGCCGTTCAAACTCGAAAGATATACCAAAATCTCCCTGCACGAAATTAGAAATCCAGAGCCAATATTGTGTCAACATTGGTTCATCTAACCCATAACGTTCACGATACTGCTCAATGCGAGATATGGCACTTCGATCACCCCGTGCCTGCAATTCAGCTATCTTTTGATCCATGAAATCACCAGCCGGTAGATTGATGATAAGAAAGCTGATGAAAGAAACCAAAATCAGCATGATGATGGCATAAAACACACGTCGGATGAGAAATGAAAGCATTCTTCGTTCTCCTTTCCCGCCAAACAGCGGATACTACTTACAACAACTTGCTGTGAGAGAAGATATAGAGGGAAACCCAACATTTTTTCACCAGGTTTCCCTCTATATCATGAAAGATTAGTCGAAGCGTGTTTGATCACACTTCTACTAATCCATCATCAGACTTTACTCGCCACGCAGGTTAGCTTCCATCCAGAACTGTTCTGGGTGGAGATTGCCGGGGCTGCCAGGTGCCCAGGGGCCAAGGATAACGAGATCCGGAATACCGTGGAAACCATTGCGGACAACGACAGGCATAGCCTGATCACCAGCACCACCGATGATGAAGGGGCCTTCATCAATCAAGATGCGGATGGCATCATACACAATCTGGTGACGTTCTTCGATATCGCGTGTAGCAATACCCTGGGTATACAGTTGTTGCAATTCATAAGCAAAGGTTGTGCCTGGTTGTGGTTCCCAACCGCGATCACCACCTGTCTCATAATATGCACCTTCCAACGGCCATGCACGAGCTTCAGAACCGCGCAATGGGAATATCCAGTCGGGGAAAGTCCAGATATCGAGTTCAGAGGCATGTGAATTGCGAATCATGAACAGACCTTCCGAATGTCGTAAGCTCCAGTCGGGTTGACCCATCAGATCGTTGATCAGGGTGTTAACACCTACTGCATTCAGGTTGGTGGCATAGGCTTCATTTGACAGAACCGGGATTACTTGACCACCCCAATCGCCTTGATCCATTACCAGGGTGAAAGGTTCGCCACTGGGCAGATCACGCCAACCATCACCGTCAGCGTCTACGAAACCAGCAGCATCGAATTTCTCCATAGCCAGTTCGGGATCAAACTCGCTATAAGTATCGCGCCATTCTTCATAAACTGCCTGACCTTCCGCACTGGCAAAGTGCCACGCTTGGGGGCTGATGGTGAAGGCAGTGGGATAACCAATGCCACCCCAAGCAACATCAATCAAACGTTCGCGATCGAGCGCATACGCCAAACCCTGGCGGAAGTCTTGGTTCTGAAGCAGAGCGCGGATTTCCTCACAGGTGTCGGGGTAGGTCTCGCAATCGTTGAAGTTCATGTTGATATTCCAAGCAGGCCAGCCACCAGCACCATTTACAGCACCAGGATGCAGGTAGTAGTCATTGGCTTCGGCTTGTTCCAACAGGAAAGGAATATTGGTGGGATCATCCGTACCACGGAAGCTGGCTTCGTACTTACCCTGAGCGACCTCTAACAGGCGAACCTCGTTATCGGGCAGCAAAACGACATCAATATAGTCAATATAGGGCAGTTGGTTGCCTTCCGTATCCACTTTCCAGTAATAAGGATTACGAGCCAAGGTGGTGCGTTCACCAGGAATGACGGTTTCTGGACACCAAGCATGAAGACAGGGATAACCTTCTACGTTCATCAACCAGTCGCCACCGTAAACGACGGCTTCCAGATCTTCATAGGTTTTACTGCTATCGTAATTGGGATCGTGGGGGGAGAGGAAATGCTTGGGACGGTACATCGGCAGCGACTCCCAGAAGCCCTGGGCCACGACAAAGTTAGCAATATAGTGTGGTTCATTCCACGTGAAGACCATGGTGTAGTCATCGGGGAAGGAGACATCCATTAACGAACCATCGGAATCACGACCCCAGAAGGGAGGTTGGACAACCGCGAAATCTTCGTTTGTTGCCAATTCCCACCAATAGGCCATGTCAACAGCTGGAATAAAGTCTACGCCATCAGACCATTTGACACCTTGACGGAAATGCCATGTTAACTGCTTGCCATCTTCGGATATTTCCCAGCTCTTTACCAAACCTGGCTCATACCCAGTATAGTCCGGCTTCCAACGTACGGGCGGATCGTAGACGATCATCTCGATGTTACCCATACCCTGCCACCATGTAGCGTTATGCCATGTGCCGCCATATTCGCCAACACCATCTACTGGGGTGACAACCTGGATGTCTTCTTTGACTGGAAGGCGTTCTTCAACCGGGGGCAAGTCCATGCCATCTAGCATAGGAGCTTGATTAAATTCTGAGGCTTCGGTAACGACAGTGTCTTCACTAGAAGTTTCTTCTTCTTGTTGCACAATGCCACCACCAGCAGCTTCTTCCTCTTCTTCCATCTCCTCTTCTTCTGCGGGAGCTTCAGTTGCTTGTACTTCTTGTTCTTCGCCGCCAGTTTCTGTATCGGCATCGCCACCACTACAAGCAGCGAGCACAAACAATAACAAAACTAACAGCAATGAAATTAAGGTATGTTTTTTCATTATATTGTTTCTCCTCCGAAACTAAGATTTTTTACAAAACTGTGGGATGTGGATAAATACTTTTTACTTCAATTATCTATTTGGCCTCACCTCCTTAATGAGTTTGGATATCAATAACATATGGCTGACCATGTTGGTAAATTTTGAAGGCCAAACGCTGCCAATGAGCAGGCAAACATGGTTTCAAGGTGTAGCCGTCTTCGTGGAGACGAAGGCCAGCAAACCCGAAAACAATTGCTTGCCATAAGCCACCAGCGGAGGCGGCGTGAATGCCGTCACTGGCGTTGCCACGGATGTTGCGCAGGTCAGCACGGGCTGCGAGCATGAAATGCTCGTAAGCTTCTGGGGGGTTTTGCATTTCGCAGGCGGCCCAGGCATGGAAGCTAGGGCCTAATGAGGAACCATAACTATGGTCGGTTAGAGGCATGTAGGTATCCCAATTGACTTGCCAGGTTTTGTGATCAAATTGATCGCGAAAGAGGCATAAAAGCATGATGACATCTGCCTGTTTGATAACCTGATGTTGATTAGCTCCCTCTATGCCCAATATCTCTTGCATAGATTTGGTGCGCCCTTTATAGTGAGGCCAATCTACCGATTGTAAAGCGAAGAAGTCGTCAAATTGGGTGAATAGTCCTACTTCGGTACTATGGGAGATGATAATATATTTTATGACATTATGCCAATGATTAATGTCTGTGGCTTGAATGTTTAGAGATGTGGTGAGTTTTTGTTCTTTTTCTGGATGCTGTTGTTTTAGCCATTGCAAAATGTTTAGGGCTGTCTTCAGATGCCATTGGGCCATGTAGTTGGTGAAGGCGTTGTTGTCTATGTGTTCGTGGTATTCATCGGGGCCGATGACATCGCGGATGGCGTAGCGGGTGTTGCCTCGTTCGTCTGTTTCTGGTTCGGCACGGTCGCCCCAGAAGCGGGCGGTGTCGAGGATGATTTCGGCACCGTGGTGGAGCATGAAGTCGTCGTCGCCGGTGGTTTGCCAGTATTGGATGATGGCGTAGACGATATCGGCCGTTATATGCACCTCAATATCACCTGTCCAAATTCGTACCAGTTTTGTCTTGTCGGCGAAGTGGGGTACCCAGGTGGGGGTCACTTCGTCGCCAGTGGCGGCACTTTCCCAGGGGTATTGGGCACCGCGAAAACCATTGGCGGCTGCCTTGCGGCGAGCACCATCCAGAGTGTGGTAACGGTACATGAGCAGGTTGCGGGCGATATGGGGTTGGGTGTAGGTGAAGAAGGGGAGGATGAAGATTTCGGTATCCCAAAAGACGTGGCCACGATAGCCAAGCCCGCTCATCGTCTTGGCGCCAATGCTGACCCGATCATCGTGGCGGGGGGCGGCGATTTGCAGTTGAAAGAGGCTGAAGCGAATGCTGAGTTGGGCTTCGTGGTCGCCTTCAATGATGACATCGCAGTCGTGCCACATTTGCTGCCAGCCAGCGAGGTGGGCGGTTTTTAGGATGTCGTAGGTGTGTTCGGCTAAAGCCTGGACTCCTGGTAGTTGGTGGTTTTGGTCGCGGCTGGTGGTGTAGTTGACGAGTTTGTCTAGCTGCCAGGTTTGGCCGGGTTGGAGGGGGTGGGTGGCGGTTAGTTGGGGATGGCCGGGGCAGTTTTGGCAGTGGGTGACGGCCGTTTCCGCTTGAAGTACGGCCGTTATTCCCAACTCAATCCCCGAATGGCGCGTGCGGCTGTGCAGCCAGATTGCGCCATTCTCCGCCTGCCCTTGCCCTAGATGCTGCCAGTGGAGCAGATCGCCATTGGCGATATGGCCGTTAATGCCGCTGTGGACAGTGACGGTGCAGGGCTGATTAACGGCCGTTACCAACACCCGCATCGCCCCCATATGCTCATCCGCATAACTGGCAAACCGCTCAAAAAAGAGATCGAGAACCGTGCCATTCGGTGCTTGCCACAACACATGCCGCTGCAATAGGCCCGTATACAGATCAAGTTGCCGGTCAAAGTGGAGAATCTCGCCCTGATCCAGGCGAAAATCATACCCATCAACCGCCAGGCGCAAATCCAGCCAGTTGGGCAGATTAGCCAGTTCGGTAAAGCTGATGGGCATATCATCGAACACGCCATGGGCGAAGGTGAGGGCCGATTCGCCGGGATAGCCCTCCTCAAAGCTGCCGCGACTGCAAAAATAGCCGTTGCCGATGGTGAAAATGGTCTCTTTGTGGTTTTGTGTTTGGGGATCGAAGCTGGCTTCGTGGACGATCCAATCGGGATTGGGGTTTACCGCCGTTTCCAACTCCTCTAAAGTAATTCCCTGCAAATGAAGCCGGTGGGCAAAACGGCCGCCAACGACTCCCGCAAAACGCTCGGCCGGCCCCAACGCCAGGGCACCCATGCCGGCCGCCAAAGCCGCCTCAATGCCAGCAGCGGCATCCTCCACCACCAGACAACGTGCGGCTGGCTGGCCCAATTGAGCGGCAGCAAACCGAAATAAATCTGGAGCCGGTTTGGGGCGGGCCACACTGTGCCCATCGGCCACAACCGCCAACCGTGAGGCGATGCCCAGCCGCGCCACCACCTCTGGCGCATTTTTGCTGGCCGACGCTACGCCGTAGGGGATCTGCGCCTCATCCAAGAGCGCCAGCAAGTCCACTACACCCGGCAGTAAATCATCGGGTGAAATCTGGCCGAGCATGGCCTGGTAATAGCCATTTTTACGGGCCATCATCGCTTCCATTTGGTCTTCGCTGGCGGAACGGCCGTTCAAAATAAACAACAAAGATTCCCGCCGCGCTACCCCACGCAACTGCTCATTGGCCTCGCGGTCAAAGGGCAGCCCCTCTTCATCCGCCAGCCGCTTCCAGGCCAAATAGTGAAATTCGGCCGTGTCGGTGAGAACACCATCTAGATCAAAAATAACTGCGCCAGGAAGCATAACGGTAGAAGTCAACTATCAAACAACCTGATATTGACTCGATTCCCTTACAACCAACTTCGGTTTGAGCAAAACACCCGTTTGCTCAATCGGCTGACCGTGTATTTGTTGCAGCAACAACCTTACCACCCACTCGCCTACCAAATCTATCGGCTGACTCACACTGGTCAGTGAGGGATAAAGATAACGGGCGACAAAGCTGTCGTCATAACCGGTGAGGGCTATATCGCGGCCGACGACCAGATTGGCTTCTTTGGCGGCATAGATGGCCCCCATGGCAATCTGATCGCTGGCACAAATAACGGCCGTTGGCCGCCGCGACGACGGCAAAGCCAAAAAATGGCGAATGCCCACAACCCCCGTTTGGGGTGAATCCACATCCCGCACAATCCATTCGGGATCAATATCAATCCCGGCCGCCATCATCCCCTGCTGGTAGCCATCTTCACGGAATTTGCCCGTCAGGGCAAAATTTTCTATCCACGAAATAAAACCAATGCGGCGGTGTCCCTGTGCTGTTAAATGGGCCAGAACAGACTCGACACCGTAACGGCCGTCCACATCCACCCAACAAAAATCCCACTCCTGATTAGAGCGGCCAAAAGCCACAAAAGGAATCTTCTCTTCAATCAAATAAGCAATACGCGGATCATCTTGTGTCGTCCCCGATACCACAAACCCATCCACCTTCTGCCGGGCAAATAGGTCCGCATAGGGCCGAATATTGTGGTCCCCCACCTCCCCCGAACTATTAAACACCGTCACAAAATAGTTGTGCGCCTCCGCTGCCCCCGTCATACTGTGCAAAAACCACTCGTGAATAGGATGCCAATCACGAAAAGCATTGGTATGCCAGGCATAACCAATTTGGTTGCTAGCTTGGGTTCTCAAATTTTGGGCAGCAGCATTGGGACGATACTTGAGGTTCTGTATCACCTGGCGAATACGCTCTTCTGTTTCAGGAGTAACCTGGGCTTTGCCGTTGATGACCTTAGACACCGTTTGGTAGCTAACGCCAGCCTCAGCTGCCACATCCTTCAAAGTGACCCGCGGCATATTCCTCTCTCTACTGTTGTATCTCTCTCTACAAGAACGTTCGGGCGAACGTTCGTCAAAATATAGGCGCAAAAGCATACTCTGTCAAATATGTGAATTTTGGCACAATACCTCTTTGCCAATGGCCTTTAGGTTGAGTACCCGTAACTGTCCACCCTCCCGGAGGTTATCCCTCGAGGGACTGAATAATTACGAGTAACCTACAAAACTGAGATTGGAGATGAGGGATTGGCGATTGGGCTAATCTCCAATCGCCATTCTTCTGTAAGCCCTTGAATTCCCATTCCTTCGTGCAGATTGAAAACGCTTTACTTCTTGCAGATTTCTCGCCCCTTTATAGGCTCTATGGTAGATTCTTGCCCTCATTTTTGCCTACCGGAAGCTTTTGGAAGTCACGGAGTAATGGATGAGCATGTATATTCCCAAATCTGAATTCACCAACGTAGACCGCGCCCCCGATCCGCGCTTTTATGTACAGTTCCTAGCAGGCTGTCGGAAAAGTGGCCGTAGGCGCGGTATCTTTACCGCGTTCCCCGAGCGCGAAAGGGATTTCGCGGCTACAAATTGGGGTTCTCCGACAAACTGCTAGATCGGCAAAATGCCACCATGCCCAATGTTGTAGGTCTCGGCTTAAACCTCCCAGAAAGTTAGTCGTTACCGTATCTACTAAGCCTCTCTGGTGTGATCCTCCGGGAGGTTTATGCCAGGAGCAAACTTCTTGATGGAAACCTCCCGGAGGGTTAGTAGTTACTCGTTACCTTAATTCAGGAAAAACCATTGTCCTTAAACCCATCCGATAAAACCCCGCCCAAACCCACGCTCCCCCTCAATATTACCAATGGGCTTCTGGCGGTTGTCATGGCCTTGCTGCTCATACTGCCCTTCATTGCCTTTGTCTGGCGCACGCTGCTGACGATAGGGGATGATGTGGCTTTGGACATCGTGCCTGTGGTTAGTGCCATTGGCATTAGTTTGGGGACAACGGCCGTTACCCTCCTCATCATCATCCTTTTCGGCACACCCCTCGCCTACGTCCTGGCCCGCTACCACTTTCCCCTCAAACGCTTCCTGGTAATTTTCGTCGAACTGCCCATCGTCATGCCCCCCGTCGTGGCTGGCCTCGCCCTCCTTACCGCCTTTGGCCGGCGCGGCCTGCTCGGCGCACCCCTGGCCCAACTCAACATCACCATCACCTTTACCTGGGTTGCCGTCGTCATCGCCCAAGTCTTCGTGGCCGCCCCCTTCTACATCCGTTCCGCCCAAACCCGCTTTGCCGCCCTGCCCCGCGAATTAGAACAGGCCGCCAGCATAGATGGGGCTGATGGATGGCGTGTTTTTTGGCATGTTACCCTGCCTCTCAGCCGCCGGGCGCTGCTGGCTGGCTTGCTGCTCAGTTGGGCGCGAGCCTTAGGCGAATTTGGTGCCACCATCCTCTTTGCGGGCAACTTACAAGGCCGCACCCAAACCATGCCCCTCCTCGTCTATGCCGCTTTGGAACGTGATCTCAACGCCAGCTTTCTCAGCGCCCTTATCCTTCTGGTCATGGCGGGCCTGGCCCTGGCCATCACCCGCTGGCTCACCCATCTTGATGATCATCAGGGCGACCCCCTGGCCGACCGCTAACTTATAGAGACGGCAATGGCAACATCTCTACGACAAATGACGCATCTTGCGCCCCAAGATTGACCCTTCAAGTTAAAGGGCGATACAATCCCCACCGTATTATTTTTAGTGAAGGTATTATGCTGCGCGTAGTACCCGGAGACTTTTGTGAACGATAAAGCAGAGCCTGGCAGTCCTAGACCTGCCCAAGCTGTCAACCAAATAGTTTAACCCCCTGGTTGGCAGTTCCCCCGCGACCCGCCTCCAGGGTTCATATCATATCTTGGAGGTGTCCCATGTTACACACAACCCTAGACGATGTTTTGACCAAGCTTCGCGCCTCGCTGGAAGTAGATGATTTGACGGGCGCGTTAGCCATTATTGAGTCTTTACGCCCGCCGGATCAGGCTGAGCTATTTGCGGAATTGCAGGATGAGCAGCAGGCGGCTTTGCTGCCCCGCCTTAGCCCGGAGGATTCGGCCAGTATTTTGGAAGAGTTGGATGACGAGGAGGCGGCTGAGTTGGTGGCGGCCTTGCCGGTGGCAACGGTTATCCGCATTGTGGATGAGATGGCCCCCGACGAGGCGGCCGATTTGCTGGCGGAGATGGAGCCGCAGCAGGTGAAGGCGGTGCTGTCTGGCCTGGAAGACCCGGAGGAGATACGGCCGTTACTCCTGCACCCCACCGATAGTGCGGGCGGCCTTATGACCTCTTCCTTCCTGGCTTTGCGGCGGCGAATGACGGCCGTTGAAGCCCTGGCCGCTATTCGTGCCTGGCAGCCCGACTCTGAAGACCTGTATTATTTATTTGTGGTAGACCGCTATGGCCGGCTGACGGGTGTGGTTAATTTGCGCCAGTTGGTAACGGCCGTTCCCCACACACAGATTGGCGATATGATGGACAGTGCCGTCATTGCTGTGCCGGTGGGCACAGACCAGGAAGAGTGTGCTCGTCTGATGTCGCGTTACGACTTGCTGGCCTTGCCTGTCGTGGATCAGGATGGTTTGCTGCTGGGTGTGATTACGATTGATGATGTGGTGGATGTGCTGGAGGAGGAAGCTACCGAAGATATTCAGCGTTTGGGTGCGTCTGAACCGTTAGACCGCGCCTATTTGGATACGGGCATTTTGACGGTGGTGCGCAAGCGTATTGGCTGGCTGCTGCTGCTCTTTTTAACAGAGACGCTGACGGGCAGTGTGCTGCGCCATTTTGAGAGTGAATTGCAAACGGCCGTTTCCCTCGCCTTTTTCATTCCCCTGTTAATTGGCACGGGGGGCAACGCGGGCAGCCAGACCACCAGCACCATTATCCGTGCCCTGGCAGTGGGCGAATTGGACAAGCGCCGTCTCTGGCGACCCTTGTGGCATGAGCTGCGAGCGGGCTTTGTTTTGGGTGTGGGCATGGCGGCCATTGCATATGGCCGTGCCTTACTTTGGGGTACAACGCCAGCGGTGGCCCTCACCGTAGCTGTTGCCATTTTTACGATTGTGGTTTGGGCCAATGGGCTTGGCTCGCTGCTGCCTATTTTGGCTGATTGGGTGGGGATTGATCCGACGGTGGTTTCGGGGCCAGCGATGAGCACGCTGGTGGATGCAACCGGGCTGTTTATTTACTTCACGATTGCCGGGCTGCTGTTGGGGCTTTAGCAGTTGCCCCGCACCCCAGCTCTCTCACAAAGGAGAGGGCTGGGGTGCGGGTGTGTCTATTCTTCGTCTTCGGGCAAACGGCCGTATAACCACGTCATCTCGCGCATACGATGGGCCAGCCCGTCGGTGAGGATGCCTTGGGGATAACGCCAACGCCAATAGCCGCCGACTTTGCCGGGGAAGTTCATGCGGGCGCTGTTGTCCAGGCTGAGGAGGTCTTGCAAGGGAGTAACGGCCGTATCCGCCACCGACATCATCGCCAGCCGAATCATATCCCAGGCAATATCGCGCCCACTCACGCCCACATAGCGGCGGATGTGGTCGCGTTCGCTTTCATCGGCGTTGTGATACCAGCCGACAACCGTTTCGTTGTCATGTGTGCCTGTGTAGACGACACAGTTGTGTGCAAAAGTGTGGGGCAAAAAGGTGCTGTTGCGCTCGCCGCCAAAGGCGAATTGCAAAATCTTCATGCCGGGGAAGTCGTAACGGTCGCGCAGGGCTTCTACCTCTGGTGTAATTACGCCCAAATCTTCGGCGATGAGGGGCAGATCACCCAGTTTTTCGCGCATGGCATCGAAGAAGTCGGTGTATGGCCCTTTGACCCATTGGCCGACAACGGCCGTTGGCTCATCCGCCGGAATCTCCCAATAGGCTTCAAAGCCGCGAAAATGGTCAATGCGCACAATATCGGCCTGGGTGAAGGCCATTTGCAGCCGCGCCAGCCACCAGTCGTAGCCATTCGCCTTCATCTTGTCCCAACGATAGAGGGGATTGCCCCAACGCTGCCCAGTCTCGCTGAAATAGTCCGGCGGCACACCGGCAATTACCAGCGGTGCGCCGGTTTCGTCCAGGTAAAATTTGTCGGGGTTGGCCCATACGTCGGCGCTGTCGAAGGCGACGAAGATGGGCATATCGCCCACGATTTTGATGCCGCGTTCGTTGGCATAGGCTTTCAGGGCCAGCCACTGCTGGAAGAAGACAAATTGCAGGAATTTGTGCCGCGCTGCCTCGTCGGCCAGCTTTTGGCTCCAGGCTTGCATCGCCTCTGGTTCCCGTTGGGCGATGTCGGTGGGCCAGGTGTTCCACACGCCGCCTTCGTGGTCTACGTGATGGGCTTTGAGGGCCATGAACAGGGCGAAGTCATCGAGCCAGGGGGCATTGTCCAGGCAGAAGCGGTCGAGCAGGTCTTTTTGGGCGGCTGTGCCATTTTTCTTGAAGTGTTCGTGGGCCTGGGTTAGCAGCTTGGTTTTGTAGTCAATGACCCAGCCAAAGTCTACGTTGTCGCTGGGGAAGGGGGGAGGGGTGAGAACGGCCGTTTGCGGCAAATAACCATCCCGCACCAGATAATCGGGGCTGATCAACAGCACATTGCCCGCAAACGACGAGAAGCTCTGGTATGGTGAATCACCATACCCCGTGGGGCCAAGCGGCAAAATCTGCCACCACGACTGCCCAGCCTTCACCAAAAAATCTACAAACTCATAGGCCGCATCACCAAAATCGCCAATGCCATAACGACCAGGAAAACTAGATGGATGGCACAAAATGCCAGAAGAACGGGGAAAACGCATGGTAGTATAACCTCTTGTATTTTTGTGATTCGGTAATCCGTAAACCGATTACCGATAACGGATTACCATCCTCTCGTCCGGGCCATTGCCCACTCATATAACTGCTGATAGCCAAGGGCAGAGCGATTCCAAGAGAAGTCGGCTCTCATGCCGTGGCGCTGAATCTGGCCCCAGCTTGCCTTGTCGGTGTTGTAAATGAAGATGGCGCGTTGCAGCGCGTGCCAGAATGCGTCGGCGTTGTAGCTGTCGAAGGAGAAGCCTGTGTACATGTCTTGCACGGTATCTACCAGACCACCGGTAGCGCGGACGACGGGTACGCTGCCATAGTGCATGGCAATCAACTGCCCCAAACCGCATGGCTCGAAGCGGGAGGGCATGATGAAGATGTCGCTGCCGCCATAAATGAGGGGGGCCAGGTTGGCGTTGTAGGCCAAAATGGCACTCATCTTGTCGCGGTGCTGGTTGGCAAAATCGCGGAACATATTCTCATATTCGGCCGCGCCTGTGCCTAAAACCACAAATTGGGCCTCACCGGCGAAGCCGTTCATGAGTAGATGGATGACATGCCCGGTGATGTCCAGCCCTTTTTGCCAATCCAGCCGGGTGACGAGGGCGACCAGCGGCACATTGGGGCGGCGGGGCAGGCCAACTGTGTCTTGCAGGGCCTGGCGCACTTTTTGCCGCTCGTCTAGTTCTTCCACAGTGAAATGGTAGGGCAGACGGGGATCGCTGGTGGGGTTCCACTCTTCGTAGTCGAGGCCGTTGAGGATGCCGTGTATGTCGAAGTGGCGATGGCGCAGCAGGTTATCCATGCCTGCGCCACCGTCGCTGGTCATGATTTCGCGGGCGTAGGTGGGGCTGACGGTGTTGACGAGGGTGGCGTGGTAGATGCCCCGCGCCATGAAGTTGACCATGCCGTAGGGTTCTTCGTTGAGGCTGTGGGTTTGCAGGCGCAAATAGTCGAAGATGTCCCAACTGGTGTGGCCTTGATGGGCTAGATTGTGGATGGTGAAGATGCTGCTGATGCCGCGAAAACGCTCGTCGGCTTGCCCGGCGGTGGAGAGCCAGGTGAGGGCGGGGGCGGTGTGCCAGTCGTGGGCGTGGATGATGTCGGGTTTCCAGTCGAGGGCGAGGGTGAGTTCGAGGGCGGCGCGGCTGAAGAAGGCGAAGCGGTAGGAGTCGTCGCCGTAGCCGTAGATGTTGGGGCGGTTGAAGAGGTTCCACTGGGCGATGAAGTAGATGGGGACTTGGCTGTTAGGCAGGGTGCTGTGGAAGACACCGGCCTGGACGGCTTCACCGCGAAGGGGAACCCAGAGGGGGCCGGGCATGGTTTCGACGCCGGGGTAGCCTTGTTCGATTTTTTGGTAGGCGGGCATGACGACACGCACGTCGTGGCCGAGTTTGTGGAGGGCTTTGGGGAGGGAGCCGGCAACATCGCCCAGTCCGCCAGCTTTGGCGAAGGGAGAGACCTCCGCGCTGATGAATAATATTTTGAGTGGATCTGCCATTTGGGTACTCGTGATTGGTAATTTGGGTAAGTGGGTAAGTGAGCAATCAGAATTATGGGGTTATTGTCCATGATTTGGGGGGAGATGACAATGAATTGAGGCGGGTGTGGATTTGGGGGTAAACGGCCGTTTACCCGCTCCCCCGTTCGTTGTAGAGTAGGGGCAAATTGTTAGCAAAGGAGATGATGAGATGAAGACGGCCGTTTTAACCACCAAAGGATTTGCAATTGAGGAGACAGATATGCCCATCATTGGCGATGATGAAGTGCTGCTGCGGACGCTGGCCTGTGGGGTGTGTACGGGAGATCTGTTTGTGTATAAGAATCGAGAGGTGTTGGCGGCGAATCCGCTGCGGTTGGGGCATGAGGGCAGCGGTGTGGTGGCGCAGACGGGCCGTGCCGTGACGGGCTTTCAGGTAGGGGAGGTGGTCACGTCGTTGGGCGGTCGGGCGTATGCTGACTATTTTGTGGCTAAGGCTAGCCAATTGGTAAAGCTGCCACCGGAGGTTGATCCGCTGTATGCGCTGGGTGAGGCGGTTGCTTGCTGTGTTCATGCGGCCAACCGTTTTGGCACGCGGCACGGGGATCGGGTGGCGGTGTTGGGTTGTGGTTTTATGGGACTGATCTGTTTGCAATTGGTGAAGCAGCAGGGGGCGGGGTTTCTTTGTGCGTTTGACCCTATTGCTGAGCGGCGGGAGATGGCGCGGCGCTTGGGTGCGGATGTGGTGTACGACCCGAACGAGGTGGATGCCAAAACGTTGGGCAACTTTGAGGTGGTGATTGAGGCGGCGGGGGTGCAGGGTGTGGTGGATTTGGGGACGGAGTTGGTGGGGCAACACGGCCGTTTTATCCTGGTTGGGTATCATCAAAGTGATAACGGCCGTCGCACCGTCAACATGCAGCAGTGGAACTTCAAAGCCATTGATGTTATCAACGGCCATGTGCGGCGCATGGACGAAAAGGCCGAAGCCATGCGCCAGGGCATGGAACTGATGCAGCAGGGCGTTTTGGACACGAAGCCATTGGTGACAGTGTATGATTTTGCCGATATTGAGCAGGCGTTTCAGGCGTTAGCAGGGGGTGAAGAGGGGTTGTATAAGGTGGTGCTGCGGGTGGGTTGAGAATGGTGGGGTGAAGAGAGGCAATTTGTGTTATCCTTGCCTCTTTTATTTAACTATTTAGGTAGGTGAACTGTGTTAACTTTGCAGGATTTGATGGTGAATTTTGGGCAGCGGACGCTGTTTAAGGATGTGAATCTCCGCTTTTTGCCGGGGAATTGTTATGGGTTGATTGGGCCGAATGGGGCGGGGAAGTCTACGCTGTTGAAGGTGATTGCGGGCGAGATTGAGTCGAGCCGGGGTGATATTGCGGTGGGGCCGAATGAGCGGATTGCGCTGTTGAGCCAGGATCAGTTTGCTTTTGATGAGTACGCGGTGATGGAGACGGTGATTATGGGGCATGAGCGGCTGTATGCGGTGATGCAGGAGCGGGACGCGATTTACAGTAAGCCGGATTTTTCGGAGGAGGATGGGCTGCGAGCGGCTGATTTGGAGGCGGAGTTTGCGGAGATGAATGGGTATGAGGCGGAGTCGGAAGCGGCCGTTTTGCTGAGCAGTTTGGGCATTGACGAGAGCTTGCATGATTCGTTGATGGGGGATTTGGAGGCGAACCAGAAGGTGCGGGTGCTGCTGGCGCAGGCACTGTTTGGCAATCCTGACATTTTGCTGCTGGATGAGCCAACCAATCAGTTGGACATCTCCTCCATTCGCTGGCTGGAGGATTTTCTGTTCCGTTTTAACAATACGGTGATTGTAGTGTCGCATGATCGCCATTTTTTGAACAATGTGTGTACGCATATTGCTGATATTGATTTTGGCAAGATTCAGTTGTATGTGGGGAACTTTGATTTTTGGTATCAGATGAGCCAGTTGATGCAGCAGCAGCAGCGTAATGCGGCCAGGCAGCGGGCGGACAAGATTAAGGAGCTGCAGGAGTTTGTGCGCCGCTTTAGTGCCAATGCGTCTAAGTCGCGGCAGGCGACTTCGCGTAAGAATTTGATTGAGAAGTTGACGGTGGAAGAACTGCCGACTTCGTCGCGCCGCTTTCCTTATATAGATTTTCGGCCGGATCGGCCGTGTGGTAAGGTGATTGTGTCGGTGGAGGATGTGACGGTGATGGGGGAGGAACGGCCGTTGTTAGACCAGTTTCGCCTTACGGTGAACCCTGGCGACAAAATTGCTTTTATTGGCCCCAATGATTTGGTGAAGACGACGTTGTTTGAGGTGATGATGGGTGAGTTGGAGCCGGAGAGTGGTGAGGTGGGTTGGGGGACGACGATTACGACGAGCTATTTCCCGAAGGAGAATAGTGACTACTTTGACACCGATTTGAATTTGGTGGAGTGGCTGCGGCAGTATGCGCGGGATGATCGCAGTGAGACGACGATGCGGGGTTATTTGGGGCGGATGTTGTTTTCGGGTGAGGAGGCGTTGAAGCCGGCGCGGGTGCTTTCGGGGGGGGAGAAGGTGCGCTGTATGTTGGCGCGGATGATGTTGAGTGGGGCTAATGTGCTGGTGTTTGATGAGCCGACGAATCATCTGGATTTGGAGGCGATTACGGCGTTGAATGATGGGCTGATTGCTTTCCCGGAGGTGATTTTGTTTGCTTCGCATGATTATCAGTTTGTAGAGACGATTGCTAACCGGATTGTGGAGATTGCGCCGGGTGGGGTGATTGATCGTTCGATGACGTTGGAGGAGTATGTGGCGGATACGGCCGTTCAGGAACTGCGCGACCAATATTATCAGGGTCATCAGACGATGCGAATTTAATGAATTTATAGACCATATGTTCTAAATATGGTATACTGTTTTTCTCATTGCAGCTTCTTGGCTGATCCCAAAATATTTTTTTGTAAGGAGAATGACAGATGCATATTGTGAAAAGTTATCCTGATGGTGTTTTTTCTTGGGTTGATTTATCAACTACCAACACAGAGGGGGCAAAGGCGTTTTATACGGGTTTGTTTGGCTGGGAATTTGTAGATTTGCCTTTAGGAGAAATGGGCTTCTACACGATGTATCAGATTGATGGTCATAATGTGGCTGGTATGGGGCAGATGATGCCGGACATGCAAGCGCAAGGGATTCCGCCCTACTGGTCGTCTTATGTCAATCATAGTGATGCAGATGCGATTGCGGCCAAAGTCGCCGAAGCAGGTGGTTCGGTCATGATGCCGCCCATGGATATCTTTGACTCTGGCCGCATGGGCATGTTCCAAGACCCAACCGGAGCCGTGTTCGGCGTGTGGCAACCCAAGGAGATGATTGGGGCGCAGGTTGTAAATCAGGCGAATGCTCTGGTTTGGAATGAGCTGCAAACGCGGGATGGTGCAGCGGCTAAAGCCTTTTATGAGGCCGTGTTTGGCTGGCAAAGTCATGTGGTTGATGATTCGGGATATGTGACGTTTGCGGTGAATGAGCGTGTTCAGGCGGGCGTGATGGAAATGAATGAAAATTTCCCGGAGAGTGTGCCTTCTAACTGGCAGGTTTATTTTATGGTTGAAGATGTTCAGGCTGCCGCCGCCAAAGCTGCGGAGTTGGGTGGCACGGTGTTGATGCCACCAACTTCGGCTGGCGACATGGGTACTTTTGCGGTGATTCAGGACCCGCAGGGGGCGGTGTTTACGGTGATGCAGTTTAACGGGCCGGTGGATACACCGCCGGGATGATGCTTGTAGTTGGGTAATTTGTAATTGCCTGGATGTTTGTGATTTTTGTGGATGGTAAACGGCCGTTTACCATCCACACCCTCGTTTTTTTCTCCATTCTACAGATTGCACATGACTATTATTTTTGAAGAGAGGTTGTCTGATTCGCCGTTGATTGAAACGGTGATTCAAGGGCATACTGTTGGTGCTGGTTCGACGATACGGCCGTCTGAGATTCATTGGCACATGGTTTTTGTGAAGGTGGGTGGGCGGGTTCATTCGTTGGTGGTGGGGCCGCAGAGAAGTTCTGGCGAGGCCAGGTGGGGGGCGGATGCCGAGATTTTGTGGATTAAGTTTAAGCTGGGCACGTTTATGCCCCATTTGCGGGCCAAAGAGTATGTGGATTTGGAGTTGGCTTTGCCGGCGGCGGCGTGCCAATCTTTTTGGCTAAACAGCAGCACCTGGCAGTTACCAGATTTTGAGAATGTGGAAACGTTTATCCACAGGTTGGTTAAACAGGAGGTGTTGGTTTGGGATCCGTTGGTGACGGATGTTTTGCGGGGGCAGCCCCAGGATTTGTCACCGCGCACGGTGCGCCATCGTTTTTTGCAGGCGACGGGGCTGCCGCCGGGGCATATTGAGCAGTATGAACGGGCGCAGCGGGCGCTGATGCTTTTGCAGCAAGGGGTTTCGATTTTGGATACGGTGTATGAATTGGGCTATTACGATCAGCCGCATCTGACGCGCTCTTTGCAGCGGTTTTTGGGGACGACACCGGGGCGGGAAAACGGCCGTGTATCTGCTCCAGAAAATTACTAGATGCCATTGCCATTTTATACAAGACCTCCATACCCCTCTTGGGCCATAATGGCATTATTCTGATAGTTACTGAATGAAGGAGATGTGTGATGCAAAAGATTACCCCTTATTTGTGGTTTGATAATCAGGCTGAGGAAGCGGCCGTATTTTATACTTCTATTTTTAATGGCTCTAAGATTACGCATGTGCAGCGGTATGGCGAGGGTGAGCCGGGAACACCGGGCACGGCGATGCTGGTTACGTTTGAATTGGAAGGTCAGCAGTTTGTGGCCTTAAATGGCGGGCCGCAGTTCAAATTTACCGAAGCCATTTCGTTTTATGTAAACTGCGAGACGCAGGCCGAGGTGGATACATTTTGGGAAAAGTTGGGCGAGGGCGGTGAGGAGCAGATGTGTGGCTGGTTGAAGGATAAGTATGGCGTGTCCTGGCAGATTATTCCGAACGCGCTAACGGAACTGATGAGTGATCCTGATCCTGAGAAGGCGGGGCGGGTGATGCAGGCGATGCTGCAAATGAAGAAGATTGATGTTGCCGGCCTGCGGGCCGCGTATGAGCAAGGTTGAGGCAGGAAATGTCCGCTCATTTCTGGTTTAGTCTCTGAGGTTTTTTGTAAGGACAAGTTTGGGCTTTGGGAGACTGGAGACTGGCACAACCCAGTCTCTTGTTTTTTTAATCTGCTATGACCGAGGGGGGAAGCCCTTTGGGTCTTATCAAGCGCATCGTTAATAGACGATGCGCTTTTTGTTGGCTGGCGTGGGGATGTTGTACAATATCCGGCATAGGAGAACATTATGTCATTTCGCCGGATGCTGCCCTTTTTGATTTTGAATGTGATTGTTTCGGCTGCGGTTGTGTTGGGTGTGTTGTATTGGTGGGATGCCCGTCAGCCGGAGGAGGTGGAGGTGGATGGGAGTGGGGTGATAACGGCCGTTACCCTGCCCCCTATTGCCATCACCGCCGAAGCGATGGCCCAGGCCACCGACACGCCCGAACCCGAAGAAGGCCCCCCCATTCATGTGGTCGCACCCGGAGACACACTGGGTAATCTTTCCGCGTTTTATGATGTGCCGATTGAGGACATCATGGCCGCTAATGATTTGACCAATGCCGATTTCCTCTTTGTCGGGCAGCAGCTTATTATCCCCATTGGAGGTTTGCCTACGGCCACGCCGGAGCCAACGAGTACGGCAACACCTAATGCACCGCCCACGCCGGTGGCGACAGAACCGCCGGAAGCGGGCGAGGTGGCGATTGAGATTGCTACGGTGCAAGGGGTGGGGCAGTTGGAAAGTGAGGCGGTGCAGATTGTAAACAGGGGGACGCGGCAGGCGGCTTTGTTGAATTGGGAGCTGCGCGATGAGGCGGGTCATGTTTACCGCTTTGGGCAGCGGACAATTTTTGGGGATGGGGCGGGGATTATGGTGCATACGGGGGCGGGGCAGGATAGTGTAACGGCCGTTTACTGGAATCTCACCGAAGCTGTGTGGGAATCTGGCGAGACGGTGACGCTGGTGGATGCCGATGGCGCGGAACGGGCCACGTTGGTGATTCCATAAGGATGGCGTGAGCTTTGAGCAATTTTTATGAGCAGGTCTATGCTGTCGTGCGGCGAATTCCCAGAGGCAAGGTGACGAGTTACGGCCGTATTGCCAACATGCTGGGGCGGCCTCGTGCAGCGCGGGCCGTGGGCTACGCCATGCACGCCCTCAAAGACACCGAAGACCAACCCCAATATGCCAACATTCCCTGGCAGCGCGTCATCAACAGCCAGGGGCGCATCAGCATTATCAACCGTGAACATAGTGCCAATGAACAGGCCGAACTGCTCCGCGCCGAAGGCATTCACGTAACGGCCGATCTCAAAATTGACCTTGACGTGTATCTGTGGGAAGGGCTGCATCTGGTAGAGCTAGATGATATTGTGAGAGGTGGCAGGTAGCAGATGACAAGTCTACAAACTTGCCACTTGCCATCTGCCACTTGCCACTTCCCCCCCCTCCGCTACAATCTGCCCCGTGAAACTAATCATCCAAATCCCCTGCTTTAATGAAGCGGAAACGCTGCCTATAGCCCTGGCCGAACTGCCGCAGCAGATTCCGGGCATTGACTGTATAGAGACATTGATCATTGACGATGGCAGTGAAGATGACACAGTGGCGGTGGCTCAAGCTGCCGGTGTCACCCACATCGTGCGCCATTCACGCAACCAGGGTTTAGCCAAAGCCTTCCAGACTGGGCTGGATGCTTGCTTGCGTTTGGGGGCGGACATTATTGTGAATACGGATGCCGATAACCAATATCCGGGCCGCTATATTCCTGATCTGGTAGCACCTGTGGTGCGGGATGAGGCGGATATGGTTTTGGGTAATCGGCAGGTGAGCCAGATTGAGCATTTTTCGCCGTTGAAGCGCTGGCTGCAAGGTTTGGGCAGTTGGACGGTACGCACGGTCAGCGGCACAGATGTGCCGGATGCGGCCAGCGGTTTTCGGGCTTATTCGCGGGATATGGCGCTGCACCTCAATATTTTGACGCGCTACAGCTATACGCTGGAGACGATTATCCAGGCGGGTAAGATGGGGCAGCGGGTGGTGAGTGTGCCGGTGGTGACGAATGGGCCATTACGGCCGTCTCGTCTGCAACGCAACATGTGGCACTTCATCAAGGCTCAGGCAGGCACGATTATGCGGTTGTATGCGTTTTATGAGCCGTTGCGAACGTTTAGTTATATTGCTTTGCCTTTTTTGCTGGTCGGGGGTGGGGCGATTTTGCGGTTTGTGTATATTGCGTTGCTGGGGGGGAGTAATATCGGCCGTTACATCCAATCCATTACCATTGGTACAGGTCTGCTGGTGGTGGGGGTCATTATCCTGGTCTTTGGCATTCAGGCCGATATTAGCAGCAAACATCGGCAGCTAACGCAAGAGATGTTGTATCGGCTGAAAAAAATGGAGCTGGAGCAAACTGGCCCTAAAGATAAAAAAAGCCTGTGACAAAGCACAGGCTTGGGGCAAACGGAAACTGCACTCCCGTCTAAACCTCACTCCCTGAATTAATAATATGCCCAACCAAGCCATATTCTTTGGCCTGGTTAGCCGACATCCAGAAATTGCGGTCTGTGTCCCGTTCTACCTTTTCCAGCGGTTGGCCCGTTTGATCGGCAAAAATCTGGTTCAAGCGGCGGCGCATCTTCAAAATCTCTTCAGCTTCAATAGCAATGTCGGCTGCCTGGCCCCGTGCGCCACCCATGGGTTGATGGAGCAAGAAGCGGGTGTTGGGTAAACTGTAGCGATTCTCTTTGGGTACGGCGGCATAAATCAAAGCCCCCGCACTGGCAACCCAACCCGTGCCAATAATCTTTACGGGTGCGTCTACAAAGCGGATCATGTCAAAAATTGTGTCGCCTGATTCCACGTGACCACCGGGGGAGTTGATGAAGATTTTGATGGGTTCGTCGGAGTCGGCGGCCAGGATGAGCAACTGCTGTGTGACCACCTGGGCTAACTTCATATTAATTTCACCAAAAATAGTAATGGTGCGGGTTTCTAACAGCTTCTCGTTAAAGCGGAAGCGGGGTTCTTTTTCTTTTTCGCCATTTTCTTCGGAAAACTTGTGCATGGTTTTGTCCTTTTTAATAGGGATAGGCTGGTAGTGTAGTGGGATTGTGTTAGATTCGTGTTAGTGATGAGCAATTGGGTCTTTGACAATGACCCAATTGCTCATCATTCTAACGATGAAGGTTGGTAAACGCCTTCATGCCGGGGTAAACGGCCGAATCACCCAAATCATCCTCAATGCGCAGTAACTGGTTGTACTTGGCTACACGGTCGCTGCGGGCGGGTGCGCCGGTTTTGATTTGCCCTGCGTTGAGAGCCACAGAGAGGTCGGAAATGGTGGCATCTTCAGTTTCACCAGAGCGATGAGAGACAACGGCCGTCCAACCATGTTTATGCACCATCTCCACCGCCGCTATCGCCTCCGTCAGCGTCCCAATCTGGTTCACTTTACATAATAGACTGTTCGAGGCTTTCAGTTCAAACGCCTTCTCAATACGCTTCACATTCGTCACCAGCAGGTCATCACCCACAATCTGAATCTTATTACCCAACTTGGCGACCATACGCGACCAGTTCTCCCAGTCGTCCTCATGCAAGCCATCTTCAATAGAGATAATCGGATACTTATTACACCATTCCGCGTAAAAATCCACCATCTCTGCCCCAGTCAGCACCTTGCCTTCTGTTTTCAGATGATACTTGCCATCCTCATAAATCTCCGATGCAGCGGCATCCATCGCCAGCATGATCTGGTCGCCTGGTGTGTAACCCGCCTTCTCAATGGCTTCCAAAATCAGGTCAAACGCCTCACTGTTGGCCGAGACCGAAGGCGCAAACCCACCCTCATCGCCAACAGTGGTGCGGTAGCCTTTGCTGCTGAGTACCTTTTTCAGGCTGTGGTAAATCTCCACACCCCAGCGCAGCCCTTCCGAGTAGGTTTCCGCGCCAACTGGCATCACCATGAACTCTTGCAAGTCGGTCGCGCCAGCGGCATGTTTGCCACCGTTCATAATATTCATCATCGGCACGGGCAGCACTCGTGCCGATGTGCCGCCTAGATAGCGGTAAAGGGGCAGTTCCAGGCTGTTGGCGGCTGCTTTGGCAATGGCTAACGACACGCCCAAAATGGCATTGGCCCCCAGATTGCGCTTGTTTTCCGTGCCATCCAACTCCAGCATTACCTCGTCAATTTCCGTTTGGCGGGTGGCATCCCAACCGACAATTTCGGCGGCAATGGTTTCATTGACGGCTTTGACGGCCTGGCTAACGCCCTTGCCCAAGTAACCCCGTTTGTCGCCATCCCGCTTTTCCCAGGCTTCATGCACAC
>JACKBT010000036.1 GCA_020634415.1 Ardenticatenaceae bacterium
TGGTGAGGCTGGCTTTGAGCATTTTTTCGGCCGTTTTTAAGTTTCCCTGCTGATAATGAGCGAAGGCTAACCAGTTGAGGATTTCGGCGGTTAGGGGCTGGTCGCCGATTTCGCGGGCTAAGGCGAGGCTGGTTTCTAAGTGGGTGCGGGCGGCGGGGTCTGTGCCCTGGAGGAGGCCAAGTTGGTAGAGGGCGACGGCCGTTTGGCGTTTGTCGTTTAGGCTGCGGGCCAGGTTTAGACTTTGCTGTAAATATTGGCGGGCATCGTCGTGCTGCCCGATGACGCGGCAGCAGGCTCCCAGGCATGATAGTAGTTTGGCAAGCACAATGGTGGGCTGATCGTGGAAGGTTTGGCTGGCTTTGAAGAAAAGCTCGACTCCTTCTTGCTGCCGGCCGCGCAGGTTGTAGAAAGCGTAGAGGGCTTCTATTCCTAAATTGAGGCCGTCGGCATCTTTGTTGTTGATGCTCCACTGCCAGGCGGCCAGGATGTTGCCGATTTCGATGTCTATTTCGCGTAGGGCGATGAGTTGGCGGTCGCCAGTGAGGTGGGATTGGCGTGTTTTGAGGAATTGGAGGAAGTAGTGGGCGTGGGATTGGTAGGCGGTGGTTTGCTCAGACGGCCGTTCGGCCAGTTTGTCGGCAGCAAAGTGACGGAACATGATCGGCAAGTCATAGCGGCCAGTTTCTGGCGAACGCCGCAGCAGCGATTTGTCGGTGAGGGCATTGAGGGTGGGCAGGGTAATGCCATATTGTCGTGCTGCATCTCGCTCGAACCCACCCTGGAAGACGGAAAGAAAGCGTAGATCGCGCTTTTCCTCTTCCTTGAGCAAAATCCAAGAATATTCAAAGACAGAACGCAGGCTGCGGTGGCGGGCGGGCAAATCGGGCAGACCAATGGTTAGGACATCGGCTCCGACGCGAATTTGGCGGGCTATTTCGGCTGGTGTCATTAAATTCATGGAAGTTGCCGCCAGTTTGATGCCCAGGGGCATCCCATCAACGAGTTGGCAGATTTGGTGGATGGCTTGCATTTCGGCTTCGGTGGGGATGAAGGTGGGCTGTACGTGGCGCACGCTTTGCAGGAATAGCTGAACAGCCGGGGATTGGAGCAGGCCATCGTAGGTGGCTTCTTCGGGGATGGCGAGGCCATGCACGGGAAGGCGTAGTTCTTCCAGCAAGTTTAGCCGGTCTTGGGAGGTGACGAGGATTTTGATGCCGAATGATTGGAAGAGGATGTCGGAGAGTAGGTTGACGCTTTCGCTGACTTGCTCGAAGTTATCGAGGATGAGCAGCATCTCTTTGTATTGCAGGTAGTTGATGAGTTCGGTTTGGGGATCGAAGGTGCTGAAGAAGTTGAACTGGATGGCATCGGCGATGGCGGTGATGATTTGTTGGGGATCGGCGATGCTGCTGAGGTTGACGAAGTAGGTGTTGGTTTGGGTTTGGCGGTGGAAGTTGTGGGCGGCTTGCAGGGCGAGGCTGGTTTTGCCGATGCCGCCTGGCCCGTGTAGGGTGATGAGGCGGAAGGCGGGATCGAGGAGCAGCCGCTCTAGTTCCGTTAGTTCTTGCTGGCGGCCGATGAGAGGGGTGGTGAGTAGGGGCAGGTTGTGGGATTTTTCTTCGCCGAGGGCTATTTCGCGGGCGAGGAAGCCGGTGTCTACGGTTTCGCTGCCGTAGAGGATGGCATCGAGTTCGATGATGATGAAGTTCATCTTGGGGATGCGCCAGTTGCGGTCTTTGGTGAGCATGCGGTAGATGAGATCGGCCAGCCGGTCGGAGATTTCGGGGCGGAGTGCTTGTAGGTCTTGGGGTGGCTCGGTCATGATGGCGAGGGTGAGGTGGGCGATGTTGGGTTGGTTGAACGGCCGTTCGCCTGTCAGCATCTCAAATAACATCACGCCAAATGACCAGATGTCGGTGCGGGTGTCTTGGGGTTCATCCTGGCAGGCTTCGGGACTCATGTAGGCGAAGGTTCCCAGGGCGGTGATGGTTTGGGTGAGCCGTGTTTTTTGGGGGACGTAGGCTGTGCCGAAATCTACCAGGCGGGGTGTGCCGTCGTCGGCGAGAAGTATGTTGGCTGGTTTGATGTCGCCGTGAATGATGTTGAGTTGGTGGACGCTTTGCAGGGCGTTGGCGATGTCTAGGGCGATCTCGAGGGCTTGTTCTAGGGGTAGTGGGCCTTTTTGGAGGAGATCGGCCAGGGAGCCGCCGGGCACGTATTCCATGATGAGGTAGTAGTCGCCATCGGCTGTTTCCAGGGCATCAAGGAGGCGGGCAATGCGGGGATGGTCTAGCTGTTGTAGGACTTTTCGTTCGCGGTCAAATTGGTCGGCAAAGGTGGGGTCGGCGGCGATGTGGGCTTTGAGTTGTTTGATGGCGACGGGGGATGTGGTGTGGTTATCGTAGCCACGATAGACGATGCCCATGCCACCTTGACCAATTGGTTGGTTGATTTGGTAACGGCCGTTTAGCAGTTGGCTCATGTGTCTATTGTATCGGGAATGGGCAACTATGCTAAGTGAATATCTCAATAAAAATTGGGGCGAGTAGTGGGGCTTGTTATTTGTTATGTGCCGTTTGGCACACTTAGAAGCCATAAGCCAAAATCGGGAACTGTGGTATGCTTACATGGTTGAGATGGTTATGATTTACGTCATTTTTGGCCTTAATTATTTGCTGATGATAGCCATGCCGCTGGTTTTGGGGCGATGGGTGGCGCGGCGGCGGGGGGCTGGCTGGGCTTATTTTGGCATGGGGGCGGTGACGTTTGTGGCCTCGCAGGTGCTGCATATTCCGTTTAATTGGCTAATTTTGCAAAAATGGCAATTGCTGCCGAGGGATACGGCCGTTCTATCCAACCTCATCATCCTATCTTTATTTCTTGGTTTGTCGGCAGGTGTGTTTGAGGAAGTGGCCCGGTATATGACCTTTCGCTTTTGGGCAAAGGGAGCGCGGAGTTGGGGCACAGGGCTGATGTTGGGTGTGGGGCATGGCGGTATTGAGGCGATTTTGCTGGCTTTGCTGGGTATTTTGGGGGTGGGGCAGTTGGCCTTGATTGACCAGGGTTGGTTTGCGGCGGCGATTACGGCGGAGCAACGGCCGTTGATCGAGGCCATTATTACGGAAACTTTCTCTGCGCCCTGGAATATGGTTTTGTTGGGGGCTTTGGAGCGGGGGTTTGCTTTGTGTGCGCATCTGGCGATGTCGCTGTTGGTGATGCAGGTGTTGGTGCGGGGGCAGGTTCGCTGGCTGGGGCTGTCTATTTTGTGGCATACGGTGTTGAATGCAACGGCCGTTGTGGTGGTAACAAAGTGGGGGGCTGTGGCCGCGGAGGGGGCACTTGGTGTGTTGACTTTGTTCAGTGTAGGCATTATTTTCTGGCTGCGCACGCCGGAACCAGTGGAGCCGGAGCCGGAGCCGCTGCCAGAGTTGAAGCCGGTATCGGCCAGGGGTTTGGAGGAAGCGGCCGAAATATTGGAGCGCAGTAAGTTTACATAATTGTGAAATGTCGTAATGACGTAATTTTCTTCCCATGATTAAAACAGAGAATTTAACGAAAAAGTTTGGTGAGCAGACGGCCGTTGATCGGCTGTCATTGGATATTGCTGAGGGTGAGGTTTTTGGCTTTTTAGGGCCGAACGGCGCAGGCAAAACGACAACGGTGCGGATGTTGACCTGCCTGATTGGGCCGACGGCGGGCCAGGCGACGGTGCTGGATTATAAAATTGGTCAGGATGATCAGGCGATTCGGCGTAATGTGGGTATTTTGACGGAAACGCCAGGCATGTATGACCGCCTGACCGCTTACCGCAACTTGTTGATTTATGCCAAGTTGTATGAGGTGGAAAAGCCGGAAAGGCAGGTGGAGAAATATTTGCAAATGTTGGGCTTGTGGGAGCGGCGCAATGATGCGGCGGGGACGTTTAGCAAGGGCATGAAGCAGAAGCTGGCGATTGCCCGCACGCTGCTGCATGAGCCGCGTGTGCTGTTTTTGGATGAACCCTCAGCCGGTTTAGATCCGGAAGCATCGAAGCTGGTGCGTGATTTTATTGCTGAGTTGAAGGGGGAAGGGCGCACGATTTTTCTGTGTACGCATAATTTGGATGAGGCGGATCGTTTGTGTGATCGGGTGGCGGTGTTTAAGACGCGGCTGCGGGTGGTGGATTCGCCGGGGGGGCTGCGTAAGCAGTTATACGGCCGTCAGGTGGTGTTTCATTTGGCGGATGAGGCGGCGGGGTGGGAAACGGCCGTGCAAAACTTCCCCTATATCAAACAAACCCAAGCTGTTGATAACAAACTCTTGCTCGCTCTGGACGATCCCGAAACCCACAACCCTGAACTGATTCGACATCTGGTCGAGGCAGGGGCCAATATTCAGTTTGTGGGCGAGCTGCGCCATTCGCTGGAAGATGTTTATTTGCAATTGGTGAAGGAAGAAGACAATGGAAAAGGTTAAAACAATCATCGGCAAAGAGTGGGCCGAGGTATTCAAAAATCGGCTGGTTTTGTTTACGGTGGCGTTTCTGCCGCTGATTTTGGTGGCCTTGCCTTTGGTCACTTTTTATTTTACGGGGAATTTGGAGGGGACGGAGAGTATTGATCAAGCACCGGATGAGTTTTTTGGGGCGATGTGTGAGGGGATGAGTGAAGATGATTGTGCGATGGTGTTTATGCTTAATTTGTACACCCTGATGCTGATGATTTTGCCGGTGGCTATCCCTGTTTCTATTGCGGCTTATAGTGTGGTTGGCGAAAAGACGACACGTAGTTTGGAGCCGATGTTGGCGACCCCGATTACAACGGCGGAACTGCTGTTGGGGAAGGCGTTAGCGGCCGTTATTCCTGCTGTCGTGGCGACCTGGGTGGGGTATGCTATTTATGTGGGGGGTACGCGCTTGCTTGTGAACGATTTGGTTTTTAGCTATTTGATGCAGCCTTTGTGGTTTATTGCCATTCTGGTGGTTAGCCCGCTGTTGGCGCTGATGGCTGTTAGTTTTGGGCTGATGGTGTCTTCGCGGGTGACGGACCCGCGTGTGGCGGAACAGGTATCGGCCGTTGTGATCTTGCCGTTGATTATGTTGGTTGTGGGGCAGTCGGTGGGTCTGATTTTGATTGACCAGCGCACGATTATTTTGATGGCGGTGATTGTGGCGGTTATTGATGGGGTGCTGCTTTATTTCACCGTAAAATTGTTCCAGCGTGAGACGATTTTGACGCGCTGGCGGTGAGAATTTCGATTTGCGAAATTTTTCACTTTCTATATACTTAAGCGGCTGTCTGGTAGCAGATAGCTTTAATATCCTACACATGCTTTGACGAATTTGGGTGTGCTGACAGCAGATCTCGGTTGTGTTCTTCCCCGAATAACGGCCGTGATTTGATTGGCCCTGTCAGTCCTAAAATCGGTTGAAAGGCATGGAAGCAAAAAAACAAAAAGGAGAATTTCTAATGGCCATTGTTTCAATGAAAGCATTGCTGGAAACTGGTGTTCACTTCGGTCATCGCACCCGACGCTGGAATCCAAAGATGAAACCCTATATTTTCACCGAACGCAACGGGATTCACATTTTAGATTTGCAGCAGACGATTGTGCTGCTGGAGGATGCCTATAATCTCATCCGAGATGCGGTATCTGAAGGGCGGCAGGTGCTGTTTGTGGGTACCAAGCGTCAGGCGCAAGATACTGTGTCGGGGGAAGCGCTGCGGGCAAGTCAACCCTATGTGAATGAGCGTTGGCTGGGTGGTACGTTGACTAATTGGCAGACGATCCGGCAGCGTATTAATTACCTGGATACGCTGGAGAAGCGGCAGGCGGCGGGTGAGTTTGATGCCTTGAAGAAGAAGGAACGCCTGAGTGTGGAGCGGCAGGTTGAAAAGCTGAACCTCCGTCTGGGTGGTATCCGTAATATGAAGGGTTTGCCTGCTTTGATGTTTGTGGTGGATGTGAACAATGAGGAAACGGCCGTGCGCGAGGCCAACAAGCTCGGTATTCCTGTCATTGGTGTAGTAGACACGAATTGTGATCCTGATCCGATTGATCATGTTATCCCTTCCAATGATGATGCCATTCGCGCCATCAAGCTGATCGTGGGTAAGATGGCTGATGCGGCCGTAGAAGGTGCAGCTCTGCGCAAAGAATCTTTCGATGAGGAAGTTACGGACGTAGATAGCTATGCCTATGAAGATTATGACGATCTGCAATATGCCGACGATGAGGCTTTGTTGGGTGAATCTACGTTGGCTAAACTGCGCGACGGCGATGATGATGAATATGGTGATGAGGATGAGGATTAAGGTCATCCAGTAAGGAGAAACTACTATGCAAATTACAGCACAAATGGTGAAGGAACTGCGCGAAGCGACTGGTGCTGGTGTTTTGGAAGCGAAAAAGACACTGGAAGCAGTTGGTGGTGATTTTGATAAGGCGGTTGATGAATTACGCAAAAAAGGGGCGGCACGGGCTGCGAAGAAGGCGGATCGTTCTGCTAACGAAGGTGTGGTGGAACTGTATGCCCATCACAGCGGCCGTGTAGGGGTGATGTTGGAGTTGAACTGTGAGACGGATTTTGTGGCTCGCAACGAAAAATTCCAGGCGTTGGCTCATGATATTGCCCTGCATATTGCGGCGATGAAGCCGCTTTATCTCAGTTCAAATGATGTTCCGCAAGGGGACTTGGACAGAGAGTTGAATGTGCTGCGTGAGCAAGCTTTGGCGGAAGGTAAGCCAGCTGATATCGTGGATAAGATTGTGACGGGACGAATGAACAAGTTTTATGAGGAAACTTGTCTCTTGGAGCAGCCTTTTGTCCGTGATGATTCGATTAAGATTAAGCAGATGATCACCAATAATATCCAGACAATTGGTGAAAATATTGTTATCCGACGATTTGTCAGGTATGAGTTAGGCGAGGAACTTTAGTTAAGAAAGGCGTTCTTTTGAACGCCTTTTCTTTATCTGTATTTTGGGAGTAGATGTATGGCGCAAGCAAAGTATAAGCGAATTCTTTTGAAGATGGGTGGGGAGGCTTTGGCTGGCCCAGGTGGGTTTGGTATTGACCCGCAGCGGGCGGCTGAGGTGGCGCAAACGGTGAAGGACGTTCATGATATGGGCGTTGAGGTGGCGATTGTGATTGGGGGGGGGAATTTGTGGCGGGGTTCGATTGGAATGGACCAGGGGATGGAGCAGCCAACGGCCGATTACATGGGCATGTTGGCGACGGTGATGAATGCCCTGGCGTTGCAGGATTCGTTGGAACGTATTGGCATTACTACCCGTGTACAAACTTCTATTGAGATGAAATCTATTGCCGAGCCGTATATCCGTTTGCGGGCGACGCGCCATTTGGAGAAGGGGCGTGTGGTTATTTTTGGCGGTGGTACGGGAAACCCCTTTTTTACGACGGATTCGGCTGGGGCGCTGCGGGCAATGGAGATTGGGGCGGATGTGCTGATTAAGGCGACGAAGGTGGATGCTATTTATGAGGCTGATCCGATGAAGAATCCCGATGCTCGCCGTTTGACTCAGGTTTCTTATATTGATTTTCTGAATTTGCGGCTGCGGGTGATGGATAGTACGGCCGTTACGCTCTGTATGGAAAATGATTTGCCCATTGTTGTCTTAAACCTCTGGCAGGAAGATAGTGTCAAAAGATTGATTCTAGGGGAAACTATTGGTACAACTATCTTGAATATGTAAGTAGTGAACAGTGATCGGTAAACGATAAACAGTATGGGGGCAACACTCTGCTGGTTGCCGTTTACCGATTACGAATCAGAGGAGGTTCTGATGATTCAAGAAGCACTTCAAGATGCAGAAGGCCGGATGAAAGGCGCAATTGCTTCGCTGGAAAATGATCTGGCGGGGTTTCGGACGGGGCGGGCTTCGCCTCAGTTGATTGAGCGGATGGTGGTGGAGATGTATGGTGTGGAGATGGAGTTGAAGCAGATGGCTGTGATTTCGGTGCCGGAACCGCAGCAGTTGGCAATACGGCCGTATGATGCCAATTCTGTTTCGGCCATAGAACGGGCTATTTTGAAGTCTGATCTCGGCATTATGCCTAATAATGATGGCAAAATTATCCGGCTCAACCTGCCGCGCCTTACGGAAGAGCGCCGCCGCGACCTAAACAAGCTGGTGGCTCGCCGCGTGGAAGAGGCTAAGGTGGCGGTGCGCAATGTACGCCGCGATGTGCTGAAGGACATGCGTGAGTTTAAGGATGAAGGGCTTGTGCCTGAGGATGCCTTTTATCGCGGCGAGAACGATCTGCAAGATTTAACGAATAAGTATACGGAATTAATTGATGAGATCGGCAAGGCGAAAGAGGCCGAGATCATGGAAGTTTAATAGATGGCCGATAAGCCATTGGACCTAACTGGCCTGAAGATACCCACGCATGTTGCTATTATTATGGATGGCAACGGCCGTTGGGCGAAACAACGTGGTCTGCCTCGCCATGCTGGGCATCGGGCGGGGGCAGAAAATTTGCGCCGTGTCATCAATGCCTGTGTTGAATTTGGCATCAAATACCTCACCATTTACGCTTTTTCCACCGAAAATTGGGGGCGGCCAGAGACAGAAGTCAAGGCTTTGATGCGCATCTTTGCTCGTGTTCTCGACCAGGAGGTGGAAGACTTGTATGAGCAAGGTGTGTGCCTGCATCACCTGGGCGACTTAACAGGGGTGAGTGAGTCATTGCAGAAAAAAGTGCGCCGTGCCTTATTTATGACGCAGGACAATGATCGGCTCATCCTGAATGTGGCTTTTAATTATGGGGGCCGCGCCGAAATTCTTCATGCTGTGAAGCAGATGTTGGCTGATAATATTTCGCCTGATGATTTGACGGAGGAGTTATTTAGCTCTTATCTCTTTACACGTGGTTTGCCTGATCCTGATCTGGTGATTCGCACCAGTGGGGAATTACGGATTAGCAATTTCCTGATCTGGCAGGCGGCTTATGCTGAATATTACCCGGAACCCACTTATTGGCCTGATTTTGGCCGTGAGGAGCTGCATCGGGCCATTGTGGCGTTTAATCAACGGGAACGGCGTTTTGGCCTAGTGCTTACTGAATCTTAATTGCTCTATGTTTCGTCAACGTGTCATTGTTTTTCTAACGGCCGGCCCTTTGATGGTCTACCTGATTTATCGGGGTGGGCTTTTTTATGTGATTCCGGTAACGGCCGTTCTGCTTCTGGCAACTTACGAATATGCCCAAATTGTCCGCAAACTTGGCTGGCAGATGCCGCTCTGGCTGCTGCTGCCAGCCGTCTTTTTGCAGTTGTTGGCGGGTTATAACCCTGCTGTGGATTATTTTGCGCCATTCTTGGTTATAAGTTTGTTAGCGGCCATTGCTTATGTGTTGTGGTTGTATGAGAAACGGTTGAGCGAAACGGCCGTTGCCGACTGGTTCGCCCTCATGGCCGGCATCCTCATCTTGGGTTGGATTGGCAGCCACTTCTTGCGGCTGATACAGTTGGGCTGGCAGTGGACGATGCTGGCCATCGTCAGTGCCTGGATAGCCGACACAGGAGCCTACGTCGTCGGTAAATTCATGACCAACCGCATTTTAGGCCGACACCATCTCTCGCCACGCCTCAGCCCCAACAAGACCATAGAAGGCTTCATCGGCGGCATCATCATTGGCACAGGCATCACCCTGGCCCTGGCAAACCCCCTGCACATCCCACTGTGGGCGGCACTGCTGTTGGGCCTGCTCTCCTCCATCGTCAGCCCCCTGGGAGATCTGGCAATTTCCCTGTTAAAGCGCGAAGCTGGCGTAAAAGATTCCGGCACATTGTTCCCCGGACATGGCGGAGCCTTAGATCGCATTGACACCTTACTCTGGTCCGTCACCATGGCCTACTACCTGGCAGCCTACGTTAATCGCTGATGCAATTCATTCCCCACACCCACTCATTCCCCTATAGGAGCGCAAGTTATGATGGAAAAGCTCGTTACCATTGAGAGATTTATTCTGGATAAACAGCCAGATTATGCTCGTGGTGAATTTACCAACTTGCTTTATGATCTGGCGTTGGCCGCCAAAATCATTTCGCATAAAACCAATCGTGCCGGCCTTGTAGATATTTTGGGCCGTGCCGGTGCCATTAACATACAGGGCGAAGTTCAGCAAAAGTTGGATGTCTATGCCGATGAAGTTATCTTCCGCATGTGTGACCACACGGGCCGTGTATGTGTGATGGCTTCCGAAGAGCATGAAGATGTCCGTCCTATTCCTGAACAGTTCAAAAAAGGCAGTTACGCGCTGGTGTATGACCCGCTTGATGGCTCATCTAACATTGATGTGAATGTGAGCATTGGCACAATTTTTGGCATTTATCGCTGTCTGGATTGGGAACAACGAGGTCGTTTGGAAGATGTGTTGCAGCCAGGGCGTAATCTGGTGGCGGCTGGTTATATTTTGTATGGTTCTAGCACGCTGCTGGTTTACAGCACAGGTAATGGCGTGCATGGTTTTACGCTTGATCCTGAATTAGGGGAATTTTTATTATCCCATCCCTATATGCGTTTTCCCGACCCGCCTGGTTATTACAGCATGAACACCTCTTATTTTGACCACTGGTCCCCCTCAGTGCAGCAGTATATGCGCTATTTGCAGGGGCGGCATGGCAACAATCCATATACCCTCTCTTCGCGTTATATTGGCTCTTTGGTGGCTGATTTTCATCGCAATTTGTTGCGGGGCGGGGTGTTCTGCTATCCGGCGGAGACGCAAAAGCCGCAGGGGAAGATGCGCTTGTTGTATGAGGCTGCCCCGCTGGCTTTTCTGGCGGAGCAAGCAGGGGGGTATGCTTCGGATGGGCATGGGCCGATTTTGGATATTGAACCGACGAGTTTGCACCAGCGTGTGCCGTTGTTTATTGGGAATCGGCCGTTAGTTCTGAAGGCAGAATCTTATTTGTTAGACGAAAGCTAAACAACTCGCCGTTGCTAAACGGCCGTGTTATATTTGTAACTGGTAATTGGGAAATTACCTCCTACTTTTTGCATCAAATTCCACTAGTAAAGGAGTCATCAGTGAATCTACACGAATATCAAGCAAAACGACTCTTTGCCGAACATGGCGTGCCTATTCCTCAAGGCAAAGTGGCTTCCACCCCCAGCGAAGCCCGCGAAATTGCTAAGGAACTAGGTGGCCGTGTGGTCGTTAAATCGCAAGTTTTAACAGGCGGCCGCGGCAAAGCAGGCGGCATCAAGCTTGCCAGTAATCCCGACGAAGCCGAAACATTGGCTGGGCAAATTTTAGGCATGGACATCAAAGGTTTTACCGTGCGCAAAGTGCTTGTTGATCAGCAAGCGCCGGGCATTGAGCAAGAAATCTACCTGGCTGTACTCATTGATCGTGCTCGTCGTCGGCCAATGGTCATGGCCTCGGCCGCAGGCGGCATGGACATTGAACAGGTTGCCGAAGAAACGCCGGAAAAGATTTTGACGGTGCATATTGAGCCAGCCCTCGGCGTGAAAAGTTATCACTCACGTTACCTGGCAGCAGGTATGGATTTGCCCCGCGAACTATGGAATTCCTTTCATCATATCGTGAGCAGCTTGTATGCTTGTTTTGTAGCGAATGATGCCTCATTGACTGAGATTAACCCGCTGGTGATTACAGGTGAGAATAAATTGATGGCTTTGGACGGTAAAATGTCCATTGATGACAATTCCCTCTATCGCCAACAACGGTTGGCGGAGATGCGCGATACGGAAGAGGAGCCAGAGGCCGAACGGGAAGCACGATTGAGCGGCATCAACTTCATCAAGCTGGATGGCAACATTGGTTGTATGGTCAATGGTGCGGGGCTGGCGATGACGACGATGGATGTGATTGAATATTTTGGCGGCAGCCCGGCTAACTTCCTGGATATTGGCGGTGGAGCTAAATCTGAACAGGTGGCTACGGCTCTGCGTATTATCCTCTCTGACCCCAATGTAAAGGCGGTGCTGTTTAATATCTTTGGCGGCATCACTCGTGGTGATGAGGTGGCGCGGGGCATTGTGGAGGCTTTGGAGCAGGTGAAGACAGACGTGCCGATGGTGGTGCGTTTGGCGGGCACAAACGCGGCCGAGGGGATGGCGATTTTGGCGGATGCGGAGATGGAAACGGCCGCTACGCTGTCGGAAGCGGCCCAAAAAGCGGTAGCGGCGGCTAAACAAGCTGAGGCGAAGCGCGTGGAGGCATCATCATGAGTATTTTAGTGAATAAAAACACACGGCTGGTTGTTTCTGGCATTACCGGTCGGGAAGGCGCGTTCCACACGACGCAGATGATTGAGTACGGCACGAATGTGGTGGCGGGTGTGACCCCGGGTAAAGGCGGCCAGTGGTTTGATGCTGGCAGTAAAAAAGTGCCGATTTTTGACACGGTGAAAGAGGCCGTAGAGGCGACGGGGGCCAATGCTTCGATGATTATTGTGCCGGCCCGCTTTGCGCCTGATTCGATTTATGAAACGGCCGATGCCGGTATCCCGCTCGTTGTCTGCCTTACGGAACACATTCCCGTGCTGGATATGATTTCCGTGCGCTCCTATTTGGACACCAAAGGCGTGCGCCTGATTGGGCCAAACTGCCCTGGTTTGCTGACACCGGGCGAGGCTAAAGTGGGCTTCATTCCTGGTGATATTGCTATGCCGGGTAATGTGGGCCTGGTGTCTAAGAGCGGTACGCTGACTTACGAGGTGGTGGATGCGCTGACGCGGCGGGGGTTGGGGCAGTCTACCTGTGTGGGCATTGGCGGTGATCCGATTAATGGCACGGATTTTATTGATGTGCTGCGTATGTTTGAGGATGACCACGAAACGGAGCAGGTTATTTTGATTGGCGAGATAGGCGGGCGGGCCGAGGAAGATGCCGCCGCTTTTATTGCACGGCATATGACTAAGCGGGTGACGGCCTTTGTGGCTGGCCGCACGGCTCCGCCAGGACGGCGTATGGGTCATGCGGGGGCGATTGTGGAAGGTCATAGTGGCACGGCTGAGGGCAAGGTGGAGGCTTTGCGGGCGGCTGGTGTGCGTGTGGCGGATCACCCGGACCAGATTGCGGATATGGTGGTTGGTTAGGGTTGGTGGGACGGCCGTTTAACGGCCGTTGTCCGAACGTCAGGTTCAAAACGTGAAACGTGATACAGTCGCGTTTCACGTTTTTTTTGGGTGTAGAGCAATTTGTCAAATTGCTTTACAAGTAGTTAGGAAGTAGATTGGGAGTTAAGCGACTATTATCAAGAGTTGATCCGGGTTGGGGGGTCGTGCTGCTCATCAGCATTATTGCCATTTGGCCGTTTTTGAGCATTGCCAGTCTGCCCCAAGAGACAGACGCGGAACTGCATATTTTTCGCTTGCATGAGTTGGCTTCTTTGGTAAGCCAGGGCGAGTGGTATCCCCGTTGGGCACCGGATTTTTATCATGGTTTTGGTTATCCTATTTTTAACTACTATGCGCCGTTAACCTACTATTTGGCGGTACCCGTTACCCTGCTGCCCCAGTTTGATGCGGTGGATGGGGTGAAGATGGTTTTTGTGTTGGGAATGCTGTTGGGGGCGATGGGGTTGTATGGTTTTGTGCGGGACAATTGGGGACGGCAGGCGGGGTTTGTGGCTTCGGCCGTTTTCCTCTATGCACCCTATGTGCAATATATTGACCCCCATGCGCGGGGTGTGCTGCCGGAATCGTTTAGTTTTGGGGCGTTGGCGATGGCCTTGTGGCTGCTGGATAGAGTGGGGCAACGGCCGTCGGGCTGGCGTTGGGTAACGGCCGTTTTCTTTACGGCTGCCGTCATTTTGAGCCATAATTTGATGGCGTTGCTCTTCTTTGGGCTGCTGTTGGCCTGGGGGGTGTGGAGTGCCGTGAATGGCAAGTGGCAGGGGGCGGGGGGTAAGTGGTGGTGGCCTCTGGTGGCTCTGGTTTTGGGGTTGGGATTGGCGGCTTTCTTTTGGCTGCCGGTGTGGTTGGAGCGGGATGCTGTGAATTTGAATACGCTGCTGGGGCAGGGCGATAATTATGATTTTCATACCCATTTTTTGTCGCTGGCTGAGATGTTGGCTTTTTCGCAGCGTTTAGATTGGGGGGCGACGGAGCCAGCGTTTCGCTTTAATTTGGGTGTGGCGCAGTGGGGGCTAACGGCCGTTAGTCTGCTGCTGCTGTTTGCACGGCGGGTGAAACAGACGGGGCAGATGCTCTTTTTTGGGCTGGCAACGGCCGTTCTCATTTTCCTCATGCTGCCCGCTTCCGCCTTTGTGTGGGAGAATGTGCCGGGCTTGCCTTTTTTCCAATTTCCCTGGCGGCTGCTTGGCCCCGCCGCTTTGATGATGGCGGTTGTGACTGGTGCGGGGACTGAAGCCATGCTTCGCGCAGCCAGCGAGTTGAGGCGACGGGTGGCTGACAAGTATACGGTTTATTTCTCGGTGGGTGTGGTAACGGCCGTTCTCGTCATCACCCCCATTCTTTTGGGGCTGCCCATGAGCCAGCCTGTGCCCTGGCCTGATTTTGAGGAAGTGAACACGCTGCGCATGTCGGTGATTGAGCAGCGTGGGCGGTGGTTGGGTACGACCTCAACGGCCGATTATGTACCCCGCTGGGTCAGCATCATCCCGAAGCGCAATAGCGCAATGGTGCAGGGCTTTTTCGAGGGCAAACCTTTGGATCGGGTGAATTGGGCCAATGTGCCGGATGCAGCTGTGGTGGAACAGGAGGAGATACGGCCGTTGCACTTCCGTTATCACATCACCAGCCCCAAAAAATTCCAATTCCGTCTCTTTCTGTTTGATTTTCCCGGTTGGCAGGCTTCTATAGACGGTGAACCGGTGGCGATTGAGGTGGGACGGCCAGAGGGCTTTATTGTGATTCCGATGCCAGAGGGGGAGCATGTGGTGGATGTGCAGTTTGGCACGACCCCAGCGCGTACTCTGGCCGGGCGCATTAGCACGGCCGCTTTGCTGGTGACGCTAGTCGTCGCCTTGTTTGTTGGCGCAGCCCCAGATGTGCCGATTGCTCCAGGCAATTGCTTGGCGGATGATAAGTGGGTGATTGTAGGGGTGGTGGGGGTAACGGCCGTTACACTTCTGTTGCTCAATCCACTTGGCTGGCTGCATTATCATTCCAGCGGCTTCACGGCCCAGCCTGCCGCCTACACCACCTTTGCCGATTTTGGCGATCAAATTGCTCTCGTTGGCTATGATGCCGCGCCCGCATCATTGCAGCCAGACGATACCCTTACGCTGACTTTGTACTGGCAGGCCAAGTCCGATTTAGACATTAATTATCAAGTCTTTGTTCATATTCAGGCGGCCGATGGCTTTGTTGTGGCCCAATCAGATCGGCTTAACCCGGGAGATTTTCCTACCCGACGCTGGCCGCTGGACAAATATGTAAGGGATGTCCACGAAATCCATCTGCCTGCTGCACTGGCCCCCGGCACATACACCGTCTCCACTGGGCTGTGGGTGCAAACCGAAGGCTGGCGATTGCCCCTGCTCAATGAAGCTGAACAGCAAATTGGTGATAATTTTCAGTTGTTTGAGTTTGTTGTAAAGTAACCTTATGCGAGTGATTAGCGGATCGGCGAAGGGGCGCAGGTTGAAGCGTGTGCCCGGTGACACAACTCGCCCGATTATGGATCGGGTGAAGGAGAGTCTGTTTAATATTTTGGGGCTGGATGTGTTGGACACGCGCTGGCTTGACCTGTTTGCAGGGACGGGGCAGGTGGGCATTGAGGCGCTTAGCCGCGGGGCAGCGGAGGTGGTGTTTACGGACAATACCCGCCAGGCCATCAAAACAATTCACGAGAATTTGCAGACAACGCAGTTGAGCCAGCAGGCGCAGGTGGTGCAGGTGGATGCCTTTGCCTATTTGCGCGGTTTTGGTGATCGCCCGTTTGACATTATTTACGTTGCGCCACCCCAGTATAAGGAGATGTGGGTGGAGGTGATGACGATTGTGGATGAACGGCCGTCTCACCTCCTCGCACCCGATGGCCTTGTCATTGTTCAGATTGACCCCAAAGAGTATCGTCCCCTTACCCTCAAAAACCTGACCCTCGACGACCAACGCCGTTACGGCAACACCCAGCTTGATTTTTATGCGGCTTGAGTTTGGGTGGGTAACGGCCGTTTTCCCCATCTTTCCCTAAACCCTCATCTATTGATTAATGTCACGGCAAACGTGTGAGCATGTTCCATGCAACGAATGGCCTTACTTACGTACAATGGGGCTATGTTACAACAAAAAGGAAAGCACCCGCTATAAGATAATGACTTGTCCTTATACACCAGCAACAACGGTGGATTATGCCCGTCCCATCCTCCTGATTGGCAACCCCAATGTGGGTAAATCCGCTCTCTTTTCCCAATTTACCGGCCACCATGTAGACATCTCCAATTACCCCGGCACAACAGTAGAATCTATTCAAGGCCAGTTGATGCTGGATAATATGCCGATGGCTTTGATTGACACGCCTGGCGTGCAAAGCCTGATGCCGCGTTCTGATGATGAGCGGGTGACGCGGGATATGCTCCTGACACAGCATCCCTGGGCCGTTATCCAGGTGGCGGATGCCAAAAATTTGCGCCGCGCCTTGCTGCTAACGTTTCAGTTGGCGGAGTATGAGATTCCTTTTGTCTTGGCACTGAATATGTCTGATGAGGCCAAAGCTTTGGGGATAGAGGTGGATGCAAGGCGGTTGATGCAGATTTTGGGGGCGGCGGTGGTGCCCACGGTGGCGACGCAGGGCGGCGGCTTGGAGGACTTGCGCTCCTGTTTGCTGGCCCCACGCCCGGTGGGTTATCAAATTCATTATGACGGCATGATTGAAACGGCCGTTACCCGCATCACCCACCTCCTGCCCCAAAACTGGAAAGGAAGACGAGCCATTGCCCTGGCTTTTCTATCCGGCGACACGGCTCCAGCGCACCATGCCCAAGCCACAACCCCCTTGCCGTTGGCCGAGTGGCAGGCGTTGGTGGCTAAATTGGAAGCGGTGGTGGCGGAAACGGCCGTTGCCTACGACCAATCCCTCGGCTACATCATCACCCAGCAGCGGCTGCGCTGCGCCGACTGCCTGCTGGCCCAAATCTGGCAGCCCCCCGCCGACCGGCCCCCCACCTTCACCGAAAAATTAGACAACCTGATGCTGCACCCCCTGTGGGGCTGGTTGGTGCTGGCTCTCGTCCTGCTCATCATGTACCTCTTCGTCGGCCAATTAGGGGCGGGCATCATGGTAGACTGGCTCGAAAGCACCTTCTTTGGCGAATGGATCAACCCCTTGGCCGTGAAAGCGGCCCAACTCATCCCCATTCCCCTCGTGCAAGAGTTCCTGGTGGGCGATTATGGCCTGGTAACGATGGCTTTGTCCTACAGCATTGCCATTGTCTTCCCCATCGTCTTCACCTTTTTCCTGGCCTTTAGCTTTTTAGAGGATTCGGGTTATCTGGCGCGGTTGACGGTGATGGCGAATCGGCCGTTTAAGCTCATGGGCCTCAACGGCAAAGCCGTCCTGCCTATGGTGCTGGGCCTGGGCTGCGACACAATGGCCACCCTGACCACCCGCATTCTGGAAACACGCAAAGAGCGGCTGCAAGTCACCTTGCTGCTGGCTTTGGGTGTACCCTGTTCCGCTCAACTCGGCGTTCTGCTCGGCATGACCGCCTTTCTAACTGGACGGGGTGTCGTCGTCTGGTTAGGTACAGTTTTACTCGTTCTTTTTGTTGTTGGTTGGCTGGCTTCACGTTTGCTACCAGGCAAATCATCCGACTTCATCCTGGAACTGCCCCCCATCCGCAAGCCGCAGCTAAGCAACATTGCCGTCAAAACGGTGGCTCGCGTGGAATGGTATCTCAAAGAAGTGCTGCCCCTCTTCATTTTGGGCACAACCCTCCTTTTTGTCTTAGACAAAATCGGGCTGCTGGCCCTGCTGGAACGATGGTTTACGCCCTTTGTCGAAGGCTTTTTGGGTTTACCTGGCTCAACAGCAGGTATCTTTCTCATCGGCTTCCTGCGCCGTGATTTTGGTGCGGCTGGCCTCTTTACCCTGGCGCGAGACGGCCTGTTGACGACCAACCAACTGGTCATTAGTCTGGTGGTTATCACCCTCTTCATCCCCTGCATCGCCAACATTTTGATCATTATCCGCGAGCATGGCCGGCGCACGGCGGTGGCGGTAGCCGCGTTTGTTTTTCCCTTTGCTTTTTTGGTTGGCGGCTTTTTGAATTTTCTGTTTAACTGGCTAAATATTCAATTTTGAGCAATAGACCTCCGAGGTTTTCAAAACCTCAGAGGTCCTTCAGTAAGATGCTGAGAAAGTGTGCTTTGTGTGGTTATGAATTTGATGCGGAGAGCCTGGTTTGCCACAGCTCTTGCCCCTTAGCGCATCACTGTGCGGTTATCTGCTGCCCCAACTGTGGCTATCAGGTTGTGGATGAATCAAAATCGGCGCTGGTGACCTTGGCGGCAAAAATAAAGCGGAAATGGGCGGGGCAAACGGCCGTTTCCAACCAAACCTCATGACCATTCCCCTCACCCAACTCCAACCAGGCAAAATCGCCCAAGTCGTCGCCATCACCTCCAGCGATGAAAGCCGCCTGCTCAAACTCTCCGCCTACGGCCTCATTCCCGGCAGCATCATCAAGTTGCAACAGCGTTTTCCCGCCTACGTCCTGCGCATCGGCGAAACACTCCTCTCCCTCGATGATGATGTCGCCCAAGAAATCCATCTCAGCCGGGTAATGGAGTAAGAAGTTGCCTGCAATTGACTTTATATTGGGGAAACTAGCCGTCTCGCAAACAGCTATTGACGGATGGAGTAGAGGCTTTAGCCGGTCCGTTCTGGCTAAAGCCTCCACTCCGACTATCTGAGACTAGGGACTGGAGATTAACCAGTCTCCAGTCTCCAGTCCCCACTCTCTAACCTGCTTGCCGCTTCATCCGTTTCAGCCGAAAATGCTCTGCCCTTTCCCGCTCATCCAGAGCCATCTGAATCATATCCCGCTGGGCCTCTAGCTGGGGAATGACCACCTGTTCCAGGGCATTGGCGCGGCGTGAGGTGCGTTGAATTTCGTCAGCCAATCGTCGCAGCCGCAGTTCGCTCTCCGCCAGATCAATAATGTGCTCCACTTCCGATTCAAACGCTGCCGCCGCTTCATCTATCGTCACCGATGTGTTGGGCAAAGCGGTGATCCGCTCCGACTGGGAGCGTGAAGCACGTTGCTGCTCAATTACGGGCACACTCACGCCCATCACATTGACGGTTTGCATCTCTAAGGCCAGTTGTCCCCGTGTAGCCAGGGCGGCAGAACGCACGGCCGTTTCCCCCACCATCACCTCCGCCCTCACCAAAGCGCGGCGGGCGGCAACGGCCGTTGCCTGCAACTCCTCATAACGCACCAACGCACTATCCGCCACCCGCATCAGCTCCCGCAGCAGCGCCGACCGCTTCTGCTGCAGCAGCTCCAAACCCTGCTGCGCCAGCGCAATCTGCTCACGCTTCGCCAACAACTCCATGCGGGTAATGGGGACTTTGGACATAGTAATATGGAGAGGAGACTAGAGATTAGAGATTATCAGTCTCCAGTCTCTAGTTCTCAGTCGCTAGCAGGCTCCGCTGCTTATCTAACATCGCCTGCGGAATTCGTTTGAGACGTTCCGGCGGGAAATCAGCCAGCAAATCCCAGGCTAAAAATAAGGTGTCATCCAGTGTGCGCGGCGGCTCGGTACTGCTTTGGCCCGCTTTGCCCTGCCCCACAAACTCCTGCTCAAACCGATCGGCAAAATGCAAAGTACGCCGGTCATCGGCCGATAATGCCGCTTCGCCAATAATCGCCACCAGCCGCCGCAAATCCCGCGCTTCCGCATACAGCGCGTAAAGCTGGTTGGCTAAAGCGCGGTGATCGGGGCGAGTCTTTTGGATGGCCGCATTCATCAGCCGCGACAGCGAAGGCAGCACATCAATGGGCGGGTAAATGCCCTTGCGGTGCAAATCCCGGCTCAACACAATTTGTCCCTCGGTGATGTAGCCCGTCAGGTCGGGAATGGGGTGGGTGATGTCATCATCGGGCATGGTCAGGATGGGTAGTTGCGTGACGGAGCCGCGCTGCCCTTGCAGCCGTCCGGCCCGCTCATACAGGCTGGCTAAATCGGAGTACATGTAGCCGGGATACCCGCGCCGCCCGGGTACTTCTTCCCGCGCTGCGGCCACTTCGCGCAGGGCTTCGCAGTAGTTGGTCATGTCGGTGAGGATGACGAGGACGTGCAGACCGTGGGTGAAGGCCAGATATTCGGCTGTTGTCAGGGCCGCACGGGGGGTGAGCAGGCGTTCAATCGCCGCATCATCGGCGCGATTGATGAACAAGACGGTGTGCCCCATCGCCCCACTGCGGCGAAACTGCTCCATAAAAAAGGAGGCTTCACGGTGGGTGATGCCCATCGCGGCAAAGACAACGGCAATAGGTTCCTCGGCACCGCCGTTTTCGGCGCTGTCAGTCCCGTTCACGACCTGAGCCTGTGCGGCGATTTGCGCTGCCAAGGCGTTGACGGGCAAACCTGCGCCGGAGAAGATGGGCAGTTTTTGGCCGCGTGTGAGGGTGTTGAGGCCGTCAATGGCGGAGATGCCGGTCTGGATGAATTCGCTGGGCTGGGCACGGCGAGCGGGGTTGATGGGCAGGCCGTTCATGTCCAGGTGGGCTTCGGGGATGAAGGGCGGGGCGTTGTCTAACGGCCGTCCAAAACCATCCAACACCCGCCCCAACATCGCCAGCGACACCCCCAACCGCGCCACATCCCCCGTAAACTGCACCCGTGTCCGCTGCAAATCCAGCCCACTCGTGCCCGCAAACACCTGAATCACCCCCAATTGCTTGTCCACCTCCAATACCTGCGCCAGCCGCACCTCGCCATCCGGCCCCGTAATCTCCACAATCTCGTTGTAGGCAATATCACGCGTGCGGTCAATAAACAGCAGCGGCCCGGCAATGCGGGCAAGGGTGCGGTAGCTTTTGGTGATGAGTGTTTTCATGGTAAGACGGGCGAATAAATTCGCGCGAATAAATTCGCGGCAACGACTACGAAGTCGGCCTTCGCCGACTTGAGGATCAGCCCGCGTAGGTGGGCTTAGTATTCGTTGCTGCGGTTTCAACCGCCGGGATAGTCAAGGTGTCATATAGTGCTTGCAGCTTCCCCTCCGCCTCATCCGGCGCAATCTCCTTCATGCGGGCAATGTCGCGGATAAGGGGCGATTGGCTGATTTGGGCCAGGGATAGAGCAGAGGAAGATAGCTGTTTTGTAACCCAATCGGCAAAGGCCAGAATGAGGCGCAACATGCCGTAAGCTTTGGGCAGGGGGCAAAAACGATCAACTTCGTGGAAGGCGGACTGCTGCAAAAAATCCTCACGCAGCATCCGCGCCACCAGCAGCACGGCCCGCTGCTCTTCGGCCAAAGCATCTGGCCCCACCAACTGCACAATCTCCAACAGTTCCGCCTCCTCTTGCAGCAAAGCCAAGGCCCGCTCCGTCAGGTCATACCAGTCGGGCTGCACGTTTTGCCGGTACCATGCCTGTAAATCGTAAAGGGTGAAGCTGTTGATCCAGTTGATGGCCGGAAAGTGGCGGCGGCGGGAGAGATCATAGTCCAATCCCCAGAAAGTTCCGACCACCCGCAGCGAATTTTGCGTCATCGGCTCCGAAAAATCCCCCCCTGGCGGCGACACCGCCCCCACAATCGTCACCGACCCCGTTTCACCCCGGCATACAACCCGCCCGGCCCGTTCATAAAAAGCCGCCAAATGTGCCGCCAGATAAGCGGGATAGCCTTCTTCACCAGGCATCTCCTCCAGACGGCCGGAAATTTCGCGCAGGGCTTCACCCCAGCGGGAGGTGCTGTCGGCCAGCAGCAGGACATCGTAACCCATGTCGCGGTAATATTCGGCGAGGGTAATGCCGGTGTAGATGCTGGCCTCGCGGGCGGCGACGGGCATGTTGGAGGTGTTGGCGATGAGGATGGTGCGCTCCATGAGGGGGGTGCCGGTGCGCGGGTCTTCTAATTGGGGGAATTCGGCCAGCACTTCGGCCATTTCGTTGCCCCGTTCGCCACAGCCGATGTAGACAACGATGTCGGCATCGGCCCAGCGGGCCAGGGTCTGCTCGACGACGGTTTTGCCGGTGCCGAAGCCGCCAGGAATAACGGCCGTTCCCCCCTTCGCCACTGGAAAGAAGGTGTCAATAATGCGTGTGCCTGTGATCAGCGGTTCGTGGGGCGTAAGCTTTTGGTGATACGGCCGTTCCTTACGTACCGGCCATTTTTGCTGCATGGTGATCGGCCGTTCCCCCTCTTCCGTCTCGACAATGGCAATGGTGTCGGTGATGGTGAATGAACCGGCATTGATGTGGAGAATACGGCCGTTTATCCCCGCTGGCACCATCAGGCGATGCACAATGGTCTGGCTCTCGGGGACAGTGCCCAAAATATCTCCGGCCATCACTTCCTGGCCGATGGTAACTTGGGGTGTGAATGACCAACTTTGGGCAAGCGAGAGAGGATGGGCGGATTGGCCGCGTTGCAGGAAGGAAGCGGTGTTGGTTAACGGCCGTTGCAGCCCATCATACACCTGCCCCAACAAACCCGGCCCCAACGTTGCCACCAGCGGCGCACCCGTGTTGACGACCGGTTCCCCCACCCGCAGCCCACTCGTATCCTCATACACCTGAATGGTGGTCACATCTCCCGCCAGCCGAATAGCCTCGCCAATCAGCCCCATCTCGCCCACATGCAGCACATCAAACAGGCGCACCTGGCTCAGACCCACCGCCGCCACTACCGGCCCGGCAATACGCACCACACTACCTGTTTGATGATGGTTGTTTCTCATACATCTGCCCTTTTGGGGACTGGAGACTGGAGACTGGTTAATCTCTAGTCCCCAATCTCCAGTCTCCAGTCCCTAATCTCCACCTTCCCCCCGAAAAGTAATGTGAAACCCCAACGCCTGCCGCAGTAGAGCCGCAATGTGGTGGCGGCCAGAGGCCGTAATGCCCGCTGGATCGCCGTCGGGCAGTGCCAGATGGTGCAGCCGCTCCGAGGCTGTTAAGCGCTGTAGAAATGTCTCATCGAAACCGGCCAACAAGGCTTCATCAATTGCCAGCAGGCCAGCTTCACCTGCCTCCAGCCAGCCCGCAACCAGCTTTTGTGCCTCGCTGGCGGTATAGGCGGCAAAGGCATCCACGCCTGCCAGATGAAAGCCCGTTACCAGGCCAGGTTGGGTGATGATGAGTAAACGACTCATGGGATTCGTGATCGGTAATCCGTAATCGGTAATCCGATCACCGATTACGGATTACGGATAACCGTACTACAACAACTCCAGGCGAATGATCTCTGGTGCTTCGCCCAGTTGCAGGCTGTGGGCGATGTGGCGGAGGTTGCTGATTTCGGCCGTTTTTAGCAGCAAATAACCCAGCAAGATGCCAATGCCATGTGGGTCGCTGATGAAGTAGCGGCTGGCCTGTTGGTGCTGTGCCTGGCGTAACGGCCGTTCAAACACACTCAACTGCTGGCTAACCGCGTACTGGGCCAGCCCCTCCGCCAGACTTTGGTGGTAGGGGGCGTGGCTCAAAACGGCCACCGCTTTGGCAATTGTCGGCTGCTGGGCCGCTGTTAGCAGGGTGGTTATGGCAATATGACCAGGGCCGATGAAGGGCGGAACGGCCGTTGCCGCTCCCCATTCACCCTGATGCCCCTGCACCAGCCGCAGCACAACCAACAGATTGCCCACATCCGCCTGCCACCTCACCATCTGCTTAAGCGCCTGCGCCTCTTTCTGGCCTAAGGCCACCACCGCCTGGAAATACCACTGTTCCAGAGCCATCTCCAACGTGTACAGGCTGCTGTTTTCAGCCGCCAGCAACGGTTGGGCCAGCGGCACACGCCACGTTGCCAGCAAATCCAGCACCCCGCCAATGTGGTCGGTGTGGGCCAGAGTGGTTAAATCGGCCGTTGCCAGTTCGCCCAGCGGCAGGGTGGCATTCAGGATTTCGGGTGCAGGCAGTTGATGGTTGACACCCCGCAAAATCGCCTTCACATTGTCCACATCATAGCGGCGCATGAGCCAACAGACAGAAACGGCCGCTTGCCCCGCAAAAAAGCCCCGCACCTTCGTCACCGTCTCCACCAACTCCTGCCGCAAAGCAGCTTGCAGCGCCGCCGTGCCGCTAAATTGGATGAGAGCCTTTTCTACGGCCGTGCGGTAAGTTGTGCGCGTGAGTGCGTTCAGCAAAGCTGGCACTGTACCCGCCGCCGCCAGGTTGTTCAGGCTCTCCCGCGTCAACAAACGGGCCTTCATGGCGTGTAAGCGGGTGTTGCCATAATCAAAGTTCGACATAGCTCATGGCCCGCTCCAGCCGTGATTCCAGGGTGTTGTGGATGGTAATACGGCCGTCCGCACTCTGCACCACCACGCCGCCCCAACTGTTCAAAGTTGGCTTGCTGGGGATAGGCAGGGCCATCTCGCCCAAAATGGCGGCCACCCGCTCCTCGTCTCGCGGATCAATGACAAGTTGGGCCGTCTCTTCCGCGCCCAGGGCTTGCAGGGCTTCCGCGATGAGGTTGTGCAGGATGGGGCCATAGGCTGGCTCATGGCGCAGGTGGGCGAGGTGGTGTTGGGCTTCGCTTTGCACTTGCTGGTGAAGGTGAACGTGGGCAGCGGCCGCTGCCCGTTCTGCCGCCAGCCGTGCTTCATACAAACGCTGCGCCCTCTCCACCGCCACAGGCCGCACCACCGCCAGCCGCGCCGCCTCATAACGGGCCGCCGCCGCCAGCCGTGCCTCTGCCAGGATGGCCTGAATGGTGGCTTCGGTTTCTTGTTGCAAGGCGGCTATCTGAACGGCCGTTGCCGCTTCAATCTCCGCCAAAATCGCTGCCAGGCTCATGATGAAACACCCACTGTAGGAGCGGGTCTTGTACCCGCCCACAAGGGCACGCCCCTACAACAGAATTAAGATCATCGCCGCCACCGCAAAGCCCAAAATAACCATCGTTTCGGGAATGGCGATGAGCAAAATAACCGAACCTACCATCTCAGGCCGTTCGGCAATCACACCGGCCCCAGCCGCGCCAATCCGCGCCTGGGCAATGGCTGTGGCAATGGCCGTCAGACCAACGGCCAAGGCTGCCCCAATAGGGATTAGTAGTTGTGCATCCATTTGTGTTCCCCTTTCCCGTAATCCGTTATCGGTAGTCCGTAATCCGTTATCGGTAATCCGTAATCCGATTACGGTTTACCGTTCACCGCTTACGGTTAACGGCAGCAAACGGCTCAAACGGCCGTCCGCCGCCTTCATAAAACTTGCGGAAAAACTCCACATAATGCAGCCGCATACTGTGGATGGTGGGGCTAAACGCCCCCAGCACCAGATTCAGGGCGTGGAACAGCACCGCAATCAACACACCCACCACCACACTGCCCAAACTGCCCGCCAGATCATTCGCCAGTTGGGCCACGTATACCGAAGCCAGGCCCACCGCCGCAATACGCAGATAGGACAAAATATTGCCCAGCAGTCCCACAAACTCAATCGGCCCCAACAAGATGCCAATCCAGCCCAACGAACTGCTGAGGAGAACGATGCCGATGATGAGAACGGCAATGGCGGGGGTTTGCAAACCAGCGGGCAGCCATTCGACCAGCACTGCTGCCCACAAAAACAGCCCCATCAGCCCCAACAGCATCCCGCCCCGCTCCAACAGGTGATGGCGGTGACGGTGGCGTGCCGCTTCCCACACACCCACCAGCAGCCCCAGCACAACGTGTACGGCCCCCACAGCGAGGGCGAACAGCAGCAGCGACGTCAGCTCATGGGCATCGGCCCGCTCAAACCAGAGCGCGTGCAGCCCTATATGCTCGCCCAGAGTGCCAAAGGCTTCTCCATAGAGAAAGCCAAACACAATGCCCCAAACTGAGCCGATGGTGAGTACCTGAACGATGTCGCGCACGGTGCCGGGCTGGCGAAAACGGCGCAAGCCGTAGAGGCACAAGAGCAGCAGCAGTGCGCCGTACCCCACATCGCCCAAAATCATGCCGAAGAAGAGGGGCAGGAAGAGGGACATGAGCGGGGTGGGGTCGAGGCCGTCGTAGCGGGGCAGGTTGAGGAGGCGGACGAGGCTTTGAAACGGCCGTACTACCGCCACATTTTCCAACACCACCGGCGCGTCGGCGTAATCGGCCGTTGTTAAGGGCAGGGCTTCCACCACTACCCGCTCCCCCGCCACTTCATGCAGGGCGGCTTCGATGTGCGCCACCTCTCGCGTGGGTGTCCAGCCCGCCAGGACAAACGTTTGTGCCGTTTCGCCCAACTGCTCTAACACCGCCAACTCGGCCAGACGATCCTGCAAACAGACGCGATAGGCCCGCAGCCGAGGTTGCCATGTGGCGGCAATGGCGGCCAATTCGGCATCCAGTTGCCCCAGTTCGCGGGGGATGTCGGCCAGCCGTTGGCGCAGGGATAAGAGGGCTTTTTCGGGGGGCTGATTGGCAATTTCATCGGGCAGGCGCAGCCGGGTGATGTCTTCGCGGCCCAGCATCTGCTCCAATTCGGTGGCGAATTCGTCGGGCACAACGATGATCATGGCCTCGGTGGTTTCATCTAAAACACCGGCGGCTATGTCGGCGCGGCCGACGGTGAGTTGGCGCACGGCTTCGGCGACCACATCCAGCAGCCAGCGGTGGGAACGGCCGATTAAAATGCACACAAACGCATGGCCCGGCTCATTGGCGCTGGCCGGCACGATGGGCAGGAGCTTGCGTAACGTGCCCTCGTAGCGGGGCAGGGAGGTTTGTTCGGCTTGCAGGGCTTCGCGGTGGGCCACGAGGTTTTGCACCTGGGGCGTAACGGCCGTTATATCCGCCCGCGCCTCCTCCAAACAAGGGCCGCTCGTCCAGGCCGGGTCATGCTCCCCGCCATCGGGGGCAAATGTTGCCAGCAGCCCTTCCAACTCAGCCACCAGGTGGGTCAGCTCCTCGCGCTGGCGGATGGTTGCCTCATCAAGCTGCCAGGGGCGCACCGCCAATTCCTCCTGCGCGGCCACATCCTCAATCTGCACGCAGCCCAGTTGGTGCAGCCCATGCAGTGTGGGCATGAGATCGGCTTTGAGGCCAATGATTTGCAGGCGGGTCATGGGCACTTTCATGGGGGCATCTCCTGTAGCTGTGAGGCAAAATCGTGCCCACAAATGTCGGTGATGAGTTGGTGAACGGCCGTTGCCACTCTGGCTGCTCCCTCACTTTGCCGCCGGGCTGCTTCCACTTGGGCCTGGGCTACCATTTTTTGCGCCTCTTGCTCAATGGCGGCCAGCATCGCCGCTTTTTCGGCTGCCCCAGCTTGCTGCCCCTCGCCCACAGCTTGGGCCAACAGGGCTTCCGCCTCTTGCCGCGCCCGGGCAATGGCTTGCGCGGCTTCATGTTGGGCCGCTAGTAGCTGCTGTGCCATCTCGCTTTCCTTCTGGCGGATGGCGGTAAGCGTTGAACGGGTTTCGTGAGGTGGAGACATCGTATGCAATTGGTTGAGACTGTCTCTGGGGGAAGGTAGGCTTTAGTGGGGGGCAGGTCTAAACCCTGCCCCCTGTGTTGGCTCCGTATTTCCCCCAGCGTTTTGTTAAACGGTTAACTTGGCTTGCAGCACTTCTTTCAATGTCGGCTGGCCGATTTCTTGCAGGCTGTAGCGCACCCGCTGCCAGGGCTTGCGGATTTTGATGAGCCGCCCCAAGTCAATGGGGGTGGCGATGAGAACGAGATCGGCGGGGGTGTTGTTGATGGTCTCTTCCAGGTCGGCGATCTGGTCGCCGCCGTAGCCCATGGCGGGCAGCAGGGGGCCGGTGCCGGGATATTTGGCGAAGGTGGCGGCGATGGAGCGCACGGCGTAGGGGCGCGGGTCAATGATTTCGGCGGCGCCTAAGGCACGGGCGGCGATGATGCCAGCGCCGTAGGTCATTTCGCCGTGGGTGAGGGTGGGGCCATCTTCCACAACCAGAACACGTTTGCCACGAACGGCCGTTGGCTCATCCACCAGCACGGGCGAAGCCCCCTGTAAGACAACGGCGTTGGGGTTGGCGGCCTGGATGTTTTGCTGCACTTGCAGGATGTTGGCGTAGTCGGCGGTGTCTACTTTGTTGATGAGAACGGCCGTTGCCATGCGTAAATTTGTCTCGCCGGGATGATAAAGCAGTTCATGGCCCGGCCGGTGGGGATCAACCACCACCAGATGAAAATCAGGGGCGAAGAAAGGCACATCATTGTTGCCACCATCCCAAATAATGACATCGGCTTCCTGCTCTGCCTCGTGCAAAATGGCGGCATAATCCACCCCGGCATAAATCACCGCGCCCATATCCACATAGGGTTCATACTCCTCGCGCTCTTCGATGGTGCAGTCATGTTTGTCCATATCCTCGTAGGTGGCGAAGCGCTGCACTGCTTGGGCCGCCAGATGCCCATAGGGCATGGGATGGCGCACGGCGATGACCTTTTCATAGCCCAATTCCTGCAAAATCTGCACCACGCGCCGGGCTGTCTGGCTTTTGCCGCAGCCTGTGCGCACGGCGCAAACGGAAACGATGGGCTTGTCTGACTGGAGCATGGTGTGATGTGGACTTACCAGGCGAAAGTCGGCCCCGGCGGCCAACACCCGTGAGGCCAGGTGCATGACGTATTCGTGGGAGACATCGGAGTAGGAGAAGGTGACTTGATCTACTTTTAGGTCACGAATGAGTTGTTCGATGCGGTTCTCGGGGTAAATGGGAATGCCTTCGGGGTAAAGTGGGCCGGAAAGGGTGGGTGGATATTTGCGTCCTTCGATGTTGGGGATTTGGGTGGCGGTGAAGGCTACGACTTCGTAGGTATCGTTCTGACGAAATAGCGTGTTGAAGTCGTGGAAATCGCGGCCAGCGGCTCCGGCGATGAGGATGCGCTGTTTTTTAGGGGACACTTCTCTTTTTCCTTGTCGCCGATGAATGAGGTCGGAAACGGCCGTCCATCGGCGAACCTAAACCCACCCGTACCGTCATCATAATGGGTGGGCCGTGAAATGAGGAGTGTCAAAGGTCAACTGGCAAATGTGAAGAAAATCACATACGAGTAATGACGTCATTACTCGTATGTGATACATTGCTCGATGGCAGGCGCTAATCTTCGGGGATCATCTCTTGCAATGTCCACATGTCCATGAACCAGCCGTTGTTGACGAGGGCATAGCGGCCGCGCATGGCAACGCCTATCTCTTGTGTGCCTGCCTGGGTGACGGTGAATTGGCGCACCAGTTGGTTGCGCTGGCCGATGGCGGGCAACTGCCATTCGGTCTGGATGCCATCTAAAATGAAGGCTACTTCGCCGGAGTAGGGATCGGTGGCGAAGATTTTTTGCCCGTTTTCGTAGTCGGCGACGAGGTCGGGGAAGAAGCGGATGGCCATGAGGTAGGTTCCGGGTTGGAGAGTGACCTGGGTGGTGAGGCGGAAGCTGATGGCTCCCCAGCCTTTGAAGATTTTGAGGGTTTGGTTGCCATCCCAGATGAAAATGGGTTGTTCGGCGGGGGGCAGTTGTTCGGCGGGGAGGACGCGCACTTCGGGGCGCACCCAGACATCCCAGGGTTCGTTGCCATGTCCGGTTGGCCCTTCGTCCCACTCGAATTCCCAGTCGTTGGGGATTTGTAGTTCGGGGATGCCGTTGGGGTGATACCAGCCGCCTTCAAAGGAGCTGTTGGGGAGTTGGTTGGGGCCGAGGTTGTTGTAGTAGGTGATGAAGGGGAGGTAGGTGAAGTGGGTGCCTTCGGTGTTGGCAACGGCCGTTTGCCCATCTAACCCAATTACTAATAACAGTAAGGAGGTGATAAGCCAAAAGCCTGTTCGTTTCATGTTAACCTGGCTTCGGCCACACGCTGCGCGGCGACGACGGGGGAGACATTTTCGGCAGCGGCTGCAGCCAATATTTCTAATACGGTTTCGCGTACACCGCGCACTTTTTGGTGGGCCAGGGCGGGGGCCATGCCTTCGCTTTCGATGGAGAGGACGGCCATGGCACCACCAATGTTGACGGCGTAGTCGGGGGCGTAGAGGATGCCGCGCTGGTGCAGACGTTGGGCATCGGTGTCGGTGGCTAGCTGGTTGTTGGCACCGCCAACGACGGCGGCGCATTGTAGGCGGGGGATGGTGGTTTGGTTGAGGATGCCGCCGAGGGCGTTGGGTGAGAAGATGTCGCAGGGGGTGTCGTAGATGTCTGTGTCGGGGATGTAGGTGAGGCCCATTGTGTCGCGGAAGTGGTGAACGGCCGTCTCGCTGACATCGTTGAAGAGAATTTCGGCGCCGGCCTCTTGCAGAAAGCCGATCAACGCGCCGCCGACGCTGCCTGTGCCTTGCACCAGGATGCGTTTGCCTACCAGAGAGGGGGATTGGTAGAGGTGCTGGCAGGTGGCTTCGATGGCGCTGAAGACGCCGATGGCGGTGGGCAGGCCGGTGCTGCCGGAGCCGCCGTGGGCGGGGGTGAGGCCGTAGACGTGGGGGGCACCGGTTTCAGCGATGGTGTCCATGTCGTGGGGAGATGTGCCGACATCGGGGCCGGTTTCGTAGAGGCCGCCTAGCTGTTTGATGAGTGTGCCGTAGCGGTGCAGGAGGCCGGTGCGGTGGGCGGGATCGAAGTTGGGGGGTAGGTGGAGGACGGCTTTGCCGCCGCCGCGAGCCATGTTGGCGACGGCGAATTTGTAGGTCATGCCCAGGGAGAGGTTGAGGGCATCGGTAACGGCCGTTGCCAAATCGGCATAGGGTTTCATGCGTGTGCCGCCGGAGGGTGTGCCGCGACGCGAGGAGTGAATGGCGATGATGATCCAGGCCCCAGACGGCCGATCATGCCGTAAAATGAGTTCTTCGCCGTCCCATTGTTTGAGTAAATCTTCGATACGGGTGTGCATAATGGTCTGTTCCTTTTTTAGGCTATTTTAGCACAGCTTTGGGGGGATTAGAGATTGGAGATTGGAGACTAGAGACTAGAGACTGACCAGTCTCCAATCTCTAGTCTTTAGTCTCCAAGAAAATGCCAGATTATGCCCTTGCCCACTATATTAAGTTGATACTGAAGGCTGGCTAAGGGTTGATGACGGCGCGGAGGGCGGGCAGGGCGGCGGGGTCGTAGAGGAGCCAACGGGCGAATTCGTCGTGGGGGAGGGTGCTGCGCCATTGTTGGTAGGTGCGGTTGGGCAGGTTGTGGAAGAAGAGGGCGATGACGATGGGGATGGTTTGGCCGTCGGGGTAGGCGTAGTAGACGGTGGTGTGGAGGCCGGGGAAACGGCCGTTTTTATAGCCCAAGTTGTCGAATAAATCCTGATTCACCTGGAAGACCATGGGCCATTCGAGGAAGCGGCGGGCGATGAAGCTGCTGTCGCCATTGCTGAGGCCGTTTTGGGCAAGGCGGGCCATGAGAGCGGCGTATTGGCGGGCTGTGCCCTGGGCGTTGAGGTTGGCGGTGAAGAATTGTTGGGTGGGGAGTGACGGCCGTCTGTTGTCGGCGCGCCAGGAGATTTCGTCGGCGCGGAAGGTTTCATCTTGGGTGAAGGCATCGAAGAGTAACATGCTTTCTGTGCCGTAGAGGGTGGGGTCGGCCAGGTAGGCTTCCAGGGCGGCACGGTCGTTGTCGGCGGTGCGAACGTGGTTGGACATGGCCAGGAATTGGGCGAGGAAGGGGCAGGGGGCGGTTTGTTGGCTGAGGCCGAGGGAGACGGCCGTTTCTTCGATGGCTGTTTGCCCTAAGAGCATGTGTAGGTAGTCGGTGGCGGCGTTGGAACTGTGGCGGATCATGAGCCAGGGGACTTCATCGAGCAGGATTTGCGGAGGATCACCGAAGGTACGGCCGTTGGCGATTAGTTCGTTAACGGCATCTTGGTGTGCGCCTAAATCGGAGCGGGGCAGGTAGTAGCGGTCGAGTTCGGCCAGGGGGATGGTGCTGAGGGGGTTGAGTTGACCGGCGGCGACGGCTTCGGCGTAGGCGACGAGGTGGATGAGTTTGACAACGGAGGCCAGGGGCATGGGGATGTCGGCGTTGAGGTATACGCCGTTGGCTTCTTCACCCAGGCGGTAGATGGCGAGGCCGACATCTTGGGGATTGTCTAGCAGGTAGCGCAGGGCGGGCAAGGCACTGGCGGGGATGATTTTTTCGAGTTGGGCCAGTGCGTTGGGGTCGGGTTGGAGTTGGGTGGTGGGGGGAACGGCCGTTTCGCCACTAAACAGGGGCAATATCTGTCCGCAGGCGGGGGAGGGTGTGCCGCTGAAGAAGGGGGTGGGGGCTGCTGTGCTGACGGTGGTGGGGCTGGGTGTTGCTACGCTTATGGTGGTGGCGGTGGGGGCAGGGGGCTGGGTGGGCGTGGTGGTGGTGGTGCTGGTGGCGGTGGGGATGATGGCTGTGGTGTCGCTGATAACGAGGGGGGGAACGGCCGTTGGCTGGGAACAGGCGACCAGGAGCAGGAGGAGCAGGGTGAGAAGAGGGCTAAGTCGGTGTGCGGTGATGTTCATGGGCGAATTATAGAAGAAGGTGGGAGGGGGGCGAGAAACGGCCGTTGTTTCTCACTTGCCATTAGTAACCACCTTGCTGATGAGAGTCGAGGCTTTAGCCGGTCGTCTCCGCCTAAAGCCTCGACTCCGAATAGTAATTGGTCATATAATCCACCGACTGATATTCGTATTTAGTAAGGAGATAGTTCAATGGACTACAGTGTTATTTCATATAGTTTCCACCGCACAGTGGCGGCGGGTGAGATGGATGTTTTTGACTATATTACCTGGTGCAAGGAGCATGGCTTTACTTACCTTGACCCCTGGATGAGGCATCTGGAGGCGGGGTTTGCGGATGATGCTTTTATTGCGAAGGTAAAGGCGGCTGGCGAGGCAGTGGGGCTGCCGTTTGGCTGTGTGGCTATAGATGGGGGTCATATTTATATGCCAACGGCCGAAGAACGGGCGGCGACACGCCAAAAAGCGTATCGCTGGCTGGAGATTGCGGCCATGTTAGGAGCGCGGCAGGTACGCATTGATGCGGGGGGGCGTGAGGAATCACTGGATGAGATTTTTGATATTGTGGTGGAGGGGTATAACGATTTGGTTGGCCGGGCGCGGGAGCAGGGCATTGAGGTTCTAATTGAAAACCATTGGGGGCCGACGAAAGACCCTAATAATTTGTATAAGGTGCTGGAGGCGGTGGATGGTTTGGGGCTGTTGTTTGATACTTCTAATTGGCCGGAGGACACGCATGAGGATGCCTGGGTGCGTTATGCGCCTTATGCTCGGTTGACCCATATTAAAACCTCTTTTGACAAAGAAAGTGGTGAGCCGACTTTGGATATTCCGAAAGCGATCCGCTTGCTGCGTGAAGCGGGTTATGCGGGCAGTTGGGCCATTGAGGCTGAAGCTGCCGAGTGGGGTGAAGAGGAGTTGGTATTGATGATTTTGGCTTTGATTAAACGTGAGTTAGGAGAAGGATAAAATGGCTGAAAAGATTCGCATAGGTATGATTGGTGTGGGGCAGATTGGTAAGCGGCATATTGAGACGTATCAGAAGATTGCCGGAGCGGAGTTGGTGGCGGTGGCTGATATTAATGGGGCTGAGGCGCAGCGGGTGGCTGAGGAGGCCAATATCCCCCATGTATACACTGATTTTCGGCAACTGCTGGCGCGAGATGATATTGAGGCGGTGGATGTGTGTTTGCACAATAATTTTCATATGCCGGTGACGGTGGCGGCTTTGGAGGCGGGGAAGCATGTGTATTGCGAGAAGCCGATGGCGGGAGCGTACCGGGATGCGTTGACGATGTGGGAGGCGGCGCAGGCGACGGGGCGATTGTTGTCTATTCAACTGCTGCTGTTGTTTCAGAATAATACGAAGGCGGCGAAGGCGTTGATTGAGGCGGGGCAGTTGGGCCGGATTTATCATGCGCGTTCGACGGGGTTTCGGCGGCGGGGACGGCCGTTTGTGGATGGTTATGGCAGCCCTACGTTTGTGCAGAAGCGCAACTCGGCGGGTGGCGCGATGTATGATATGGGTGTATACCATATCTCCCAACTGCTGTATCTGTTGGCTAACCCGCAGGTGCTGCGTATTAGCGGCCAGACGTACCAGGAGACGGCGATGGATGTGCGGCGGCAGGCGAGCAGTGGCTATGATGTGGAGGAGTTGGGGCTGGGGCTGGTGCGTTTTGAGGATGGCCTGACGATGGACATTATTGAGGCGTGGGCGGTGCATATGAATAGTTTTGAGGGCAGCAGTCTGTTTGGCAGTGAGGGTGGTATTCGTTTGGATCCGTTTGGGTTTTATCGCAGTATGGGGGATTTGGATGTGGATGCGACGACGAATTTGACTGGTTTTTCGTGGCGGCTGCATAATGTGCAGGAGGGTGGTGAGGCGTATGATGGGCCGCAGGAGCATTGGATTGCGGCGTTGCAGGGGCGTGTGCCGCTGCTGCCAACGGCCGAAATTGCCCTGAATACGATGCTGATTTCGGAGGGTATTTACCTGTCTGGTCAGCTTGGGCGAGAGGTGACGGCGGATGAGGTGTTGGCGGAGTCGGTGTCAACGGCCGTTGCTGTTTGAAAATGTAGAGACGTTGCATTGCAACGTCTCTACGGTATAACAAGGAGAATTTCCCATGACCCAATTTGCATATTTTGAAGGAAAAATCGTGCCTATTGAACAGGCACATGTCAGTATTACGTGTAACACGCTGCATTATGGCACGGGCTGTTTTGGCGGGCTGCGTGGTTATTGGAATGAGGAGCAGGAGCAGTTGTATGCTTTTCGTCTGGTTGACCATTACACGCGCTTTTTGAATAGTTGTAAGCTGCTGCTGGCGAATTTGGATTATACGCCGGAGCAGTTGGCCGATATTACGGTGGAGCTGCTGGCGACGGAAGGCTGGCGTGAGAATGTGTATATTCGTCCCATTATGTACAAGGATGATGGTGTTTTCCGTGTGTGGCTGCATGATGCCAATGATAAGGTGGCGATTTTTAGCCAGCCGGTGAGCAAGTATATTAAGGCGGACAAGGGAGCGCGGGTGTGTGTGAGTTCGTGGCGGCGGGTAGATGATACGTCTATTCCGGCGCGGGGTAAGGTGAATGGGGCGTATGTGAATAGTGCGCTGATTAAGAGTGATGCTGTGTTGAGTGGGTATGATGAGGCGATTGTGCTGAATCAGGATGGACATGTGTCGGAAGGTAGTGCGGCGAACTTTATGATGGTGCGGGATGGGGTGTTGATTTCGCCGCCGATTACGGACAATATTTTGGAAGGGATTACGCGGCGCACGATTATGCACCTGGCGCGGGTGGAGTTGGATTTGGATGTGGTGGAACGGCCGATTGACCGCACTGAACTCTATCTCTGTGATGAAGCCTTTTTCTGTGGCACAGGGGCGCAGGTGACGGCGATTGGCTCGGTTGACAATCGGCAGTTGGGTGATGGTGGTGTTGGCCCGATTACGGCGCAGATTCGGGATTTGTATTTTGATGTGGTATACGGCCGTATGGACAAATATAAGCATTGGTTGTGGCCGATTCCGGTGATGGAAGCGGCTTAATAAGGTGTATTTGTATATTGGTGTATTGGGTAGGCTTTTACATCCAATACACCAATATACGGTTAGACCAATACACCAATTCAAAACGAGATTGGAAGGCAGCACTTTCAATCTCGTTTTTGTAACCCGCGTGTAAGAATTTTTGTGTAAAAAAGGGGCAAATGAACGGTTATGGAGACGAACTTGCCTGAGTATAGAGATATTTTGGTGGTAGATGATGAAGCCTCGGTGGTGGAGGTGGTGAGTCTTTATTTGCAGAAGGAAGGGTATGAGGTGCGGACGGCGCGGGATGGCTATAGTGCATTGGCGGCGATTCGGTATCAATTGCCTTCTTTGGTGGTGTTGGATGTGATGCTGCCGCAGGTGGATGGTTTGGAGATTATGCGTCGGTTGCGGGATGATCCTACCTCGAATGTGCCGGTGATTTTGTTGACGGCACGCAGCCAGGAGACGGATCGCATCTATGGCCTGGAATTAGGGGCGGATGATTATGTGACGAAGCCGTTTTCGCCAGCGGAGTTGGTGTCGCGGGTGAAGGCGGTGTTACGGCGGACGCATAATCAGAGTGTGGTGCCGGGAGGGGAACGGCCGTTGCAATTCGACACCCTTTCCGTGAACCCTACTACCCGGCAGGTGATGGTGCGTGGGGTGGAAATTGAACTGACGGCGACAGAGTTTAATTTGCTCTGGTTTATGGCCAAACATCCACGCCAGGTTTTTAAGCGAGATCAGTTATTGGAAAATGTGTGGGGTTTCTCGGAATATGTAGACCCCAGCACGGTAACGGTGCATATTCGCCGACTGCGGGAAAAGATTGAACAAGATGCCAGTAATCCCCAATGGCTGCTGACAGTGTGGGGGGTCGGGTATAAGTTTGATCCAGGCCAGTGATGGGGATTTACGATTTACGATTTACGATTTACGATTTGAACTCATTCATGATACAAGCACTTCCTGAAAATAGGTATTTTAGTTGGTTTAGCCGTGCGCCCTGGCGTATTTTAGTTTCTGGCCTGGTGTTGGCGTTGGGGCTGGTGGCCTTATTGATGTGGCAGTTGATGCAGGCACCGATGACGGAGATTGCCACGTTGGTATCGGCGTTGGCTTTGACTTCGGTGATTTCGTTGGGGCTGGGTTATTGGCTGTACCGGCGGGGCTGGGCGCGTTCGCCTTCTTTGATGTTGACGCTGCTGCTGACGTATGTGTGGGCGGCCGTTTTGACTTTGTTTAATGTGTGGGTGATGTCGGAGCAGATGTTTGTGAGCGATCATGACCTGACGTTGAGCATTGTGCTGCTGCTGTTTGCGGTGATTATTGCCACGACGTTTGGTGTGTTTGCGGCGGCGAGTATTACGGATAGTTTGCGGCAGTTGGATTTGACGGCGCAGGCGTTGGCGGAGGGGGATTTGGAGGCGCGAACGGCCGTTACCGGGCGTGATGAAGTGGCTCGTGTGGCCGCTTCGTTTAATGAGATGGCCTTGCAGTTGCAAACGGCCGAACAGGAGCGTGAAAAGTTAGAGGGCCTGCGCCGCGAATTCATCGCCTGGACTTCCCATGATTTACGTACCCCTCTCACCAGCATCCGGGCAATGGTGGAAGCACTGCACGATGGTGTGGTGTCTGATCCTGAGATGCAGCAGCGATATTATCGCACGATTCGCAGTGATGTGATGGCGATGAATAAGCTGATTGATGATTTTTTTGAGTTGGCGCAACTGGATGCCAATGGGCTGGTTTTAGAGTTGTCCGATCACTCTTTGCGCGATTTGGTTTCGGATACTTTGGAGAGTTTTCAGGCTTTGGCGCAGCAGCGGCAAATTGAATTGGTGGGCGATGTGGGTACAGGAATTGATCCGGTGCGGCTGAATGCCGAGAAGATGGGGCGGGTGCTGGCGAATCTGGTGAGTAATGCGCTGCGGTATACGCCGGATGGGGGGCAGGTGGCGCTAGGGGTGCAGCGAACGGCCGTTGGTGTGGAAGTAACTGTGTGTGATACGGGGCCGGGCTTTAACCCCGATGATTTAGAGCGAGTGTTTGAGAAGTTTTATCGGGGTGAACAAGCTCGCAGCCGGGCTACAGGTGGGGCCGGTTTGGGGTTAGCCATTGCTGCGGGAATTGTGGCAGCGCATAACGGCCGTATTTGGGCCGCTAACCGAGAAAAAGGTGGCGCTTGCGTAGGGTTTGTGCTGCCCAAACCCTAAAAAGGGCGTTAGTCACCACTACTTACGCCAATTGAAGCCCGTTTACCGAATGTTCCATGCGGCAGCCGGGGTTGCAAATAAGCGTATAGATACATTCCCGACATAGCTCCCAAAAAGGTAAAAAGCGTTAATATCGTGCCCGCTCCAATTTGAGCATAAATTGGCCCAGGACAAGCCCCTGTAATGGCCCAGCCTACGCCAAATAAAGTACCCCCAATCACCACACCTTTGTGAAGCCTTTGCTCCTTGAAGCGAATGACTTCACCCGTTACAGTGCGTGCTTGTGACCGTTTGAGGATCAGGATGGAGACCATGCCCACAACAATGGCCGAAGTGATGACCAGATACATGTACGGGTCTTTGAACAAGAACATATCGTTGATCTGAAACCAGGATATAACCTGCGTTTTGACCAAAACAATCCCAAAATAAACACCTGTTATTAATGTCAAAATTCTGGTTTTCATGATGGTTCTCTCCCTACGGCAAAATGAGTGGCAAGATGAGCCAGGTGGAAATGAGGCCACCGACAAAGAAAAAGATGGTGGCAACTAAACTGGCTAATTGTAAGTTGGAGATACCCGTAATGGTGTGACCAGAGGTGCAGCCACCCGCATACCGAGTGCCAAAACCAATCAGAACACCACCCGCGAACAAAATCAAAACGCCTTTAAGGCTGGCATACGCTTCGGGCAAAAAAGCAGCAGGCTGCGAGGAGAGAAGGTAGTTGCCAATAAAGCCCCCGATCAGTACCCCTGTTACGAAGATAATGCTCCAGGTGTGGTCGCGCCAGTTGTAATTTTTGCTCAGATAGGGAAGTTTGGTGCGGGGGGCACAGGCGGCCCCAATATGACGCAGACTGCTGGATATGCCAAAGCTTTTGCCAGTGAGGATGAAAAGTAAGGGAACGGTCAAACCAATCAGGGGGCCAGAAACATACCAGGGCCAGGGTTCTAGCAGCCATTCAATCATTCTTTTTACTCCTTCTTCAAATAAAAATCCCCCAAGTTCCTTACATGAAGAACTTGGGGGATAGAGAGGGTTTTACATTTTGCAGAGGTTGCCTTCGCCGTCGAGCATGGGGAAATTGGCTGATTCCCAGGCTTCCATGCCGCCTGTGACGTTGTAGAGGTTTTTGTAACCTTCACGAAGCATGATGCTAATGGCGGTGCTGGAGCGTTTGCCTGTGGCGCAGGTGACAGCGATGCTCTGTTCTTTGTCCCAGGGGAGAGTGTCTAACAAAGCGGGGCCAGTTAGTTGGGGTACGGTGCGGGTGTAAGGTACGAGGCGTGCTTGTTCGATATGGCCTTCGTCCCACTCTTCTTGGTCGCGTACATCTAAAACTTGCAAGCCGTTGACCGTTAGCTTGTGTTTGAGGGTATGTACGTCCATTTGGGGGACGATAGTCAGGCTGTGGCCTGCTTTTATCCAGGCGGTGATGCCACCTTGCAGGTAGCCAGTTACCTGAGTGTTGAGGGCGATGAAGGCCATTTTGTAGACGGCCGTTTGAGCATCTGCATCTTTGCCCGTAACCAAAATTAAGGGGGCATCGTCGGGTGTCATCCAGCCTGCACGTTGTTCAAATTCATCGCTGTCTAGTTGAACATTAATGGAGCCGGGAATATGACCAGCACCGAATTCGGCCGAGGAACGGGTATCAATAATGATGTGTCCTTCGCCGACATAATCTTGAACCTGGGCCGGGTTAAGGGCAGCGGCTTGGGGGTAATGTTTGGTTAACGGCCGTTTCCCCTGATTCGTGGCCACAATGTTCAAAATATTCGCCGGTTTTAAGGGCTGGTCATCTTGCATATAATTGATAAATCTTTCTTTGTTCTGGAAGCGTAACGAGTCATTAAAACGCCGCTCATAGCCAACCGTAGTGACAACCTTGCCACTGGTGACGCGGCCTCAGGTAGACCCGGCTAGATGGCCGGGATATACCTCAACATGGTCGGGCAAATTGAGAAAGCGGGGGATCGCTACATCAAAAAGAACCGGTGCGCCCACTTCGCCAGCCTGGGCTAAGTCGGGCCGGGCCACATCGCCAACCAGGACGAAATCGGCCGTTAAAATGCACCAGGGTTCATCACCGCGAGGAAAATCATACACCAGCAGGTTAATCTGCTCGGGGCGGTGGCCTGGCACATGAACCACCTCCAGCCCCACGCCACCCATGCGAATCATGTCACCATGCTTCACACGTGTGGCTTCATACGTAATATCAGCCAGCTCAGGCAGAATCAATTCTGCCCCAGTTGCTTCCGCCAGCCAGGTTGCCCCAGATACATGATCCGCATGGCTGTGGGAATCAATCACATAACGAATCTTGGACTTCTTCTTCTTGGCCATATCCATATAGGGTTGTATATCCCAGAGGGGATCAAACACAGCACATTCGCCAGTTTGTTGACAACCTACCATATAGGTGGCACAACCTGTCTCTTCTCTAATTAAGGTCTCAAACCACATGATGTGTCCCTACTCCTTTTGTCATCAAACAACATTTTAACCAGCCTAATTGTACTATTGGGCTGCAAAAGGATTGTAATAGGAATGTAATGATTGCGTAAGGATAGCCGATGGCTGCTGGGGGAATTTAGTAGGAGTTACGCACTTGAAGTGCTGTGGCCGGCCTCCTGGCCGAGCCACCTGTCTGGGGGTTGATACCAGATGTAGGGTCGAGGCGCACCTCGACCCTACATCAAACGCCGATTACCCCTTCAAATCCCAAAGATTCTGATCAATTAGACTGTTTGGGGACTCAATTCTTCCTTAGCCAGGCCATTGGTGCTTTGGGCCGGGCTTTGTGACTTTTGCAGGAGCGGGCTGCCGACGGCCAGATAGTCATACCCTTTCTCTACTAAAGCTTCAAAGTCGGGAATCATACGACGACCGTCTATGACCAAATATGGCGGCTGTACGGCTTGCTCAATCGTGCGCGACAAGCCCCGGAACTCTTCCCAATCGGTGGAAATAAATACCGCGTCACTGCCCGCCAAAGCGGCCTGGGGTGATTCATGGTAGCTGATGCGGTTAAAGAGGTGATTCTTCTCAGGGTTGAACCAGTAATTCTTGGCATCTTCCATCGCCAATGGGTCATACGCCCGAATCTCTTGAACACCTCGTGCCAACAGGGCCTCCACCGCCTTCAAGGCGGCTGAATCGCGCATGTCGTTGGTGCGCTTCTTGAAGGCCAGACCCAAAATAGCCACTGTTTTCTGGTTGAAGTTGAAGTCGGCTTCATAAACGGCGCGGTCAATTAAATAAGTCTTTTGATACTCATTAATGTTGTACACAGCCTGCAGTAAATCTGTAGAACGGCCGACTTGATTCAACTGATAAATTAGCGATTGAATATCCTTGCCAAAACAACTGCCACCCGCCCCGTTACTCACATACGACCCCCAGGTGCTAATGCGCGAGTCAGAGGTCACACCGATCTTCAAATCTTCCATGCGAATATTTTCGTGGGCTTCGGCCACCCGTGCCCCTACACCATTCCAGAAAGAGATGTAAGAGAGCAGCAGGGTGTTGCCCAGATATTTGATAGCTTCGGCCGTTTCTGGGGTGGTTTCCAGGTAACGAATGCGAACATGATTGCGGAATTGGGAGTAGACTCGGCCTAAAATTGCCAAATCCTCGCCCGTATCGGCCCCTACCACAATGCGGTCTGGCTTGCGGGAGCCATCCACGGCGTTGCCCTGTGCCAAAAACTCTGGATTGGAAGCAACACCAAAATTTTCGACACCATGCTCTTGCATGATGTTTTCTAACAGCCGTGCCGTGCCAATCGGCACAGTGCTTTTATTCACCAAGACGACCCGTTTTTGGTCCTGACGATTGGCTAATAACTCGGCCAGATGATGAGCGGCATTGAGGTAGTAGCTGAGATCAGACGAGCCATCGCGTTTGGGTGGTGTGTTGAGGCAGAGAAAGAACACATCTGTCCCATCGGCTATTTCGTCAATGTTGGTTGTAAAGAAGAGATATTTATTATAATTTTCGGCAATGATGGCCGAAAGCCCCGGCTCATTGACAATGCGCTCTATCCGAGCCGGATCACAGCTTTTGTAGGCCGCAATCTTCGATTCATCAATATCATAAGCCCACACTTCGTGACCATATTCAGATAAAACGGCCGCATGAGGCAGCCCCACAAATCCTGTTCCAACGACTACAATTTTCATTACTTTTGTTCCTCCGTGGTATTAACCACAAAAATTGAATCCCTGAAGTTCAATGGACAATACAATATAAAACGTAGAGAGATATAAACGTTTTGGATGGTAAATGTAGAGTTTGTCTGTGAACTGCAAAGAGTCTAAATATAAGTTTGTAAAATGAATGCGGTTTTTCCTGGATGGTAGGATACCATATTAGAGGTTAACTACCGCATATTACAATTTGTCTTAAACTACTTGAAGTGTCCTGCAAATAATTTGTCCAGGTCGAATCAGTTTCTCCCCTTGCCCCCGGTAAGAAAACTTATAGGAGCTCGGGGGACTGCAAACGCTTTTGATGTTTGTTTATACACAGATAACTAATGGAACACGCAACATATGCTGGGGTTGGTACTCGCGGCTTCTCTCTGTTAGACGCTGCCGACAAGTATACACAGGCTTTGGGGGATGGATGCTAGGGCACACTTTCCAGCCACACTACCTGATAGGGTTGCAGCCAAACTTGGTGCCACGCTTCAAATGGCTCGTTGAGATGATTGATGAGCTGGCCGTGGAAGCCCAGTTGCGCTAGCCGATCATATGAAACGCCTTGTGCTGCTTCGGTGAAGTTGGCCAAAATGAGTAAGCGGCCTCGCGCACTTTCCCGCACCAGGCCAAAGACGTGATCGTTGTGTGTCCACACAGGTATGGGGCGAGCCTGGGCGTGGAGCATGGTGGTGCGCTGACGGGCGGCGATGAGTTGGCGAAATGATTGGTAGATACGGCCGTTTACACTCCCCACATCCCCCCGCTTCTCCGCCACTTGCCAATCCATACGCGGCCGATGCAGCCAACGGCCGTCTGCCGCCAACATCTCATCCTGCAAATAACTCTCGTCATTCAACAGCCCCAACTCATCCCCCATATACAGCAGGGGAATTCCGCCAAAGGCCAAAATCAGATTGTGCAGCAGCACAATGCGCCGTATGGCTAAATCAACCGCCTTCTCGTCGCCATTCTCTAACGCAACTTCCAAACCAGCCAACGAAGCCAAGGCCCCATTTACGCGGCGGTCATTGGTTTTGGGATTAAATTGAAAGGTTGTGCCACGAGCGAAAGAGGTGGGAAAACGGCCGATATAAAAATCACTCAAAAAGGCCCGGTGCGCGTAACCATTCAGCCCCACCCCCGCCGCATCCTCCTCCGTCACCGCCCAGCCAATATCATCATGGCAGCGCACATAAGTACACCACGACGTACCCGAGGGAATGGCGGGCATATTTTGCAGCGCGTGCGTCAGCAAAGCCACCTTGCGTTCGGCCAGCGCACTCCACAACATCACCATGAAGACATTGTGGTAGGCCAACTCACACTCCTTATTGGCCGCCTCACCGCGCCCCAAATAAGGCACAAGCTGCGGTGGCGACACAATGGCTTCGGCCTTCAGCAGTAAACCGGGCGCGGCTATCCGGCTGAGGGCGCGGAACGCTTGCAAAATTAAGTGGGCTTCGGGCTGATTTTCGCAATCTGTGCCCATGCGCTTCCACATAAAGGCCACCGCATCCAGCCGCAGAATCTCCACCCCCTGGTTCGCCAGATAGAGCATAATGTCCAGCATCTCGGCCAAAACGGCCGGATTCTGATAATTCAAATCCCACTGATATTCGTTAAACGTCGTCCACACCCACTTGTCAATCTGCTCATAATAGGTGAAGTTGCCCGGCGCAAAATCGGGGAAGATTTCGCGCACGGTGCGCTCGTAGCGGTCGGGCAGGGTGCGGTCGGGGAACATCAGGTAGTAGTCCTGGTAGATGGCATCACCCGCCATCGCTTTTTGCGCCCATTCATGCTCTTTGGCGGTATGATTACAGACGAGATCAATGCACAAGCTGAGGCCATTGGCCCGCAGTTCGGCCGCCAGTTCGGCCAGATCGGCCATTGTGCCCAGCTTCTCGTTTACCTGCCGGTAACTGCTGACGGCGTAGCCGCCATCGTTGGCCCCCTGGCGCGGCTGCAGCAGGGGCATAAGGTGCAGGTAGGTGATGCCCAACTCCTTGAGATAGGGAATTTTGTGGCGCACGCCTTGCAAATTGCCCGCGAAGCGGTCGGTGTAGCAGACATAGGCCAGCATGTGGCTCTGTTGGAACCAGTCGGGTTCGGCCGTGCGCTGCAAATCTAGCAGGCGCAAATCGCGGGGGCGGCTGGCATATGCCTGGGCGACGATGTGGATGAGTTTGTGCAGCCAGGTTTGGTAGTGGGGATGACGGCCGTATAGTTGGGCAAACGGCCGTATCACATCCGCCCACGCCGTCCGCAGCCGTATCAAAAAAATCTCCTGCTCCAACGGCTCCATCAGCCGCAGCGGGCCTTGCAAAACTTCCTGACTAATTTGGGTAAGTGTGTCTGCTTGCATAGTTGGGGAGGGGTAATTGGGTAATTGGGTAATTGGCGAAGCACGGTGGCTTGATTACTCAACGATCCCGCACAATTTGTTCTAAAATCCGTTCGTTGATTTGCCGAAAAACCATCAGTTGCAGGCCAATGGTCACGGCCATGATGAGCAGCAGGAAAATTAAAAAGCCCAGGCCGCTGCCGCTGCTAAACTCTGGCCGATTAGTGGGGCTAAACATCCACAAGAAGAAGAGCAGCACAACGGGCGTGACCCAGGGCAAATAGTTGGTTACGGTCACGGTGTAGGCTTCGGCCTGTAACCGCACCATGCCCCTGACGGGTGAACGCAGCCGCACCCCGCGCCGCCGCACCCCACCCAGCTTGTGCCGAAAGGCCAACTCGTGGGGGCTGATTTGCTTAAACATCACGTCGGGATACCAGGTGCCGGTTAGTTCTGTGCCATCTAGCTGTGCCGCCACGCGCCCAAACTGCTCCCGCGACAACACCTGCGCCGACTGCCGCCAGACAGGGATGCCCAGCCGCATGTAAAAGGGCAGCCACAGGGCTGACAAAACTGTTTCCAGCAGGCCAATGAGGACGATGATGGGGATGAGGATGAAGACAAAATCAGTCAGGGTCATGGTTGCTGCTCAAGTGGTTGTTGCCATGACCATTGTAGCCTGTTCGGGGGTAAAACGAAAAATGTAGGGGTTGTTGGGGGGAACGGCCGTTAAACAAAGACCCACCAACGCCTAAAAAGGTGACTGGAGATTGGAGATTGGAGACTGGGTAGTCTCTAGTCCCCAGTCTCCAATCTCCAAAAGTCTAAACTTATTTTTGACCGAACCTATAGCATCACCTGCGTCATCACCAACTCAAATGAATAATCATATGGCGGTGATGGTGGCAGAACGCTTTTCTGTGTCAAAAAGGTGAAGGGTTCGCTATTGTCTGGTAGTGAGATCAGGGTTGTCGTGTTAGGCGTGGAATTCGATGATGTGGCTTAACGCCTGCATAACCAGCGCGGCGCGATTAGAACACACTTTGCCCTTACCGTGTCGGCTGAATATGCGTATACTCGCCGCGTCTGGTTGATGCCCTGTTAGCTTGTTCCTATCATTTCATCGGGCAAAGATGATTCATCCTTGAGCCAATGTTATCGTGATTCTTCAAAACCTACGCTATATTTGACCCCTCTCACTTATTTCCAGAATGGAGCGCGTAAAAGCAACCGTTAAAACCCCCTCCCGCAACCCCTCATCATCAATCGTATTGGCAGGGCAATGAAGGGAAACGGCCGTTGTCCTCCCCATATCTAGCAAAAACAACTAGGCTTGGTTGGGTTCATAAATCTCGAGAATTCAATTTCTCTTATAATCTGCCTTCTAAAAAATCTCTTTTCTTTTCACGCTCTATATACTTCATCTTGTTTTCTATTTGCTTTTCCACGTAAGCTTTATGTTCAAGAAGTTCAATGGAATTAAAAATGGGTAATAGACTAACTAAGAAATTTTTCTCACGCTCGAGTATAGGAACCTGACTCCCAGACCAAATTTTCGTTGCTAATTCATAATCTAACGTTTCGAAATCTTTGAAATTATTGTTCCATCTAATAAACCATCCTAACAATTCGCGTCTAAACTCCTCGTCTAAAGACTGTGCGGCACTAAATATAAAGCGCATATAGTAAACATCGCGTGCATTATTTTGAACTGTTGACCTGAAAAAGGTTTGCTTTTTGCTTACTAATTCGTCTAGTTCAACTTTGCCATTTTCCTTCGTAAACAATTTGCAAAATATATTTTCTCTATACCTATTATATGAACTTTCATTCTTTGTCAGGATATATTTCCCGAAATACTCTATATCTTGAAGATAAGAGTCTCGTTCCCATAAAAAATCAAACTTGGGCATATTGGTGTTTAAACTAGGCCACCTTTCTTTCTCATAGAGTTGGTCAACCACTCTGAATAGAAACTCAAAGTTTCTTTCTGTGAGTAATTTTAAGGCTTCGCCAGAGTAATCCCAATGTCGTTCGATGTTGAGGGCGGCTAGATAGGCGTCAAAAACAATTTCTTCGTCTGATTTAAAAACGTCAAACCAATTGCCAAATATTTCAGAATGGCTATTAAACAAGTAGGCCAATGGTCTCGCGTAATTCTGATCATCCTTAGATTTA
>JACKBT010000037.1 GCA_020634415.1 Ardenticatenaceae bacterium
TCGTGGCGGCTGCGGGTGGATGAGGTGCGGCTGCCTGATGGCGCGACTATGGAGCGGGGGGTGGTGGAGCATCCGGGGGCGGTGGTGCTGATGCCGTTGGTGGCGGGTGAGGCAGGCTACCAAATTGTGATGCTTCGCCAATATCGGGCGGCGATTGGGGCGACGATTTTGGAACTGCCCGCCGGGACGCGGGGCTGGGGTGAGGATTGGCTGGTTTGCGCCCAGCGGGAACTGCGTGAGGAGACGGGGTATCGGGCCGATAGCTTTATGTCGTTGGGGCAGATTTGGCCGGCACCGGGCGGCTCGGATGAGTTGATGACGCTGTATGTGGCGACGGGTCTGACGCCGGACCCGCTGCCGATGGATGTGGATGAGGAGATTGAGGTGGTGGCAATGGCTTTAGATGAGGTGGTGGCGATGGCTCTGGACGGCCGTTTGCAAGACGGCAAAAGCGTCGTCGGCATTTTGCGCACCGCCCACCACCTGCAATTGTAACTATTCGTCTTCCTCTTCTTCCTCTTCATCCTCATCGTGTTTGCTGTCGCCGAATGATTTTAGATCGTGGGCCATTTTGAGCAGTTGTTTTTGTACAAGGTGATGGACGGTGCCTTCGGGGTAATCGCCTTCGTTGTTGGCTGTGCCAGCGGGGATGCCGGTTAGCAGTTCGATGCCTTCGTCAATGGTGCTGACGGACCAGATGTGGAACTGGTTGTGGGCAACGGCCGTTACCACATCCTCGGGCAGCATCAAATCTTGCACATTACTGGCCGGGATCATGACCCCCTGCTCGCCGGTTAGACCACGTGCTTCGCAGATGCGGAAAAAGCCCTCAATTTTTTCATTCACGCCGCCAATGGGCTGCACTTCGCCATATTGATTCACCGAACCGGTGACGGCGATGCCCTGGTTGATGGGCAAATTGCTGAGGGTGGACAGGATGGCATACAGCTCTGTGGAGGAGGCACTGTCGCCATCTACCATGGAGTAGCTTTGCTCAAAGGTGAGGCTGATGGAGATGGTGAGCGGCTGTTTTTGAGCATATTTGCCACCGAGGTAGCCGCGCAGGGTCATTACGCCTTTTTCGTGGATGGGGCCGGACATTTGTGTTTCGCGCTCGATGTGGGTGATGCCATCGTCGCCCATGAAGCTGCGGGCGGTGATGCGCCCTGGCTGGCCGAAGGAGTATTCGCCCATGTCTAGCACGCTGAGGCCGTTGACCTGGCCGACCACGCCGCCGTCGGTGGCGATGAAGATGGTGTTTTCCAGGATGCGGTCGCGCATTCGGATTTCCATGAGGTTGCCCCGCTGGGTGCGCTCGGCCAGGGCCTGGCTGACATCGGCGGCGGTGGTGGTGGGACGGCCGTTTTGCTCGGCCCAAAAGCTGGCTTCCCGGATGATGTCAGCAATTTTGCCGAATTCGGCACTGAGTTTTGTCTGGTCTTCGACCAGCCAGGAGCCGTATTCGATGACTTTGGCAACGGCCGTTTTGTCAAAATGCAACAGCTTTTCCTCGTGGCACATGGTGGCGACAAACTTCGCATACTCTTGCATGTTGTCCGCGTGGCGCGGCATAACGGAGTCGAAGTCGGCGCGGACTTTGAACAGGGTTTCAAAATCCTCGTCGTTGTCATAGAGGTAGTAGTAGAGGCCGGGGCTGCCCATGAGGATGATTTTGACATCCAGGGGGATGGGTTCGGGGTCGAGTGATTTAGCCAGAACCTGACTGCCATCCATTGTGGCAAATTGGCGCAGGTCTACGTGCTTGCTTTTGAGGGCGCGTTTGAGGGCTTCCCAGGTACGGCCGTCGCGCAGCAGATCGGAGGCGTTCATGATGAGGTAGCCGCCGTTGGCCTGGTGCAGGCTGCCGCTTTTGATGTTGGTGAAGTGGGTGGTGACGATGCCGGCCTGCATTTCATATTCCAAACGGCCGATTAGATTGTGGAAGGTGGGGTTTTGCTCCACGATGACGGGGGCGCCTTTGGTTTTGGTGTGGTCTATGAAGAGGTTGACTTCGTAGCGGCGCAGGTCAATCTCGTGGGGACTGTCTACAGGTGGCGCGAAATCGTCAACCTGGTTGATGACATCCTGGTGCAGTTCGTGCAGGTAGAGGGCGATTTCCTCTTGCCCAGCGTAGGTTTCTTGGAGGGTTTGCATGTTGCGCTGAACGGCCGTTTCGGCCACCGCCCGGTCAATTTCCTTCATTTGCGCTCGTGTCTGCTCCTCTAGTTCATAGATTTGCTCCATGATATTTTGCAGTTCGGCCATTAGCGTGCGCTGGGCGGCTTCCAGGGCTTGCTGCTGCTCGGCGGGCAACTGTTGGAAAGCCTGGGGGGGGAGGGGCTGCCCGTTTTGCACGGGAGCCAGCATCAGGCCGGATGGGGTGTTGAGCAGGGCAACTCCTTGCTGCCCGGCCTTCACTTGCAAGGCTCCCAGCCATTCGCTTTTTTTCTGCTCCAGGGCTTCGTTGAGATGGGCGATGGCTTCTTGGTAACTGTCGGCTTCGTAGGCTTTGGGCAAATCTTCGCGCAGGCCGTTTAGCAGTTTGGTCATGCGTTCCTGGAAGATGCGGCCTTCACCGGCGGGGAATTCGATGGCACGGGGTTTGTGGGGGGTGCTGAAGTTGTGGACGTAGACCCAATCATCGGGTGTGGGGCGGTCTTGTGCCAGGCGTTGCAGGAAATGTTCGATGGCGGTGGCTCGGCCTGTGCCGGTGCGGCCCAGGGCGTAGATGTTGTAGCCTTCGCTCTGGATGCTGATGCCAAATTGGATGGCGCGTGTGCCACGTGGTTGGCCGATGATGTTACGCAAGGGGTCGAATTCGGCCGTTGTCTCAAAATTCAGTTTGTCCGGGTCACAAACCAAACGCAGCTTGTCTGGCTGTAGGGGTTGTACAGGCATATTCTCTCCATGTGTGGAATGGTGCGGGAATCTTACTGCTAGGCTGGCAAGCTGACAAGAATAAAGGGGATTGGTAATGGGGTAATTGAGTAATTAAGTAACCGCTTGTAGGTAAGTTAGCGGTTTTCAGATTGGGCCAATCTTCAAGATTGGCCCAATCTCCGCTAAGTTGATTTTGAACATTTACTAATTGCTAAGTGGCGTTATGACTGCCTATTACTTAATCACTCAATTAATGTAGGGCGTGTGATTTCGTAGACGCGGTGGGCGAAGTGGCGGAGGCGGGTTTCGGCGTGGGGGTCGCCGACGAGTTGGGTGTAGGGGAGCATGGTGCCTTGCCAGCCTTTGGTGTGCCAATAGGCACCGGTGGGCAGTTCTTGGTTGAGTAGGCTGTCGCTTTGGAAGGGGAAGGGGTTGGAGTAGAAGTAGATGGGGGGGCCGGGGTAGAAGCCGAGGTTGAGTTGGGCGGGGAATTCTTGCACTTTGCCATGTTCCTCGGTGGTGACGGTGCGAGTGCCGAACCATTCGAGGGAGAGGTCGAAGTTGTGGGGCCAGAGTTGGATGGGGCTGAGGCGGCCGGTGAGGGTGCGGCGGTGGTCGGTGAAGATGCGGTGGACTTGGGTAACGGCCGTTAAAAACCCTTCTGCCTCCTTTGCCTCATAGTCTCGTGCTTCATCGCTCTCGAATTTGGCGCGGGCGTAGTCGCCGGTGAGGCCGTGTTGGGCAACGGCCGTTATCACCCAATCGCCCATCTCGGTGCCGGTGAGGCCCTGGCGCATACTGACGGCCTGTGTGCCGCCGAGGCTGGTTTCTACGCGGAGCATGTGGTTTTGTAAGTCCATCTCCAGCCATAACTGGCCGCCATCGGGCAGGTTCATAGCAGTGGTGCGCAGGCCATACGGCCACAGGCGCAGGCTGATGTGCCACCATTGGGGATGGGGCTGGGCATGGGTGCGGGGGATAACGCCGAGGGCTTGGGCGTAGTTATGTAAAGTTTTGCGGGTGGCTTCAAAGCCGTCTAGTGGGGGGAAAATGGACATGTTTTTACCTTTCTCCAAAGATGGCGCGTAGTTTTTCTACGGCTTGATGCAGGTCATGGTGGTCTGGGTGGGGATGGGTTTGCAGGTGGCGATCGGCCGTTTGCCAAAGCTGATGGAGGTCTTCTCTGGCGTTGAACAGGAGGAGGCTGAGGTCAACGCGGGGACCGCCTCTCTTGGTGAGCCGGGGGTCTTGGGCTAGTTTGTCCGATAGGTCGTCATATAGACTTTTCATGGGCTGCTTCCTTCTTGCTTGTGACGATTGTGACGAGGGCATTATACCTTATGTGGGGCAATTATGGAGGCAGCCGCGTTGTTGAATATGGTACACTTGCCCCAAATTAGGTGTATGAGGTGACTGTGATGGAGATTGATTTGACGGATAAGGTGGTGCTGATTACGGGGGCGACGGGGAATGTGGGGCGGGCAACGGCCGTTGCCTGCCGCGAACAAGGGGCGAAAGTTGCACTTACGGGGCGCAAAATGGCTGAATTGGAGGAGATGTTTGCCGAGTGGGTGGATGACGAGCGGGTGTTTTTGGTAACGGCCGATCTGATGGATGAGGCGGCGGTGAATGGGATGGTGGCGCAGGTGGTGGCGCGGTTTGGCCGGGTTGATGGCCTGGTGAATGTGGCGGGCGGCTTCAAGGCAGGCACGCCGGTGCATGAAACGTCGCTGCGCGATTGGGAGTTTATGCTGAATTTGAATGCCCGCTCGGTCTTTTTTACCAGCCGGGCGGCTGTGCCACCTATGCTGGCGCAGGGGTCGGGGCGGATTGTGAATATTGGGTCGCAGGCGGCGTTGGCGGGTAAGGCGAAGATGGCGGCGTATAGTGTGGCGAAGACGGCCGTTCTGCGCCTCACCGAAAGCATGGCCGCCGAACTCAAAGGGCAGGGTATCACTGTTAATTGCATCATTCCCGACACCATTGACACCCCCGAAAACCGCCAGGCCATGCCCAAGGCGGATTTTAGTAAATGGGTGACTCCTCAAGAGATTGCCGAGGTGATTGTTTGGCTGCTTACGGAAGCGGGTGGGGCGGTGCAGGGGGCGGCTGTGCCGGTGTATCGGCGCGGGTAACGGCCAAAGTGGGCCGGTCGCAGATGAATGTATGGGGCGGCATTCCAAGGCCCCTGTGGGTGCGACAGGATTTGGTGTAAGACTAGACTGGAGTAGTTTTCAAAACTGCTCCAGTCTTTCGAGCTCGTACACGAAAAATAGGCGCACCCTGCCCCTGTTTGGTAGTTCCAATGGGTGTGGGATTTTGGTACACTGTGAGCATTAGTGTGCAAGGGTTGTTTTCGGTGCTGTGTTTTACCTAATTATTGTGCTGATTAGGGCGACAGATGAACAACCCTTGATAAAGGAGTTGAAATGTCTTTTGAGCCTGAAGTTATCCCCACCGTTCCGCAAAATGAAGGTAAATCTGGATTGCGGCAGTTAACCATGATTGGCCTTTTTGCGATTATGTTTCTTGTCGGTTTTGTCATTATCATTTTGTTTGCCGATCCCTTTGACTGGAATTTGTTGCAGCGTTTGAATGGCAATTATGATGCCTCGGCGGCGGTGATGCCGCCAGATACGATGGTTTATGTGGGCGTGAATTTGCTGGAGGCGAATGTGACGCGCATGACGGAGATTCGGGATGCGTTTGTGGCGGCTTCGGCGGGCACGGAGGCGGATCTGAATGAGCCGATTGAGGAATTGGACGCTGTGCTGCGTGATGAGTTGGGGCTGAATTTTGCGGAGGATGTTCAGCCCTGGCTGGGGCAGTTTATGGGTATCGGTTTGTTAGATTTTACGCTGCCTTCTGTGGAGACGGCGGCGGAGCCGACCCTGAATTGGGTGGCGGCGGTGGAGGCTCGTGATACGGCAGCGGCGGATGCGTTTTTGGCCAAGTTGGTGGAGCAGATGGAGATGGAGATGGGGGAAACGGCCGTTACCGAAACTTACCAAAATATCTCTTTCGCCACCTTTGTGGCCGATGATCCCTTGTCGGAATTAACGTTGGGGCGGGCGGGCAGCATGGTGCTAATGGGGTCGGGGATGGATGCCGTGCAGCAGGCAGTAGATGCCCAAAATGGGGATTCCCTGGCTGATGTGATTACTTACCAGGAGACGTTGGCCGAACTGCCAACCGACCGATTGATGACTGTGTATGTGGATGGGAGACAGACCCAGAAGTTGACCGAGGAAGCTATGCGGGAGGCTTCGCCTGATCCGGCATCTTTGGCCGCCTTCCAACAGCTTTACAATTCCAATGGTATGGGCGGGGTGGCGATGGGGCTTTCGGTGACGGAGGAGGGGATTCAGATGGATTCTGTGTCCACGTTTGACACCGCGCAGCTTTCTGAATTGCAGCAGTTGAGCCTGGGGGCGTGGGTGGAGGAGCCGCAAACGGCCGCTATTGCTTCCCCAGACACGCTCGTTTATTTTGCCGGGCGTGGGCTTAATGTGATGTGGGCAACCATGCGTGATGTGATGATGCTGCAAATGAGCCAGGATGAGTTCGATGAATCTATGCAGATTTTTGCGGAGCAGTTTGGCCTTAACCCGGATACAGACCTGTTTCCTTATTTAGATGGTGAATTGGCGTTTATGGTTGCTCCCAGCAGTGGTAGTGCGATGGCCGAGGCGCTGGATATTCATTTGAGTGTCACGTTGTTGGCGGGCACAAGCCAGGAGGCCGAATTGGCCGCGCATGTGGAGACTCTCTCGGCGGCTCTGGGCAATCCGGAGTTGGGGCTGGGGGTGGTGGAAAAGAGTGAGGTGAATGGCCTGACATTGTATGAACTTTTTTCGCCAATGGAGGAGGCTGTATTTGTTTATGGCATTGGGCATAACTATCTGGTGCTGGGGAGTGAGCGCGAGGGTTTGGCTGGGCTGTCTTTTGCGGGGGATGGTGTGTCTTTGCAGGACAGTCGTGATTTTCAATTGGTGCAGGCTGCTTTTGCCAATGAGCAGATGCCGGTTGTGTATGTGAATGTGCAGGGGTTGTTGGCGGAAATTGAGTCGGGGTTTGCGGCTGAGGATGCGGAGGCGTTTGTGGAAGTAACGGCCGTTTTCCAACCCATTCGCTATTTTGCGGCTACCAGTGTTGTCAAGGACGATATGATTCATGCAACGGCGATTCTCTTCATTGAAACTGACTGATGATTTGATTCTGGGTCTTTAGGATTTTAAGGGGTTGATCCGCTAAGTAGGGCAAAGGCACGCCTTTGCCCTACAGCATATGGTGGATACCCCACGAATTCCTAAAGAGCCTTGATTCTGAAAGGCAACTTGCCGGAGGTTCTACCTGGTAAGCAAAGGTGGAACCTTCGGCACGGGCTGAACCGGGACGACGAAAGTTCCCTCATGCTTCTGACCTAAGGGGAAGATGGGGGAACTTTTTTTGTTGCTTTCTCGTGCTGGAAAAGTGTGATTGCTTTATAGTTGATCATATTTTTGAAGCAGCCTCTGGGAGGGAAGTTGCCTCCTGGTGGATTAGGAGAACTGTATGAAAGCGGCCGTTTGTTATGAATTTGGCAAACCATTGGTGGTGGAAGAGGTGGTGTTGGCACCGCCGCAGGCGGGTGAGGTGCTGGTGAAGCTGGCGGCGTGTGCCATTTGCCACAGCGATATTCATTATATGGAAGGGGCGTGGGGCGGCTCGTTACCGGCCGTTTATGGGCACGAGGCGGCGGGGGTGGTAACGGCCGTTGGCGAGGGCGTGGTCGTTACCCAACCAGGCGATCATGTGGTTGTGTCGCTCATTCGCTCTTGTGGCCGCTGTTTTTACTGCGTGCAGGGCCAGCCGATGTTGTGCGAGACGCAGTTTGCTTTACATAAAGAGAGTAGGTTGGCGGCGGCAGACGGCCGTTCCATTCAACAGGGCATCAAAGTCGGGGGATTTGCCGAACAGGTCGTTGTGCATGAATCGCAGGTGGTGCCCATTCCCCACGAGATACCGCTGGACAGTGCCTCGCTGTTGGCTTGCGGCGTAATTACGGGGCTGGGCGCGGTGGTGAACACGGCGCAGATGCCAGCGGGCAGCAGTGCCGTCATCATCGGTGCGGGCGGCGTGGGACTGAACAGCATTCAGGGGGCGCGGCTCTCTGGGGCGCAGCCGATTGTGGCGATTGATTTGCTGCCGGAGAAGCTGAAGGCGGCCAAGGAGTTTGGGGCGACGCATGTGCTGAATCCGAGCGAGGGGGATGTGAAAACGGCCGTGCTCGCGCTCACTCGGGGGCGCGGAGCCGACTACGTTTTTGTTACCGTTGGCAGCGGCAAGGCCATCGAGCAAGGGCTTACTCTTATCCGGCGTGGTGGCACGTTCGTGATGGTGGGAATGCCGCCCAGTGGCGTACCGCTGACCGTCGAAGCGACTAATTTTGCCTTCGATAATCAGCGTGTGTTGGGCAGTAATATGGGGTCTACCCGCTTGCAGGTGGATGTGCCCAAACTGGTGGAGCTATATCTGCAAGAGCGGCTCAAATTGGATGAGTTGGTAACGGGCCGTTATCCGTTGGCACAGATTAACGAGGCCATTGCCGAAGTGAATCGGGGCGAAGCCCTGCGGAATGTGATTGTGTTTTGATCACGCCAAGACGCAAAGGCGCGAAGATTTTTCCCTTTGCATCTTGGCGCCTTGGCGTGAGGCTTTTATCTTATGAAAATCAAAAGCATCGAAACTTTTGCCAATGAGTTTGTGGGACTGGTGCGGCTGCGGATGGCGGATGGTTCTGAGGGGTGGGGGCAGGTGTCCAATTATCACTCGGATATTGCGGCGCAGGTGCTGCATCGCCAGGTTGCGCCCTATGCGCTGGGGCAGGATGTGGCGGAGATTGATACGCTCTTGGACAAAATCGTGGAGATTGAGTTTAAGTTTCCTGGCTCTTATGTGCGCCGTGCCTTGTCGGGATTGGACACGGCTTGGTGGGATTGGCGGGGGAAGCAGGCGGGACAGCCGGTGGTGGCATTGTTGGGGGGTGTGGCACGGCCGTTTCCCGTCTACGCCTCCAGTATGCGCCGCGATATTACGCCGGAGGATGAGGTAACACGCCTGCTGCGGCTGCGCGATGAGTTTGGTTACAATGCCTTTAAGTTCCGCATTGGCAAGGAGTGTGGGCATGATGAGGATGAGTGGCCGGGGCGCACGGCGGCGATTGTGCCGGCGATGCGCCGGGCGATGCCGGATGAGGTGACGCTGTTGGTAGATGCGAATTGTGGGTATGGGGTGGAGAAGGGGGTGGTGATCGGCCGTTTCCTCAATGACAACGGCATCAGCCACTACGAAGAACCCTGCCCCTACTGGGAATTTGAGTGGACGGCCGCAGTCCGTGCCGCCTTAGCTGATTTGGACATTCAAGTAGCGGGCGGCGAGCAAGATTGCTCTATCACCCAATGGCGGCGCATGATTAAGGCCCACACCTTCGACATTGTGCAGCCCGACATTTGTTATATTGGCGGCCTTAGTCGTGCCTTGCGCGTAGCCAAGATGGCCGAAGCGGCCGGGCTGCCCTGCACGCCCCACTCAGCCAATCTCTCCCTTGTCACCGTCTTCACGCTGCACATGATGGGGGCCATCCCTAACGCTGGCCCCTATGTGGAATTCTCCATCGAAGGGCTGGATTATTATCCCTGGCAGGAGGGGCTGTTTACGCCCACCCTCGTCGCCCAAGATGGCAAGGTGCAAATCCCCGAAGCTCCTGGGTGGGGGGTGGAAATCAACCCAGAGTGGCTGGCACAGGCCAAGTACCAGATTAGTGAATAGACATTATAGGGGCAGGTCATTTGCAAGTTAAAAAACAAAACAGGTAATAAAGTTGTCATTCCGACGAGTCTTCGAGGAGGAATCCCGACGGATCAGCAAGGCCGTCGGGATTCCTCGGAAGACCTCGGAATGACAGTTGGTTACTGGATTATTTTCTAAAATGCAACAGACCTGCTGATCAGGCAGGAAAGATGAAAATAGCTGATGTAAAAACCTTTGTGGTCGAGAATCCGCCGCCCCATTATGGGGGGCCGTATTTTGTTTTTGTGAAGCTAACGGCCGATAACGGCGTTTATGGTTATGGCGAAGCCTATGGCGTGCCGTTCCGGCCGCAGTTGGTGGCGCAGATGATTGAGGATGTGTGTGAGCGGTATCTCATCGGCCAAGACCCGTTTAAGATTGAGCGGCTGTGGCGGGTGGTGTATGCCAGTGGGTACACGCAGCATCCTGATTTGTCGTTGATGGGGGTGTTGAGTGCGCTGGAGATGGCTTGTTGGGACATTGTGGGCAAGGAGTTGAATAAGCCGGTTTATGATCTGTTGGGGGGGCAGGTGCATGAGAAGCTGCGGAGTTATACCTATCTTTACCCTGACCCTGCTACGCCGGAGGATTGGGCGGTGAATGTGGACCCGGATGTGGCCCCGGAGCGGGCGGCTTATTATGCGGATTTGGGCTTTACGGCGATTAAGTTTGATCCGGCCAGCCCTTATAATGCTTTTGACCCGCGCCAGTTGTCGTTGGAGGCGTTGGACAGGTGTGAGCGGTATGTGCGCCATGTGCGCGAGGCGGTGGGCGGCCGTTGTGATTTGCTCTTTGGTACACACGGGCAGATGACGGCGGCGAGTGCCATCCGGCTGGCGAAGCGGCTGGAGCAGTTTGATCCGTTGTGGCTGGAGGAGCCAACACCGCCGGAGAATGCGCGAGAGATGGGGCGGGTGGCCCGGGCGACGAGTATTCCCATTGCCACAGGGGAGCGGCTGGCAACGAAGTATGATTTTGCGCGGGTGCTGGAGCAGGGGGCAGCGGCGATTTTGCAGATGAATTTGGGGCGGGTGGGCGGTATTTTGGAAGCGAAGAAGATCGCGGGCATGGCGGAGACGTATTACGCGCAGATTGCGCCGCATCTGTACAATGGCCCGATTGTGGGCGCTGCCAATATCCAAATCTCGACGTGCAGTCCGAATTTTTTGATTTTGGAGAGTATTCAGACGTGGGGGGATTTCCACGCGGAACTGCTGGATGAGCCGATCCTGTGGCAGGATGGCTATGTGATTCCACCGACGCGGCCGGGGTTGGGGGTGGAGTTAAATGAAGAAGTGGCGGCGCAGCACCCGTATGTGGGGAATGAGCGGCATTTGAATCCAGGGGAACGGCCGTTGGGTTAAACGTTGATAAATTTTGACCAACGTCTTCAATATGCAATATATGTCAGTTTGAATTGCTAACTGGCTAAAGTTGAGATGCTGTGTTTATGCCAAAGTTGATCTTATAGCAATAATATGTGAATATTGTTGTAGACTGACTTGGTTAATAATTAGATTGTATTTACATAGGATGGAGTATATTCAAAGCTTGATGAGCTGCAAAATTTTTAGGGAGGATAACTTATAATGCCAACAGATTTTCCATATGCTAATGTGCCAACAAAATTATCCGAATTATTGAATAAGATTAGCCACGTAGGAGTGCCTGACAATGTTACCCTGAAGTGGCTTGAGTCTATTGGATTCAAATCAAGTAATGATCGAAACTTGGTAAAGGTACTTGCTTTTATCGAGTTCATTGACTCATCAGGTACTCCAACTGATTTCTGGAAACGATATCGAGGTAAAAATAATAAATCTGTTCTTGCTGAAGCCATTAGAAAGGGATACTCAGAGCTATACAATATTTATCCTGAGGCGCACCAACTGAGTGATACAGATTTGGAACATTTTTTTAGCACTCGATCCACCGCTGGGAAGCAGGTGATTTCTAGATTGGTAAGAACCTTCAAAACGCTTTGCGATATGTCTGATTTTGAAAATATACCGACTACTAATAGTAGGACGAGCATTTCAGATCACAAATCCGAAGCTAATCCTTTGGTTTCTTTCGAGCAAGTGTCTCCTGCCAAGAAATCAATAGACCCATTATCGCATATCGAACCGCAATTTACATTTAATATTCAAGTTGTGTTACCAGAAAATGCGTCAATGGAAACATATAATAATATTTTCAGAAGTATTGCAGTACACTTGCTTGGGCGGGGTAGTGAATGAACGTGGATACGGAAGAAATTCTTCTGTTATTTCAAATAGTTTCTGATCGTGTTGCAAAGACCCAAACAGCCATCGATGCTATTACTGAACCTAAACAGCGATTTCGCCCAGTAAAGCATAAAACTCAATCTCAAGTCGAAGATCAATTAAGATTTAACAAAATCTACCAAGCTCTCCTGGCAATTTCTGACGATTTGGCTAATAGTTACATGCAAGCCAAAACAGATTTGGATAACGACAGTCGCTTTTCATGGGCTGGCAGTGCTCATGAAATCAGGCAGGTTTTAGCATCTATGTTGTGGTTACTTGCACCAGATAGCGAGGTGTGTTCCCAATCGTGGTACAAGAAAACTCCTGATACATCAGGCCCAACCCAGAAGCAAAGGGTTCGTTATATTTTGCAGATGCGTAATGGTGGTTCAAAAGAAAGGGAGGTTTTGGACCATGTGACATCTTTAGAAAAGATGATTGAAGATTTAGTTAGATCGACTTACGCACGTGCAAGTGATGCTGCACATCGATTCAAGGCAAAAGATGAAGTCAGTCGCATTATGCGATACTTTGAAGCATTTGCTTTTGATTTACTTAACCTTAATTGATGTAACTTACACTAAAATTATCTACCACGAGCTTAAACACATGATAGATGCTCCATCTCAAACTAAAAGAGATATTTTCAGCCTCATCCGGCAACATCAAGCCAAGATTCAGGCATACGGCGTTAAAAAGCTGGGCTTGTTTGGCTCTTTTGTGCGTGGGGAACAGCATGGCGAGAGTGACATTGATTTGCTGGTGGAGTTTGAGGCAGGGGAAAAGAACTTTGATAACTTTATGCAGTTGTCGTTTTTGTTGGAGGAGTTGTTGGAACGGCCGATTGAGTTGGTAACAGTCGAATCTCTCAGCCCATACATCCGTCCGCATATCGTGCAAGAGGTGGAATATGTCACTTTCTCCGCTTGAGTATTTGCGGCACATTGTGGATGAAGCTGATTACCTGATACAGGAAAGCCAGGGGCTAGACAAGGCTCGATTTGTTCAGGATGAGACTCTGAAACGGGCTTTTGTCCGAAGTCTGGAAATTATTGGGGAAGCCACCAAAAAAGTGCCAGATACTTTGCGACAGAAATACCCGCACGTTGATTGGCGAGCCATGGCGGGAATGAGAGACCGACTGATTCACGGGTATTTTGGTGTGGATTATGACATTGTGTGGGATGTTTTGATCAATAAAGTGCCACAATTGCGACAGGATGTGGAAAACATTTTGCATAATGAAGGACAAAATCCAATTTAGAAAGGGGGATTAGAGCAAATGAACGAACAAATACAAACTGCCCTCAATCAAGACGACACCATAGACATCACCACCATCGGCCGCAAGAGCGGCCAGCCGCAGCGGGTGGAAATTTGGTTTAAGCAGGTAAACGGCCGTACCTACATCACCGGCACGCCTGGCACCCGCGACTGGTACGCCAACCTGCTGGCAAACCCGCACTTCACCTTTCATCTCAAGCAGTCGGTAACGGCCGATTTGCCCGCCCGCGCCCAACCTGTGCTGGATGAGGCCGAACGCCGTCGCATTTTGGCTGATCCAGTGATGCACTGGTATCACAGCCAGGTAAGCTCGCTGGCTGAGTTGGTGGCGGGCAGTCCGCTGGTGGAGGTTTTGTTTGAGGGCGAATAAATTCGCGGCAACGACTACGAAACCCGCCTGCGCGGGTTGATGAGTCGGCGAAGGCCGACTTCGTAGTCGTTGCTGTAGTTTTAACTGCCCAGAGTGAGGGTAATAGTTTGCGCTTTTTCAGTGGCAGGGATGCCGGTTAAATCGTAGGTCATGGCCCCATCAATGTGGATGGGCACGAGTTCGCCCATTGGCAGTTCGCCAGGGACGATGACCAGGCCGTCAATTTCGGGGGCATCGCGGTAGGAACGGCCGATACTCACGCCATCGCCATAACCTTCCACCAAAATGGGTAACGTGCGGCCCACCTGTGCCTGGTTTTTTGCCAACGAAATCTGCTGTTGCAGTGCCATCAACTCATCCTGCCGTGCCTCTTTGATTTCCTCTGGCACTTGCGGGGCAACGGTGGCCGAGGGTGTGGAGGCTTCGTAGGAGTAGGTGAACGCGCCGACACGATCAAATTGCAAATCGCGCACGAACTGTTTGAGGCCGTCAAATTCTTCGTCCGTCTCGCCGGGGTAGCCCACGATGAAGGTGGTGCGAATGGCGATGTCGGGCATGGCGGTGCGCAGTTTTTCGACGGTTTTGTAGACCCACTCGATGTTGGCGGGGCGGCGCATCCGCTTGAGGGTTTCGCGGTGGCCGTGTTGCAGGGGGATGTCTAAATAGTTGACGATTTGGGGCGTGGTCGCCATCGTCTCGATGAGTTCATCGGTGACGTAGCCGGGGTAGGCGTACATGAGTCGAATCCAGGGCAAATCGGGAGCCGCAGCGGTGATTTGTTGGAGCAGGCTGCTGAGGCCGTTTTTCAGGCCCAGATCGTGGCCGTAGTCGGTGGTGTCTTGGGCGATGAGGATGAGTTCTTGGATGCCCGCTTCTTGCAAACGCACGGCTTCGGCGACGATGGTTTCGGGGCGGCGGCTGACGTGGGTGCCTTTGATTTGGGGGATGGCGCAGAAGGCGCACGGCCGTCTGCAACCGTCGGATATTTTGAGGTAGGCGCTGTGTCCTTGAACGGCCGTTCTTAACACCCCGCGTTCATCCTTGCCCACCGTCGTGGCCTCGTCGGGCAAATGGTAAAGCGGTGCCGGGTGTTTGCGCCGGCGCAGTTGGCGGACGAAAGGCACAATATCCATCCAGCGGCGTGTGCCAATCACGCCATCCACACCTGGAACCCAATCTACCACCTCTTGTCCGTAACGTTGGGCCATGCAGCCAGCGGCAATGAGCAGTTGGTTTTTGCCCTTGTGTGCGGCCAACTCTTGCAAAGCGCCAATAGATTCTTGTCGTGCGCCTTCAATGAAGCCGCAGGTGTTCACAATCAGCACCGAGGCATCGTCGGGGTCGTGGCTGCCCTGGAAGCCAGCTTTGTGCAAGAGTGCGGCCATGCTTTCCGAATCTACGGTATTTTTGCTGCAGCCGAGGCTCAATAAATAGAATTGTTTTTTCTGTTGTTGTTTACTCATGGAAAAGAGGGCATGGTTCAAATGAGCTTTACAAATTGTAGAACGATTTTGCAAATCGTTCTCTGGGCGATTTGCAAAATCGCCCTACAAGTGTCAAGCTAAATTTCTGGGTTTTGAATCATGCCGAAAAGGTAATTGGTTACTGCTGCGGCGGTGTGGTTTGCCACACTTCTTCTTGGTTCTGGCCTCGGTCGCCCATGCGGCCCAGTTCAATATCGTTGATGGTGACAAAAACGCCGACGGCGTTGCCGGTATTGACTTTGGCTTCTTCGAGGGCCTCCCACTCGTAGGGGGGATCGCCCAGTTTGGCCCAGCCGCTAAAGACAACATCGCCATCAATGGTGACTTCCATCCAGGTGCGTTCGGTGATGTCCAGGCGTAGGCGGATGGTTTCTAGGGAGGGGGGCAAAGACGGCCGTGTGGGGGCTGGTGTGGGAAAATCGCTGCTGACATCATTACGGCTGGTGGAGGTGTTGATTTCGTTTTCGGGGGCGATGCCTTCGGGCAAGGTGGCCGGGGTTGGCTCGGCATTTTCTTCGTTGTTGATGACGCTTTGCACGGCTTCGGTGATGCCTTCAAAAAGGGCTTCGTTGCCATCCTGGTTGTTGAGGATGAGGGGGATAAAGCGGTTGGCGATGAGGGCGATGGCGATGATGAGGGCCAGGATGATGACCAGCCGCAGGGCTGATTCGGGATCACGCTCGACCCCGCTGTTGACTTCCATGTTGACGGGATCGAAGAAGACGTGTTCCCGATCTTGGGGTAGAGGCAGCGGGGGGGTGACGGGTAAGCTGGGATCGGAGCGGCGCACGAGGGGGTGATGGGGCCGATTGGCTTGTTGGACGAGGTAGCGATTGAGCAGGGGTTCGGGGTCTAGGCCGAGGAAGCGGGCATAGTTGCGGAGGAAACCACGTACATGAACGGCCGTTGGCAGGGCATCATACTCACCGTCCTCCAACGCTTCTAAAAAGCGCAGGCTGATGCGAGTCTGCTCTTGTACCTCGGCCAGGGTATAGCCTTTGGTTTCACGTGCTTCGCGCAGAATATGACCGAGTTCGTCCATTTACAAAAAAGTCACTGATGTGCGTCAGTGACTTGATAACTTCACAAAATTGTAACAGAGAATGGACTTGCAAACTACTCGTTGGTTTCCTCGGCGGGTTTGGCGGCGGCGGCGGCAGCCGGTTCACCGTCTTCGGATTCGATGGTAACTGTTAGTTCGGGTTGGAAATCACCGCTTAAACGTACCACTATCTGGTGTGAACCTAATTGGCGCAGGGGTTCTTCGCCCACTTTGCGGCGATCAATTTCTGTGCCTAATGTTTCATTCATTTTGTCGGTGATTTGGGCGGTGGTGATGGAGCCGTAGAGACGGCCGTTTTCGCCAGCCCGTGCCGTAAATGTCAACTTCAAGCCACTGATTTTGGCAGCTAAGGCTTCGTATTCCGCTTTGATTTCTTCGCGGCGGGTTTCGGCCTTTTTGCGCCAGGCATCAGCCTGTTTGAGGGTTTTGGGGGTGGCAACAATCGCCAGATTTTTGGGGATCAGGTAATTGCGGCCAAATCCGGGGGCAACTTTATGAACTTCACCGGCCAGGCCGAGATTTTCTACATCTTCTTTTAATAACACTTGCATTGTGAAATTTCTCCGTCTATAAGTTTCGCAGCAGGAAATATTAACAAATGTGGCCGTTTTTGACAAACGCACTATGTGTGCGCACCCAGTAAGTGGTAAACGGTTGTGTAATTGCTTTTTTCGCCAAATAATAGAGCCATGAACCATCCATTCCCCCTTTCAACTGATGATCCGCTGGGTGTTCGCGCTGATTTTCCTGTGACGGCGGAGGCCATTTACCTGGCCTCGCCTTTTATTACGCCTTCGCCGCGAACGGCCGTTCACGCCGCCCAACAATTTGCTGCCGCCAAAGGCCATCTGCCCTATGACCTGGAGGAGATGCTGGCTACAGCCGATGTACTGCGCCGCCAGTATGCCAGGCTCATCAACGCCAAAACGGCCGAAATCGGCCTGCTCTACACCACCAGCGAAGCCGAAAATATGGTCGCTGCGGCCCTGAATTTGCAGCCGGGCGAGAATATCGTCATCAACGAACTGCATTACTACGCCAGCTTCGTCATCTATGAGCAGTGGGCCAGGCGGGGTGTGGAGATTCGGGTTGTGCCCAGTGTGGCCGGGGCTGCTCCGCCCGCCAGTTTTGCGCCATTGGTGGATAACAAGACTCGCCTGATTTCGGTGGCCTGGATTTCTCATCAAAATGGCTGTCGGCATGATCTGGCGGCTTTAGCGGAATTGGCTCATGCGCAGGGGGCGTATCTTTATGCGGATGTGATTCAGGGGGTGGGATCGCTGCCGCTGGATGTGCGGGCAGCGGGCCTGGATTTTTGTGCGGCGGGCAGTTACAAATGGCTGTTGGGGGGCTTTGGGGTGGCTCCTTTTTATGTGCGTGAAGTGCTGCTGCCGATGATTGAGCCGCATGGTTATGGCCTGTTTCATGTGGCCGAGAAGTTGGGGCCGTTGGCGCATCGTGTTTATGAAGACGGCCGTAAATTTATGTATGCTACTCCCAGCTTTGGTGCTATCTACCAGCTTTCGGCTGGCTTAGAGTATCTGCTGAACATTGGTGTGGCGAATATTGCTGCGCATGTGCTGCCGCTGGCGCACCATTTGTGTGATTCGCTGGCGGCTATGGGCTATGGGGTGGTAACACCAGCCGGGAATGATGCGGCGGTGGTGGCTTTTAAGCATGGGCGGGATGCGGCTGAATTGAAGCAGTTGTTGGCGGCGGCGGGTATCCATGTGACTTTCCGCGAAAATGACAGCCAGATTCGGGTGGGGGTGGCTCTGTTTAACAATCGTGCTGAGGTTGATCGGTTTCTGGAGGTGATGGGATGATTCATTTGAAGCGGCACTTCTTGTTGATTCATATCTAATTTAGCCACGAATTTGCGCGAATTTGCCACAAATCTGACATAGTGGTCATGCTGTGACTGCTATTTGTCATGTCAGCGGATGAGGATGATCACGACGCAATTGTGAAGATTGGTAATGTCTGCCAGTGCCTTTATCTGTTATCTTGACAGCATCTACCTATTGTCAGTAGATCGAAACAGATACGAGTGTGTTGTGGGGCGATTTTGTAAATCGTCTGAGCGATTTGCAAAATCGCCCCACAAGGATTTCGATCTACTGATTGTGGTGAAACAGATAAGGAGAGAATGACACAGATGTTTAGACGATTTTTGATTTGGCTGCTGCTGCCGCTTTTGCTATTGGCTTGCTCAACTGCGGAAGATGAGGCAGTGGATGTGGCGGCAAACGGCCGTCTTGTCACTGTTTTTGCCTCACCCACCTGAGGCTGCTGTGGCGATTGGATAGCTTACATGGAAGAGAATGGGTTTCGTGTTGAGGTGAAAAATATACAGAACCTGGCCGACATCAAGGCCCATTACGATATTCCAGCCCAGCTCCAATCTTGCCATACAGCCATCGTGGATGGTTATATTATTGAAGGGCATGTTTCTGTAGCGGAAATTGAACGGTTATTGGCCGAACGGCCGGCTGTGGCGGGGTTGGCTGTGCCGGGAATGCCGCCTGGTTCACCGGGGATGGAGGTGGAGGGGGTGACGGCCCCGTATGATGTGTTTACGTTTGATGCGGCGGGGAATACGGCCGTTTACGCCAGCTACGACGGATAACAGGCAGTGTGTGTGTCGTGCCCGCGGGCACGACACACACGAATCGTTCCAGTTTATTGAGGAGACTTGACTGTCTCGGCCATAACTTCAGCAGCAGGCTTGTTCGCTGAAGCCACCTCACTTATTTCGTGTACCGGCGGGATGTGATAAGGCACATCAATTACCACAATTTCTTCCTGTGACTTCAAACGCTGCCGCAAGATGTTGGCCGTCTGATTGTGCAGCACACGGGCGTAATTTTCTAGCGGCACAAACTCAGGAATCACCACGGTGACGATCTGGTTGGGGAACTCATCAATGCTAATATCCTCAATATAATCTACCAATGGGGTCAGAATATCGCGGTAATCATATTCAATGAGCACCAGTTGAATGCCTTGAGTTAGCTTAGGGAAGCGTGCCCAGCGGCGCTCCACTCGTTCGCCGGTTTCGGGCGAGGTGATGATGCAGACAGCCCGCACATCATCCGCGATGCGCTTGGCATATTGCAGTGCCCGCAGGGTGCCGCGGTGGACATCGGCGATGGGTACGATGGCGATTTCTGCTACTTCTTTGAGGTCGGCTTCGGGTAAGCTGCGTGTGCTTAATGTTTTGGCAACGGCCGTATAATGTTTGTTGATGCGGTCGAACAGCAAGACTAGCAAGGGGATGGTTAACGCCACGATCCAGGCTCCATCAACAAATTTGGTAGCCAGCAGCACCACAAACACAATACTGGTCATGATAGAGCCGACGGTATTGACTGTTTTCTTCCAACGCCAGCCAGATTCATGATGGATGTGTGTTACGTCGGTATCGGCCGATTCGCCCGGTTTAAGCTGGCCGACTTTGGACATGAGACGGGACATGCCTGCTTGCGAGAGGGAGAAGCTCATCATCACGCCCAGGGCATAGAGCGGGAGCATGGCGATTTCGTTGGCGCGGAAGATGACGACGATGAGGGAGGAGATGATGGCCAAGACGATGATGCCGGAGCTGTAGACGAGGCGGTCGCCCCGGTTTTGCATCCAACGGGGCAGGAAGCCATCGTGGGCCAGGAAGGAGCTGAGGCGGGGGAAGTCTTGGTAGCCTGTGTTGGCGGCCAGGAAGAGGATGAGGGCTGTAAATAGCTGTACCCAGTAGTAGATGAAGCCGCCGCCGGTGATTTGCCGGGTCATTTGGGAGAGGATGCTTTCGCCGTGTTCGGTGGGGATGAGGTGCATGTGGGTGGAGAGGTAGGTGATGCCCACGAAGAGGGACATGGCGATTACGCCCATGACGACCATGGTTTTGACGGCGTTTACGGATTCCGGTGGTTTGAAGGCTTTGACACCGTTGCTGATGGCTTCGATGCCGGTGAGGGCGGTGCAGCCACCGGCGAAGGCTCGCAGCAGGAGCCAGATGTAGGCGAAGCCGACGAGGGATTCGCTGGGGGGGACAACGCCTTCGAGGGAGGGCAGCGGCTCGAGACCGAAGAGGCCGATGGTGCGGGCCAGGCCGATGAGGATGGTGAGGAGGACACCAACGACGAAGGCGTAGGTGGGGATGGCGAAGATGGTGCCGCTTTCGCGCACGCCGCGCAGGTTAACCCAGGTGATGAGGATGATGGCGATGATGGCGATGAAGACGCGATAGGGGGTGACTTCGGGAACGGCCGATGTTAAAGCGCGTACACCGGCGGCGACGGAGACGGAGACGGTGAGGATGTAGTCGGTGAGGAGGGCGGCTCCGGCGACGAGGGAGGGGTATTTGCCCAGGTTGTCTTTGGCGACGGTGTAAGCGCCACCGCCATCGGGGTAGTGCATGATGGTTTGGATGTAGCTGAAGATGACCATGAGGACGAGGGCGGCAACGGCCGTTGCTAAGGGCAAAGTCATGGGCAGCGCCCCGCTGCCCAACACGATCAAAACCCCCATGATGGCCTCGGTAGCATAGGCATTGCTACTGATGGGGTCTGAGGCGAAAACGGCTAATGCACGAACTTTATCGAGGCGTTCGTGGATTTCCTGGCTGTTGGGGAAGGGTTTCCCCAGCAGCACACGCTTTATTTCGGGCATAGAAATCGTCATGAAAGTAAACTCCATTGTGTGAAAAATTCAGCAAAACAGCCCATTTTAAGGCTGTTGATCTACTCACAACGATAACAAATAGCCTATCAAGAAAGAGTTAAGAAGCGTAAAGGTGATGTCAAGAAAGTGTCAAGAAAGAGGTGGTGAGCATAGCAGAAAAGGGGCGTTTTGAGCGGTGAGGAGCAAAAATCCTGTCAGGAATACCTCAAGAAATTAAACAACCATCGTTAAGAAGCCATCAACAGTGGGTCAATTTCTTAATGGGTGATGGGTAAGAAAACGGCCGTTTTCTTGATGTTTTCTCAAGGGTTATCGGCCTGTTCTTAACGCCATCTTGATATAAATCACGATACATTGAGAGATGAGATCAAACCGCAAGAGGTGAATTATGTATCTTGATTTGTTAATGCTGGCGGGAACGGCCGTTTTCTTTCTCAGCTGTGTCGGACTTGTTTTCGCCTACGACCGCCTCAAGGAGGCAAACCCATGAGTTGGCTCTATCTCCTCGCCGGAATTTTAACCCTGGCATTGTTACTCTACCTGTTGGTGGCTTTGCTAAAACCAGAGTGGTTTTAGGCTAGTTAGATTGGTTCAATCTCAAAGATTGAACCAATCGTAACTACTAACCCTCCGGGAGGTTTCAAACGAGATGTTACCTCTGGGACGAACCTCCCGGAGGATCGCTCCAGAGGGGCTAAGTAGTTACAACCAATCTTTATATGATGACCCAATACTTACAAATCCCCCTTTATCTCATTCTCCTTTTACTCTTGGCCTGGCCGTTAGGGCGGTATATGGCGCGGGTGTATCAAGGGCAGACGGTGTGGTGGACACGGCCGTTTCGTCCCCTCGAACATCTCTTTTACCGCCTGGCGGGCATTGATGCCAGCAGCGAAATGAGATGGCAAAGTTATGCCCTGGCTTTGCTGCTCTTCAACGCCATTGGCTTCTTTTTTGTCTACTTGCTGCAGCGGGTGCAGGGCTGGCTGGCGCTCAATCCTGATAGCATGACGGCCGTTTCCCCCCACATCGCTTTGAATACGGCCGTTTCCTTCACCTCCAACACCAACTGGCAAGCCTACGGCGGCGAAACCAGCCTCAGCTACCTGACCCAAATGGCTGGGCTGACCGTGCAAAATTTCCTCTCCGCCGCCACCGGCATGGCTGTCTTAGTCGCCTTCATTCGCGGCCTCAGCCGCCAGCGCTGCCAGACCATTGGCAACTTTTGGGTAGATATGACCCGCAGCACGCTCTATATTTTGCTGCCTTTATCCGTGTTGATGGCTCTCTGCCTGGTTTCGCAAGGGGTGGTGCAGACATTTCGCGGAGCGGTAACGGCCGTTGGGCTAACGGGAGTTAGCACTCTCACCACTGCCACCGAACAAACCATTGCCCTCGGCCCCGCCGCCTCCCAAATCGCCATCAAACAGCTAGGCACCAACGGCGGTGGCTTCTTCAACGTCAACGCCGCCCATCCCTTTGAGAACCCTACCCCGCTCACCAACTTGATCGAGTTACTGGCGATTTTACTCATCCCTACTGCCCTCTGCTTCACTTTTGGCGAGATGATGAAGCAGCGGCGGCAGGGCCTGGCCTTATTGGTCGTCATGCTGCTCATCTTCATCGCCTTCCTCGGCACGGCCGTTTACGCTGAACAAAGCGGCAACCCCCGCCTGACTGAACTCGGTGTGCATCAACTCGCCAGCCCTACCCAATCCGGTGGCAATATGGAAGGCAAAGAGACCCGCTTCGGCATCGTCAGTTCGGCTTTGTGGGCCACGGCGACAACGGCCGCTTCCAATGGCTCGGTCAATTCCATGCACGATGCCTACACCCCGCTTGGCGGCCTGGCTCCCATGCTGCTCATGCAGCTAGGCGAAATTATCTTTGGCGGGGTTGGTTCTGGGCTGTATGGCTTGCTGGCTTTTGCCATTGTGGCCGTCTTTGTCGCCGGGCTGATGGTAGGGCGCACACCAGAATATTTGGGCAAAAAGATTGAGGTTTTTGAAATGAAGATGGCGACATTGGTGATTTTGATTCCGCCGCTGTTGGTGCTGCTGGGAACGGCCGTTGCCACCAGCCTCACCACCAACGGAACCAGCAACCCCGGCGCACATGGCTTCAGCCAGATCCTCTACGCCTTCTCCTCGATGGGCAACAACAATGGCAGTGCCTTCGCTGGACTCAACAGCACCTTACCCATCTATGCTCTCGGTGGCGCACTGGCGATGCTCGTCGCCCGCTACTGGCTCATCATTCCCATCCTGGCTATGGCTGGCTCATTAGCCAGCAAACAAACCATCCCCACCACCGCTGGCACACTACCCACCGACACCCCTCTCTTCATCGGCTGGCTCATTGTCATCATCCTCCTCGTCGGCGCACTCAGCTTCTTGCCCGCCCTGGCCCTGGGGCCGATTGTGGAGCAGTTGTTATTGTAGTAGGAGTAATTGGGTAATTGGGTAATTGATAATTTGTTCAATTACCCAATTACCCAATTACCAATTACCCAACCATGAACATAAAACCAACCTCTTCCGCCCTGTATCGCCGTGCTTTAGCTGATGCTTTCGCCAAATTCGATCCGCGCCATTTGGTGCATAATCCCGTCATGTTTGTCGTCGAAATCGGCAGCCTGCTGCTCACGCTGCTCTTTGTGATGGCCCTGCTGGGTCGCAATATAGATGGCGGTTCAGCCGGTTTCATTGGCGCGATTGCGGGCTGGCTCTGGTTCACCCTGCTCTTTGCCAATTTCGCCGAAGCATTGGCTGAAGGGCGGGGCAAAGCGCAGGCAGATGCTTTGCGCCGTACCCGCAGTCAAACGCAGGCCAGGAAATTGGCAACGGCCGATCCTGATTCCCCCTCCCAAACAGTCAGCTCCACCGAACTGCGCCAGGGCGATTTTGTCCTGGTCGAAGCCAACGACATCATCCCTGCCGATGGCGATGTAGTGGCAGGTATTGCCGCTGTAGACGAAAGTGCCGTCACCGGCGAAAGCGCTCCCGTCATCCGCGAATCAGGCGGCGACCGCAGTGCCGTCACCGGCGGCACCCGTGTCATATCCGACTGGCTGGTGGTGCAGATTAGCCACAATCCCGGCGAAGGCTTCCTGGATCGCATGATTAGCCTGGTGGAAGGGGCCAAACGGCAAAAAACGCCCAATGAAATTGCGCTTACCATTTTACTGGCGGGTTTCACCATCATCTTTTTGGTGGTGGTGGCAACGTTGCTGCCTTTTTCTCTCTTTGCCGTGCGTTCGGCCGCGCAAGGTTCAGCCATCACTATCACTATTTTGGTGGCACTGCTGGTCTGCCTCATCCCCACCACGATTGGCGGTCTGTTGAACGCCATCGGCATTGCCGGGATGGACAGGCTGATTCAGCGTAATGTGCTGGCGATGTCGGGGCGGGCAGTGGAGGCGGCGGGAGATGTGAATGTGCTGCTGCTGGATAAGACAGGCACGATTACGTTGGGCAATCGGCAGGCGGTGGCGTTTGTGCCGGTAGGGGATACGGCCGTTCAGGAGTTGGCGCGATGGACGCAGATGGCTTCGCTGGCGGACGAAACGCCAGAAGGCCGCTCCATCGTTACGCTGGCACAGCGGGAATTTGCTTTGGAGCCAGGGCTGAATGGGGCAACGGCCGTTCCCGAATTTATCCCCTTCACGGCCCAAACCCGCATGAGCGGCATCAATCTTAATGGTGATGCCGTGCGGAAGGGTGCGCCGGATGCGGTGATGCGTTATGTGCGGGAGTGTGGCGGGGAGGTGCCGGTGGGGTTGCAAACGGCCGTTGAGCGCATCGCTCGCACAGGTGGCACACCGCTGGCGGTGGCCCACAACAGCCGGGCCATTGGTGTGGTGCATCTTAAAGACATTATCAAGCCGGGCATGAAAGGGCGGTTTAGCCAACTGCGGGCAATGGGCATCAAGACGGTGATGATTACGGGCGACAACCCCCTCACCGCCGCCGCCATCGCCGCCGAGGCAGGCGTAGATGATTTCCTGGCCGAGGCCACACCGGAAGCCAAACTGACCCTGATTCGAGAGTATCAGGCTAAAGGACATCTGGTGGCAATGACGGGCGATGGCACAAATGATGCGCCAGCATTGGCACAGGCCGATGTGGCGGTGGCTATGAACAGCGGCACACAACCGGCCCGTGAGGCGGCCAATATGGTGGATTTGGATAGTGACCCCACGAAGCTGATTGAGATTGTGGAGATTGGCAAGCAGTTGCTGATGACACGTGGCTCGCTGACGACGTTTAGCATTGCCAATGATGTCGCCAAATATTTTGCCATTATCCCCGCAGCTTTTGCCACGACTTACCCAGCATTGGGTGCGCTTAATTTTATGCGGCTGGCAACACCGGAGAGCGCGATTTTATCGGCCGTTATCTTCAACGCCCTTATCATCGTTGCCCTCATTCCCCTGGCTTTGCACGGTGTCCGTTATCGGCCGCTTAGTGCGGCCACCCTGCTGCGTGATAATTTGCTTATTTATGGTGTGGGCGGATTGGTGACACCGTTTGTGGGTATTAAGTTGATTGATGGGGTGTTGGTGGGGTTGGGATTGGTGTAATAGCGTAATTGGGTAATTAGGTAATTGCTGGAGTTTGAGATGAAAAAGATTGCTATTTTGATTTTGTTGGTTTTGTTGCTGGCGGCTTGCCGGGCGGAGGAGGAGGTGGGAACGGCCGTTGTCACCCAAAACTTCCTTGGTTATGACGTGATAGATGCTGAACAGAAGGTGATTGGGCAGTTGGAAGAGGTGATTTTGGACGCAGAGAGCCAGCAGATTGCTTACGGCGTGGTGATCGTGCCGCGTGCGCCATACTCCTATAAGGGAGCCAGTGTGGCTTCGCCTGACTTGCATGTGGCTGTGCCCTGGTCGCATTTAACGTTGAATGTGACCGCGAAGCAGTTCGTGCTGTCGGCAACGGCCGATGAGGTTTATGCTGCACCGCTTTTGCCTGATTTGGAAGAGACGCTGGTGCTGGGGTGGGATACGGCCGTTAAGGATTATTGGCAACCGAACAGCCATTGAAAACAAATCGGAACGCAATATTATGAAACAATTACGTGCTTTTTTACGCCCGGCCTTTGTGTTGTTGGGGCTTTTTACCCTGCTGACGGGGCTTGTCTATCCAGTGATGATAACGGCCGTTGCCCAAACGCTCTTCCCGCATCAAGCCAATGGCAGTCTGATTCGCGTCAACGGCCAGGTTATTGGCTCAGGGTTAATCGGGCAGGCGGTGGCTGACCCGGCTTATTTTTGGGGACGGCCGTCTTTGACCTCTCCCGCGCCTTACAATGCCGCTGCTTCGGCTGGCTCCAATTTAGCCAACAACCATCCTGATTTGCTGGCGCGGGTTGAAGCGCGAATAAAGGCTCTGCAAACGGCCGATCCCGATAACCACCAGCCCATTCCCGTTGATCTCGTCACTGCTTCGGCCAGTGGCCTCGATCCGCACATCAGTGTGGCGGCAGCGGAATACCAGATAGGGCGGGTGGCAACAGCGCGGGGGTTAACGGCAACGGCCGTTGCCCAACTCATCCAGACCCACAGCGAAGGCCGCCTCCTGGGCATTTGGGGCGAACCCTGTGTCAATGTGTTGCAGCTAAATTTGGCTTTGGCTGGTTTAGAAGAAGAGTAGTAATTATTCAGTCCCTCGAGTGAAAAATCCTCCCGGAGGCTTCTTTTATGGAGGTTTTCTCGAGGGAAAACCTCCGGGAGGGTGAACAGTTACGAAGAGTAATTAAGTAATTGGGTAATTACTCAATTACTCAATTATCAATTACCTCATGAAACGCCCCAACCCTGACCAACTCCTGCAACAAATCCAGAACGCTGAGGCCGCCAATGGGCGCGGCAAGCTGAAGATTTTTCTGGGTTATGCCGCTGGTGTGGGCAAGACGTTTGCCATGCTGGAAGCGGCGCAGCAGCGCAAGGCAGAGGGCGTGGATGTGGTGGTGGGCTATGTGGAGACACACGGCCGTTGTGAAACAGATGCCCTTCTGGCTGGTCTGGAAGTTATGCCGCGCTGCACCATCCCCTATCGCGGGCTTACCCTGTCGGAGATGGATATGGAGGGGATTAAGGCCAGACGGCCGTCTCTTGTTTTGGTAGATGAATTGGCCCACACCAATGCGCCCGGCTCACGCCATGTCCGCCGCTATCAGGATGTGCTGGAACTATTGGAGGCAGGCATAAATGTCTATACCACCCTCAACATCCAACACGTGGCCAGCCTAAATGATGTGGTTGCCCAAATTACAGGCATTCAGGTGCGGGAAACTGTAGCTGATCATATTTTGGATGATGCGCATGAAATCGAACTGATTGATTTGCCTATCAATGAGCTGCTGGCACGGTTGGCTGCGGGCAAAGTTTATATGCCCAGCCAGGCGCAGCGGGCCATCCAAAAGTTTTTCCGGCCCGGTAATTTGACAGCCTTGCGGGAGATTGCTTTGCGGCAAACGGCCGATCGCCTCGATGAAGAGATGCGAGCTTATATGCAAGCCCATGCTATCAATGGTCCCTGGCCGGCTGGGGAAAGAATTCTCGTTTGTGTCAGTCCCAGCCCGTTGAGTGAGCGGCTGGTGCGCACGGCGCGGCGGCTGGCACGGCCGTTAAAGGCGGACTGGATCGCCGCCTATGTGGAAACCCCTGGCGCTGCCCATCTGCCTGATGCCGAGCGGCAGCGGGTGGTGAATACGCTGCAATTGGCGGCGGAATTGGGCGCGGAGGTGGTGCGGCTAAACGGCCGTAAGATTGCCGAAACGCTTATTGCTTATGCCCTCAGCCACAATGTAACTAAGATTGTTGTGGGTAAACCGCTGCGGTCACGTTGGCGTGAACTGCTGCAAGGCGGCTCGATTATTGATCATCTGGTGCGGCAAAGCCGGAATATAGATGTGTATGTGATTAGTGAAGAGAGTGGGGGGAATGGGAAACGGCCGTTCTTGCCAAGTAACTACTAACCCTCCGGGAGGTTTCAAACGAGATGTTACCTCTGGGACGAACCTCCCGGAGGATCGCTCCAGAGGGGCTAAGTAGTTACCTTGCCAAAATAAATCCTTACGAATCCACCGCCAGCCGATAACCGACACCTGGTTCGGTAAGGATATACTGCGGGTTCGTGGGGTCTAGCTCAATTTTGCGGCGCAGGTTGCTCATATGCACGCGCAGCAGATGGGTTTCGGTCTGGTAGCCCACGCCGCGCACCTCGCGCAGCAGTTGTTGGTGGGTGAGTACACGGCCTGCATGTTGGATGAGCAGTTTCAGCAAATCATACTCGGTGGGTGTGAGTTGGATTTCCTCGCCATCGCAGGTGACCACACGAGCGGCCAAATCTACGCGCAAACGCCCGGCCCGGAAGACGGGTTCTGGCTCTTCTTTATGCACATGGCGCATCGCCACGCGCAAACGGGCGGTTAGTTCGCCGACGCTAAAGGGTTTGGTCAGGAAATCGTCGGCACCAGCATCGAGGGCTTCGATTTTGTCGGTGTCTTGGTCTTGCACGGAGAGGATGAGGATGGGGGTTTGGCTCCATTCGCGCAGCCGTTTGGTTACGTCAATGCCGCTGATGCCGGGCAGGCCAAGGTCGAGGATGATGAGATCGGGCTGTTCATTGACGGCGCGGATGATGCCATCTTCGCCGGTGGCAGCTTCGACGACTTCGTAGCCATGTGCGGTGAGGGAGGTGCGCAGGAAGCGGCGGATGGCGTGTTCATCGTCTATGATGAGGACTTTGGTTTTGGGCATGGACTCATCTTCGTGGATGGATTTGGTGGGATTGAAGTGGCTGGGGGGGATGCCGGCCACTGTTTTAGCTTCATCCGGTCGGTTTTTTAGCTGTTCGGGTGTAAGGGTAGTTGAATTATAAAGCATGTGCCACCTTCTTGGCGATTTTGGGCGGTGATGGTGCCGTTGTGGGATTCGACGATGCCTTGACAAATGGAGAGACCGAGGCCGCTGCCGCTACGGCCGTTGCCGCCACCACCTCGGTAAAATTTCTCGAAAATATGGGGTAAATCCTCCTCTAGTACGCCCATGCCTCTATCGGCAATTTCAATGATCAGGCTGTCGTCTTGTTGATGGGCTGTGATGGCGATGGGCTTTTCGGCGGGTGAGTATTTCACGGCGTTGTCGAGCAGGTTGACGATGACTTGGGCGAAGAGAACCAGATCGAGCGGCACTAGAGGCAGGTCGGGCGGCAGGTCAATGAGCAGATTACGGCCGAGCAGGCGATGGCGCAGTTGGGAGCGGGCCACGCCGATGACTTCTTGTAAGTCGTAAAGTTCCCGTTTGAGGGTGAGGGATTGGGCTTCGAGGCGTGTCATATCGAGGAGGTTGCTGACGAGGCGGTTGAGGCGGTCGGCTTCGGAGTAGGCACCGTCGAGCAGTTCGCGGCGTGAATCGGCATCGAAGTAGCTGTCGTTTTCGCGCAGGCTGCTGAGGGTGCCGGTGATGGAGACGAGGGGGGTGCGTAGATCGTGGGAGATGGAGCTGAGTAGGGCGGATTGGAGTTTTTCTTTTTCGCGCAGGATTTGGGTTTGGCGGGCTTCTTCGCCGAGTTGGGCGGCTTCGAGGGCGATGGCGGCCTGGGTGGCGAAGGCATCCATGAGCCGCTGCTGCACGAGTGGGGTTGGCTCGTTGAGGCGCAGGCTGAGGATGCCGAGGGTGCGCTGGGCGGTTTTGAGGGGGAGGTAGCGGGCGGTGGCGGTGGGGAGGATGTCGGTGTCTTGACCGGCGGGACGGCCGTTTTGGAAGACCCAGTTGGCGGCATCTAGTTCGTGGGGGGTGAGGGCGTAATCGGCCGTTTGCACTTGGGCGGTTAGTTGTCCATCTTGCGGCACAAAGAGGCAGGCTTCGCAGTGAAAGGTCTGTTGGGAATGGCTGACGATGGCTTGGGTGATGGCCTGGGGATCGACGGTGGCCGATAGTTCACGAGTGAGGGCGTAGAGTTGGGCTGTTTCTCGCTCGCGGCGTTGGGCGGCTTCGGTTTGCTGGCGGGCGCGGGCGGTGAGATTGGCAATGACCACGCCGGCTACGAGCAGGCCGAGGAAGGTGATGAGATATTCGGGATTAGCTACGCGGAAGGTGAGTTGGGGCGGGATGAAGAAGAAGTTGAAGGTGACGACACCGACAACGGCCGTCATCACCGCTGGGCCATACCCTAAACGCTGGGCGACGACGACTACGGCCAGCAGGAAGAACATGACCAGGTTGGCCGGGTTGAGGGCAATGACTGTGTTGACGGCGCTGGCGGCGAGGGTGGTTAGGAAGAGGATGGCCAGGGCTTGTAAGTAGTGGGGAACTTTGGGGGGCGGGGTGGTGGTGGCTGTGCGGCGGGGGGCTGTTTCGGCGTGGCCGCTGATGACGTGGACATCTATTTTGCCGCTGAGGCGGATGAGGCGGTTGACGATGGAGCCGCTGAGGAGTTCTTGCCAGCGTGAGCGTAACGGCCGTCCGATGATGATTTGGGTCATGTTGTTGTAGCGGGCGAAGTTGAGCAGGGTGTCAGCGACGGATTCGCCGGTGATGGTGACGACGGTTGCGCCCAAGCTTTCGGCCAGGCGCATTGTTTCGTTCAGCCGGGCCTGATCGCTGTTGCTGAGGGTTTGGGTGGGGTGGCTGACGTAGACGGCGTGCCAGGAGGCGTTCATCTCTTGGGCCAGACGGCAGCCGGTGCGTACCAGGCTCACACTCATGGGGCTGGGGCTGAGGCAGACGAGCAGCCGTTGTTCGGTGGCCCAGGGGCCTTCGATGGCCCGGTCTTGCATGTAGGTGCGCATCTGCTCGTCTACGCGCCGGGCTACCTGGCGCAGGGCCAGTTCGCGCAGGGCGGTGAGGTTGCCGCGGCGGAAGAATAGCTGGGGGTCTATGTTGAGGTTGGAGGGGATGATGACCTGGCCTTGCTGGACACGTTCCATTAAATCTTCGGGGAGGATGTCTATGAGTTCGATCTGGTCGGCCTGATCGAGGAAGCTGTCGGGGATGGTTTCGGTGATGGTGACGGCCGTTATTTCGCGCACAACATCGTTTAGGCTTTCAATGTGCTGGACGTTGAGGGTGGTGTAGATGTTGATGCCGGCTTTGAGCAGTTCTTCGACTTCTTGATAGCGTTTGGCGTGGCGGGACCCCGGTGGGTTGGTGGCGGCTAATTCGTCTATAATGGCGATAAACGGCCGTCGCTTTATCACTGCTTCCACATCTAACTGCGCCCCATTGTGCGGCGGCACAAAAGGCAGTTCGTCTAAGAGAGCGGCAACTTCTGGCGTGCAGTTTGCCTGAAATTGGGCAATGATGATGTCTGCGCCTTCTTGGTGGCGGCGCTGAGCAGCCTCTAGCATGGCATAGCTTTTGCCCACGCCCGGCGCGTAACCGAGAAAGATACGGAGCTTGCCCGTTGGTGATGACGAGGATTGTGGTTCATTCATCCCACCATTCTAAGTAGATAAGGGGAAGATTCCAAAGTGCTTTTGCTGGTTTATTTGTTTGTTATTAATATCCGCGCCAGCCGGAGGCATCGTTGTCTTGCCACCATTCTGTGCCATCTACCTGGCGGTTGGCGTATTGCCACAGGGAAATGGCGGCCACAATCAGCCCGGCGATGACGGCAAATATGATGAGCCAGTTGTGGGGAATGGCAAAGTAGTTTCCGAGTTCGATGGCGGCCAGGGTAATGCCGATTAACAGCACGAGCACAAACCCGTTTCGTCTTAGCTGCGATTTCATCTTGTCTGTATCTCCTTCTCTACGTAACCATGTTGCACTGCCGAGAGTTTGGTTAACTTTCTCGGCGGCTAAACTCTTTGGGTCTTAGTATAGAAGGATTGGTATTAAGTGAATGACAAGAATGGGGGGATGTGCGTCAAGAAAGTGTCAAGAGTGGGCTAAACTAAGCATTCTTCGACACGATCCAGCCATTCTTGTGTGAGGGCACGGAAGAGGGCTGGCTGCTCCATGTGTGTGCCATGCCCTGCCCGGTCTAAAACGGCGTAGGTGGCGCGGGGGTAATGTGGCAGCAGGTTGAAGGCATCTTCGTAGCCGGTTATGGAGTCATGTTTGCCAGTTAGGATGAGGACGGGCTTTTCAAATGGTGTGGGTAATTGGTCGGCGGCGAAGGAGAAGCCTGGTTTTTGGCTGAGGCGGGCCATGATTTCTTGGTTGGCTGCCTGGATAGCGTGCCCCATTTCGGGCTGATAGGCTAACACGGATTCGTCTTGTACGACCAAGACGTTGTTGAGGAATTCGGCAAATGGGGGAGGGAATTGGGATAGCCCTTCGGGGTTGCTGACGATGACGCGGTGGGGTGGCAGGATGCGTGTTTGAGGATCGTCGGGTACGGCGGGGGCCATGAGGAACATGCCGTTGATTTGCTCATGTTTTTTGTGGAGAAGGCCGCGAGCGAGGTAGCCGCCATAGGAGAAGCCGATGACGATGAAGGGTTGATGGGGGAAGAGATCGTCCATGAATTGAACGACGACATCTAGCACATCCTCGTTGCCATTTAGCCAGGAGCCACCTTGGCTTTGCCCCATGCCGGGCAAGTCGAGGTAGATGCGCTGCCAACCGCGACGGCGGCTGAAGATGGGTTCAAAGGCGGTTTTCATGACGTGATGGTCATTGGGACGGCCGTGTAGCATAAGTACGGGCTGTCCTTTACCGTGTAGTTCGTAATAAAGGCTGAGATCGTTTAATTGGTAGAACATGGGGTTACGCTCCTTGTTGCTTTTGTTTTGTATTTTATTCGCTATATAAAATTAAAGCAATAGGTTGATGAAAATTAGTATCTGCTTGTGTTTTTTGAGGATCGATGTAATTTGTTTATACTGGCAGGATGAGTAAACGATTGTATGGACAGGTTTGTGCGCTGGCAGCGGCGTTGGATGTGGTGGGTGAGCGGTGGACGTTGATGGTGGCGCGGGAGTTGATTTTTGGCCCGCGTCGTTATTCTGATTTGTTGCGGGAGCTGCCGGGGTTGGGCACGAATTTGCTGGCACAGCGATTGAGGGACTTGGAGCAGGTGGGGTTGATTGCTAATCGTAAGCTGCCACCACCGGCGGCTTCGTCGGTGTATGAGTTGACGGAGAACGGCCGTTCCACTCTCCTTCCCATTATTCGGGCCTTAACCAACTTTGGCCTGGCCTATTTGCAATATCCACCAGTGGAGGGGTATTTTGTGCCCGCCTCTTCGACGATGGGGGCCATGTCTACCTTTTATTTGCCGGAAAGGGCTGGCGATTTATCGCTGTTGGTTGAATTACATACGAAAGAGGATGTGTTTCACTGTGAGTTGGAGAAGGGGCAAATGGTTTCGTTGGGGTTTGGGGATGTGATGGGGGCTGATGTGGTGGTGCGAGGGGAAACGGCCGTCTTTATGGCGCTCATCGTCGGCTACCAAACTGTGGCGGAGGCTTTGCAGCGCGGTGAATTGTGGCTGGAGAAGGGAGATGAAACGGCCGTTACCACATTTTTTGATTTGTTTGCAGGGGAGTATGAGACCATATAGCGGTTAAGGTTATTGATAACACGTTAGTGTCCATTGGGGCCGGGCCACCGCCAGGGCGGCGGCAAAGTCGGGGTGGGGGTGGATGGCTTGTAGCCCCCAGGTGGTTACATCTTCTCCCTCGATGCGTAAAAATCGTGCTTCATCTCCAGGCAGAAAGGTGACATCAAAGGTGTGCAAGGGGTGGGATAATCCTTCGCCGATGGCTTTGATGAAGGCTTCTTTGCGCGTCCAGCAGTTGAAGAAGGCTTGGTGTTTTTGGCTGGGGGGCAAGCTGTGGAAGATGTTGTATTCGTAACTGGAGAAGTGGTGTTGGGCAATGTCGTCGGCGTCGGCTAACGGCCGTCTAAATTCCACATCTACCCCAATTGCACAGCCCCGTGTGAAAGCCAACAGGGCTAACTCTTGTGAATGGGACACGTTGAACTGTAAATCTGTTTGGTGAAAGAGCAGCGGTTTGCCAAAGTCGTTGTGGACAAATTGCACTTGTTCGGGGCGCAGGTTTTCGTAACGGCCGATTAACAGCCGCAGCATTCCGCGTGCCACTGTGTACCGCCGCCGGTCTTCGGCGCGGACAAAACGAGCGACCCGGAGGCGTTCGTCGGGTGAGAGGTAGGGGTAGTAGGTGTTGAAGTTTTGGGTAAGGGAGAGGCGGTGCAGGTGAACGGCCGTTCCCGTCAGCACCCATTTAGTCGGCACAGGCAGCCAATCATCACACATCGTCTAAGCGGTCTACCAAGAAAACCAGAGCCATCACCAGCAGGGCCATCCGTTCGATGCGCTCTTCCTTCCAGGTGATCGTGTAATCATACTGCTGCGATCCCCAGTTGATTTCACCGATGGGTTCGGGCAAATTGGAGAACATTGGCTCGGCTGACCGACTGATGAGGCTAGCGGGTACGTCATCGTAAATCGTAAAATAGGGTTCGTTGCTCTCTTCTTTTAGGGCCAGCCACATATTTTCGCCCACGCGCAGCACAAAATAGATGCGGTCGCCATCGTTATCATGCCAGTGGTACTGGCTTAAAATGGCATAAACGGCATGGTTCAACACAATGGCATAATCTTTGTTTTGCCGACCGCCCAGTGATTTAACGGCCGTTGTCGCCAGATCCATCTGCGCTATCGTCTTCCCCGACGAATCCGCAAAACGCACATAACGCTCAGAATTTTCCGACGACAACCAGGGGCTGGCAAAGTCAGCCACCACCTTCAGACTCCCATCCCGATCAAACAAGTGATAAACACGAGAGGTGCCCTCTTCATCCATTTGTAACTGCTTAATGCCAAAATCAACCATACCCCGATTGTACAAGTCCCATGAATAATGACCAAATCTGCTACGCTTTTCTGGCAGGCCATGAGTCAAATCAACCCCCTTAAAATTTTCAATTCTTTAACGTTTACCCCCCATAATTGTGATATACTCGTGCCGTGCGGGATAGTACAACAATACCCTCCTCAACAAATCACAAAACTCTAAGGGTTAACCCAAACACACAACACACCCACAGATAAAACCCTTAGGGGGTATAAGCCAAAAATTATGAGCGAACATCAACCCTTTGTCCATTTGCACGTCCATAGTGAATATTCCTTGCTTGATGGCCTCAGCCGCATCAACGAGCTGGTAAACCGAGCGGTAGAACTAAACCAGCCCGCCATCGCCCTCACCGACCATGGGGCCATGTATGGCACGATGCCCTTCTACCGCGCCTGCAAACAGGCTGGTGTCAAGCCCATCATCGGCATCGAAACCTACCTCTCCCTGCGGAAAATGACGGACAAAGACCCCCAGTTGGACAAAGATCGCCGCCACATGCTGCTGCTGGCCCAAAACCAGACGGGCTATCTAAACTTGCTGGAAGTTGCCAGCACAGCCCAGCTAGAAGGTTATTACTATAAACCCCGTATTGACCGCGCATTTATGGCGAAGTTTAATGAGGGTTTGATTGCTACCACTGGCTGCATGGCTGCCGAAATTCCGCAGGCCATTAACCAGGGCAATATGAAGCTGGCACACCAGCTTTTGGGTGAATATGTGGATATTTTTGGCCGAGATCGCCTCTTTGTGGAATTGCAGGAACATTCTATTCCTGAATTGAGTGAGATTAATAAAAAGCTGATAGAAATCGCTCCCCGTTATGGTCTGGAGCGCAATTTTTTGGCGACAAATGATGTGCATTACACCCATGCCGAGGATGCCGATCCGCACCAGGTTTTGCTTTGTATTCAGACCAGTTCCACCATACAAAGCCCCAAGATGAGTTTTTCGGATAAGGAGTATTATCTGAAGTCGTATGGGGAGATGGCGAAGCTGTTTGGTGATGTGCCGGGGGCGTTGAGCAACAGTTTGTTGATTGCCGAGATGTGTGAGGTGGATTTGGACAGCAAGGGCTACCATCTGCCTGATTTTGAAGTGCCGGAAGGGTACACGCCAGCAACTTATTTGCGCCATTTGTGTGAGGAGGGGCTGATTTGGCGCTATGGTGAGCAGCGGGCGAAGGGGGATGTGGCTTTGCGGCAGCGGCTGGATCATGAGTTGGGTATTATCGGCCGTATGGGTTTTGAGACGTACTTTCTGATTGTGTGGGATTTGTGTGAATGGGCGGTGCGTTCTGATGCCTGGTGGGAGCGGCATCAAGACCCTCATCCCTATGATGGCTACGGTGAGTGGAAGAAGCACGATGTCTGGTTTAATGTGCGTGGTTCGGGGGCGGGTTCGGTGGTGGCCTATACGTTGGGGATTACGAGTATTGATCCGCTGGTGAATGGGCTGATTTTTGAGCGGTTCTTGAATCCGGGCCGGGTTTCGATGCCGGATATTGATTTGGATTACCCGGATGATGTGCGGCATGAGATGGTGGAGTATACGAAGCGGCGCTATGGGCAGGATAAGGTGGCGCAGATTATTACGTTTGGGACGATGGGGGCGCGGGCGGCGATTCGGGATGTGGGGCGGGCGATGGATATGCCGCTGTATGAGGTGGATGGGATTGCGCGGATGGTGCCGGCGATTCCGGGTAAGCCGGTGAAGATTGAGAATGTGTTGGATAGTGAGCATGAGTTTTATTCGTCGGAGCTGCTGGAGCGGTATAGGCGGGAGAGTGGGGTAAAGGAGCTGCTGGATACGGCGAAGAATTTGGAGGGGGTGTCGCGTCATGCCTCTAGTCATGCGGCGGGGGTGATTGTGTCGGATCGGCCGTTGCACGAATATGTTCCTCTCAACCGACCCACCAGCGGTGATGAAGGGCTGGGTGGATTGGATCGTGTGACGCAGTGGCCGATGGAGATTGTGGAATCCATTGGTTTGCTGAAGATTGACTTTTTGGGTTTGAGTACGTTGACGGTGATGCGGCGAGCGGCGCGGTTGATTGAGCAGCGCTATGGCATTCAGTACACGATGGACAACATCCCTTATGATGAGGGGCATGTGGGGCCAGACCCGACGAAGAAGCCAGAGAAGCTGTTTGATATGTTGGAGCGGGGGGAGGTGGCCGGTGTGTTCCAGGTGGAAGGGGCGGGGATGCGCCGCTTGATGATGGAGATGAAGCCGCGCCGTTTTGACCACATTATTGCCGCGATTTCGTTGTATCGGCCGGGGCCGATGGAAAATATCCCTGAGTATATCCGCCGGATGCACGCTGCGATTTTTGAGGATAAGGATATTGTGCGTTATCACACACCGGCGCTGGAGCCGATTCTCAAGGATACGTATGGCATTTTGGTGTATCAGGAGCAGATTATCCGCATTGCGTCTGATTTGGCGGGGTATGAGCCAGGTGAAGCGGATATGATCCGCAAGGCGGTGGCGAAGAAGAAGAAGTCGCTGATGGAGGAACATCAGGCGAAGTTTACTGAGGGGGCCATGACGCGGGGTTTTAGCCGCGAGGTGTGCGAGGCGATTTGGGGGGATATTGAGTTTTTTGCCCGTTATGGCTTCAATAAAGCTCATGCGGCTGATTATGCTAAGGTGACGTGTCAGACGGCTTTTTTGAAGGCGCATTATCCGGTGGAGTATCTGACGGCGATGTTGTCGGTGGAGCGGGATAATACGGAGAAGGTGCGTCGTTATTTTGCGGAGGCAAAGGCGTTGGGGATTGATGTGCTGCCGCCGGATGTGAATAAGTCGCTGTTGGATTTTACGATTGAGGATGATGCGGAACGGCCGATTATCCGTTTTGGCCTCGGCGCGATCAAGAATGCAGGGGCGGCGGCGCTGTCGTTGATTATTGAAGAGCGAGAGGAGAAGGGCGAGTTCAAGAATATTTCGGATTTGGCGGAGCGGGTGGATTTGCGGCGGGTGGGCAAACGGCCGCTTGAATTCATGATTAAAGCCCGTGTGTTTGACCAGTGGGGCACACCGCCCCAATTTATGGAGGCGTTGGAGCGGATTGTGAGCGATAGTGGGCGCACCCATGAGGCGGCGGCCGCGGGGCAGATGAGCCTGTTCGGTGGGGCGATGGGGGCTTCTTTGAAGATGGATGTGCAGTTGTTGAAGCCGGTGGCAGAGATTGAGGCTGTTGAGCATAAGCAGTTGTTGGAGTGGGAGAAGGAGGCGTTGGGGGTGCATGTGTCGGAACATCCGTTGGAACGGCCGTTAGCCCAACTGCAGCCCCATACCAACGCGGCTATCAGCGATTTAGATATCAACCACAATGGTAAACAGGTGCGTGTGGCGGGCATGATTAGCCAGTTGCGCACCTTGACGACCAAAAAGGGCGACCCAATGGCCTTTGGCACATTGGAAGATTTGGATGCCAAAATTGATGTGGTCTTTTTCCCGCGCACCTGGCTGGAATGCCGTGATGAGGTGGCAGTGGATCAGGTGATGCTGGTGACGGGTAAGGTGCAGTCGAAGGGGGATGAAGTCAATATTATTGTGGATAAGGTGCAGACGAAGGTGGAGATAAATGGCGATGCGGATGCCCCCATGGAGGAGGTGTGGCTGCCGCCGCAGGCTGATTATGGTCTGGAGACGGAGGGTGAAACGGCCGATTTCGCGCCCCCCCCGCCCCCTGCTCCGGCCCCGTTTATTGCCGAGCCAGCGGCGGCAAGCCATTACACCACACCGCCGCCGCCGCCCAATTTCGATGAGGATTCGGTGGCGGTGCCGCCTGCCAAGCCTGTGTTTGGCAATGGCAAGGTGAAGGTAAATGGCAATGGGAACGGCCGTAATGGTCACAAAACCATCGTTGTGGAGGTGAAGCCCACCGGCAACTGGCAAAATGCCTGTCGGCAGTCCATTAAACTGGCCCACCAGTTTGAGGGGGCAGATAGCTTTAGCCTGCATCTGGCGGGCCAGAATCTAACGATGGATTTTCCCAATCAGCACACCCAGTTCTGCCCCGAACTGGTCAATCAACTGGAACGCTTACCCGGCATTATGCGGGTGTATGCAATGTAGAAAAGAGATTGGGAGATTGGGCCGTCAGGCATATCCAATCTCCCAATCTTATGCCAGTCCTAATTTTTCGTCACAAACGGCAGATACAAACTAAAGCCCTCGTCGGGAGGGGCAACGGCCGTTGTCGTCAAGACCAACGAAGCCGAAGCTGTACCGTCTGCTTGCACAGTCGTCGTGTCCATAGCCCCTGCCTCAGCCTCAGCCGGAATCGTCACCCATACCATGAAGGCGATGCCTTCACCGCCAGCCAGCGTGGCACTCTCCAGCGAGGTTGTGGTTGTCCAAGTGCCGCTGGTGGTCAGGTCGTAGGTGTCGGTGAGGTTGCCGGTGTTGGTCAGCCAGAGGGTGTAGGTGACGGTGGTGCCTGGTGTGCCGCTCAGATCGGCATCGGGGGTGGTGAGGATGACGAAGTAGGGCGCACCGGCGGTGGTGGTGAGATGGGTGCTGTGGCTGCTGCTGTTGCCCTGGGAGGTGGCCGTGAGAACGGCCGTATCCATCTCGCCAAAGGCCGCATCCCCAGGCACCGAGACCACAACCTGCACCCCACCTGCGCTAAAGGGTGCTAAGGTGAGGCTGGCAGGGTTAACGGTTGTCGGCCATACATTGGTCAGGCTCAAATCGTAAGTATCAGTGATGTTGCCGGGATTGGTGATGGCGACGGTGTAGGTGATGGTTGTGCCGGGCAGGGTCTTGGTGGCGGCATCTGGTCCGGTGATGGTGCCATACACAGCGTCGGCGGTGGTGGTGAGGCTGATGCTGCCGGTTGTGGCCGCATCACTTTGGGAAACGGCCGTCACCGTCGCCATATCCATCGCCCCGGCCAAAGCATCGGCCGGAATGGTCACTTCCGCCACGATCTGGGCCGAAGCGCCAATGCCCAGCATGATTGTCGTGTCGCTTAACGTTGTGTCCCAACTGTGGCCGCTCACGCTCACATCATAGCTGTCGGTGATGTTGCCTGTGTTGGTCAGCCATAAGGTTACGCTGAGGGTGGCTCCGGGTGGCCCATTCAGGCTGGCATCGTCGGTGAAGGTGAGGCCGTAGAGGGTAACGGCCGTTGTCGCCACCGTGGCCGAATCGGTGGCACTGCCGCCCGACTGCGCGGCGGTGATGGTGGTGGTATCGGTTGTGCCGCCGATGGCCTCTGCTGGCACCGTGACGGTGACGATGACGATGGAGGCCGCATTGGGGGCCAGGGTGGTGTTGAGGGGCGCAACGGCCGTATTCCAGACATTGCCACTGGTGGAGAGATCAAAGGTAGCCGTGATGTTGCTGGTGTTTGTCACCATCATCGTGTAGGTAACGGTGTCGCCGGGCAGGGCGGTGGCGGTACTGTTGGGGGCCAGAATGACACCTTCGATGATGTTGGCGGTGGTGGTGACGATGGCTGTGTCGCTGACACCGGCATCACTTTGGGAAACGGCCGTAATGGTGGCGACATCCATCTCACCGCCGAACACATCAGCGGGAATGTCTACCGAGACGGTGACGCTGCTGCTGCCGCCGGGGGGCAGGGTAACGGCCGTTGTACCCAGCGTGGTGGCCCAACCATTGCCAGTGGCAGCCAGTGTAAAGGAATCGGCTACGTTGCCGGTATTGGTTACGGTCAGCGTCGTTTGCGCCGTTGTGCCAGCATCGCCCGCTATCATGGCATCGGGTGAGAGGGCCACGCCAAAGGTGGGGGTGACGACTGTAAGCGTCAGGGGTACGGGGATTTGGGGCTGCAGCACATCGTTGCTGTTGACGCAGAGTGTGCCGGTGTAGGTGCCATTGACCAGGCCGGTGGAGTCGAAGACGACGGTGACGGGGCTGCTGCTGTTAGCGGCCGTTGTGCCGTTGAGGGGCGAGACGGTGGCCCAGCTAATGGCATCGGGGGCATCACAGGGCAGGATGTTGATGGTGCCGTTTAAGGCAAACAGAGCGTCTGAGTTGGGCGCACTGCTGCCATCGCAGACGGGCATCCAGGTGGGGCAGTTGACGCTGGTGATGAGGTTGGCGGGGTCTTGCCAGTGGTAGGGCTGCCCGCTTTGCACGGCGCGTGCCCGCCAGAACCACTGCTCGTTTACGCCGGGATTGAAGGCCATGTCGGCCAGGACGGAGACCCAATAGGTTCCGGGCGGCAGCACAACGGGGGTGTTGAGATCGAGGGTAACAATGCCGCTGATGTCGGTGGTGGCGGTGATGCCTGTTTGGCTGGAAAGTAATGTGCCGGGTAGGCCGCCGCCATCGGCGTAGAATTCCACAATCCAGGTGGGGGCTGGCCCATCGCCAGCGCTGTAAAGCCCTTCGGCAAAGACCTGATCTACGTGCCATTCTTCGTAGTCTGGCACGATGAAGTCGTCGGCACCTTGCACGGCGGCACCGAGGTCGGGGAAGAATTGGGAGGCGAAGCTGGTGTTGGCGGGGTTGTCGGTCTGGTCGTAGAGGGTGATGAGGTTGGGGGAAACGGCCGTTTCTGCTGCCACTTTCTCGCCCGACACAGCCTGCCCGGCCTGCACAGCGCTGCTGTCTACCTGTGTGGGGGCCAGTGGCAGGGGCAGTGGCCCAACCAAGGGGCTGGCATCCTCAAAAATGTCCCAGGTCAGGTCGCTGTTTCCCACATTGGCAATGGTCAGAGTGTGGGTAAATTGGGCATCGGGGGCTTGAATGGAGGACAGGGCATCGGGGCTGACATCTATCAGGGGAACGCCGCCGGAGCCATTGATGACGGGGACGCTGAGATTGTCGCAGGCATTGTCTCCTTCGGCTGCCTGGACACAAGCTGTATTAAACACAAAGGCTTCCTCGGCGAGGCGTATGTCATCTACCATCCAGCCAAAAAAGCCGTTGCCCGCGCCGTCGGTGCTGTCGAAGCGGAAGCGAAGGTGGACGGTAAAGCCGACGTAGGGGGTCATGTCTACAGTGCGGGTGTACCAAGTGCCTTCCATGTTGCCTTCGTCCAGGTTTAGCCAGGATGCGCCGCCGTTGGTGGAGACTTGCACGAGGCGGTTGTCCCAGGTGCAGTTGCCATTGCACTCGGTTTCTTCGTAGCTGCTGTAAATGAGTTTGGGTTCGGAGGCGTTGGTCAGGTTGATGGGGTTGAGATAGGTGAGATTACCCTGGGCTGTTTGCCCGCCTAGATCGTAGGTGCAAGTGCCATCCTGGCCGAAGTAGGCGGCCTGGGTGGGGTCGAGGTAGGGGGCAATTAAGGTGCCGCAGGGGTCGCTTTGGCCTTCCTGGTTCCACAGGCCGGTGGTGCTCCAGTTGCCCAGCCCGTTTTCAAAGTTGTCGGCCAGGTATTGGTTGCCTCCGGCATCTGTGTCTACGATGATCTGGAAGGTGCGGGTGGCTTGCTGGCCGCTTGCCAGGGTGAGGGGCGGCCATTGGAGGGCATTGCCTGAGAGTACGCCGCCGTTGCTGGCGGAACCGGGTACGTAGATGGTGTTCAGGGGGATGGTGTCGGTGAGGATGACGTTGGTGAGGGTAACGGCCGTATTGTTGTCTACCACCAAGGAATAGGTCAGCAGTCCGCCAGCGATGGCCGGATCAATGTCGGTGCTGCTGTGAAGTTGAAGGAAGTTGTAACATTCTAGGGGGAAGTCGAAGGCGGCCGTGCCATCGCTGGTGCTGTTTGATGACCCCTGGCTGGCGCTGAGGCCCAGGCCCCGTTTGGCAAAAGCGTGCCAGATGGTGCATTGGTTGGCCCCACCGGTTAACACCTGGTCGGCTAGCAGAATGGCATTACGGCCGTCTACGAAACCAGGGCTGCAGGGCTGGAATTTCAGGCCGTCTACCACCAGTTGCAGGGCCAGATTGTTGCCGCCGGTGTTCCAGGGGGCATAGAGATCGGGGTTGAAGCCGTAATCGTCAATGAGGCCCCAATTCATCTCCCACAACATAGTGGCCCAGAGGAAGCCAGAGCCGTGTGGTATGGGCATGGTGATGAGATTGGCGTAGGTGTAGTTGTTGACGGCCAGGTTGGTGCTGTAGGGGGCCAGGCGCACGCCCGCGCCGTCGGGGGGCTGACCGAACAGGTAGGTGGCAAAGCCACGCGCATCTGGGCCAGCATCGCCCACTTCTTGGGTAAACATGAGGGCGAACCAATCGCTCCAGCCTTCGCCCATTTGCTCTAAATTGTTGAGGCAGCTAGGGTTGACTGGCCCGCCGGTGAGCCGGGTGGAAAGGCCGTGTGTGTATTCGTGGACGATGGCTGTGTTGTCTAGGGCGCCATCGCGGGCGGGTGTGGTGAAGCTGCAAGTGGAGAGCTGCAGCCGTCCATTGACCCCATCGGGGCCGATGGCAAAATTGGCAAAACAACTGCCAATGCCATCCTGGCCTTCGGCATATACGGAGTCACCGCTGGCTCCGCCGTGTCCGTAGTTGTTTTCCTGGTAGTTGCCGGCTGGTTCGTCGAAGCCGTAGGTGTATAGAATATCGTGGGTGATGTTGACCCAGTAGAAGAGGTTGGTGATGGAGGCATCGGTGTAGGTGCTGGGTGGCTGGCTGAGGTTTATGGGATGGGTGAAGACGAGGGTGGGGCCGCCCCAGGCGCGGGCCATGTCGCCGCCGGTGGGGGTGTTGTTGCCGTTGCTGTCTTCGTAGGTATCGGTGTTGTTGCCTACGGTGTATTCGGATTCGTGGCCGGGCTGGCCGTCTGTGTCGTGCCAGCCGAAGGGGGAGGCGGGGCTGGCGGGATCGGTGTGGAGTGTACGGCCGTCGGCGGGGGGTGTGGGCAGGGGGGCGGGTACGTGGTTCGGGCTTTCCACGGGCAGGGTGTAGACGAGGTAGGCATCGGGGCTTATTTGGAAGGCGGGGGCGGGGGCATTGGTGGCGGTGCTGTTTTCTGCACCGATGTCACCAGCCTGGGCTTGAAAATCTTCATGGATAACCCAATCTTGCTGCCCTAAAATGGCTCCTGTTTCGGCATCTATCCGTATGTTCCAATGGTGCTGCTCATCCAGGGTGGCCAGGCTGATGTCCCAGGCTAATCTCACGCTGCTGGGTTGGGGCTGATAGATGAGCCTGACGGGGATGTCGGTGGCGGCAATGCCGCCGGATGAGATGCTGGTTTTTTGCTCTGGCCCGCCTGCTGTTTGTTTGATGTGGAAGGGTTGGCTGGGGGTGAGGGGGAGGTGGTTAACGGCCGTTGTCACAGCATCTAGTGGGGATAAAACGGCCGTACCGGCTGCTTGCCCGTGTAGGTTGGGGATGAAGCTGCTGTGGAGGGTGAGAATACGGCCGTTGGCATCCACCGCCATATTCATTTCCGCTCCCAACACCTCGATGCCCTCAAGCCGTTGACGAAAATAAAGGTGTGTTACGCCATTATGCGCACTTACATAGGCACTTGTCACCACATAGTCAGCCACATCTGCGGCTTGCAGCCCTAAAGCTGGCAAATTTTCCTCAAGAAAATCGGTGGCAACGGCCAGGGGTTCCCCCGTTTGGGGCGCACTCAAAAAACCTATCTCGCCCTCATTGGCTAAACTCACACTTTCTGGATAATAATTTATAACTGGATCAGGTATAACCTCATCACTCTGCGCCTGGGTCGGCAAAGCGGTTGCCATAACCAGGGCCAAACCCACTAACATGATACAACTTAATAATAGGGCGTGTGTTCTTTTCATTTTATATATCTCCAAGATTCCAATAAAAGATGATG
>JACKBT010000038.1 GCA_020634415.1 Ardenticatenaceae bacterium
CACTACATTTGAGACCACTTTTGCAGCAGTTCGGCTTCGCGCTCTGGTTTTAGGCCGCCGCGCCATTGGTAGTTAAACGGCCGTGTTTGCAGCCAGGTCATTGTATCTGTCACCGTCTCCGCTAACGGTCGAAACGTCAACCCATCCCTAAACGCCTTCTCACAGTTCACCGTATCAAACCCCACCGAATCTGGCTCGGCAGGAACCCAGAGCGGCATTTCCACATAGGCTCCCACCTCATTTGCCTGCAAAAAGGCATCACTCACCCACACAAAATTAGCATCACTGCCGCTGACGTTTTTACAAGCAGCCAATACCTCCTGCATCGTCAGTTCATCTTGGGGGCCGGTGGCGTTGTAGGGGCCGCTCAAATTCTTTTCGACAGCGCGAATAATCCACGCCGCCAGATCACGCACATCCACAATTTGCACTGGCGCATCTGGGCTGCCCGGAGCCAGCACAGTGCCACCTTTGGCCACGCGGTAGGGCCAATAAGTGAAGCGATCCGACAGATCATAAGGGCCGACAATGAGACCAGCGCGAATGTGCAAAGCGCGATCCGCGCCCATAGCTTCGCTCACAGCCTGTTCGCATAACGCCTTCAGCGGGCCATATGTCTCACCATTTACCTCCTCGACGGTCTTGTCCTCAATTGTGCCTACCGGCGCACTTTCATCCATGCCCACTGTGGCAAAATCGGCGTAGACGGAGATGGAGGAGACGAAGGTGTAATGCTGCACGGCATCTTTCAGAAATTCGGCGGAGGCCCGCACGATGCGTGGCACATAGCCACAGGTGTCAATCACCGCATCCCACTGCCGCCCTGCCAACACAGCCAGGCCGCCATCTCGATTGCCGTGCAGTTCTTCGACATCAGGAAACAGGCCCGGATTGCTTTGCCCCCGATTGAATAGGGTGAGTTCATGGCCGGCGGCTAAACCGGCATCTACCAGAGCGCGTCCTAAAAAGCGTGTGCCGCCAATTATTAAAAATTTCATCTGAACCTCCAAAAGTAGTGTATGGGTTTGGTGACAATCTGGGTTAATGAGTAACCGGAAGCATGAATTGCCTTGCTGCTTGCCGCTTGTCACTTGTTACTATTATACGCTTACCGCTTTGTTTCTATGTATTTACGGGTAAAATAGGCGCATCTCTAAGGAAGGAAGCGGAGTTATGAAAGTCAAAGTTGAAGAAGGCAGTATACAGGAGCAAACGGCCGATACCCTCATTGTAAACCTATTTGATGATGTGACAACCCCCAGCGGAGCAACAGGAGCGGTGGATGCTGCCCTGAATGGCGCGATTAGCGAGTTGATTGCCAGCGGCGATTTGACGGGCAAAGCCGGTGAGATTGGTGTGTTGTATCCACGCGGGGCCGTACCGGCGACCCGTGTGTTGGTGGTTGGTTTGGGCAAACGTGAGGGCTTTGATTTGGAAGGGGTGCGTCGGGCGGCGGGTAAGGCCATCCAACGGGCGCGTGAACTCAATGCCAAACAGGTGGCTACGATTGTGCATGGGGCGGGCGTGGCTGGTTTGCCTGTAACAGCGGCGGCGCAGGCTACCGTGGAGGCTTCTTTGCTGGCTTTGTATGAGTATGATGCGCCTAAACAGGGCCGGGATGAAAATAAGAAGGCGATTGAATCGCTTACGGTGGTGGAGTTTGAGGCGGAGAAGTTGGCGGATATTGAGGCAGGGGTGCAAACGGCCGAAGCGATTGCCGCCGGGGTGATGATTGCCCGTGATCTGGTGAACATGCCGCCCAATGTAGCGACACCGACGAAGATGGCGAAAACGGCCGAAAAAATTGCCAAGCGCCACAATTTGAATATTACTGTGGGGGGGCGCAAGTGGGCCAAAGAGCATAAGATGGGCGGCTTTTTGGCGGTGGCGAAGGGTGCGGGGGAAAAGCCTAAGTTTGTTGTGTTGGAACACAATGGCGACCGAGATGATTTAGACACGATTGTGCTGGTGGGCAAGGGTATTACGTTTGATACGGGTGGCATTTCCATTAAGCCTTCCCAGTTTATGGAGGCGATGAAGTCAGATATGGGCGGCGCAGCGGCCGTTTTGGGCGCGATGGAAGCCGTTGGTGCGCTCGATTTGCCTCTGCGCGTGATTGGCATTACCCCTTGCACCGAAAATATGCCCGATGCCAATGCTTACCGTCCCGCCGATGTGATCACCATCAGCAACGGCAAAACAGTAGAAATCATCAGCACCGATGCCGAAGGGCGAATGGTGTTGGCCGATGGTCTGGTCTATGCCAGACAGTATGAGCCGAAGGCTGTGATTGATTTGGCGACGCTGACGGGTGCATGTCTGGTGGCGTTGGGGCAGGGCATTGCGGCTGGCTTGTTTAGTACAGACGACAGTCTGCGCGATAAACTGGTGGCGGCGGGTAATGGCAGTTTTGAGCGTGTGTGGCCTTTGCCTGTATGGGAAGAGTTTAAGCAGCTGATCAGGTCTGATGTGGCTGATATGAAAAATTCAGGCGGCCGTTTTGGGGGTGCATCTACAGCGGCAGCCTTTCTCAAAGAATTTACAGATTATCCCTGGGTACATTTGGACATTGCTGGCATGGCTCTAAGTGATAAACCGGGTGCGTATACGCCCAAAGGCGGCACGGGTTATGGTGTGCGCCTACTGGTGGAATTTTTGCGGAATTGGTAATTTTTAGACCTGGCAGATTCTTAAATCTGCCAGGTCTTTTTGATAATGGAGGCAAATGATGACAGTTCCTACCCCCCCTTTGACGATGGGTGTTGAAGAAGAATATCAAATTATTGACCCTGAATCGCGTAACTTACATGCTTATATCTCTGAATTTTTGTCGCAAGACAAGCAGCGGGAGTTTAATCTGGATTTGAAGCCAGAGTTGATGCAGTCGCAGGTGGAGGTGGGAACAAATGTATGTCGCAATATCAATGAGGTGCGCCTGGAGGTGAAGCGTTTGCGCCGCTCGGTAATTCAGTTGGCGGAAGAGAATGGGGTGTGGATTGCAGCGGCTTCCACGCATCCCTTTGCCAAGTGGGAGGAGCAGTCTATTACGGAGGGGGTGCGGTATAAGGAGTTGATGGATGATATGCAGGGGGTAGCACAGCAGTTGCTTATTTTTGGGATGCACGTGCATGTGGGTTTTGGTGAGGATTTAGAATCGAAGAACCTGATGATGGATATTATGAATCAGGCGCGTTATTTTATTCCCCATCTGTTGGCCCTTTCGACCAGTTCGCCTTTTTGGCATGGCCGTAATACGGGGTTGAAGTCGTATCGTAGTGTGATTTTTGAGGCGCTGCCGCGCACGGGGATTCCCCATTCGTTCCGCTCGTGGGCGGAGTATAAGCGGTATGAGCGGACGTTGGAGCAGGTGGGGGCTTTTGGCAAGCAGGATAAGCGGGCCAAAATTTGGTGGGATATTCGGCCGCATCCTGTGTTTGATACGTTGGAGTTTCGTATTGCGGATATTTGTACGAAGGTGGATGAGTGTATTTGTATTGCGGCTTTGTTCCAGGCTATTTGTGCTAAGCTGTTGAAGCTGCGCCGCCAAAATATGACTTGGCGCGATTATCGTCATATGCACATTTCGGAGAATAAGTGGCGTGCTGTGCGTTATGGTATTCAGGGCGAGTTGATTGATTTTGGGATTGAGGAGTCTGTGCCTTTCCATTTTTTGGCGGAGGAGTTGTTGCAGTTGGTGGATGATGTGGTGGATGATTTGGGCAGTCGTGCGGAGGTGGAGTATGTGCGTACTATTTTGAAGAATGGTACGAGTGCGGACCGGCAGTTGGCGGTCTACCGCCAAAACGGTGGGGATGAGAACAATGAGGCGGCTTTGCAGGCGGTGGTGGATAATTTGGTGGCGGAGACGAAGGAAGGGCTTTAGCTGGTGATGGGTAATCGTCTGTTGTTAACTTAGCGATTTTGGAGACTGGGGACTAGAGACTGATTTGCCTGGTCTTCGGTCTTTTGCTGAACAGTGAAGCTATTTGTGAAAGATTACATAATATTTAGGTGAAGCCGAGTTGATGGGACTCGGCTTCTTGGTTTATGGGTATGGGTTTGTCTGTTGTGGTGGTTTTGCCGACTTATAATCGTGCGGGGGTGCTGGGACGAGCGGTTGATAGTGTGTTGGGGCAGACGTGGACTGATTTTGAGTTGATTGTGGTAGATGATGGCTCGACGGATGAAACGGCCGATCTGCTGCAAACTTATGATGATGGCCGCTTACGGGTTATTCGTCATGCGTATAACCGGGGGGTGGCGGCGGCGCGGAATACGGGCATTCTTGCCAGTAGGTCGGATTGGGTGGCGTTTATTGATAGTGATGATGAGTGGCTGCCTTATAAGCTCGAACGGCAGATGAGGGTGGCGGAGGGGATGCAGGAGGGGGAAACGGCCGTTCTCTATTCAGCGTTGGTGCGGGTGCAGAACGGCCGTAAAAGCCGATTCCCGCAGCAGGGGGCCAGGGGGTATGTGCACACTGAGTTGGTGGGTGGCAATCTGATGGCGGCTTCGACGGCGTTGGTGCGCCGCGACTGTTTGGCCCGTGAGGAGCAGTTTGATGAGCGGCTGCGCTGTCTGGTGGATTGGGAGTTATGGCTGCGCCTTTCGCGCTTTTATCATTTTGGCTTTATGGATGAGCCGTTGGTGACGGCGCATGTTTTGCCGGATGGGGTGAGTGGGGAGGATGCGGCTGTTTTGGAGGCGTTGCAGTATATTGTGGACAAACATGAAGCGTCGTTTAGCCAGGATAGGAAGCAGTTGGCGCATTATTATTTTTTGATTGGCAATCATTTGTGTATGAATGGGGGGATGGGAAACGGCCGTCGTTATTTGGAACGGGCTATAAAAGCCGACTCGTACCAGCCGAGGTATCGGCTGGCACGAGTGGTGTCGTTTTTGGGGCGAGGGGTGTATGGAAGGGTGTGGGGGTAGGGCGTGATGCTCACTTGGCGCTTTGTATCCGTTCTATAAGCTCCTGCCATTGGGGTAAATGGTGGAGGATGGCTAGGTGACGGCCGTTTTCCATTGAGGATAAATCATTAAAACCAGCCGCAACTGCTTTGTTTAAGTGGGCGATGGCCTTGTCCGGTTCACCCAGCCCCGCCCAGGCGGACGCAGCTAAAAACTCCCCATATTGCACCAGCATCGCCTTGTCCGACGTGACCATTTGTTGGGTTACAGCATGGACTTGTTCAAAATCATCGGCATCCAGATGGCTCCAGGCCAGATTGATGAGGTAGCTGATCTTGGGGAAGATGAGCATGTACTCCATTGGTTCATGGAGTAGGGGTAAGTTAAGTTTTTGGGCGGCGCGGACGGAGGGGATGTTACTGGCTGCGACATTCCAATCAATCTGCTGCAAGCCGTGTGCCAGCCCGTAGGTGATGGTGGCAGCGGATGTGGCAAGCGCCAGGCCGCGACGACGATAGGCGGATTCTGTTACCAGTCGGATTTCGCCTACAGTACCGATGATGAAGTCTATGACAGACCAGGCGGTGATGATACGGCCGTTTACCGCCACAAATCCAAACGCCACCTCATCCGGCACCTCAGCCTCCCGCCGCAAAACCAAAACCTTCTGCACATCGTCCGGTAGTTCACCCTCTACTATATCCACAATAGATTCGTCAATGAAATGCAGTTCAAAGCCATCTGGCAAGGAGAGTGTGGGTGCTATGTAGGCAGGTGTTGCCACATAGAGGCAGCGGGGCATGGGGATGGGCTGGCGGTCGGCAACCAACTCTGGCAATACCTTTAACCAGGTTGGCGCGGGGTCTACAAAAAAGAGCACACGTCTATCTTCCCCAATCAGCTTTTTGTCGGCTAGTTCTGCTTGCAAAGCGGCATTAAATGCCTCATTAGCCGCATCGCCCAGGAGATGACACCAGGCATCTTTGATAATTAACGCGCTTTGGGGCGAGGCTGGCTCATCCACAATGACCTTGCCCGGATATTTGCCAGTTAAAATCGCTTCACAATAGAGTGGGGGCGGTTCGCCTTGAAACAATTTTCGGACAGAAGCATATTGCTCTGGTTGGAGTTGTTGCAGCATGATAGATTTGCTCTTGCCTACCCGCGAATATACCGCAGTTCTTCTTGAGGCGTACTCAGATACTCCACCCCACTTTCTGTTACCAGCACATCCTCTTCCAGGCTCATGATGCCGCGATTGGGGACGACAACGTGCAGTTCTAACGTAAACACGTTGCCCACTTCCACCAGCATGTCACAAATGCCAGCATATCTTTCCCAGCGCGGCCCCAAAACGGTGGCTCCATCGTGGGCCGAACGGCCGAGTAGATGCCCCAAACCGTGCATATACTCAGGATAGCCATTGTCCACAATGAACTCCCTTGCCACCTCATCCACCTGCCAGCCAGGAACACCGGGGCGCAAGGCGCGTTCACCCGCTTTGATGGCCTCGCGCACCACCATGAAGGCCCGCTGCACATCGGGCGGGGCTTCGGTTTCACCATCATCCAGCACATACCACATGCGCTGTAGGTCGGAGCAGTACTCGGCTTGCTTTACACCTAAATCGAGGTGCAGCGTGTGCCCTTTTTCTAACACCACATCCCCCGGCGCGGCGTGACCGACGGCCGAATTCGGCCCACAAGTTACAATGGGGTTGAAAGGCTTGGGCCAGGCGTAGCCTAAACCCATCTCATCAACGCGCTTATGGACAAAATCGGCGATTTGGCGTTGGGTCATGCCCGGTTTGGCAAAGGCTTCAACTTCATCAAAGAGCATTTGGGTGGTGGCGATGGCCTGTTTCATGCGCTCGATTTCGGTCTGGCTTTTGCGGCCGCGCAGGGCGGCGATGATTTTTTCGGCAGGGATGAGGCGGTGGCTGTACTCATCACCTAAGATGGTGAGTAGGGTACGGTACATGCCGTAGCTGAGGCCATCAGCGGCGACATCGCTTTCGGAGTAGTTGATGGCGATGGTGCGGGGGTTGAGTTTGTGGAGAACGGCCGTTAACGCCGCCGCAATGCCCTCATGGTACGTCACCACTTCGTAGGTTCCTAATGCCTCCACATTGGCCCCATCATAATAGCCGACAACGGCCGTATGCTGCCCCGTGCGGCTGACGATAAAAGCCGAATGCCAGGTGAAGTCCAACCCGGCAATCAACTCTAACGCCGGATCGGGCTGCATGGATGTCTCGCGCACGAAGGTAAGCCAGACATCGGTGTCGAATTCATTTAATATTTGTGTGGCTTGCGCCAGTTTTTCTTGGATTAGTTGGTTGGTCATAGGTAATTGGGTAATTGGGTAATAGGTAATTTTGGCCCAAGTTTATAGGGAATGTCTGGGGTGTCAAACGGCCTCAGCGTAATCCCTCAACGAGATAGACGTTTACATGCTGGGCAACCCCTTTGAAGGATTGGTCAGGGATCGTGGCAACTTGAATATTATCTTTGATGACATCGTATGTGGTCTGGCTGATGATAATCTGCCCTGGCAGGGCCAGGCTGCAAATGCGTGCGCCCAGGTTGACGGTGCGGCCAATGGCGGTGTAATCGGTGCGCTGGGGCGACCCCATTTCGCCCACAATGACCTCGCCAGTGGCAATGCCGATGCCAATGGGGGCAGTATCAATGCCCCGTTCTTGCTGCCATCGGGCCATGAGGGCGCGATGGGCGGCTTGCATTTCCAGGCTGGTTTGCACGGCACGCAGGGCATGATCGGGTTGGGAGAAGGGTGCGCCAAACAAGGCCATGACTTCATCACCCACAAATTTGTCGAGTGTGCCTTCGTGGGCCAGGATAACGGCCGTCATCGCACTCAAATATTCATTAATAAACTCCACCAGCACATCTGCTTCCAACCGTTCCCCCAGCCGTGTCGAGCCGCGCAAATCGGCATATAGCACCGTTAGCTCAATCTTTTCACCCTTCAAAATATCTACATCGGGCGCGGCCAACAGCCGCTCCATCACCCGCTGATCTACCGAGCGGCCCAACACCCGCCGCAGCTTTCGCTTCTCCTGAATCTCAAAAATGGCAGTGTCAATTTGCGCCCCCACAGCCCGCAGCAAGCGGCTGTCGCCGTTGGTGAAGCCCCGTGTGCCGCTCATGGCTACCCCCAACACACCAATTATCTTGTCGTTGAGGATGAGTGGCAGACACATGGCGGCGCAGGGTTCTGGTGTGGTCTCCTGATGGCGCACGAGTTGCGCCTGCCGTTTAGCCTCCTCGACGGCTCGCTCAATTGCCAGATATTGCCCCGAATGTTCCGACAAGCCAGAGGGGAAGACGGCTCGCACTTCGGCCTGGGACTCGGTGCGGTCGTAAAGCACGGCAAAACCGGTCTCTGCCTGGATAATTTGCAGGATTTCTTTGAGGACGCGATCCAGCATTTCATCGAGGGGTAAGTCCATATCACGGATGTGGTCAATGCGGTAAATGGTGTCGAGTTCTTTGGTGGCTAACTGCTGTTTTTGGTGGGTATGGGCCTGCATGATGACGGAATCTATCTGGTTTTCGGCCGTTTGCAGCAGTTGGATGTCTTCGGGAAGGAACGGCCGTTTCCGGGCCAACAACAACGCCCCCAAACGCTGATCTTCTGCCACCATAACGGGCACAGCCGCCACTTGCCAGTCAGCCGCCGCTGGCCCTAACACCGCGCTTCCCTCCCAAATGGTCACATCCGGCAAATTCATGATCCGTCGGCCCAATTCGGCCGTCAAAAAACGGTCCATCTGCCCAAAGCGCCGACTGCGATCATTAGCGGCACGGAGTTCTACATAGCCCGTCTCCCAATCCCGCACAAACAGCACCGACAACTCTGTCTCACATACGTTGGCTAACAGACCCACGGTGGCGGAATACATGATGTTGGGTTCACTGTTTTCGTCGCGGATGTTATCTATGGCCTCCATCAAGGCCAGTTCGCGCTGGCGCTGCTGCGCCTGGCTGAGGGCCGCCTGCCGCATTCGGTAGGCATACCCTTGCACGATGGCCGAATCAATCTGATCTTCGGCCGTTTCTATCAATTCGACATCTTGTGCGGTAAAGGGGTCGTTACGGATGAGCAGGATGGCCCCCAGGCGTTTGTTTGCCCCCATGATGATGGGGGCGGCCAGGAGGTTTTGGGGGGTGTGGGGGAGGGGCAGGGAAACGGCCGTTGGCAAATCCCCCACTTGTGCTAACAGGTCGGCCGCAATGTGCTGCTGCCACTGCTGCGGATCATGTGCTGCTTCCAACGAGAACGTCTGGGCCGATTCATGCAGCAAATATAACAAACAGCTTGCCGCATCAAACTCCTCTGTCAAACAATCCGCAATCGCCGCCAACATGGCTGCAGGTTCCGGGAACGTATCACGGATATCATCAATGGCCTGCACCAGGGCCAATTTTTTCTGGGCTAACTCCAGAGCATTTTGTAAGGTTTGCACATCTTCCAACTTCATTGCTTTCACCTCCCTACTGGGTGGCAAAAAAGCCAATCTGGTCTGGCAAACTACACGAGATTAGCTTGTTATACCCCCTCTTCGCCGACGATGGCTTCATAGATGGTTTGTAACTCTTCATCGGAATAAAAATGGATGATGACGCGGCCGCCCTGACGGCCGCTTTTCAAATCCACCCGCGTGCCCAAACTGTCGCGGAACTTCATCTCCAGGGCGGCCAGTTCGGCTTTGGGAGTGGGGCGTTGTTTGACGGGCGGCTTCTTGTTGCCCAGCAGCTTTTGCACAAGCTGTTCCGTCTGGCGCACATTGAAGCCGAGTTTGACAATTTGCTTCATGACACTGACTTGCATTTCGCTGGTAGGCAGGGAGGCCAGGTTTCGCGCATGGGCACCGCTGATACGGCCGTCCATCACCGCCTGCTGCACTTCTGTGGGCAATGTCAATATCCGCACCAGATTGGCTACCGTAGAGCGGCCTTTGCCCACTCTTTGTGCCACCTTTTCCTGCGTCATATCAAATTCATCCATCAACTGTTTATAAGCCAATGCCTCTTCCATCGCATTCAAATCGGCCCGCTGAATATTTTCAATCAAAGCCAACTCCAGCATCTCTTGCGGCGTGGCTTCCTTAATAATAACGGGTAACTCTGTCAGCGCCGCTCTCTGTGCGGCGCGTAAACGCCGTTCACCAGCGATGAGAATGTATTTGCCCTCATTTTCGGTGACGATGAGGGGCTGGATGAGGCCATGTTCGCGGATGGAGTCGGCCAGTTCGTTGAGCTTTTCCTCATCCATCTGGCTGCGAGGTTGATGGGGGTTGGGTTCAATCTTGTCTATAGGCACGGTGCGCAGCCCGGACTGTGCCAAAGGGGTCTCTGTGGGGATGAGGGCACCAAGCCCGGAACCTAAACCGCTCTTCTTTTTCATTTTGCTTTATCTCCCTTTACCAATTCCGCCGCTAACATTTTATAGGCTGTTGCGCCTGGCGATGTCGGTGCATAGATGTTGATGGGCTGGCCGAAGCTGGGGGCTTCGCTGAGACGGATGTTGCGTGGCACGATGGTGCGAAACACTTTGCCAGGAAAGTGCTTTTGCACCTCTTCTACGACCTCGCGGCTGAGGTTGGTGCGGCTGTCGTACATGGTCATGATGAGGCCGCGCACGTGCATTTGGGGGTTTAGATATTTTTGGACGAGGTTGACGGTTTGCATGAGCTGCCCCAGCCCTTCGAGGGCCAGATATTCGCATTGGACGGGGATGATGACACCATCGCGGGCGGCGGTGAGGGCGTTGATGCTGAGGAGGCTGAGGCTGGGGGGGCAGTCTATGAGGATGTAGTCGTAACGGCCGTCTATCGCCACCAAAATCTCCCGCAGCCTGTGTTCTCGCCCGATGGCTGTTACCAGTTCCACTTCGGCTCCGGCCAGGTTAGGGTGGGCGGGCAAGATGTCCATCTTGAAGGCGGGATGGGTGATGCAAACGGTGTTGAAATCGGCCGTATGTAGAAGCAACTCGTAGGTGGATTTCTCCATCTCATATTTATTGTAGCCCAGCCCAGAGGTGGCATTGGCTTGCGGGTCCATATCCACCAGCAGCACACGCCGTTTGGCGCTGGCGAGGAAACTGCTGAGGTTGATGGCGCTGGTGGTTTTGCCCACACCACCTTTTTGGTTGGCAATGGCGTAAATTTTAGTCATAGCTCTAATTACGTAATCACGTAATTACGTAATTACTCGTTTAATTGCATCCAGTTTAGCATCTAAACCTGCCTGGGTGACAGATTGGGAGGCGATTTTGTTGGCAAAACGGGCGGCTTCCCAGGGGTTGCCATCTGTTTGGTAGAGGCGGTAGAGGAAGGCGGCGGCGAAAATGTCGCCAGCGCCAGTTGGCTCGACCTGGCGGACGATGGGTGTGGGAATGTGGCGCACTTCATCGCCGAGAAAGACGGTGCAGCCTTTTTCGCCATCGGTCATGACGAGCAGGCGTGACCACTGCCGATATTGGTCGAGCATGGCCCTGTCGAGCAGGTCTTCGTAGCTGAGGATAACGGCTGCGGCATGGGGCAGTATCCAGGCGGCGGCTTCCCAGGCGCGGGCATAGACATGTTTGTTTTCGTCCCAGCGGCGCAGCCAGCCCTGGGGTGTCATGCCGATGAGGCTGTTGCTGAAGAGGTCTACGATGTTGGGGTCTACTTCGTTGGTGAGGGGGGCTAGATGGACGATGGCGGCTCGATGCCAATCTTGGGGAACATCGGTTGGGGTGATGGGGGCGGCGACGTGGTGCAGGAGTTGGTGACGGCCGTTTGCGGTGTAGATGTTTTCAAAGGTTGATGTGTATTCAGTGGGGATGGCCTGCACCTGAATGCCTGGCAGGGCTTGCTGCCAATTGTAATCAGCGGCGGCACTGGAGAGAACGGCCGTTTCTAGCCCCAATGTCTGTGCAGTACGACCTGAGTAGGCGACTGTGCCCCCGATGGTTGTGCCAGTTGGGGTTAAATCGGCCGTTATGTGCCCAATTACCAGATAGTCAATCTTATTTATGCTCATTTTTTAGGGGCTTTCCCAAAAGTGTTTTTGTTGTTTGGGAGACTGGAGATTGGAGACTGGAGATTTTAATCTCCAGTCTCCAATCTCTAATCTGCAATGGGTAATTGTAAAACGGAAAGCAGAAAAGGTAAAACGTATTGCGTTGCCAGCCAATCGGGGCTAAGATTTGTTCGTCATGCGTGAAAGATTTTTTCGACAACGGCCGTTACTCACTTTACCCCAAATTTTGGTCTTGCTGATTGTTGTCGCCGCCTTGTTTATAGCCCTGGATTTGAACCGTCGGGCGCAGGCGGGGCAGTTGGTTGGGGTGGGCGAAGATGCGTTGCAGGCTGAGGCAGAGGCGGAATCTACCCGGCAGGTGGAACTGCAAGCAACGCTAACTTATGTGCAGAGTGATGATTTTGTGTCGGCCTATGCGCGTGATGAGGCCGGGCAATTGCTACCGGGCGAAAAACGGATCGTGCCTCTCCTCATTGAAGCCACACCACAGCCAACGGCCGTTCCCAACCCCACCCCCGATCCTGCCGAGAGTGCCCAACCCTGGCAGGCCTGGTGGCACTTGCTAACTGACGCGCCCTATCCAACGCAGTAATTACAATATAATCGGTTCATTACTTTAAGGCATACTGCTGCTTTTCGGACAATTGATCGTCTATTCAAATGTTGGCTTTCCACATCCTTGCTTCGCTGGTCATTTTGGCTACCACTGCCTGGCTTTGGCGCTATCACCGCGAACGTTTTTGGCTGCTAGATGCCTTGTTTGGCCTGGTGCTTTTTGAACTGCTGCAGGCTGTATTGACTTCTTTGGGCTTGTTGGATGGGGAGTGGCTGCGGCTGGGGCTGCGCTTGATCAGTTGGGGGGTGTTGTTAAAGGCAGCTACGCCTGGCTGGTACATAACGAGTATTGTGTTGGGGGCTTTGTTGGTCATGGCGGCCCTCCCTTTTGTGGCTGGCGGTGACTTTTTGATGTGGGGGTTTTTAACGGCCGTTCCTCTCCTCGCCTTGTGGACAACCAGCCAACAGCACCAACTCCATCTCCCCATCATCGCGCCGTCCCTTCCGAGTGCCTCCCTGCGCCCGGTCAGTGTTAAGGGTGATGTGACGACAGAGATGATCGTTTCCCAGCGGCCCATTTTGGAATGTCTGGTGGAAGGTATTATTTTCAGCGGACAGTCTGGGCTGATTGAGTATGCCAACCAGGCAGCAGCGCTGATGTTGGGCATTGACCGCGAGGAGATGCTTGAACACCCTGTGACCGACATTTTAGCCCATGTTCCCATGTTGGGTGACAGCAATGTGAACCATTTTGAGATGAACGGCCGTGTCATCGAAGGGCAAATGAGCATCGTCTACAATCAAGCTGGCTCGGCCCAGGGAACGGTCGCCATTTTGCGTGACATCACCGCCCGCTATCAGGCCGAAATGGCTCGCGATGAATTTTTAACAACAGTTTCACACGAACTGCGCACGCCTCTCACCGCCATAAAAGGCTATGTAGAACTCCTGGCAAGTGGGGCTGGTGGCAATATTTCTGCTCATCAAAAAAGTTTTCTGGCTACAATTCAACGCAATGTGAACCGCATGGTGCAGCTTATCAACAGCCTAATTTTTGCTACGACCATTCGCAGCGGCCGTTTAGAATACAGCACCGGCCCCACCGATCTGGCCCGCTTAATAGACCAGCTTGCCCGCGAAAACCAACCCAAGGCCGCCGAATCTGGTCAAAAAATCACGCTCGATCTGGCTGATAATATCGTGCCTGTGCAAGCCGATCCCATGCACATGGAAACGATCATTGGCGAACTGCTGCAAAATGCCATGAAGTACAATCGGCCAGGGGGCAGCATTCATATCCGGGCCTATGTCGAGAGGAATGAGCCAGCAAATCATCAAGTTTTTGCGGTGGTCAACATTGAGGATGAAGGCATTGGTATTGCGGATAATGATCGCGGCCACATTTTCGAGGAATTTTATAGACCTGACAAAAGTACCAATCAGGTTCGTGCAGGGGGAATGGGGATGGGGTTGTCTATTGTGAAGGCGTTGGTGGAGGCGTATAACGGCCGTATCTGGTTCAACAGCACAGAAAACAAAGGCAGCACCTTCACCTTCATTATCCCCGTGCACCAGTCCAACGAACTACCACCAGCCTAATATCAATTCCCCTAAATTTGCGGCAAAATCAAAATTCCCACATAATGCCCCGGCAACTCTTTTGTGCATTACAAATTTAGATATGTCAAAAATACACTATTTGCCATCCAACTTTACATATGCTAAACTATATGTAAAGTTGAAGTTTACATATTATTTTTATATGTAAAGTTCAAATTGACATATTGCCGAGGGACAGGACTATGAACCGCCGGACAATTGCGATAATTGTATTCGTTGTAGGTATTGTGCTACTTTCCGTAGTAGGCTTACTCTTCCTTCAAGGACAAGGGGCCGGCAGCACAAACGAACAACCTACACCCCAAGTTAACGAACAAGGCACACCCATTGCTACTGTAGAGGGAGCACCTCCCCCTAGCGAAGAACTGCCCAGTGACCTGCCACCTATGCTGGAGGTTGTCGTCTCTTTACAAACCGTGCCTCGTGGTTGGCGCATCACCGAAAATGAAGTCACAACCGATATGCGTGTAGCTAGCTCCGTGCCCAGCAATGTCATCTTCAGAGTTGAAGATGTTATTGGCAAATATGCCCGAACAGACATTTACCAGGGTGAAACCTTTACCTTTGCTGACATAGCCGAAGACTTAACCCTAATTGGGGCTGAAGATTACGGGCCTTCCTCGCTGATTCCCCCCGGCTTTATCGCTGCCTCTTTGCCCATTGATCGGCTTTCCTCTGTTGCTTACGGGGCCGAAGTAGGTGACTATGTAGACATTATGATCACCTTCCTCTTCTCTGAAATTGACGAGGAGTTTCAAACATTTCTGCCCAATGCGGCTATCTTATATGCCGATCCTACTCTGGAAGAAACAGATGCTCCCCCACTACTAGATGAAGGCATACTATTTCTTGATCCATTCGGCCGATTTGAAGAACTGGATACTGGAGAGTTGGTTTTTGTCAGCCCATCTGAGCAGCGGCGGCCTGTTCCTATCTCCATGATTTTGCAAAATGCTAAAGTCATTCAGGTAGGAGCCTATGATGTTGTGGAAGGAGTTGTTACACCCACACCTTCACCTGCTCCTCCAGAAGAAGGTGAACCAACCCCCACCCCGGCACCCATTGCTGCCGCCACGCCCACACCAGAACCACCATTGGTTATTGTTCTGGCCTTACAACCACAACAACAGCTATTTCTAAAATATGCTATTGAATCCAATGCCGACATTGATCTTGCCTTAAGAGGTGTCAACGATGGACAGCTTTATGAGGTGGAAAATGTTGACATGAATTTATTCCTCGAACGTTTCGACATCGAAGTTCCACCAAACTTCAATTATTCTGTTGACAAGGTGATTGTCCCGATTGTGCCCGAACTTCCAGGTGGGCTTGGTGATACGACTACTACTGACGATTCTGGGGCCGAATAATGGAACCTGAGATAAGCGGGAAATTGGCTCAACCCTAGCAAAAAGGAATTCTTGATTATGCGCCCAAGAACTTTCATTCTCGTAATTTTGATAGTTGTTGTGCTGGCAGTGCTGGCTGTCCTCTACTTCATCAGCCGTTCTAATGGTGCGTTAGGCGGTGGTGATGAGCAAGCAACTGAAACACAAGAAGGTGAGGTGGCTGATGGTGAACAGGGACCAGTTGAACCCTTGCCTACGGCAACACCTGCGGTGTTTTTGCAAAATGTCATTGTTGCCAAATATGATTTACCAGTTGGAACCCGCTTAAGTGAAGATTTACTTGAGATGGAACAACGTCCTAATACCAATATTGCTCTACAAGGTGGTTATGCCTTTGACAATATTGAAGAACTGGTTGGTCAGCTTATAAAAGTAGATATTCAAAAAGGCGATGCGGTTTTAAGACCGATGTTGGCTATTGAAGCGGCTGATTTAGCCTCTTTTGGTTCGGATCTTTCTCTCTATGTTGATCGCGGTAAGGTGGCGGTTGCTTTTCCACTTTATCCGTTTGTGACCCCCAGTTTACTTCCCATAGAATATTTAAACGCTTCTTTGAATGAGGGTGGCGATGTCTTACTTCAGATTTTGCAGCGTGTTGCTCAGGAAAAGGGCATTGCCTTTAGTATGCGGCCGGGTGATCATGTAGACATCATGATGACGGCCCAGATTGTTGAGATTGATCCTGAATTTAGGACAGCGTTACCCAATGTATCTGAGCGGGTTATTGAATCGGAATTAGCCGAAGGTTTTCTGTTTTTCTTTCCCGAAACTTCTCAAGGACGTTTGCAATTTATTCCTGAAATTAACCAGGTTGTGCAAATAGTCCCCAGTTTCGTTTCCAATGCTTCCCTTGATGGACCTATTCCCAAGCGAGTTACGCAGTTAGCGATTCAACAAGCAGAGGTGTTATGGGTCGGCACCTGGTTTAATCGGGAAGAACTGGAGAAGTTAGTGTTTGAGACATCTCTTAATTCAGCTGCTGGGCAAGCATCGAACCAGGAAGGTGAGGAGGCAACAGATGAAGGGGCCGAGCAGCAGGTCTTTTTTGATGAACTTCCTTCTGCGCCGTCGCGGCTTAACCTTAGACCGGATGTTGTTATTTTGAGTATGGAACCTCAGGATGCAATTGCGCTAAAGTGGGCCATTGAACGGGGTATAGATATTGATCTGGCATTGCGGGCACAGGGTGATGAGCAGAGTTTTGAGACGGCTAGTGTTAGCTTATTCCAGATTATTGAGCAAGGTGGGGTAGCTGTGCCACCACCGGTAGATTTTGACTTGCAACCCCGTCCTGAAGGGGTGACGATTCCTGTTATTCCTGACTCTATTTTGTCATTGAATATTACGACGGCCGGTACAGATACTGTTATTGAGTATCAGGAAATCTATACAGGTTTAGATTCAAGTGGTCAATGATCACTTTTTTGAACCTGTTTCAGTATACTGGCAAGGTTTTTTTATCTGCTAAAGAATTGTGCAACTTGGGGAGGGTGCTTTGACACTTGATATACCCGAAAATTATGACCCATCTGCTTATGAACGGCCGTCCGTCACCGTAGATGTGGTCATTTTTTCATTAGTGGGGGACGATCTCAAGGTGCTGCTCATCAAGCGCAAGGCCAAGCCTTTTGCTGGTGTCTGGGCTATCCCTGGCGGCTTTGTGCAGATGGATGAATCGTTGGAAGCGGCGGCGGCACGAGAATTGGAGGAGGAAACGGCCGTTACCAACGTCTACATCGAGCAGCTTTACACCTTTGGTGATCCCCACCGCGACCCTCGTACCCGTGTTATCACTGTCGCCTACTTTGCCCTTGTCCCCTACGATGCCATTCAGCATCGCCCTGGCGATGATGCCGCCGAAACAGCCTGGTTCAGCATGTTCAATCTCCCCGAACTGGCCTTCGACCACGCCGAGATATTAGATTACGCCTTCACCCGCCTGCGCTACAAACTAGAATACACATCTGTTGGTTTTGAACTGTTGCCTGATGTGTTTACCCTTTCCGAACTACAAAAGGCTTACGAAATTATTCTGGGTGAACAGCTAGACAAACGCAACTTCCGCCGCAAAATCCTATCGGCCGATATTCTGGAGTACACCGGCAAAAAGAAAAAGGACGGCGAAGGCCGTCCCGCAAAACTGTACCAATATCAAAAAGACGCGGTAGCCGAAGTTAAAACGCGGCGATTATTTCCCTAGCCCCCTGTGGGCAGCACCCAAAGCGAACGCGCCAACTCAATCCCCAAAACAACCTCATCTCTATCTAACCGCAGCCGCATGGGGCCATTAAAAGGGGCACGGCCCACAATTTCAAAATTCACCTGCGGCACCAGACCTAATGAAGCAAAATAGCGCAGCTTTTCGGGATCATGTGTGCGCACCCGACTGACAGCACCTCTGAAGCCAACATTTAAATTAATGATGCACACATCATTGACTTCGGGTAGATTGCCGTCGGCATCAGGAATGGGTTCACCATGCGGGCAGCGAGTGGGGAAGTTTGTCATTTCGGCCATGCGCTCGGTGATGGTGTCGTTTAGCCCTTTGCCCAAATTGTCGGCATGTTCGTGGGCCTCATCCCAGGTAAAGCCCATGACATTGACGAGGAAAACCTCCAGAACGCGATGGCGGCGCAGCTCCTTCAGAGCTTCGCGGCGGCCTAATTCGGTTAATTCGGCTCCCTGATAGGGCACACGCTCGACATAACCAGCAGCCTGCAAACGGCGTAACATGCGCGGCACGGCCGGTGCGGAAACATCAAGCCGTTCAGCCAGGCCAGTGGTGCTGACGGTGTCTGCATCTTCTTGCAGCCGATACATCTCGGCTAAATATTCACGCATGGCCGCACTAGGTTGCATTCAGTTCTCCTGACTTTGTAATCGGGCATCAGTTTACCCTAACCCATTTACTTCTGCCAGAACGTTTTACGCTTTGGGTTTTATTCTCTATAATCCCGCCGCGATGTTTGAATTTGAGATAGAAACGAAAGATACAGATAGTGGAGCGCGTAACGGCCGTTTCCATACCCCACACGGCATTCTCCAAACCCCCGTCTTTGCCCCAGTGGGCACGGCGGCTACCGTGAAAGCATTACGGCCGTCTGACCTCCACGAACTAGGTGCAACCCTTGTGCTTAGTAATACCTACCACCTCTACCTGCGCCCTGGCGATGAGCTGATCCGCGATTTGGGAGGGCTGCACCAATTCATGGGCTGGGATGGCCCCATGCTGACCGATAGCGGCGGCTTCCAAGTCTTTAGCCTGAGCGATACGCGCAAAATAGACAGCGATGGCGTCACCTTCCAGAGCCACCTCGACGGCTCTTACCATCGCTTCACACCCGAAAAAAGTGTGGCCGTTCAAGAAAACTTAGGCGCAGACATCATCATGGCCTTTGATGAATGTCCCCCGCCCAATGATTATGAGTACGTGAAGCAGTCGCTGACACGCACCCATCCCTGGCTGGAACGCTGTTTGGCGGCCAAAAGCCGGGATGATCAAGCCCTGTTTGGGATTGTACAGGGCGGCATCTTTGCCGATTTGCGCGAGGCAAGTGCCCGGTTCATGATAGATTTGGATTTACCCGGTTATGCCATCGGTGGTTTGGCGGTGGGGGAGTCGAAAGCGCAGATGTATGCCACGCTCGCTGGGCTGGAACCGATCTTGCCCAGCCACAAACCCCGTTATCTGATGGGGGTGGGTGCGCCGGAAGATATTGTCAAAGGGGTGCTGTGTGGTGTGGACATTTTTGACTGTGTGATGCCCACGCGCCTGGCCCGTAATGGTTCGGCCTTTGTGCTGGGGGGGCGCATGAATTTGCGGAATGCTCAGTTCAAACAAGACCCGGCACCGTTAACGGCCGATTGCACCTGCTACACCTGCCAAAATTTTAGTCGCGCCTATTTGCGCCATCTGGTTACGGCCAAAGAGATTTTGGCCCATATCCTGTTGACCATTCACAATGTTCATTTTCTGCTTGAGCTAATGCGAAACATCAGGCAGGCGGTGGCGGACGGCCGTTTCCCCCAGTTCGCCCATGATTTTTTAAGCCATTATCAGGACGTACTTACCTGATCCCGTAACTACGTAACAAACTTATGACCATCATTGAAGCAATAATCCTGGGCATCATTCAGGGTGCCACCGAGTTTTTACCCATTTCCAGTTCCGGCCACTCCGTGCTGGTGCCGGCCGTGTTTGGCCTCAGCCAGCCTACCCTGGGCATGTCTGTGGTGGCCCACCTGGGCACACTGCTGGCCGTTGTCATTTACTTCCACCGCGATCTGTGGCAAATCATACGCATGACCTTGAAGAGCCTGCAAGAGCGGCAGCCGATGGCCTATTCGGAATCTCGTCTGGCCTGGTATATTGTGGTCGGGTCGGTGCCGGCCGCCGCTGTGGGTCTCTTATTTGAGGATTGGTTGGCCGACATCTTTACGCACCCTCAGTGGGCGGCCGTTTTTTTGATGGGAACGGCCGTAATCCTGGTCATTGGCGAACGCTTGCTCTCTGGCCGCAAGCAGTTGGCCGATATGACCTGGCTCGATGCCATCATCATCGGCCTTTTTCAGGCCCTGGCTCTGCTGCCCGGTATCTCGCGCAGCGGCAGCACCATTATGGCTGGCCTTACACGGGGCCTAAACCGGGAATTAGCCGCCCGCTACAGCTTTTTGATGAGTGTGCCTGTTATTTTTGGCGCGGGTTTGGTGCAACTGCGTGATATGTTGTCGGGCAATCTCCAGGTTGGTTTACCCATTTTAGCGGCAACTTTCATCACCTCGGCCATTATCGGCTATCTCTGTATTCACTTCCTGCTTACCTGGCTGCGGCAGCGCAATCTCTATCCCTTTGCCATCTACTGCGCTGCCTTTAGTCTGCTGTTTCTGCTTTTTGGCTAACTTAAGCCATCTCTTACGGTTAGCCGTGTATACTATCCACTATCAGTAGATCGAAACAGATCACGAGTGTGCTGTGGGGCGATTTTGTAAATCGTTTGAGCGATTTGCAAAATCGCTCTACAAAGATTTCGATCTACCGACTATCCCACTATTTTAGGAGTCAGATTTCATGAATAGTCAACATTATATTGAATTGGATGAGTCTTATGGCGCTCACAATTACCACCCGCTCGATGTCGTTGTGGAACGAGCCGAAGGTGTATGGGTCTACGATGTAGACGGCAATAAGTATTTGGACTGTTTAAGTGCCTATTCGGCTGTAAATCAGGGGCATTGTCACCCGGCTATTTTGGCGGCGGCGCAGGCGCAAATGCACAAAGTTACGCTGACCTCGCGGGCTTTTCGCAATGACCAGATGGGGCCATTTTTGCAGGAATTGTGCGAGTTGACGGGGTATGAGATGGCTTTGCCCATGAACACGGGGGCTGAGGCGGTGGAAACGGCCGTTAAAGCTGCCCGCAAATGGGGGTACGAAGTCAAAGGCATTCCCGATAATCAAGCCGAAATCATTGTTTGCAATGGCAACTTCCACGGGCGTACCACCACCGTGGTGGGCTTCTCCAGCGAAGACAGCTATAAGCGCCATTTTGGCCCCTTCACGCCAGGGTTTAAGCTCATTCCTTATGGCGATTTGGCGGCACTGGCCGAGGCCATCACACCCCAAACGGCCGCTTTCATGCTCGAACCCATCCAGGGCGAGGGCGGCGTTATCATCCCCCCCGAAGGCTTTTTGCGCCAGGCGGCTGATTTATGCCGCCAGCACAATGTCCTCTTTGTGGCCGATGAAATCCAGACGGGTTTTGGCCGCACGGGCAAGCTGTTTGCCTGCCAACATGAGGGGGTGAAAGCGGACATGACGATTGTGGGCAAGGCTTTGAGTGGCGGTTTTTACCCGGTATCGGCCGTTTTAGCCGATAAGCCCATTTTAGGGCTGTTCCATCCAGGTGACCACGGCAGCACCTTTGGCGGTAATCCGCTGGGGGCGGCGGTGGCGCGGGCGGCGTTGCAGGCATTGGTGGATGAGGGGATGATCGGCCGTTCGCAAGAGTTAGGCGATTACTTCAAAGGGCGCTTACAGCGTATCGAAAGTCCACACATCAAAGAGGTGCGTGGTCGTGGCCTGTTTATTGGGGTTGAACTGCACGTACCCGCCCGCCGTTTTTGCGAAGCTCTGCGAGGACGTGGCATTTTATGTAAAGAAACACATGAAAATGTCATCCGTTTTGCGCCACCGTTGGTCATCAAAAAAGAGGAAATTGATTGGGCTTTGGGGCATATTGAGCCGGTGTTGATGGATTAACAAGGGTGCGACAGGATTTGGTGTAAGGCTAGACTGGCGCAGTTTTTAAAACTGCGCCAGTCTTTCGAGTCCATACACAAAAAATAAGCGCACCCGATTAACAAAAAATGTTTGACACGGCCGTTTTCCCTGTGTTATAGTCTGCAAATCATGGCTAACATAAAACGAGGCCACAAGTGGCGATAAGGCCACCCATACTTTTTAAGTTAGGCGCACCAAACGCCCTACTGTGTATATGCAGTAGGGCGTTTTTTATTGCCTGTCGGGCACCGCCGGGGCTGTAAGCCGTTATCCGCAAGCTGTTATCCGTTAACGGTAATCCGACCACCGATTACTGACCACCGATCACGAGGAACTATGCGACTATTTTGGGAATTAACAAAACAATCTTTTCAGCGATATATGACTTACCGGGCAGCGGCCATTGCTGGCTTGGCGACGAACTTCTTCTTTGGGCTGCTGCGTGTAGCGATTTTGTTGGCTTTGTATGGCGAACGACAGGAGGTTGAGGGTTATACAGTGGTGGGCATCATCACCTACACTGGGCTGACGCAGGCGGTGATTGCCTATTTGAGTATGTTTGGCTGGTATGACTTGATGAACTCGGTATACAGCGGCGATATTGGTTCGGATTTGCTAAAGCCGATGAGCTTTTTTCGTTTTTGGCTGGCGCAGGATTTGGGGCGGGCGCTGGTTAATTTTTTGCTGCGGGGGGTGGCGATTATGGTGCTGTATGCGCTGATGTTTGATTTGGTGTATCCGCAAACGGCCGTTCAACTTTTCGCTCTACTTCTCACCATCGGCCTAAGTTGGCTTATCAGCTTCGCCTATCGCTTTCTCATTAACCTGGCGGCCTTTTGGACACCTAATGCCACCGGAATCGGCCGTTTTGGTTTTATGATGTCCTGGTTCTTTTCCGGCTTCATGATGCCCTTGCGCTTTTTGCCCGATTGGGTGCAAACCATCGCCCGCTTTACCCCGTTCCCCCACATGCTCAACACCGTTGTGGATGTCTATTTGGGCATCCTCACAGGCGCAGAGCTATGGCTGACTTTGCTTTTGCAGGCAGCCTGGGCGGTGGGGTTAGTGTTGGTGGGGCAGGTGGTGCTGCAGACGGCCGTTAAACGCCTCGTCATTCTAGGAGGGTAATTGAGTAATTACCCAATTACCCAATTACCAATTACGGAGTTACCCATGTTACACACCCTCTCCACCTACCGCCGCCTCATCGGCGTGCAGTTGCGCAGCCAAATGCAATACCGCTTCGCCTTCCTCATGGATGTTATAGCGGCGGCGATGGTGACACTGCTGGAATTCAGCTCACTCGCGCTCGTCTTCGAGCGCTTCGACAACATCAAAGGCTGGACATTAGGCGAAGTCGCCTTTCTTTATGGCCTCGTCGAATTCTCATTTGGCCTGATGGACATGCTTTTTAGTGGTTTCGATCCGCAGCGGTTTGGCCGAGAAATTCGGCGCGGCACATTTGACCAAATGCTGCTGCGCCCCGTCAACATCACCGTGCAAGTGCTGGGTATGGAATTCATCCTGCGCCGTCTGGGGCGCATTGCGCTGGGGGCGGCTATCTTCGCCCTGTCCCTCACCCTCACCGATATTACCTGGACACTGGGCAAATTACTCTACCTGCCTATCGTCGTCGTCAGTATGGTCTGTTTCTTTGGTGGCCTATTCATCATCGGTGCGACCATCACTTTTTGGACAGTAGAGTCTATTGAGGTGATGAATATTCTCACCTATGGCGGCAGTTTTCTCATCTCCCACCCGATGCACATTTATGGTGATTGGATGCGCCGCTTCTTCACTTTCGTCATTCCCGCCATCTTTTTGAATTACTATCCGGCTCTCTACTATCTGGACAAGCCGGACCCATTCAATTTTCCAGCCTTCGCGCCCTTTTCTTTCACCCTTTATGGGGCTGTTATTGAAATTGGTGTTGGGGGCGGCTCTGGCTTTCTGGCGTTTTGGCCGTGAAGCATTATCAAAGCACAAGGATCATGATAGGAGAGAATTGGAGACTAGGGACTAGAGACTGATTGTAGTCTCCAGTCTCTAATCTCCAGTCTCCATTTACGAAACATGGACATCATACAAGTACAAAACCTGCAAAAGCATTTCAAAATCAACAAGCATTATCAAGGTGCGCTGGGATCGGTGCGGAATTTATTTAGCCGTGAATATAAGCTGGTGAAGGCGGTGGATGGGATTAGCTTTACCGTGCCGCGTGGCGAGTTGGTGGGCTATTTGGGGCCGAATGGCGCGGGCAAATCTACCACAATTAAGATGCTGACGGGGCTGCTGGTGCCGTCGGGCGGGGAGATGGTGGTAAACGGCCGTCTCCCCTGGCGCGACCGTCAACAATATGTAGCTCGTATCGGAGCCGTCTTCGGGCAGCGCACCACCCTCTGGTGGGACTTGCCCGTCATCGAATCGCTGGAACTGCTGCAACACATCTACCAGGTTCCGGCTGATCGCTTCCAGCAAAACCTGACCCACTTCAAGCAGCTACTCGACCTGGAACCCTTCCTGCACACCCCCGTGCGCTCCCTCTCCCTCGGCCAGCGCATGAGGGCCGACATCTGCGCCGCCCTGCTGCACAACCCTGACCTGCTCTTCCTGGATGAGCCAACCATTGGCCTGGATGTGGTGGCTAAAGAGCGCATCCGCCAGTTCATCAAGCAGATCAATGGCGAGTGGGGCGTTGACGATTCGTGGTTGACGACGCATGACTGGCTGACGTGCAAAAAAGCTGTGACTGGGTGATAGATTATTGATCGGTATGAAGTGGGGTCACTAGGCCTTGATGGGGGACGCACTCGTTTGAGTAGGGCAATAGGGTCGGGATCACTATCAACCAATTCCCCCTTGGTGATAGCTACATATTGGTCGAGATGGCTTTTTACGAGTTGGGGATGCAAAGCTTTGTAAGCAGCTATTTCCCGGTTCATCGCTTCACGTCGCGGATCGATGGGAAAAGGGGAAAAGGAGCGCACAATCGCCTCCAAAAGCAGATCAGAAACATCTCGCTGCATCTTAGCCGCGATTTTCTCGGCATGGTTATAAACATTGTCAGGAACAGTTAACAATATTTGTGTACTCATCTCCCCATTATAACAGCCTGGAGGTAAGTGTACACAAAGGCGATAAAAGGCTCAATACCTCTTATCGCCTTTGTGGTGTGGGGTGATTAAGAGGAGGCTTGCAGGAAGCCGAAGAACATCCCGGCCCAACGCTCGGCCGCGTCGAAGACGGGGCCGTGCCCGGAGCCTTCAAACATTTCCATACGCACACGGCCGCCAGCGGCCGCGTACTGTTCCAAAACATTGCGGATTTGTGTGACCATTGGTTGTTGGGGGAATACATCCGCACCAGGCCAGCCTGGTATCAGTTCCATTTGCCCCAATGTGGCAAAATCCCAGGCAGAGCTATCGGCGACAACGATATCGGCCGTTCCGTGTGTCCACAGCACGGGCGGTTTGGGATCAATGTTGACAATGCCGGCCCAATTACAATATTTACCAGAGAGCGCATTCAAAATACCCCGTGTGCCGGGGGCGATGCCGGGCCAATTCTCCGAGGTCGTAAAATCGCCAGGATAGCCATCTATACCTGTCACCGATTTCAGAACTTCATCTACCAGCATGTCCAATCTTTCTGGCGGGCATTGGTAGTTGGGAGACCAATAGGACGTGTTGATGACGTTGCGGGGGGAAAATGGGGAGTCGGTAGACTTGTCGCCTTCGGCCAATCTTTGGGTGAAGTCGGGGTTGCCTGTGCCGCCGCCAGAGCCAGCCCAGTCTGGGTAACAGGGCGTGCCATCGGGCATAGTGCCGCCGAAGCCGAAGGGGGAAACGGGGTCAATGAAGGTGAGGGAGGTAACTTCTTGGGGACGATCCATGGTATAAGCCGCAACGGCCGCGCCACCCGTTGACCAGCCTGCCAGATGTACGGGTTGGGTAATGCCTAAGGCTTGAACCAGCGAGTGGGTATCATCGGCCCAGTCGCGTAGGCCGCGTGTGGCATCAATCGGTACGCGCTCGGTGTCACCGAAGCCGCGCATATCGGGCATGATGAAGCGGTAGCCAGCGGGGGCGTTGGGCATCAGATGTTCGTAGAAGCGGCCTGTGGATAGGTTGCCGTGAACGAGGATAACGGGAATGCCATCCTCTGGCCCGTAGGTCAGATAGTGCATGGTGAGGCGGTCTGTTTTGGTGGTGTGGGATTGAACACCCGGTAAAAGATCCATAATTACTCCTTCGTTGATATGTGGGTTTGTTTTGCCGTTAGCTGGTTTATGGGATGCTGTTTGCAAAACCAGTTACATGCTATCAGAGTCAGTTTGTTCGTACAAATTATGGGCTGGCTATGATGATAGATGGTGGAATGGCGCAAAAGACTGGAGCAGTTTTGTAAACTGCTCCAGTCCACTCACCCACAATTTCATTTATTGCCTACTGGCCGCTTTGCCAATATTGGAGCAGGGTGAGCAGGGCTTGCGGTGGGTTTTGTGGTGCGCCATCGCCTGCCTGATCGAACTCGCTGAGGCCGTGGCAGGAGGTGCAGACGCGGATTTCGCCGGGTTGGAAGGTGACCCAGTAGCGTTCGCGCACCACGCCATCGCCGTTGGCATCGGTTAGCTGCCAGGTGAGGGCGCGTTGGGCGGGGACGAAGGCGGCCAGGGAGCCATCTGTGCCGAGGATGACGCTGCCTTCAGGGCCGGGAGAGGGGGGATTGGCGGTGATAACGGCCGTATCGTGCATCTCCTGTGCCAATACCCGCCGCCCTGGGCGTGGGTCCTGGCTGCAGCAGCCCGTCAGCCCCCGTATTTGATCCGCCTGGAAAAACTGCATATACGAGACATCATACATTGTGCCTGCGGCCCCAACTGTCTGCACGCCGCCAGGAATGCGCAAATTATAGGGCTGCTGATAATCAAAATCATCGCGTGTGGTCACATCACGGGCCACTGCCAAAGCCAGGTTGTTGTCGCGGAGATACTGCTGCAACTCTTCCACCGTCACGCCGGCCTGGGCAAACATCTGTAATTCGGGCTGGCCTAGGGCCATCGTGGGGGCAGTCGGCATCTGGCGCGGCCGCACTTCGACTGGGTTCAGTTCCCACAGGGGGCCGGAATAGGTGATCATCTCGTCGGGACTCCAGTAGCGGATGGTTTTGCTGAGGCCGTTGGTCAGGGGCTGGTCGGCTTCCCAGTAGCCATTGCTGGACTGGGTGAGGGACATCAGGCGAAAGGCGTAATCGGAATCGTGGGGGTAGCTGCCATCATCTTCGCCGGTGTGGCTGGTATGGACGGCGATGAGTGTGCCGTTGGACAGGGGCAGCGGTTCGCGGTAATGGCCGGTGTGGTTGGCGGTGCTGCTGGTGCTGGCGGTGTCGCGGTGGGTGATGTAGGCAACGCTGATGTGATCGGCATCTTGGGCGGGCAGGGCGGTGATGCTGATGATTTGGCCGGAGGCGTGGGTGCCAAATTCGGGGGCATCTACGCCGTAATAGGTGCCTGGGTGAAGCGGGTCTTCTTTGATTTGGAACATGTTCTCGATTTCGTTGGGGTTGAAACGGCCGATCTGCCCATAATACTCAAAAATATTGTCGTCCCCCACGATGGCAGCGGGGATATAGTCGTGCAGTTCGTGGCGGCCCAAATGGTTCAGAATTTCACCGTCTGTGCCATCTTCGTTGATAGTCCAGGGGAAGAAATGGTTGAAGTTGTGGCCGTAGAGGTTGGTGCCATTTAATAAATCTTCACGGCATTGGCGCGGTTCGGGGAACACTTCGGTGCGGTCGTTGAGGATGGTGGCGTTGGCGGTTTCGTCGCTGTAGTTGAAGGTGCCGTAATAGCTGCCGCTGTCGCAGTTTTGGCCGGTGTTGTAGCCCGCGTCGGCATCGGCTTGCTGGTCGCGTTGCAGGTGATCCCATTGGGTGAAGATGATACGGCCGTTGCTGTCCATTGTCGGCGTAAAATTACCTGATGGCGCGTGGTTGAGCAGTTGCAAATCACCGGTGGCCGGGTCCAGGCTCCACAAGCCGCTGACGGTGGGGGCTTCTTCGTATTCGTCTAGTTGGGGGTAAAGATGGGCGGCGCCGCTGCGGGGGCGGTCGGTGGTGAAGATGATACGGCCGTTTGTGCCATAGATGGGGCTGATATTGTTGAAATTCTCTGGCTGGTTGGGCACTTTGGTAATCACGGGCGTGTCATTGGGGCCTAGCCCGGTGATTTCATATAACTGCCAATAATAAGTTTCTACCTGGTACTGCTGCTCGGCTGCGCCAATTGCCATGCTAAAAATGGCCTTCTCGCCGCTCCAATGCACCGAGGGGTCGCGCACGGCGATGGCATCGTCATCCTGAAAGCCATCGGGGTTGTTGCTGCCATAACCAGCCAATTGGGTCAGGTTTTTTAGGGTGCCGTCGGGGTAACGAATCCACAAATCGCCGCCCCGCGCCACAGCCCACATGCTGGCGAGGTGGTTGCCAAAGGTGGAGCCAATGGTGGTGAAATCTTGCACGATGGGCGGTTGGGTGACGAAGAGAATGGGGTAACTTTGGGCCACGCCTTCTTTTTCCACAAAGGGCAAAAAGGCAGCATCGGTTTCGCCGCCCAAGACGCGATAGGCCATAAAGCCAATGCCGATAAATAGGACAATGAGGGGAATGATGACGAACGTTTTCTTCATGACATGCTCCTGATGCAGCTTATGCGGATAGGCTGCAAATGATGAGAGCATGATACACTATTTTCGTCCGAAAACCGTCCGTTGGCGAAAGGGGTTGGGGAGGAACGGCCGTTAACGCCCCTCTGCCTCTTTCTTCAGCCCGGCCACAAAATCCCGGAACGATTTGGTTAAATCAGGAATGGCGCGGTTAAAAATGGGCATCAACAGCCCAGTAAACTCTTCCTGGCATTTGAATGTTACTGTACCATCGTCGTTGGGGGTGAGGGAAAAGGTGCGCTCGCCCTTAAAGAGGCCCAAGGGTAGACCGCTGGCCCACACCATTTGGCGATTGGGTTCAAAAACGGTGACTTTGGCGGGAAACGGCCGTCCCGGATCCAACGTGGTATAGGCCGTAATCCTTTGCCCCAGGGCAATCGTCCCCTCCAGCTTCATCATATTGGGGTCCCACTGTGGGTATGCCTCGGCCTTCGTCAAAATCTGCCAAATGGTTTCTGGTGTCGCTTGGATGGTTGTGGTTGCTTCAAAACGCTTCATGGTGATACCTCCTAAAGGGTTAGGAACGAAGTTTAACTTGAGATTGGAGATTGGAGACTGGAGATTAGCCGAGTCTCCAATCTCCAGTCTCCAATCTCCTGTAAGTTGTTAAATTCTCATTCCTTAGCAGATAGGGTATCACAAAAGTCCCCCTGGCGGGGGCTACAGAGCGGCTTGGGCTTGGGGGGTGGTGGGGTTGACGGCCGTTTGCCTGGCTGGCACGTGTCCAATCTGATAAGCCACATATAAGGCCATCAGATAGAGAATGAGGGCTGTGCCTTGATGGCTGAGGGCTAAGACAATGTGGACATGGAACCAGATGACGGTGACACCTAGCGTGATTTGTGTGACGACAATGCCGATCAGCCACAGCAAGGAGCGGCGCAGGTGAGGTGCGTCGGTGCGGTTTTGAACGAGGTAGTAGAGGATGAGAACGGCCGTTAATACCACGAAGGCAAACCAACGATGGACAAAATGCACCGCTGGCAGTGACTCAATCAAATTACGCCACCAGGGCTGCATCACCGATAACAAACCCGGCGGCACCCAATAACCAAACATCAGCGGCCAGGTGGCCGAGACATGGCCCGCCTTCAAACCAGCCACCAAGCCCCCATAACTAATTTGCACCACAACCAGGCCAATCACCAATCCCATCACCCAATTAAGCGGCGATTTCTGACGAGGGCGGTCTGGCGCACCCAGCCGCAGCGCTTGCCAAAAAGCCATAGACAACAGCAGCAAAGCCAGCAGCAAGTGAATCGTCAGCCGAAAATGGCTCACAGCCGGTATATCTTCTAAACCACTGCTCACCATATACCAGCCCATAACCCCCTGTGCTCCAAACAGGATGACCACCAGCCAGTAGAAGCCCGATTTGCGCCAGGGAATAATCCCTTTAGCCACAAACACAAAAAGCGGCACAGCCACAATCAGGCCAGCAAAACGAGCGACCAGACGATGAATATACTCGTTGTAAAAAATAAACTTGTACTCAGCCAGTGTCATCTCGGTATTGATGAATTGGTATTCGGGCGTTTGTTGATATTTGGCAAATTCGGCCTGCCACTGGGCTTCGCCAATAGGCGGAATTACGCCGCTTATGGGGTTCCACTCTACAATGGACAAGCCTGAGCGGGTGAGGCGCACATAGCCGCCAAACAGAACCATAAAAACAATAAGACCACAAACTGTAAAGAGCCAACGACGGATCACAACAACATCTTTCATAAGCCACCTCTATGTTTTGGATTGGATTGCTAGAAACTGCTCCTCTTGGGGGAGCGGCTTGAGCCGAATCCAGGCAGGCTATTATGGGGGAGAAACACGGCCCCGGTTACAGTACAAAATCATATGATTGTGGTGATGGATGTCACCAAATAGGAGGGGTGTGGCACAGGGTGACGGCCGTTTACCTTAAACGGCCGTCACCCTTCTACAAAAACTTATCGTGATGAGTTATCCTTGGCGGCTTCAGCCGCTAACAACTCCTTCACCAGCCCATTGCCTTTCGGCAGCATCGTAATTTTTACATCGCTTTTGATAAGGTTTTCTGTCTCCAAAATCTCAAACATGATCTTGGCTATCTCTGGATCAGCATTAATTTGGTTGAGGGCCTCCCCCACAATTTGGGGACGAACAGCATGAGCTTTGGCAAACTCCACCGCTGCCCGTCGTTCGGCCGAGTTGGTGATAATACTGACCCGGTTGGCTCCATCCTGGCGAATAGCCGATGTTACCTGCCGCAGCCGATTCACCACCTTCTCCTCAATTTGGCGGATCATGCCCACATCGCGGAAATGCACCTTGCGGATATAGACCGACCCCAGCTTGTAACCCCACTCCTCCGACTTGGGCGATACTTCTGCTCGCACGGCCCGGCTCATGGTGTGCCGCGTCTCCAACATCGCCTCCAGCGGCATATTGCTCAACGTGCGCACGGTGGCGTTGCTCACATTGGCGGCTAACGAGCCGCGTGGGTCGGTATTCTTGAACAGGTAAGCTACCGGATCGCTGACCTTCATCTCATACCAAACACCAATTCCCATCGGTGCGCCTTCTTCGGAGTTGACGGGCAAACTACGCAGGTATTTCTGATCCAAACGCATATCCAAAATGCGGCGCGAGCCTAGCCAATTGACGATAAGGGCGGCTGGCCCCATTTTCAGCCAGAGCAAGTACAGACCTGGCTCTTCCAAAACGGCCACGACTTTGCCGAATAGAACATAGACGTGGGATGTGCCTTCTTGCACGACGGCGTAAAAACCAAACATGCGCATGAGCCAGCGGATGATTGGCTCGCCAATGAGTAAGACGAAGAAAACGATAGCGGCCGTTCCCAATGAATCTATAATCTGCCCAATCATTCTTTCACCTCCAAGATGACATTTTTAGCTTGCTTGAAAAGTCCTAAGCGCACATTGCGCAGATAAGCTTCTAGCACCCCAGGGCCATTGGCTTTGATTTGGCGCAGTTGCTCGGCCATTGAGTTGAGCGGCTCCACTTCGGCTTGGGCACGCAGGGTTTCAATCTCTACGGCGCGTTTTGACTGCACAATGGTCTGGTCGGCTTGGGCTTTGGCCAGACTAATTTCAGAGGAGACTTCGTTGTGGGCGGTGTTGATGGCGGCCAGAGCTGAGTCAACTTCTTGCGGCGGATCAATGCCGGTTATGAGCGAAGCATCAAACTCTACGCCATACCGAGCAGCGGCTGAGGCCGATTCATTTTCCATGTAGTTGTTGATCTCGTTCAGATTTTTGCGCAGATCGTTGATGGAGATACCACCCAGCAGTTCCGCATCCAAAACTTCGTCATCATCCTCGGCTGCAGCCATGGCGGGCGATTCAAAACTGGCAATGCGCTGGCGCAAAATGGCGACGAAGTAACCCATGACGTGGACGATGGGATTTTTGACACCGAATAGGTAGGCATAGAGGTTGCGCTCAGACGGCCGATAGCGAATCTGCCCCGTTAAACCAATATTCAACTGGTCTTTGGTTACGGCTTCTAAAATGGTGCCGTTGTGATTGGCTGTTGGTGTTTCCAGGTCGAGGGCCATGTTGATGGTTTCGGTGGCGATGGAAACCTTGTGGATGCGTTCCCAGGGCCAGCGGAAGTAGGGGCCACCGGGTTGAATTACACGCACTTGTGGGTAAATGTAGCGCTCTTTGTCCTTATCGTTTAGATAATCGGCAATGGGGTCTTCCAGTGTGGTGGCTTTGCCCAGGCGCACGGCTCGTCCAAACCGGGTTTTAACGGCTCGCTCGTTTTGGTCAACAGTGTAAAAACCGCTGAGAACGTAGCGCAAGAAAAACCAGGCCGCGAATCCTAAAAAGAAACCAAGTGCAGTACCAGTCATAAAGGGTCTTCTCCTTGTGTCAACCAGCAGGGATGTGAGGGGGAAGCTGTGGTTGACGCGCTATTGAGGGTAAATGATGGCGCAGCGGCCATCGTTGCATGACATAATAATAACGATCTTGGGGCTGGTTGGGAAGAGGGAACGGTGAACCCGTTTACCGTTTACGGATTACGGAATACTGGTAGGATCATGGCATGATTAGACCGAAATTGATGTTACGTTGGTTGTTGCAGATGGATCAGCCTGTTCCGCCCCGGAATGAGGCGGAGATTGAGGCGGAGATTGAACGCCATTATCGCTGGAATTATTGGGTGAATTTGCTGGATGGGGGCAGCTTTTGGTTTGGGGCCAGTTTTATTTCGTCGGCGACGATTGTGCCGCTGTTTGTGAGTAAGTTGACGGACAGCCCGGTGGCGATTGGGATAACGGCCGTTATCGCCCAAGCCTCCTGGTATCTGCCCCAACTCTTCACGGCCAACCTCGTCGAGCGGCTGCCGCGCAAAAAGCCAGTCGTCGTCAACCTCGGCTTCTTCACCGAGCGGCTGCCCCTCTTCTTCATGACCTTTGCCGCCGTTCTGGCCGCACGATCCCCCATTGCTGCCTTGTGGCTCTTTCTCCTGGCCTATGCCTGGCATGGGTTGGGCGCGGGCATCATCGCTACTGCCTGGCAAGATTTGATTGCCCGCTGCTTTCCGGTAGAGCGACGCGGCCGTTTTTTTGGCACAACCATGTTTGTGGGCGCAGGCACTGGCGCACTTTCGGCCAGTTTTAGTGCCTGGCTGCTTGATCATTACCCTTTCCCCACCAACTTTGTCATCGTCTTTGCCATTGCCACCGCCAGCATCATGATCAGCCTCTTTTTCATTGCCCTCACGCGGGAACCCGCCCAGCCTGTGACCACGCCCCGGCGCAGCCGCCGCCAATATAGGGCCGAATTGGGCCATATTTTGCGCAGTGATGTCAACTTTCGCCGCTTCCTTGTCGCCCGCTGGACGTATGCTCTGGGCACAATGGGTATTGGCTTTGTCACCGTGGCCGCCATTCACCGCTGGCAAGTGCCCGACCGAACGGTGGGGCTTTTTACGTTGATGTACTTGATTGGGCAGACGATTGGTAATTTGCTTTTTGGTTATCTGGCGGATCATTTTGGGCATAAGCTGTCGTTGGAACTGAGTGCGGCTTTAGCGGGCATGGCATATCTGGCGGCCTGGTTTGTGCCTTCGCCTGCCTGGTATTTTGTCATTTTTATCTTGTTGGGCATGAATTTGGGGGCGACGATTGTGTCGGGGATTTTGATTGTGATGGAGTTTGCGTCACCAGAAAAACGGCCGACTTACGCGGGCCTGGTTAACACAACGGTGGGCATCTTTAGCTTTCTCGCGCCGCTCATTGGCACATCGTTGGCAGGGGTGAGTTATGGCGTGGTATTTGTGTTGGGGGGCATCATCAATCTGGTTTGTTGGCTGCTGCTGCGTTTTTGGGTGAAGGAACCAAGATGGGGTGAGGGTGAACGGCCGTTCACCCCCACCGATTAATCGTCAACTGTCAACCATAACGTGGCGATGCCACAACCAAAGTCTCACGAATGGAAAGGAGCACGAAAAAATAACATTTGTGATCCTTTCCGTTCTTGAGAAGAAGCGACTTTTTACGCTTATGGCGCACATTTTGTGCCTGTACGGAGTAAATGGTGGTTTTACGTTTTACGCATTACGTTTTAGAATCCTCCAAAACCATACAAGGAGTTTACAGAAATGAGCCAACAAGTAGCCTGGGTCTTACAGATGTCCATCAAAGAAGGACAGTATGACAACGTGATAGCCCTCATGGAAGAAATGGTTGCGGCCACCCAAGCCAATGAGCCGGGAGCATTAAGCTACGAATGGTCGGTCAACGACGACAAAACCGTCTGCCACCTTTATGAACGCTATGCTGATTCTGCCGCTACGATGGTGCATATGGGTAACTTCGGCGGCAAATTTATGAAGCGTTTCTTCACCTATATGAGGGCAACGGGCATTTTTGTTTATGGCAGCCCCAACGATGAAGTGAAAGGGGCCTTGGCTGGCTTAAAGCCGCTCTACATGGGTTCCATCGGCGGCTTCACGCGGCACGGATAATAAAGAGAGGAGATTAGAGATTGGAGATTGACCAATCTCCAGTCTCCAATCTCCAATTTCAACTAAGCATACTCCTCAATCGGTACGCACACACAGAACAAATTCCGATCCCCATACACATTGTCAATACGGCTGACAAAGGGCCAGAACTTACTTTCCTTTACCCAGGGCAGGGGGAAGGCGGCTTGTTCGCGGGAATAAGCCCGATCCCAGTTGTCGCTCATAATCTCTTCTGCCGTGTGCGGGGCATGGGCCAATGGGCTGTCCTCGTGGCTGATTGCGCCGTTTTCAATGGCCCGAATCTCCTCGCGGATGGCGATCATGGCCTCGCAGAAGCGGTCTATTTCGGCCAGCGATTCGCTTTCGGTGGGTTCGATCATCAGTGTGCCGGGCACGGGGAAGGACATGGTGGGGGCATGGAAGCCGTAGTCCATCAGCCGCTTGGCAACATCATCAACCGTTACGTAATCTTTGAGATGGCGTAACTCGACGATGCACTCGTGGGCCACACGGCCGTTTAACCCCCGATACAACACCGGAAAATGCGGCTCCAGCCGTTCGGCAATGTAATTCGCATTCAGAATGGCAATCTCTGTCGCCACCGTCAGGCCCCAGTCGCCCATCATGGCAATGTAGGCATAGGGAACCACCAAAATGCTGGCACTGCCCCAGGGCGCAGCCGAAACAGGTTGGATGGCTTTGGCACCACCTACAGACACTAAGGGATGACCCGGCAGGAAGGGGGCCAGATGCGCCTTTACACCAATTGGCCCCATGCCCGGGCCACCGCCGCCATGCGGAATAGAAAACGTCTTGTGCAAATTCAAATGGCAGACATCCGCGCCAAAATCGGCGGGGCGGCACAAGCCAACCTGGGCATTCATGTTAGCCCCATCCATGTACACCTGCCCGCCATGGGCATGGATGATGTCACAAATCTCGGCGATGGCTTCTTCAAACACACCGTGTGTCGAGGGGTAGGTAATCATCAACGCCGAAAGCGTATCCCGATATTTCTCTGCTTTGGCGCGGAGATCATCCACTTCCACATTGCCATTTTCGTCACAGTTGACGACAACCACTTTCATGCCCGCCATCACCGCACTGGCGGGGTTGGTGCCATGTGCCGAACTGGGGATAAGGCATATATCACGCCCGTGGTCGCCGCGGCTGTGGTGGTAGGCGCGGATGACCAACATGCCTGCGTACTCGCCCTGCGCCCCGGAGTTGGGTTGGAGGGAGATGGCATCAAACCCCGTCACTTCGGCCAGCCAATTTTCCAGGCGGTGGAATAGTTCGCGGTAGCCTTCGGTCTGCTCGGCGGGGGCGAAGGGGTGCATGAAGCCGAATTGGGGCAGGGTGATGAGCAGCATCTCGGCGGTGGCGTTGAGTTTCATGGTGCAAGAGCCGAGGGGGATCATGGAGTGGGTGAGGGAGAGATCGCGTTCTTGCAGACGATGGATATAGCGCAGCATTTCTGTCTCAGACAGATAGCGGTTGAAGACGGGGTGGGTGAGGAAGGTGCTGGTGCGCTGATGGGTATCGCCGTAACGGGTTTCGACGGCATCGGCTAGACTTTCGATGTCAATCTCGTCGGGATCGGCACCAAAGAGGGCGAAGAGTTCGCGCATGTCGGTCATGCCGGTTACTTCGTCGAGGGAGATGCCTACGGCACCGCTGCTGTCGTAGCGCAGGTTTATTTCGCGGGCCAGGGCGGCTGCCTGAATTTGGGCCTGGTTCATTGGCCCACTGGTGATGGTGATGGTATCGAAGACGGGGTGCTGGTTGATGGTGTAGCCTAAATCTTGGAGGACGTTGGCGAGAACGGCCGTTAACAGCCTCACCCGTCGCGCAATCCGTTTCAACCCTTCAGGGCCGTGATACACAGCATACATCGAGGCCATAATCGCCAGCAGCACCTGCGCCGTGCAGATATTGCTGGTGGCTTTGTCGCGGCGGATATGCTGCTCGCGGGTTTGCAAGGCCAGACGATAGGCCGGTTTGCCATGACTATCTACTGATACGCCAATCAGCCGCCCTGGCATGATGCGTTTGTGTTCATCTTTCGTGGCCATGAAGGCGGCATGGGGGCCGCCAAAACCCATTGGCACACCAAAGCGTTGGGAATTGCCCACAACGACATCAGCCCCAAATTCGCCCGGTGGCCGCAGCAAAATGAGGGCCAGCAAGTCGGTGGCGACAACGACAAGGGCACCCGCCTCGTGTGCTTTGGTCGCAAATGATTCGTAATCGAGGATGTCGCCGTTGGTGGCCGGGTATTGCAGCAGTACGCCAAAAGTGGCTTCGCGGAAATCGTAGCTGTTGTGGTCGCCCACGATGACGTTGATGCCCAATGGTTCGGCGCGGCCTTGCACCACAGCGATGGTTTGGGGATGGCACAGATCGGAGACGAAGAAGGTATTGGCGGTGGAGCTGCGGGGCAGGGAGCGTTGACATAAGGTCATGGCTTCAGCGGCGGCCGTGCCTTCATCCAGCATAGAGGCATTGGCGATCTCCATGCCGGTCAGGTCAGTGATCATTGTTTGGAAGTTGATGAGGGCTTCGAGGCGACCCTGGGCGATTTCGGCCTGATAGGGGGTGTATTGGGTGTACCAGCCGGGATTTTCTAAGATGTTGCGTTGGATGACGGGCGGGGTGATGGTGCGATAGTAACCCATGCCGATGAAATTGCGATACAGTTTGTTTTGTCCAGCCAGGTTGCGTATGTCGCGCAAAACGGCCGATTCGCTGTGCGGCCGTTCCAAATTGAGATGCCCCTTGAGGCGAATGTTGGGGGGGACGGCTTCGTTCATCAGGTCGTTGAGCGAAGATAGCCCCAGTTTTTTGAGCATGTGGGTGACATCTTTGCTGCGCGGGCCGATGTGCCGTTTGACAAAGCGGTCTGCCGGTTGCAATAGGTCGCGGTTGGTAAGGGCATCCGCTCCTTTGCTGGCATTTTCGCTGGCTTCAATAATGTCACGCCAATTGGATTTGGGATAGGCGTAAGTGGTCATTTTTTCTCCAGTTCAGTGGGTTTTGGTTGTCGGTAATCGGTGAACGGTTAGGCGATGACGGATTACCGATAACGGATTAGTCGCGGCTCGCCAGGAATTCTTCGTAGGCGGCGGCATCCATGAGTTCGTCTAGTTGGGAGGGGTTGCTGAGTTTGATGCGAACCATCCAGGCTTCGCCGTAGGGGTCGCTGTTGACGGTTTCGGGGGCATCTATGAGGGTGTCGTTAACGGCCGTTACCTCACCATCCACCGGCATAAAGAGATCCGCAGCAGCTTTGACAGATTCAACAACGCCGAACGTGTCGCCAGCGGCGAAGGAATCACCCTCTGAGGGCAGTTCTAAAAACACGATGTCGGATAGGGAGTCCTGGGCATGGTCGGTGATGCCAATGGTGGCTTCATCACCCTCGACCCGTACCCATTCATCTTCTTTTGTATACTTCAAATCGGCTGGAATATTGCTCATTTTTTCCTCCAAGGAAGGGAGGTAACTGAGTAATTGGGTAATTAGGTAAGGGGGTAATTACTCAATTACCTAATTACCTAATGGCTAATTATCAATTACCCCTTACAAAAAAATAAAAAAGAGGATACATAACAACTATTTTGTTGTCAGTATCCTCTGTCGTTAACCTGAGAGATTTGCCGGAGAGTTACCGGATTTGCCCCTTCGGTGCTACAGGTGTGTAGCTTTCCAGAAATACCTGTCCACCCGGTCCTTTTGCCTGAGAGTTTCACTGGCTGTTGGGCCAGCTTGCCCCTTCGGCGATCCATACATTTAAGATTGGATCAATCTCAAAGATTGACCCAATCTACAGTGCTAGAATTCTCTCCCGAACGGCCGTATCTAGTATGAATTTGTTAGGGTGTGTATTTGTGTGGTGATTGTCGCCTACACAAATATACCAATATGCCCGAAATTTTACCCCACCCACCTCTTGAGGCAACTCTATTCAGCCATTGCCAGCTTTTCGGTCTCATCGGCCAGGGTAAGTTGATCAATGAATTGGTCTAGATCGCCATCCATGACACCAGCCAGATTGTAGCTGCTGTAGCCGATGCGGTGATCGGTGACGCGGCTTTGGGGGTAGTTGTAGGTGCGGATTTTTTCGCTGCGGTCGCCTGTGCCTACTTGGGAGCGGCGGTCGGCGGAAACGGCCGCATTTTGTTTGGCCTCTTCTGCCTCTTGCAGTCGGGCCTGGATGATGGCGATGCCCAGCCGTTTGTTTTGGGTCAGGCTGCGCTCGGATTGGATTTTGACCATGATGCCCGATGGTTTGTGGATGATGCGGGCGGCGGTGGCGTTTTTCTGCATGTGCTGTCCACCGGGGCCGGCGGAGAATTCGGCCGTTATTTCCAAATCGCGCTCGTCAATGGTGATGTCTACATCATCCAGTTCGGGCAGGACGGCGACGGTGGCCGTGCTGGTGTGGATGCGGCCTTGTGATTCGGTGACGGGCACGCGCTGGACGCGATGCACACCGCGCTCAAATTTGAAGCGGGAGTAGGCCCCTTTGCCTTTGATGGACATGATGACTTCTTTGTAGCCACCCACGCCGGTGCTGTTTTCGTCTACGATTTGGGTTTTCCAATTGCGTGTTTCGGCGTAACGGCCGTACATACGCAGCAAATCGGCGGCAAAAATACCAGCTTCATCGCCCCCAGCCCCGGCACGGATTTCCATATAGACGTTGCGGTCGTCGTAGGGGTCTTTGGGCACAAGCAAGGAGCGCATTCGCTGTTCTACCTGTTCGATCTCCCAGGTGAGCCGCTCCACCTCTTCATTCGCCAAAGCCACCATTTCCGCATCTTCTTCCAGTTCCAGCAGTTCTTCGGCTTCGGCCAACTCCTGTGTCATCTCCTGATGGCGTTGGTAGGCCATGACCAGTTCTTCCATTTCAGCGCGTTCTTGGGCTAGTTCGGTCAGCTTGACGTGATCGGACAGCACGGCCGGATCGGACATCTGCTGTTCGATGGCGTGGTAGCGGTCTACGACTTTGGCGATTTTGTCTAGCATGGGGTAAGTTGCTCTCAGTTCCCCTCAGTTCCACAGGAACTCAGGGGAGCTTGGGGGAACTGAGGGGAACATAGGAAGAGATTGGTTTTAGTCAGTCACTTCTACAATGACTTCGATTTCGACGGTGATGTTGTTAGGGAGGGAACCCATGCCGACGGCGGAGCGGGCGTGACGGCCGTTTTCGCCAAACACCTCGACAAATAAATCCGAGCAGCCATTGATAACCTGGGGCTGCTGGCCGAATTCGGGGACGGCATTGACCATGCCCAACACCTTGACGATGCGGGTGACTTTGTCCAGGCTGCCCATCGTGTCGCGCATGACGGCCAGGAGCTGTAGGCCAGTTTGACGGGCATCCTGATAGGCTTGCTCAATGGTGACATCGCCGCCGACTTTGCCCTGGTTTTTGGGGCCTTTGCCAGATAAGTAGAGTAGATTGCCGGTGCGAACGGCGTGAACATAGTTGCCCATTGGTGCGCCGATGGTGGGTAATGTAATTCCTAATTCTTGCAAACGTGCTTCTGCGGACATGACTTGTTTCTCCATGTGTGTGATTCAGTATTTTGTGGCGAATGGGGATTATAACGGGTGGCAAACGGCCGTCAAGCCTCTGCTAACACAACGTATATACACCGCCAACAAAATTCTTACGCCTGCTGTGAGCAGGTCTTCCTCTTGCGGCAATATGTGCTGGGCTGCGGTCGGAGTTCCACCGCACCCTAGCCCTACCATTGTCCTCTGTCAACACCACATCCGACTCCCCTAGCGATTCTTGCAGCCAGCATACTACTCACCGCCAGGTACATACATCTCACCAGGTACAATCAGCAAGCGATCCACACGCAGGCCATCTTCCCTGACCCATACATTTAGCGTGTAGACCCCTGGTGTGGTAATCGTAATGGTTGCTACACCACCGGCCATGGTGCTGCGAGACCAATTCCATTGATTAGGTTGGAAACCTGTTACTGCAGCACTGCTGGGATTCACAGCCCCGTTCAGACCAATGTGAACCGAATCACCACCCGCGTTTGCTGCTGCCCCATAAACCCATACCGCATAGACACCCGTTTGGCTAAAAGCAACTTGATACTGCAATTCAGGGCTGTTGCTAATGTAATCCGTGGCAAATAATGAGCCAATATCGGCTGAAGTTTGCACATACCCATTGCCGCTGTAGCCAGCGAAAGTAGTGCGCGTCAGCCAGCTTTGGCCTGTGCGCGGGATATGGTTTGTGTAGTTTTCAGCTTCAATGAAGGTTAGCTGTACAATAGATACGATGACTTGACCGATTGCCTCATTATTTTGGGTATCCTTGATTGTATAAGAGAATGTATCAGTTCCTTCAAAACCTATTGTAGGGGTGTAAGTGAGGGTGTCATCAAAGTTAATAATTACTTGCCCATTAGTTGGTTGGGTGACGGTCTGCACAGTGAGACCATCACCATCTATGTCATTGTCATTGTCCAGAACGGGGATGATAATCGCTGTATCTTTTGCCGTTGCCACTCTGTCGTCAACTGCTACTGGTGGCATATTGAGATAGCCATTGCTAAACAACTCCACGTCATCAATATACCAGATAAAGTCACTACTTTGAGCGACAAGTGGCACTAATGAGTGCTTGGCTATTATCAGTTCAGAGAGGTTATTTCGCACCAGCCGAGTAGGCTTACCTGTTGTGGTATGGACACTATTTCTTTCTAATTGAGTTGCATTTGAGGTGGCATTGGGTACCAATAATTTGTAGATAGGATGTCTTTCTTTGGAAGCATCCAGGTATTCTCCTTGAGGGGCGAATAAAATGTAGAATCCGCTGGAATCAGCAGCCCATCCCATTTGAGAGGAATTCCAATCCCATTTGTGGGCGTGGGCAACCTCCTGATGAGTTGTAGCATCAAACATTGCCACATCATTCCTTCTTCTGTAATCCCTTGTTGGGTCTTCAAAAAAGACCATTGCCATATAGTAACGGCCGTCGGGCGAATAAACACGATTCTCATCAAGAATTGTTCTATCCCTTTCGACAATTGTATAAGGAATATTGGTCAAAACAGATGGTATTTCTTCCACTTGTCTATATGTTTTATAGGGTATTGTAGGGTCAGTACTTATGAGTGCAGCTCGATCATAATCCAATACTCCATAGATATGATTTGCCTGTAGCCAATATTCTTCAGCATCATTGTAATCTATAGCCCAACCCTTAAAGTCCGATACACGTACTATGAAATCACCTGAGGCATCCGTAAAATGATCGTTATCCAACCATACGGGCCATCCATTAAACCGCCTACTGTCTAATTCTGTTAATGGATAGTATTGTGCCGTTTCCACATGATAAAGAGCCAAACCATAAGGGGTGACACTATTGTCTCCTACCGCAATCCACTGTCCATCAGGGGATATATCAGCCCTAGAAATATTATATTCCGCTCCTAGCACCAGTTCAGCCTCGCCCAAGACATCATCCAGGCGGTTCTGACCCACTATCGTGTTTGGGAAGTAAAATTGCCACCAATATAAGCTGCCACATAATAGAGGGAGGGCCAGCATGAACAGATATTTGTACCATTGTCCAGTAGCAAAATGTTGTCTTCTTCTGAGCAGCCAGGCGACAATCGTTGCCAAGGTTAGCCATAAAGCCCAGTTTAGTTCATAGGGTCGTAAGGTATACTCCACAAAGCCAGCTAACAAAGGCAAGCCAATTATTAAGAGGTATTTGTAACGTATCCAGAGAAGGTGAAGGCGTTTGTGCCAAGGAATAAAGTGCGGCCCCCCTATGAGCAGCCAGACAGCTGCTCCAGTTAATATAAGCCCTATTATCCAAAGTATGTTGATGAATCCCACTCTATCAGCTACGACTGGCAATGGCACCATGTGACCATTTTCCAATTGTACTGGATTAGCTAGCATCTTGGCGACTGCCGTATTCCGGTTGAGCGAAGCAGATATGTTTGTTAGGCTAGGATCGCCCTCTCTTCCTAATGATGACTCTTCTAAGGTAGCATCGGGCACTAATAATTTGTAGATGGGATGTCTTTCTTTAGAAAAATCTAGATATTCCCCCTGAGGTGCAAACAATATGTAAAATCCACTGGAATCAGCGGCCCACCCCATTTGAGAGGAATTCCAATCCCATTTGTAAGCATGGGCAACCTCTTGGTGAGTGTTAGTATCAAACATAGCTACATCATTTCTTCTATATGTCTGCGTTGGGTCCTCTATAAAAACCTTTGCCATATAATAACGACCATCCGGTGAATAAACCCGTTCATCGCCAATACCCCCTCCCCTTTCGACAATCGTATATGGGAAATTGGCAAGAATATCTGGCAACTCTGCCACTGGTCTATATGTTTTATAGGGCAGAGCGGGATCGGTACTAATGAGTGCAGCTCGATCATAATCCAATACTCCATAGATATGGTTTGCTTGTACCCAATATTCTTCTTCATTATTGTAATCTATAGCCCAACCCAGAAAGTCCGATACACGTACTATGAAATCGCCTGAGGCATCTGTAAAGTGATTGTTATCCAACCAGACAGGCCATCCATTAAACCGTCTACTGTCTAATTCTGTTAATGGATAGTATTGTGCCGTTTCCACATGATAAAGGGCTAAGCCGTAAGGTGTAACCCTATTCATATCTACGGCAATCCATTGCCCATCAGGGGATATATCAGCCCTATAAATATTATATTCCGCCCCCAGCACCAGTTCAGCCTCACCCAAGACATCATCCAGGCGGTTTTGGCCCACCATCGTGTTTGGGAAGTAAAATTGCCACCAATATAAACTGCCACATAACAGAGGGAGAGCCAGCATGAACAGATATTTGTACCATTGTCCATCAGCAAAACGTTGTCTTCTCCTGAGCAGCCAGGCAACAATAGTTGCCAAGGTTAGCCATATAGCCCAGTTTAGCTCATAAGGCCGCAAGGTG
>JACKBT010000039.1 GCA_020634415.1 Ardenticatenaceae bacterium
TGGACGAGCAGAAGATGATGGAGATGGTTGATCCGAAGCTGTATCGGAATCGGAGTAATTGAGAATGATGAATGATGAATGATGAAAGAGAACTCCTTTCATCATTCATCATTCTATAGGATTTATCCAGGCCAGGGAGGCGCAGGGGCCGTTGTTGTGTTCGATGATTTGGTAGTGGTTGGTGTGGGGGATGGTGAGGGCGATTTTGTTTTCATCGGTGAGGATGGCGAGCCACTGTCCATCGGCTGACCAGTCGTGGAGGTAGGCGGGGAAGAGCAGGGGGTTGACGGTGGCGTAAGCGTGGCTTTGTTGGGTGGTGAAGTCGTAGAGGAGGGTGTTGTTGAGATTGAGGGAGTCTGTGCCTATTCTTTCTTGCCAATCGCTGAGGATGAGGTAACGGCCGTCTGGGGAAAAGTCTAAATTGTGTACACCGATGAAGTTGGTTTGCAGGATGAGGCTGATGCGGTGGCTGATGAGATCGTAGGTGTAGATGTGGGCCTGACGGGGCGATATGTTGCGGCCGCTGGTGGCTACGATGAATAATTGGTTGGGGTGGTGGGGTTCGGTGAGGATGTAGTTGATGTTGAAGCGGGGGGCAAAGCGGCCGTTGTTGGGCAGCAGGCTGATGAGGGTGCTGCTGCTGAGGAGGAGTTGGGGGCTGTCATCGGCCGTTTTGGCGATGACGATTTCGAGGTTGCTGCCAGACGGCCGTAAATAGCCATAGGTTTCATTGTCAATCCAGAATGGTTCAAAGCCGGCGCCGATGGGTATCTGCTGGCTGTCTTCGGTGCGGTATAGGTTGTAGGGTTCCTGGTTTTCTAGCCGTTCGTTGAGGAGGAAGTGACGGCCGTTGATGGGCAGGTAGTTGAAGACTAATGAAAAGGGGTTGGCGATGATGGTTTGACGGCCGTCGGGCGACCAGGCTAGAAGCCCTGGGTGGGCTTCTAGGGCACAGTCGGTGGTGGTGGGGCAGCTTGTTAAATCGGCCAGTTGGGGCACGATGGATTGGCCGGGATTGCCGATTTGGTAGGTGAGCATTTTGCCGGAGGGGTGGAGGTGGCCGAAGGAGAGGAGTGGATTTTCGGTGTTGATGATGCTTTGTACGAACTGCCCATCTTGCCAGAGCATGGGGCCGACGGGGCTGCTGTTGAAGCTTTGTAGGATAACGGCCGTATCATCGGGCAGCGGACTCATGAGGGCTAGTTCATTGGTATCATATTCTTCCTGCCATTGGCCTGTGTCTAGGTGGTAGCGGTAGAGTTGGGCATCTTCTGGCTCCTCAAAACCGTTGGTGGTGCAGAGGAGGAGTAAGTCTTGATGGGGGAAGGGCAGGGGGGCTGGTTCGGTGCTGAGATGGCTGCGGATGCTGGCGGTTTTGAACCATTCGCGGGAAATAGTGGTGGTGCCGAGGGCGGTTTCGGGGCGCGGGAGGACGTTGTTGGCCAGCCAGGGAATCATTGATGACTCGACGTTGAGGATGCGCTGGGCAAAGGCGGGAGAACTATTTTTGTCGGCGCGGAGGAGAAAGTCGGTGATGAGGTAGATGAGCCATTGGTCTTCGGGGGCGATGGCTTGTAGATTGTCTGAGCGCCAGTAGGGGATGGCGGTGCTGAGGGAGATGGCTTCGTCGTAGGCACGCTGGTAGTCGGCCTGGGTAACGGGCCAGGTACGGAGGTCGAGTTGGCTGAGTTGGTAGTGGAGGAGGGTTTGGAAGAAGGGGACACCGTTGCAGCATTGGTACTCGACGAGTTGGGCGATAACGGCCGTTGCTACTTGCGTGGCATAACCCCGCCGCAATGCCTGGTAGCCTGCTTCGTCGGTGGGCAGTCCTATGAGGGTGGGTGTAGGCAGTACAATACGTTGTTTGCTTTGCCATAAGTTTTGGGGATTAGTGAGGTTGAGCAAAATGTCGGGATCGCTGGTAAGGGCCAGGGTGATTTGGAAATTGTCGGGGCAGTTGATGTCATCCAGGCGGGAACAGAGCTGCTCTACTGTTTGTTCCAGGTCGGTGGCGAGGCGTTGGGCTAGTTCTTCGTCTCGGGCGGGGTAGGTGAGGATGAGTTTGTCGCGCTCGACGTTGCGGGTGCGGCCCCAGAAGTCATCATCGGGGGGGGCGTAGAGCCAGCGTTGGTTGCCCAGGCGGTAGACGGCCGTTTGCTGCAAGGTGATGCTTTGTACCTGGCCGTTGGGCAAGGTGAAGGTGTAGGGCAGGCCCACGATTAGTTCGGCGGAGAGCAGGTCGGGGGCGAAATCGAGGGAGATGAGGCTGTCTTGGGCGATATTGAGGTTGGGTTGGCGGGGAAAGGCGGCAGTGAGATCGAAGGAGGGACGGCTGAAGAAGAGGTCTTGGGGCAGCAGGGCTTGTTGGCTGGCTGTCCATTTGGGGTCGCGCCCGGAGATGAGGGTGGTGAAGAGGTCATTGTCCTGGCTGTAGACGGCCTGGATGAGGAGGCTGTGGCTGGAGAGGAGGTCGTTGGTAACGGCCGTTGTGGCCTCCTCTACCCGTTGGTTGGCCTGCTGCAACAGCAGCCAAATTGTGCCGCCTATCACCAGCAAAAAGATGGGAATCAGCCACCAGCGTCGTTGTGGACGTGGGTTTTCCGGTTTAGGATTGTAGGTAACAGGTTCGTCCCAGTTATCTTCTGCGTCTTGCTGCCAGTTGAATTGACTCATGATTGTGAATGGACCCAGGCGGCGTAGCTGCAGCCGCTTAGCTCGTGAATAAATATTTTTTGTTGGCCGGTGGCCGGTTCGATGAGATGAATGAAGCTGTCTTCCAGGCGCAGCAGCCATTGGCTGTTGGCGGACCAATCATATTCCAGGGCACTGAAGAGGTGATTGGAGCCGAGGGTTTGGGATTGGCCGGTGGGGATGTGGTAGAGGAACAGGTCGGAGAGGGTGCTGGTGTGGGCGAAGGTGGTGACGCTGAGCCAGTTGCCATCGGGGGAGAAGGCGAGGGGTTTGTAGAAGCCGAGGGTGTGGGGCGAGGTGTAAATCGTGTGGACATTGCCTGTTTGTAGGTTGTAGGTTAGGAGAAGGGTGCGCAGATCGGATTGGCTGCGGACGTGGGCGGCGATGAAGATGAGGTCGGGGTTGTGGGGGGCGATGGTGATGGCGCGGAGGGTAAGGTGGCTGAGGCGTAGAGGGGGCGGCAGGGCGGCGGCGAGTTCGGACAGGTGCAGGAGGGTTTGGGGTTGGTTGGTGCTAACGGCCGTTACTACCAGTTCGGCCGGGGTGCTGCGGAGATTGCTGCTGATGTGGGCAAAGCCGTAATGGGTTTCATCCAGCCAGAAGGGGGTTGAGCCGAGGCCGATGTCATGCAGGCTGTTGCCCTGGGCATCGGTTAGTTGCAGGTATTCGTTGTTGATGAGGAGGAGGGCGTAACGGCCGTCTGGCGACCAGTAGGGGGTGCCGTTGAGCCGTTGGCTGGCACAGGCATTTGTTTGGCAGCCGGGCACATTCAGCAGATCGAGTTGGCTTTGACCAGCGGCAAAATCATACCCATATAAAGTCAGATCATCCTGGCGTGGCTCAACATGAAAGAAGCCCACGCTCATAGGATGTTCATCAGCCACTACTTCTTGCCCATCCCGCCAGAGGAGGAGTTGGCTGCGGTTTTGGATGACTTGCCGCTCGTGCAGCAGTACGCCATTGGCCTGGGGCAGGGGGGCCATGAAGAGGAAGTTGCGGCGGGGCAGGTCGGTGGTGATGGCATCGGTGCGGGGGTTGTAGCGGAAGAGGGTGGTGAGGTTGGTGCGCTGGCTGTTGGCGCGGCAGAGGAGGAGGATGTCTTGTGTGGGTGGGGCAACGGCCGTTGCTTCATCATCTAACTGTGATTGAGCAAAGTGCAGCCATTCCCGCTGAAAGTTAGCCGCAGAAATGGTGGGCCGGGTGAAGGTATAGAGCCAATCGGTGTAGCTTTCGGCCGTTAGCAGTGTGCGCTGCATGTCGGCCACAGCACTGCCCGGTTTGCGGAAGAGGACAAAATCAACAGAGCCATAAATCTGCGGCCAGATGTTGCCCGTTAAAGGGAAGGCGGGTGGCTCGTGCCAAAAGGGGTGCAATTGGTCTATGCCAGCGACGGGTGATTGGAAGATGTTGGCATATTCAGTGGCCGTGAGGGGCCATTCTTTCAGGCCAAGCTGGCTCAACTGCTTGTCAATGAGGGCCTGGTGGAACAGCCCTTGCTCGCAGCAAACCCAACCGCTGTGGGCGCGGATGGCGGCGGCGACGACTTGTTGACTGTAACCACCCAGCAGGGCTTGATAACCGGCTTCGTCTATGGGCAGCCCGATGAGGCTGGGCGCGGGTAATTCGAGCAGGGAGTTTTTTTGCCACAGGGTGGGTAGGTGGCTGAGGTTGAGCAGGCTTTGGGGCTGGGTGTCGAAGCGCACGAGCAAAAGGGGATCGGCGGGACAGTGGGTCTGGGGCAGGTTGCAGTAGGCGGCGAGATGGTTGTCGAAGTCGGTGAGGAGCTGCTGGGCGATGGCCTGGTCGCGCTGGGGATAGATGAGGCTGAGAAAACGGCCGTCTTCGGTGAGCCAACTGCCCCAAAAGTCGGGCGTGGGGGGGGCGTAGAGCCAACGCTGTTGACCCTGGCGGTAAACATCGGTGCGGTGCAGGAGCACGTTTTCTTGGGTGCCGTCGGGTTGTTGGTGGGTGTATTCTTGAGCGACTGTCAGTTCGGCAGCGAGCAGGTTGGCGGCGGGAGTGATGGTGAGGAGTTGGGGAACGGCCGTTGTGGGCTGCAAGCCCAAAGGCCAATGATTCACCAGCCGTTCCTCGGCGAACAGTGCTTGCTGCGCTTGCATCCAAGCCACATTGCTGCCAGAAAGCACCGACTCGAATAACTCGCGGTCATGGCTGGCAAGGGCCTGTTGACGCAGCTCATAACTGGAAAGGAGTTCAGCGGTGACAAAGCTGCTGGCTTGGGCCACGCGCTGCGTCAGTTGGCGGTAGCCGAGGAAACCACCCAGACAAACGATTAATAAGCCCGCCAGCCAAAGTAACCAGCGTCTTTGGCTGGCGGGTGGCGGAGGTGGAGGAGCCGATAACGCTTCCCAATCACCATCTTCATCTGTAAACCACTCGAAGTTTGACATGCGTATGAATTGTTGTAAAAGGTTTGTAACTGTTCACCCTCCCGGAGGTTTTCCCTCGAGAGAGCCTCCGTAAAAGAAGCCTCCGGGAGGATTTTTCACTCGAAGGGCTGAATAATTACAAAGGTTTATCTTTGACCAATATACGATGCTGCCAATGATAGGAAATTCTAAGAGATTGGCGACTGTTTTTAATGCTTTTGTAATTAGGCTACAATCGGCCGTTATGCACGACAAGATGATGCGCCTGATACACCCCCAGGCTGACTGGCATACTATCGAATTGAAGGCGGCTGCTTTGGCGCAAGAGTTGGTTCCCGCAACGGCCGATCTCCTCATTTGTGATCATCTTTCGGGCTATGTGCCGGATATGCCTGCGTTTTTGGCAAAATGGGTGGGGGTGCTTAAGCCGGGCGGCTGGCTGGCGGTGCGCGACACGGTTGTGCCGGGCAGCCGCTTGCGCGGCAAGAAGGCTAATTTGCAGCGGCGGGCAGGGGCCTATGTGAATGTGCTGCTGCGGATGGTGGCGGGGGGAAACGGCCGTTACCTCTCCGCCGACGAATGGCTGGATGCTCTGCGCGTAGTCAATATCAGCAGCATCAAATACGAAACCAACAGGCGCGAAATCGGGTTCAACGAGTGGATTCAGTCGGCCAATCTTACGCCGTTGGCCCAAACCCGCCTCCGCGCCATGCTTAAACAAACCCCAGAGCCGGTCACGGCCGCCTTGACCCCCACCTGGGCCAACGATAGAATAACCCTCTTTTTTACAGATATTGTTTTAGTAGGGAGATTAGAGGCTTACTAACGATGTATTATCAATCTCCAATCCCCAATCTCTAATTTTATGAGCAAAAAATACCATTTCTGGATTTCTGGCTGCCAGATGAATTATGCGGATGCCCGTCGCGTGGCAACGGGGCTGGAGCGTTTGGGGTATCAGGCGACGGATACGGCGGATGAGGCGGATGTGATTGTGCTGCAAACTTGCACGGTGCGGCAGCAGTCGGAGGATAAGGCATACGGCCGTTTGCACAGCCTGCGCCCCCTCAAAGAAGAACATCCCGACAAAACCATCGCCGTTATGGGCTGTGTGGTGGGGGTGCGTGGCAACGAAAGCCTGGAACAGACTTTCCCCTTCGTGGATGTATTCATGGAGCCAGCCACCGATGGTGCGCCCTTGCTCTCCCATTTGCAGCAGGATGATGATCTCACGTTGGAACTTTCGCTAACGGCCGAACGCCATGCCTGGCAAGACGACGAAGTGATTTTGCCCCACGAACAGCGCGGCGACCTTGTTTCCGCACCTGTTTCCATCGTCTATGGCTGTTCCCATGCCTGCTCCTTCTGCATCATCCCCCAAAAGCGGGGCAAAGAGCGCAGCCGTCCCATTGGTGGCATCGTCTCCGAAGTGCGGTCGCTGGTGGCGCAAAGCGTGAAAGAAGTGGTGCTGCTGGGGCAAATTGTGGATCGATATGGCTATGATGTACCCGATGGCCCCGATTTGGCCGATCTGCTGCGCATGGTGAACGGGGTGGATGGGCTGGAGCGGATTCGCTTCCTCACCAGCCATCCCAACTATATGACGGATCGCATTCTCCACGCGGTGGCCGACCTGCCCAAAGTGATGCCCCAAATTGAAGTGCCGATTCAGGCGGGTGATGATGTGGTGCTGGAGAATATGAAGCGGGGCTACACGGCCGCGCAGTACCGGCATCTCATTCACCGCATTCGCCGCATTGTGCCGGATGCGGCGATTCATTGTGACATTATTGTGGGTTTTCCGGGGGAAACGGCCGATCAATTCCAGCGCACTGTAGATATTTTGGCCGAACTGGAACTGGATAAAGTGCATTTGGCCCGCTACAGTCCGCGTGAGGGCACGGTGAGTGCCCGCCGTATGCCGGATGATGTGCCCGATGAGGAAAAACGCCGCCGCTTCCAGGTCATCGAGGCTTTGCAGAAAGAGGTTTCGGAAAAGAAGATGCGCCGCTGGCTGGATGAGACGGTGGAGGTGTTGGTTGAGGATAAACACAAGGGCCGTTGGCGGGGCCGCACGCCGCAAAATAAACTGGTCTTTTTTGATGATGCTCGTGAGTTACGCGGGCAGGTTGTGCCGGTGCATATTACACACACGGGGCCGTGGAGCATGTCGGGAACGGCCGTTCGCGCCCCTCAACTGGCACGAGTATCTGAATTGAATCTGAGCATCCCCCTGACAGCCGTTTCTTAATAGAGAGACTGGAGATTGGGGACTGGGGACTAATCATCTCCAGTCTCCAGTTCCCCATAACGACTACGGCAGCGGCCAGACGGCAAAATCTTCATAGCCGGTGGCTTCGCCCTCAATTTCACTATCAGCAAAAAAGGCGGTGATGGCTTGCACATCACCAGACAATAAGCGTGAGGATAAGTCCAGTTCAGCCACAAAGGTGTCATTTAGGAAGACGTATCCCTGGTTGTTCCAGGCAATGAGCGTGAGGCGATTACGGCCGTTGTCGGCCACAGCCAACCCCTCAACCTCACCATTGTCTAACTCCGTCTCCTCACCAGTGACACGATCTCGGAACAGCCAGGAGCCATCGCCACGCACCACCAGCCAAAATTGATCATTGATTTCTGTCTGGCGGAAGGCATATCCATAATCCCAAAGGGCCTCTTCGGGGGCGAAGGGGTTCACAAACGTCGTGTCCACAATGAAGTTCAATACATCCTGCCCACTGCTTACACCCTTCACCAAATCATTCGGCTCATGTTCCAACTCGCCGCTGCTGGGGCCAAAGCTGGGGGCTAACGACCAGACAGCAAAATTTTGGTAGCCTGTGTTGGCTCCTTCACGTTCGCTGTCCACATAGTAGCCCGTGCTAACTGCCACATCACCAAAAGCATCCCGCTCCGACAGATCGAGACGGGCCACAAAGCTGTTGTTGAGCAAGAAAAGGCCCACATCTCCTGCGGCTAGCAGCGTGATCTGGTTTGTGCCATTTTCTTCTAAATTCAGCAGTTGGCTTACGTCTCCTTCCTGCACAAAATTGTCACTGCTGCCCAGCCGATTGTTCAAGCTCCAATAGCCGTCGGCTACCACGACCAGCCGGTACTCATCGTTGGCATCTAGCTGGCGGAAGGTAATGCCCATGTCCCAGCCGCCATTGGCGAAGGGGTTGACGAAGGTGACGTTGACGGCCACATCGCGCAGATTAACCTCGGCAAATACAGATTCGGCGCGGTCATCCAGTTCGTGGGCGATTGCGCCGCTGTTGGGGCCAAAGGTGGGGGCAAAGCCGCTGGGGATGGCGTTGGCTGTGGCTGCGGCTTCGGCGGCCAGGCGGGTGGCGATGAGGTCGGCGGTGGGGGTGGGGTTGCTGCCTTCGGCTTCGGCACGGCGGGTGAGGATGGCGGCGGCCTGGGCGGTGGCTTCATCGTCTACGGCGGGTGTGGCAGTAGCGGCTGCTGTAGGTGTGGCGGCTGTTTCGCTGCCAGCGGTGGCTGTCTGGTTGGCCTCGGCGGCGATGGTGAGCCGGGATTCGGCGATGGCGGTGGCGGTTTGTAAGTCGGCGGCTACTTGGACGACTGCGGTGGCGGCGATGGGGGTGTCTTCGAGAACGGCCGTTGCCTGAACCTCTGGCGTATCGGTGGTGCGTCCAGCAAAAAAGCTGCTGCCAGCATTAATGGCGAAGACGATGATCGCCCCGATAATGGCTAAACCAATCAAGCCGCCCACAAGCAAAACCCACTGGGGAATTTCGGTGGGGGCCATGACAGGCACAGAGGATGTGCCTGCTATTTCTTTGGGGGTGGTGCTGCGGGGGCCTGGGGTGTCCAGGGTAGGGGCATTGTCGGGGGTGGGGTGGGTGGAGGCGGGGGGGAGGGATGGTTCTTCTGCGTCGGGTGGCAGCCAATCGGGGCGGCTGTGGCTGCGGGTGGCTTGCCGCAGTTCCAGGGCCATGTCAGTGGCGGTGGCGTATCGCTCATCCCGCTCTTTGGCCAGGGCTTTTTTGATGACTCGTTCGCAGGCGACGGGCAGATCGGGTTTGTCGGCCAGGATGTTGGGTACGGGGTCCATGACATGCTGCATCATGACTTTGGCGGGGGTGTCGGCGCGGTAGGGCATTTCGCCGGTGAGCATCTGGTAGAGGATGATGCCAATGGCGTAGATGTCGGAACGGCCGTCTAGGGCCTTATCGCCATACACCTGTTCGGGACTCATGTAGGCAGGTGTGCCTACCAGCCGCCCGCTAACGGTTAGGGCTGTAGCGGCAGAGGAAAGATGGGCAATGCCAAAGTCCGCCAGGTAGGCGTCGCCGTGTTGATCTAGCAGAATATTGCCTGGTTTCAGGTCGCGGTGAATGATGCCCTGTTGGTGGGCGCTGTCCAGAGCCGAGCCGATGCGCTTAATGACTTCGGCGGCTTCGTCAATTGGCATGGGGCCTTGGCGCAGGCGGTCAGCCAGTGAGCCGCCGGGCATGTAGCGCATGACGAGGTATAGCTGTCCATCCTGTTCGCCATAGTCATAAACGGGCACGATGGCCGAATGTTCCAGGGCGGCAATGGTGCGGGCTTCGCGCTCAAATCGCGCCCGAAATTCGGGATCATGCAGGAATTCGCGGGGCAGCACTTTGATGGCGACGGTACGTTCAAAACGAGGGTCGTGGGCTTTGTAGACGGTCGCCATGCCGCCGCGCCCAATCTCAGAGTCAATGGTGTAACGGCCGATTGTTTCAGGTGTCATAAAGCTATTATAGCGCGATCTGCTTGTGAGAAGGAGATTGGAGATTGGGAGATTATGTTTGCGGGCAATTGCGTCATTGCACCATTATCAGTAGATTGCAATCTTTGTAGGACGATTTGGTAAATCGGCTGAGCGATTTGCCAAATCGCCCTACAGCATACTCATGATCTGTTTCGATCTGCTGATTATTCTGGTTTGTAGTTGTGTCCAAACACAGCCTGGGTGATGGCGCGTGCTTCTTGTTCTTCCTGATTGCGGCCTTGTGCCAGGCTGCGCAGAATGTGGGCGACTGTTTCCTCTGGTGAGTCGGTGAGCAGCAGCAAGTCGAGGTCGGCGGCGGCGATTTTGCCATCGGTGAGCATGGTGCCGCGCACCCAGTCGAGCAGGCCGCCCCAATAGCTGCGGCCAAATAGGACGATGGGAAAGTCACGAATTTTGCCTGTTTGCACCAGAGTGATGGCCTCGAACAGTTCGTCCATTGTGCCAAAGCCGCCGGGGAAGATGACGAAACCGCTGGCGTATTTGACGAGCATGGTTTTGCGCACGAAGAAGTAGTGGAAGTCTATGGATAGGTCTACGTAGGGGTTGAGGTGCTGCTCGAAGGGGAGTTCGATGTTGAGGCCGATGGACTGTACGCCCGCCTGCCGTGCGCCTTTGTTGGCGGCTTCCATGATGCCGGGGCCGCCGCCGGTGATGATGTTGAAGCCGGCCTGGCCGAGTTGTTGGGCTGTGTGAACGGCCGTTTCATACTGCACATCGCCGGGCTTAACGCGGGCCGAGCCGAAGATGGTGATGGCGTTGCCGACTTCGGCCAGGGCATCGAAGCCTTGCACGAATTCACTCATGACGCGCATGACGCGCCAGGGGTCGGTTTGGGTGAATTCGGGTTGGGTTTGGACGGGGGCGGTGAGGATGGCCTCGTCTTCAGTGGGCCGCCCGGTGCGGGCAGCCTGGTTTAGTTTTTGGGGATAGATAGGGTTTTGGGGTTCCTTGTTCATAAGGCCAACACGATACCAGAATGGCAAGGGATGGGCAACCAGTGCTGGAGTTCAGGCATTATGATTACTGCATTAATCCGGCTGCACCGAGACGATCATGGACATCCATGAAACTATCTGCCTGTGTCTGGGTGATGGTGCCTTCGTCAATGAGGGCTGTGAGGATGGCGGGGAGCATGGCATCCATGCCGCCCATGCTGTTATTGTCCATGCCGGCCATCTGTTTGTCTACGTGGGTGTGTACCAGAGAGAAGTTGTCGGCTTCGGGCTGGGTGATGATGTTTTGGGCAACGGCCGTTGTGAGCATCTCTGTTCGCTGGGCTTGTTCTGCTTGGGGATCGAAGGTAGCACCGCCCATAGCTTGTCGGGGCATGGTCTGACCACTGCCCAGAGCTTGCACATAGTTGATGACATCCCACCGAGCATCTTCATCCAATACATCTTTCCAGGCAATCATGGCAGAGTTAAAGGGTTCCATTGATCCCCCTTCGCTGATGCGCCAGAATTGATAATCATCGCCTAGCATTTGGCTGGTGTGGGCAATGGCGGCGGGGGCCGGATCTAGCTCAGTGCCAGCCGGGCCATCGCCCATGCCGCCATCGCCATGACAGGTGGCGCAATAGAGGGTGTAGGTTGCTGCGCCACGTTCAATAGAAGCGTCGTCGGCGGGAATTGGGTTGGTGAGGCCAGCGTATTCTTGGGGAATGGTGGCATGGTGGCGGGCCATCATGCCGCCATTCCCCATGCCCATGCCCATGCCTCTGGCTGGGGTTTCGTTGTTGGTTGTGGCATCGGCGCTGGTCGTTTCGGGGCTGGTGTCTGCGGCTGCGTTTTCGTTGGCTGGAGAGCTGCAAGCGGGGAGTAGAAGGGTGAAGATGGCTGTGATGAATAGGAGGATGTGTTTTTTCATTGGTAATTACCTTTGGCTGTTTTTGTGAGTTGTACAGGATTTGGCCTGGGCTGCCTATGGCACTTTAGGGGGTGTGGCACCAGTCGTTGAAGGATTTTTGGGTGGCGGCGCGGGCGAATCGGTCTATGTTGTCTATGATTTCGGCGCGGTCGGCGCGGCGATCTGTGGTGTCGCCGTAGCGGCGGCTGAGGTTGATGTTTTCGCGGAGGCGGGTGGCGTAGGGGCTGAGTTCTTGCTGGGCTTGGGGGTTGTGTTGGACGGCCGTTTCTAGCTGCTGGAGGCCGTTTTCGTAGTGGGTGAAGGGGTCGGTGCTGGTGGTGGGTGGTGAGGATGGTGTTTGAACGGCCGCTGCGGTTGATTTGTAAGGTTGATGTTGGCGGTATTGGGCCGGATTTAGGCGTTCGATTTGTGTGAGTAGGTTTTCGAGTTGATTGTGACGCTGGCAGTAGTCGAGTAGGAGTTGGATTTTGCGGCTGCGGGTGAGTCCGTCGCTGAATTCATTGTAGGCGGCACGGAAGTGGTCATAGGCGAGGGCGGTGAGGCTTTGGTCGTCGAGGGCTTCGGTGAGGAGGGTGCGGATGGCGGCGGTGTTCCAGAGTGGGGGGGGAGGGACGTGGGGCGAGGGGGAAGGGGTGAGAGATGCGGCGAGGGTTTGGAGGGTGGTGTGGCGGTGGTCGGTGGGGTCGTAGTTTTGGCTGAGGGTGTGGAGGAAGAGGGGGAGGGCGGAACGGCCGTCGGCCAGTTTCTTGTTGCTGAGGTAGGCGATGAGGGCATCTACGCGGGCGCTTAGTGAACTGCGTTCGGGCAGGCCGCGCCGAAAAGGGGCCAGGGTGTCGGTGGCGAAAAGGTCGCGCAGACTGGCGTTGCTGTCGAAGTATTCTTCGCATTGTAGTAGGGTTTGGCGCAGGTTTTTGAGTGTATCAGCGGGTATGCCCGTCATGGTGGTTCCTCTGTGTTTTGTGGTTTGTATCACGTGCCAAATGGCGTGAAGGGTATTATAGCGGAGACGGCCGTTACAGCGAAAATGTGTGATCCTCCGGGAGGGGTGAAGCAGGAGCAGGGTTTTGTTTGAAACCTCCCGGAGGGGTGGGGGTGGCCTTACCTGATGTTTGTCACTTGAATAGATGTCCTTTGTCACTGAGGGAGATAATGCGGCTGGCCTACAATGATGGGCGATATCAGAAACAGACATGAACGGCCGTTTATGGCCGAAAACGCAAATCATTTGGAGGCAAATCGCATGATACAAGATGTGGCAAAACCAGCCGAATTGGTTAAAACAAAAGTGAATGGAAACGGCCGTGTGGCCGATAAATATGTCTACCTTTTTAGCGAAGTAGACACAGCCGAAGCTAAAGTTGGCAGTTGGGACAGTGTACGCGGCTTATTGGGTGGTAAAGGAGCGAATTTGGGTGATATGACTCGCCTGGGTGTGCCTGTTCCGCCTGGCTTCACCGTTAGCACCGAAGCCTGTAATGCTTATCTCGCCGCTGGCGAACAGTTCCCCGAAGGTATGTGGGAAGAAGTGTTGGGTGCTGTGCAGGCTATTGAAGCATCTACGGGCAAAGCCTTTGGCGATCCGCAAAACCCGCTGTTGTTTTCCTGCCGTTCTGGGGCCAAATTCTCTATGCCCGGCATGATGGACACGATTCTCAACATTGGTCTGAATGACGATGTGGTTGAGGGGATGATTCAGAAGACCAACGATGCTCGTTTTGTCTATGACCTTTATCGGCGGTTGGTGCAGATGTTTGGCAGTGTGGTGATGAATGTGCCGGATGAGGTGTTTGAGCATGTGATTACGGCACGGCGGGCGATTGCAGGTGTGACGTCTGATGCGGAGTTGAAGGCGGAAGATTGGCAAGTGGTAGCCCGTAAGTTTAAGCAGATTTACCGCACGTTTACCAGCACTGATTTCCCCGATGATCCTTTTGAGCAGTTGAAGCTGGCAACGGAAGCTGTGTTTAAGTCTTGGAATGGCAAGCGGGCGGTGGATTACCGTAATGCGGCTGGGATTCGGCATGATTTGGGAACGGCCGTTAACATCCAAACAATGGTCTTCGGTAACATGGGTGATGATTCGGCTACCGGTGTGGCTATGTCGCGCAATGCCTCGACGGGCGAGCCGGAGTTGGAAGGTGACTTTCTGGTTAATGCCCAGGGTGAAGATGTGGTGGCTGGTATTCGCATTACTCAGCCTCTGAGTGATTTGAAGCTGTTGATGCCCAAGCTGTATGCTGAATTTGAGCAAATTGCGGGCAAGTTGGAAAAGCATTACCGCAATATGCAGGATATGGAATTCACCATTGAGCATGGCAAGCTGTGGCTGCTGCAAACGCGGGATGGCAAGCGCACGGCGCAAGCTGAGGTGCGGATTGCGGTGGATATGGTGGAAGAGGGGTTGATTAAGAAGGAAACGGCCGTTAAACGAGTTCAACCGGCTCAAGTAGATTTCTTCCTGCATCCCCAACTGGACATGCAAGCCACCAAAGCAGCCAAGGCTATTGCCAAAGGTTTGAATGTGTCACCGGGAGCGGCCGTTGGTATTGTGGCCTTCGATGCCGACACCGCCGAGCGTTGGTCAAAAGATGGCAAGAAGGTCATCATGGTACGCCCCGAAACCAAGCCCGATGATGTGCATGGCATGTTGGCCGCGCAAGGTATTCTCACCAGTCGTGGTGGCCGTACCAGCCATGCGGCTTTGGTAGCGCGGCAGTTTGGCAAACCGGCCGTTGTCGGTGTTACAGAACTAGAAATTGACCTGGAAAATCGAGAAATGACTGTTGGCGAACTGGTCATCAAAGAAAGTGAATGGCTCTCGCTTGATGGCACGCAAGGCTTTGTCTATCTCGGCCAACTGCCCACCATCGTCCCCGATTTTGACAACCCCTACCTGCTCAAACTGCTCAGTTGGGCCGACGAAATCCGCACATTGGGTGTGTGGGCCAACGCCGACTATCCGCGTGATGCCCTCCGCGCCCGTAAGTATGGGGCGGAAGGTATTGGCCTGTGCCGTACCGAGCATATGTTCTTTGAGACAGAGCGTCTGCCCATTGTGCAGCAGATGATTATGGCGAAATACCCCAGTGAACGGAATGAGGCCATTGCCAAGCTGCTGCCGATGCAGCGCAATGATTTTGCTGGCCTGTTCCGGGCAATGGATGGTCAACCCGTCATCATTCGTCTGATTGACCCGCCTTTGCACGAGTTTTTGCCCGCTTATGATGAACTGTTGATTGAGTTGGCTGATTTGAAGATGCGTTTGCAGCATTACCATACGATGGGTGAAATTGACCAGACGTTGGAAGAGATTGCCATCAAGCGCAACTATCTGGAGCGGGTGCAGGCTTTGCGCGAGGCCAACCCCATGTTGGGTACACGCGGTGTGCGCCTGGGCATCCTCATCCCGGAACTGACCCGGATGCAGGTGCGGGCCATTTTTGAAGCGGCCTGCCAATGTGCCAAAGAGGGTGTGGATGTGCATCCTGAGGTGATGATTCCGCTGACGGCGCATGTGAATGAGCTGCAAGTGCAGCAGACGGCGCTGGAAGAAGAAGCCAAGATGGTGATGGCTGAACAGAATATGGAGATTAGTTATAAGTTTGGCACGATGATTGAGATTCCGCGGGCGGCGCTAACGGCCGATGAAATTGCCGAGATCGCCCAGTTCTTCTCCTTTGGCACGAATGACCTGACGCAAACGACGTTTGGTGTGTCGCGGGATGATGCGGAAGCTGGCTTTTTGATGGCCTATCAACAGCGGGGCATTTTGTCGGAGAATCCGTTTGCTACGATTGATGGTCAGGGTGTGGGGCGGTTGATGGAGATTGCGGTGCAATACGGCCGTCAGACCCGGCCCGACCTGGAAATTGGTATCTGCGGTGAGCATGGTGGCGACCCCAAGAGCATTGCGATTTGCCACAAATTAGGTCTGAATTACGTCTCCTGCTCGCCGTTCCGTGTGCCGATTGCCCGCCTGGCGGCAGCTCATGCGGCGATGGCGGAGTAATGGGGTAATAGGGTAGTTAAGTAATGGGTATATGGCCCTGAGCAGAAATGCTCAGGGCTTTTTTTATCTGGGGTAATCGTTCAAAAAATCCTCCCGGAGGCTTTTTTTACGGAGGTTATCTCGAGGGAAAACCTCCGGGAGGGTGAACAGTTTTTATTTGGTTTTGGGGAGTTGGGTGGCGGTGAGGAGGCCCAAAAGGGCGAAGCCGACGAACCATTGAAAGACGTGCTGATAGGCGGTCAGAAGATTGACGCTTTCCTGGTCGAGATAGAATTGCAGGATGATGCCGCCAAAGGCTGCGCCGCAAGCGGAACCGAGGAAACGGATCATGCTGTAAATGCCGGAGGATGTGCCTAGATCGGGTTCGGGAACATCGTTTAGGGCGGCGCGATGGAGGGCGGCCAACATGAGGCCGGCGCCTGTGCCGAAGACGACGAGCAGCACGACGATGAGCCAGTGGGGTGAGTGGCTGGGTAGGAGGGAAAAGGTGAACATAACGGCCGATATGATGCCGAAGCCAGTCATGGCGATGATGCGGCTGCCTAGACGATCGGAGAGGTTGCCGCCGAAGCGAACCATGATGGACATGGCGGCGGGGTTGGCCATCAGGTAAAAGCCGGTGCGTGTGGGGTCTAAGCCGATGATATCGGCAAAGTAGAGGGGCATGAGGAAGGAGACGCTGCCGCTTAATGCCAACATGCGCAAACAGGCACACACAGAGCCGATGATGAGGGAGCGGTTTTGGAGAATTTGTAGTTTGATGAAGGGGTTGGCTTTTTTGTTTTCGTAGCTGATGAAGGTGATGAGAAAGAGGATGGTGAGGAGCAGCAAGCGCCAATCTTGCAGGGGTGGGCGGCCGGTGATGGGGCGGCTGGAAAAGTAGAAGAGCAGGCAGGTTAGGGTGGCGGAGAGCAGGGTGACGCCGATCCAGTCGAAGGTGGAGAGAAAGCGAAATTGCAACTGCTGGATGTTGGAGGGGATCAGGAAGTAGATGACGAAGGTGCTGCCGATGGCGACGAGCATGGCGGGAACGAAGGCGGCTCGCCAACCCCAGGCGGCTACGATGTAGCCAGCCAGAACGGGGCCGATGACACCGGTTATGGGGCCGACGGAACTGAATAGGCCCATCGCTTGGCCGCGTTTTTGCGGGGGGAAGACTTCGGTGATGAGGGCGAGGGAGAGGGGCAGGAGGCTGGCGGCGCCCATGCCCTGGATGATGCGGCCGAGAATGAGGGTGGAGAGGGTGGTGGAGAGGGTGGCGAGGAGTGAGCCGAGGGCGAAGATGGCTGTGCCTAGCAGGAGAAGCCGTCGTTTGCCCAGCCCGTCGCTAATACGGCCGTATACGGGCATCAAGATCATAAAGGGCAGAGTGAAGGCGGTGGCGATCCAGGCGGCGAGGTCGGCGGCGATGCCGAAATCATCGCGGATGATGGGTAGGGAGACGGAGAACATCCAGCCGGACATGGGCATGATGATGGCGGGGATCATGAGGGTGTAGAGGAGTTGGTTGGGGTTGACGTTGCGGGAGGTGGTTGGGGTTTGTGGTTGTACGGTTGCCATGGGGTAACTGTAACAAGGGTTGGCGGATAGGGCGAACGAGAATGTGGTTGACGGCCGTTTCTCATGCTGTATAATTCCGCCACTTTGTTGCGTATGGCAAAACTATTTCGTATGATGAAACAATGATGATTCAATCGGTGGAGCGGGCTTTTGCGATTTTGCGGACGGTGGCGCAGCATCCTGAGGGGATTGGGGTGACGGAGATTGCGGCGCGGACGGATTTGCACAAGAGTACGGTGTCGCGCATGTTGAGTACGTTGGAGGCGGTGACGGCCGTTATGCCCAGCGACAGTGGCGGTTATCAACTCCATCCCGATTTTTTGGCACTGTTGGGTGTTTCTCCCTTTCCTCAAAATTTGGTGGCGTTGGCCCGGCCGTTTATGTGGGAGCTGCATACGGCCGTTCATGAAGATGTGGGGCTGGCGATTCCTGATGGCGATCAGGTGTTGTATGTGGATCAGGTGTCGGGGGATCAGGCGGTGCAGGTGCGGGATTGGACGGGGGAGCGGTTTCCGCTGCACACGACTTCGACGGGCAAACTGCTGCTGGCGTATCAGTCGGAGGTGTTTGTGGCGCGGTATTTGGAACGGCCGTTGATTGCTTACACACCCCAAACTTTGACCGATCCCGTTGCCATTCATGCGGCTTTAGATGCCATTCGCGCACAAGGTTGTGATTGGTCATCGGGCGAATTTGCTGATGGTCTCAATGCTACCGCCGCCCCCATTTTTGATAAGGAAAACAAAGTGATTGCCGCTTTGAATATTTATGGCCCTTCTTTTCGTTTTCCCGTAGAAGGCCAGCAAACGGCCGTTATGGAATTGCTTCTACAAACCAGTCAGCGGTTGACAAAGAAGGTACAGGATTTGTTGTTTTAATCATTACGTAATGATGTCATTACGTAATGAAACAGGTTGTTCTATGAAAGTTGGTCTCATTGGTGTTGGTGAATTGGGTAAGGCGATTGCCGGGAATATGTTGAAGGCGGGGCATACGCTGCTGGTGTATGATGCGCGGCGGGAGCAGGCGGAGCCGATTTTGGCGCGAGGGGCACTGTGGGGTGAGAGTTTGTGGGCGGTGGCAACGGCCGTTGACGTTCTCCTCACTGCATTACCCAACCCCGCCATTGTGGAAGCGGTGATGCTGGGTGAAGATGGGGCATTGGCGGGGCTGAAGCCGGGAAGCTGCTGGATTGACCATTCTACGAATGATGGTGATTTGCTGAAACGGATAGAGCGTCTGGCCGCAGAAAAGGGCGTGGCTGTGATTGAAGCCCCGGTCACGGGCGGCATTCCGCTGGCGTATGCGGGGGAGATTACGGTGTTGGTGGGGGGTGAGGAGGAGGTGGTGGAAGGGAAACGGCCGTTGCTCGAAATCGTCGGCAATCCTGTCATTCACCTGGGGCCAGTGGGTAGTGCCTCCATCGTCAAAGTGATGACCAACATGCTGGCTTTCATCCATCTATGGGCTTTGGGCGAAGGGCTGATGCTGTGCAAAGAGGCCGGGCTGGATGTGGGCGCAACTTTTGAAGCCATCAAAAATAGCTGCGGCAACAGCTTTGTGGCCGAGACCGAAGGCCCGCCCATTCTCAACGGCAGTTATGACTATGGCTTCACACTGGAACTGGCCGCTAAAGATATGCGCCTGGTGCATCAAATTGCGCGGCAGCACGGTGTGCCGCTGGAAATGGGCGGTCTGGCGGATCAAATCCTCACCCGCGCCATGCGCCGTTATGGCGGCCAGTTTTGGTCAACGGGCGTGGTGAAGATGCTGGAGGATGATTTGCATTCCGATTTGCGGGCGGCGGGGTATGAGCCGGAGGCGAGGTGGTAATCAAATTGTCATTCCGAAGTCCTCTGAGGAATCTTTTTGGTTGAGCGACCCGAAAGATTCCTCACTCCGAAGACTGCGTTCGGAATGACAATTGAATAAGGTAGGTGTTTGTCATGATTGTAGATTGTGATGTGCATAATGATTGGAGTTCGGCGGAGGTGCTGCTGCCTTATTTGGATGAGACGTTTCGGGATTATTTGGTGCGGGGGGAGAAGCCGGGGCCGCGTGGGGCCTTTCCTCATGCCCATCGCCCCTGGCTGCACCCAGAGGATTTTCGCCGCCACGATATTCAGCCGAAGACGGATGATGAACATTATGAGTTTATGCGGCAGCATTTGTTGGATAAGCATGATATTACGATTGGTATTTTGACGGGCGAGGAGGCGTTGGAATGTTCGACGCTGGCGAATCCCCATTATGCTTCGGCTTTGGCGCGGGCGTATAACGACTGGATGGTGCAGGAGTGGCTGCCGCGTGACAAACGCTTCAAAGGCTCGCTGATTATTGCGCCGCAGGACGCGCAGGGGGCGGCGAAGGAGATTCGGCGGTTGGGCCATCACCCCGATATTGTGCAGGTGTTGATGTCGCATGGCTCGTATCGGCCGTATGGTGACCCGGTTTATCATCCGATTTGGGAAGCGGCAGCGGAGGTGGGGCTGCCGGTGGCGATTCATTTGGGTGGGCAGGGCGGCATCAATTATCAGCCGATTGGCGGCGGGCCGATGACCTATTATTGGCCGACGCACGCGCTGTTGTGCCAGCCGGCGATGTCTCATTTGGCGAGTGTGATTGCGCAGGGGGTGTTTGAGAAGTGGCCGACGATGAAGTTTGTGATTATTGAGTGTGGGCTGGCCTGGGTGCCTGGGTTGCTGTGGCGGCTGGATTCTAATTATAAGGCACTGCGGAAGGAGACGCCCTGGGTGAAGCGGCTGCCGAGTGAGTATGCGCGGGATCATATTCGGTTTGCGTCGCAGCCGTTGGAGCAGCCGCAGAAGAAGGAGCATCTGCACCAGATTTTGGAGATGATGGATGCGGAGCATGTGCTGATGTTTGCGTCGGATTATCCGCATTGGGATTTTGATGATCCGGAGCAGATTAATATTCCGGCGGCGTGGCGGGAGCGGGTGTTTTGGCGGAATGCGCTGGAGACGTATGAGCGGCTGCCGCGGTTGGAGGCTGTGTAGATTGGGTCAATCTTCAAGATTGACCCAATCTGGTTGAGGTGAGGTGAGGTTATGATTGAGAAACGAGAACGGCCGTTATCTTCCCGCAAACATTTTCCCATTGGTGAGGCCAATTGGCAGCCGGGGGAGCGGCGTGTGGTGGAGGTGGATGGCAAGCGGATTGGGGTGTTTTTTGTGAACGGCCGTTATTATGCCTTGCACAATCGCTGCCCCCACATGGCGGGTAATTTGTGTGAGGGGCCGGTGACGGGGACGACGCTGCCGACGGATGAATTTGCCTTTGTATACGGCCGTCAGGGGGAGATTATCCGCTGTGCCTGGCATGGCTGGGAATTTGAAATTGCCACGGGGCAATGTTTGATTGATGCCAAGACTCGCGCCCGTACCTATCCGGTGACGGTGGAGGAGGGGCAAGTGGTGGTGCATATTTGAGAGTAATTGGGTAATTGAGTAATTGGGTAATTGCGATGCTTGGCTTCAATTACTTAATGACCTAATTACCCAGTTACCATTGAGTGTTCTGATGTTGCGACATATTACAGAGGATTTATACCAGATTGGCGAATGTGTAGCGGGGGAAAATGGGCATGAGGCGGTGCGGGTGTATGTGTTGTTGAATAACGGCCGTCCTATTCTCATTGATTGTGGCTCTCATCTGCACCGGGCGAAGTTGATGGCGGAGTTGGAGGGGCTGTTGGCGGGGGCTGTGCCGGAGGCCATCTTTTTGACCCATTCGGAGCTGCCGCATTCGGGTAATTTGCAGATGGTGGCGCAGAAGTGGCCGGAGATTCGGGTGTGGGTGTCGAATGTGCTGCTGCCGTATATTGAGTTGGCTCCCGTGCTGCCGTTGGGGCAGATAACGGCCGTTGTCCCCGGCACTGTTTTTGAATTTGGCGAGCGGCGGCTGGAGTTTGTGGATGCGCTGCTGAAAGACCAGCCTGGTTCGCAGTGGTTGTATGATTCGCTGACGAAGACGCTGTTTACGGGGGATGGTTTTGGTTATTACCACACGCCGGAGCAGTGTGAACTGTTTAGTGATGAGATGGCAGGGGGGATTACGGTGGCGCAGTTACGGCCGTATCATCACAATGCTTTTCGCTTTTTGCGCTGGGTGATTCCCGAACGGCTGAATGCGGATATGACGCGCATGTTCCACAAGCGGGATGTGCGGATTATTGCGCCGATTCATGGCAATGCGATTCGGGATGTGGCGGTGGTGGTGGATAGGTTGCAGACGGCCGTTCACGAAATTTGTGCGCCGTATCGGAAAGGAGATTAGAGACCGGAGACTGGAGATTGGTTAGTCTCTAGTCCCCAGTCTCCAGTCTCTTGGGAGACAATTTATGGACGATGTAACAGTTTTTGGCGAGGGTTTGGAGCGGGTGGCGGTACGGCCGATTACGGCGAATATTTTTTGGCTGACGCACTGTTTAGGCGATTTGGCGCGGGATTTTTATGCCGAATATTTTTCGCTGCTGCCCAATGCCGATGAGTACGCGGGGTCAAGGGTGGTGGATTATCCTTTTTCGGCTTTTTTGATTGTGGATGAGAAGAGTATGCTGATTGACACGATTGCGCCGCGCCAGAAGGAGGCGATGGTGCAGGCGGTGGATTTTGTGTTGAACGGCCGTTCCCTCGACTACATCTGGATTAGCCACATTGAACTGCCCCACGCCGGTAACGCCGTTGCCCTCAAACGGCAGCATCCCGAAGCGCAGTTGGTGACGGTGCGTGGCGGCGACCATTATGAATTGCACAGCTTGTCTGAGGCTCTGCAAGTGGCTCCTGGTGATGTGATTGAGTTGGGGCAGCATGTGGTGGAGATGGTTGATCCGCTGTTTGTGGATCATGGCCTGTCGCAGTGGTTGTATGAGCGGACGACGGGCTTCTTCTTTTCGGCTGATTGGGGCCACAATTTGCATGAACCGGCCTGTGGGCAGTGCTTCCAATTTTTGGATGAGATGGTGGCCGATTCGTACACAGAGGCGTTGTTTGTGGATGATGTGAAGGTGAATGCCTGGTATCAATTCCCCTGGTTAGCCTGGTGTGATGCGGAGGAGGTGGGAACGGCCGTTGCCCACCTCTTCCAGCAATACGACGTTAAAATCTTTGCCCCCAGTCATGGCAATGTCATTCGCCAGGATGTGGCGCGGTATATTCCTATGTTACAAGAAGGGATGAAGCGAGCCGCAGCCATGCCCTATTCCCATCACTTTTAACATAGACCTCTGAGGTTTTCGGAAACCTCAGAGGTCTGACCACTCATTATTCCACAATCACCACATCGCTGCTGCTGCGGCCGAATACTTCGGGGGAATACATTTCTTCGGCTTTCGTCGGTGGCGTGATAAAGGTGCCGGGGGTGGTGGCACGGGCCACGTAATCGTAGCTGTACACGCCTTCCCAGAGTAAGGTGGTGAAGGCTTCCAGCCGTTCATCGCGCATGTTTTGGTGCTGATACCAGTTGCCCCACCACCAGTACGGCACGGTGTCGCCACTGTTGGGGTCGGGGGGCAGGCTTTGCGAGACGGCCAGGGCGGGGTTGATGGCTTCCAGGCCAGCGGGCAGCGGGTCAACCAGGGCCACGTTGTAGCGGCGATTGTCAGCCACCATTGTCAGCCGCACCCGTACCCGTGCGCCTAGCTTGATGTGCCAGACACCATCGGCATCCTGCATCACATCATCGGGATTGTCTACCGCTTCGTAGGTGCGCTGGACGACGAAGCCACGATTGAGCGGGTCGAGGGTGAGGTCGGCGGGGGCGTAGTTGAGGGCGAGGCGGTAGTAGAGACGGCCGTTTCCCTCCATCCCCAGCACCAAATCCCCCACCTGCTGCTCGGCTAAGTAGCTCATGGGAATGTCTAGCTGGTTACGATCCGTGCTGCGGCCCACGAATGACTGCTCGCCAGCGAAGGTATCGCCCAGCCAGATACGGGCCACAAAGTCTGGCGTTTGCGCTTCAAAGGTGTTGAAGTAGCGGTCTAAGGCCAGCAGGATGAAGACATCTTCCTGGCTGTTGCCCCAATGGCCGCGTGTGCGATGGGCTAACAGGCCGTTAACGATTTTGGGAATGAGGTCGTTGTTCGGGTCCTGGCTGATGAGCGTGTTGAGAATCACGCCGTCGGTGCGGCGGTCGGAATGGAGCATAAGGTAGGCTTCGTCGCCGTAGCTGGTGGTGAAGTTGGCGGCAGCGGCCGTTTCTACGGCGCGGTTGTTGATGAATTGGGCAATATCGGCCGTTACCGGGTCATCGCCCAACACCTCCCACAACCAGGCCAGCGATTCTAGCGACAGATTTTCCAGGCCAGCGTCGTTGAACAGGCTGCGGGCTTTGTTGGCATCGGTGTCGCCTGCCAGATGGCGCACGTAGAGGGCGTAGCTGCTGAGGCTCCAGCGTATCTGTTGGCCGTAATAGCTTGGGTAATGGCTTTCGATGTCGCGCAGGTAGCTTTGCAAGCTGGCTTGCATGTTGTTGGGGACAGCGTAGCCTTTTTGCTGGGCCATTGCCAAAGCATGGGCCACATGAACGGTGTAGAAGGGGTAGCTCTCGTCGCCGCGCTGCCAGATGGGGAAGCCGCCGTCGGCGTTTTGCATTCCTTGCAGGGTTTCGAGGTCGCGGGTAACGGCCGTTTCCAATTCTTCAGGCGTGGGCAATCCCTCCGCCTGGAACGCACCCAACACATCGCGCAAAGCGGCCACCGCCAAGATGCGCGAGGCCAACTCTTCGGAGGAGTCGTAGCGATGGCTGGTGAGGTAGAGGACAGCATCGGTGAGGGCTTGCAGGGCGGTGGAGGAGGTGCCGATTTCCAGGCCGCCGTAGCCTTGTATCACGCCCTCGGGCATGAGGAAGGGCTGGGCGACTGCGCCCTCATCGAGTACGCCGTAGGTGGCGAAGGCTTCGGTGGTGGCGGGGGTGTAGACGGGTAGTTCGCCGGTGGCGGCATCGGCATAATCGCCGGAAACGGCCGCTGCCTGGAACCGGGCCGTGCCTGCACTCATGGTTGTAGCCGGGAAGCGCACTTCGACGCGATCATTGGCGGGGACGGTCACTCGTTGGCCGCTCATGCCGGTCAATTGCAGGTTGGTGACGCTGAGGGCGATGTCTACTGTCATCGGTTCATTGGTCTGGTTTTGCACAACGATGGGCAGTTCAAACTGGTCGCCAAAGTTGAGGAAGCGGGGAGCAGACGGCCGTATCATCAAGGGCAGCCGCGCCGTCAGGTTGCTTTCGGCCGCGCCAAATTGTCGATCGCCAGCAACGGCTACAGCCATGATGCGATAACGGGTCAGGTTGTCGGGCAGGGTGAAGGTGACTTGGGCCTGGCCGCTGGCATTGGTTTGGGCGGTGGGGGCGAAGACGGCCAGGGGATCGAAGTTGGTACGGACTTGGATCGGAGCTGGGGCGGAGCCATCATCGGTGGCAGCATTGCCCGCAGCGGCAGTCGTCGGCATGGGCATTGCGGTTGCGGCTGTATCGAAGGCGGCAGATTCTTCTGCCATCTCGGCTTCAGCAGGGGCTTCAAAAGCCATTTCTGTCACAACACGGGTTACTTCTACTTCTTCGACCCCAGTTTCAAGCCCTAGGTTTTGGGGGTTGACGAGGAGGATGCTGGAACGGCCGTACCGACTGTTAATCCAGGCATATTGCTGGGTGTAGAAGATGTTCAACGGGTTAACTAGTTGGTAGTTGGTGAGACCGAGAATGGCTTCATCTACCACCACCAGGGCCACTTCGGCATTGCCGACGGGCTGTTGGTTGGCATCGGTGACGGCGATGGTGATGCTGGTTTCTTCACCCGGTTCCAGTTTGTCGGCTTGCGGCACAATCTCAAGGGATAGCTCGCGGCTGTAGGGTGGCACGCTTAAGCTGAGTGAGCCAGTGGCGAAGGCAGGACGGGCGGGAACATTAGGTAAGGCGTTGCCATCATCGTCAGTGCGCGGGGCGGAGCCAACGACATCTACCTGCAGGGACAGACTGGGAATGTGGCTCTCGCTGATGGGGATTTGCAGGGTGGCTGTGCCATCTGTCAATTGGAAAGGCTCGGTGGAGATGATGCCGCCGTGATTGAGTGTGAGCAGCCCCTCGGCTGGGCTGAAAGGGGCTTGCACCAGAATCTCGGCCACGTCGCCGGGTTGGTATTCCTGGCGGTCGGGGATGAGGGTGAGCGTTTCTTGTTGGACGTTGCGCTGCACGGGCTGTTGACCGCCGCTGACCCAGCGGGTGAGGGTGGATTGGTTTTGGCGGTTTTGGCCGTCGGTGATAACGGCCGTTATCTCATATTCACCGCCTTGTTCAGTGGTGAAGGTGCAGGTGAGCGGCTCAGTGGTGGAGGTGAGGTCGCAAGTTTGCGTGTCCATGGCTTCTTCAAGCCATTGGCCGTCGCGGTAATTCCATTCGAGGCGAGAGGCGGTGAGGGAAACGGCCGTACCCGCCACCGCGTGGCCATCAATATCAGTCACGATGGCTTCGATGTCGAGCGGTTCGCCCTTTTCGACGAAAGTGCGGGCACTGCGCAGGCCCACGTAGAGGCTGGCGGGATGCACGAGCAGGTTGGTGCTGGCCGACCAGGCTTGCCGGTTGACATCCATCACGGTGGCTTCGGCGTTGACCGTAAACGGCCGATTGCCTTCCAACGCTTCAAAATCAATCTGCAAATAATGTTCACCAGCGGCATCGGTGACGCCGCTAAAGGTTTCGGCCACCTGCCCATCCTGACCGGGGAAGCCGCCAAAGTAGACTTCTTCGTAGGCATAGCCATAATCAAAAAACCACCAGGGTGTCCAGGTGCCGAAGGTGAAATCGGGCCAGTTGGGCGGCGAGTAGCTGCTGGGGGTGGAGGTGACGTACCAGTTGGTGTCGGCGTTGGGCAGGGGGCCGCCAGCGAAGTAACTGGCGGCGACGGCTACTGTGGCCGCATCGCCCACGATGTAGGGGCCGACGCTTTCTTGCCGCGCACTGACTTCAAATTCGGGACGGCGGAACTCTTGGATTTGGTAGTCGTGGTAGTATTCACGGCCGTTTAAGCTGCCCGACACGCCTTGCGCCTGGAGGCTCATGTAGGCGTAACCCAGATTGCTGTTGGTGGGGATGGGGAAGCTGAAATCGAAGCCGCCGAAGCCGTTGACAGGGGACGTGCCAGTGGCAATTTCGTTGCCCTGGGCATCGTAGGTTTGGTAGCTGATGCCTGTGACCCTATTGCCGGGCAGGCTAATCGTGCCATCTTGGGCGATGTGGCGCAGCCAGCCTTTGAGGTGGACTTCTTCGCCGGGTTTGTACATGGCGCGGTCGTCGAAGACGTGCCAGCGCAGTTCATCAGAGAGCGATTGCCGCTGCCAGCCGTAGTCGTCCCAGTAGTAGGGATTGGCGGGCAGGATGGCGGCATCATCACCTTGTTGGGCGATGAGGTATTGGATGCCGGAGGCGGGCAAATCCAGGTGAGCCAGGCCAGCAGCATCGGTTTGCAACGTGTTTTGGTTGGAGTCGGTGAGGGTGACGTTGGCGAGGGGGGAGCCATCGGCCAGATTGGTGGCCCAGGCGACCAGTTGGCTGTGGTCGGCGAAGGCATCGAGGCCGATTTGGGTGACTTGCACCCAGGCTTGCACGGTCTGGCTGCGCCGCTGCCACTGGTCGCTGAAGCGGACGTTGGGCTGGATGACGACAATTAAATGACCGGTTTCTCCTTCCAGAGCCTCAGCTAGATTGACGGCTATTTCGGTTAAGACATCTTCTTCATGTTCGACGGCCAGCATCTCATCCAGAACGAGTTGGCCGGGCGGAGTGGGTTGGCTTTCTTGTTGATCGAAGTTGCGGCGGTAGGCGGTGTAGGCGGGCCAATCGCTAGGCTGGACGGCGTAAGCCTGGACGTGCAGTTCGTCGTAGTTCATGACGTAGAGGGTGAGGCTGGGGTTAGCGGCGGAAGGGTCGGCGGTGATGAGGGGTTCTTGGGGGCCGTTGAGGAAGGGTTCGGCCGAGTCTACATCAAAGCGCACCGTCTCGCTGTCGCCCAAAGTCTGGCCGAATATGTCTGGCAGGCTGCCGTCTATGGTGACGCGGTAGGTGGTGCGGCCGGCGGTCAGCCCTTGAATGGTGAGGCTGTTGTAGTTGAGCTGCACGCGTGCCCCAGGCAGTTGGGGTTCGATGCGAATCATGGTTTCGGCGAAGGCGGCGGGGTCGAGGGGGTTGCTGAATTCGAGGATGAAGGGGGTGAGAGGGGGGCAGCGGTCTTCGGACCAGTTGCAGGTGTGGCGGGTGAGGCGCAGGGGTGGGTAGGTGTTGAAGCTGAAGGTTTGGGCCTCAGTGGTGAGGCGGGGGCCTTCGGCGGAGGGGGTGTTGGGGCCGATGGTGATGGTGATTTGGCTGTCGGGGGGAAACGGCCGTTCCGGTTTCAGGGCCAGCCAATAACCCTCTCGTGCATTGTCGGCCATGCGGCTCACGATTTCGTCGGCGGCGATTTCGTCGGCGGTGGCGAGGCGGACGGGGTGATTGTCGTTGTTGGCGGTGACGCGGAGGGTGGGGGTGCCAACTCCCGTTGGCAAAACGGCCGTTGGCTCAATCATCTGGTCGAAGGCGATGAAAATAACGGGTTCCAGCGGCTGTGGTTCGTAGGCGGGATAGCTGCTGACCATCTGCACGGGTGGCGTGCTGAACGTCCAGCGCACCGCTTCGGCCAGGGCGTTGCCGTTGGCCGATTGTGTGCCTGCGGGGATGTCGGCGGTGAATTCGGTAGCCATCGGCAAGCGGTCTACTTGGTCAGAGTCAAATTCAAAACGGAGGGTTTGGGGACTAATCCACTGCCAGGTGCCAGGGAGATCGGGCGTGATGGTGACGGGTACATCTTCTTTGTTGAGAGTCTCTAGGCTGGTGAGCGGCACCATCGGTTGATTGAAAGTGATGTTAATGAAGGGTGCCAGGCTGATGTCGCCTTCGGGGGTGTAGCGCAGGACTTGTAGTGGGCCATCAGCGGTGGGGGGAGTGGTGAGAGGCGAGGGGGGAGGGGGGAAGGTTTGGGTGATGGTTTCGCCTGTTAAAGGTGGCGGCAGGATGTCTTCGGGTAGGTTGAACTCTTGGGTGTCGCCGGTTGCGCCGGTGAGTTCCGGCAGGCGGGCCAGGATTTGGGCGATTTCGTCGGGGCTGAGGGGTGTGCCGGTGACGAGGGGATTGGCTTCGATGGTTTCGGCCCGGGCCTGACCCTGGCTGAGGTGAAATAGGAGTTTGGCGGCGGTGGTGTCGGCACGGCCGCTGCCGGCCACACCTTCAACGGCAAAGTTGCCAGAGGTGGTACTGCCGTTGTTGTTGGTTTGGATGGTGGGGTTGGTGAAATCGTCGCTGTCGGCGGTGCGCTGGCGGTAGAGGAGAGTGCCGGTGATGAGGGTGGCGATGACGCCGAGGGTGGCGAGGCCGAAGATGAGGGTGCGTTTACGCTTGTTGGGGGATGGTTGGGACATGTGTTCCTGCTCCTTTTTGTACGAACAAATAGTAGCCTAGAATGAGGCTAATTGTAAGACGTTGAGGGAGGGGAATTGGTTCCCGTGAGTTTTTGGGGGGACTACAACGGATTTGGGAAGGGAACGGATGGAGGGAACGGCCGTTTCCCTCTTCTCGTCATAGTAGGTGATTGGGTTTGGGAGCCTGAAAATTCGGCTTTTGCCAGGGTTGACAGGCGTGAGCGGCTCATGCTAAGATGCCTCCACGATGATGTTTAAGCAGATTTGGATGCACTTACCTCAATATGTAACTATTTTTGCCACCACTGCCGTGCGGCTTGGGAGGTTCTTGCATTGATTCTGTTGTAACATTTGTTTTTAGCCTAGAGAATTTCCCAAGACGCGACCAGAAGAGTCGCGTTTTTTGTTTTCTGGGGATAACAGGGGGAACTGGGCGGAACTGAGGGGAACTCAGGGGAACTTCAACAAGTTGCTCTGAGTTCCCCCAAGCTCCTCTGAGTTCCCCTCTTATCAGGAGTGGCACATGAGCAATTTGAATGGATCGGGTTTGGCGGTGGAGGTGCGGGGGTTGGAGAAGACGTTTCGCTTGAAGCGGAAGGCGGCTGGGCTGCGTGGTAGTTGGCAGGCGTTGTGGCGGCCGGAGGTGGAGGCGGTAACGGCCGTTTCTGACATCTCTTTCAGCTTAGAAGAGGGCGAAGTGCTGGCCTTTATTGGCCCCAACGGCGCGGGTAAATCCACCACCATTAAGATGCTGACAGGCATTTTGCACCCCAGCGGTGGCGAGGCCAGCGTGCTGGGTTATACGCCCTGGACAGAGCGACGGCAGTTGGGTTATCACATTGGATCGGTTTTCGGGCAGAAGCCGCAGTTGTGGTACCACCTGCCGCCAGAGGATACGTTCCAGCTTTTTGCGCGGATTTATGAGTTGGACATGCGCGACTATAAGAAGCGGCGCGACTTTCTGGTGGATTCGTTCCAGATTGAGCATCTGCTGCAAACGCCGGTGCGGAAGTTGAGCCTGGGGCAGCGGATGAAGTGTGAGATTGCGGCGTCGCTGCTGCATGGGCCGCGCATTATCTTCTTGGATGAGCCGACGATTGGGCTGGATGTGGTGGCGAAGCAGCAGATTCGGGAGGCTGTGCGCACGCTGAATGAGACGGAGCGGACGACGATTTTTCTGACGAGCCACGATGCGGGGGATATTGAGAGTTTGTGTAAGCGGGTGATGATTGTGAATAACGGCCGTCTCATCTATGACGACCGTACTTCGGTTCTCAAACGGCAATATCTGCGGCGCAAGGTGATTGAGGTGCGTTTCGCTGAGGCGTTGGACGGGCCGTTCTGCCTGCCGGGGGTAACGACGTTGAAGCAGGGGACATATGGCGTGAAGCTGGAGTTTGACAGCCGTGAGGTCCCGGTGGAACGTGTGGTGCAGAAGGTGATGGCGACGAAGCCGTGCAATGACATCAATATTGCCGACCCGCCGCTGGAGGAGATTATTCGGGAGATTTATCAGAACGTGTAGATTTGCGATTTACGATTGGTGATGTGATGATGAACCAAATTCGTGTGAACACCGTGAAGTATGGGGCGATTACGCTGATTAATTTGCAGAATCAGTTGGCGTATGTGTGGGATGCGCTGAACCGGGCGTTTTTTATTGTGTTGATTATGTTTATTTTTGTGCATTTGTGGACGGCCGTTTACGAAGCACAAGGCAGCGCGGAAATAGCGGGGCTGACGTTAGCCAACACCATCTGGTATCTGCTTGTGGCTGAGATGATTGAGATTGGCAAGTTCCGGCATGATGTGGCGATTTCGGAGGAGGTGAAGGATGGCTCTATCGCCTATAAGTTGATACGGCCGTATAACTACCTGGCCTACCACTTCGCCAACGGCTTGGGCGACACCCTTGTGAAAATGACGCTGATTTTTCTGCTGGGAATGCCCATTGCCTTTTACTATGCGGGTCGGCCGCAGGTGGATTGGCGGCATTTGCCTCTGGTTTTGCTGGTGGGCGGGCTGGCCCTGGCTCTTGATTTCTGCGTGATGAGCATGATTGGTTTGCTGGCCTTTGTGACCGAAGACACGCAGTCTTTCCGCATCATCTACCAGAAGTTTGTCTTTATTTTGGGCGGTTTGATGATTCCGCTGGACTTTTTGCCCGACTGGTTGCAGGGCATTGCCCGTGTGCTGCCCTTTAACCTGACGACCTACGCACCGGCCAAGCTGTTTGTGGCTTTTAGCTGGGCGCAGTTTTGGCAGGTGATTGGGCTGCAACTGTTGTGGCTGGCCTTGCTCGGCAGCCTGCTCTATCGGCAGTACCGCTGGGCGACGCAGCGGTTGGCGGTGAATGGTGGGTAAAATTTAGAAGCCAGGCTTTTCAGAAAAAGCCTGGCTTCTCCTGAAGATATGAAGCGACTAAAAACAGAACTCTCTTTCCTACGCGCTCTTGTTGGTGTGAACCTGGCTTCGGCGATGGAGTATCGGGCCAGCTTTTTGAGCCAGATTGTGGGTATGGTGATTAACGATGGTATTTACTTTGTCTTCTGGCTCATCTTTTTTGACCAGTTTGGCACGATTCGGGGGTATAACACCGGTGAGATTTATCTGCTGTTCTCGATTGTGACCTTTAGCTTTGGGCTGGCCCATATTTTGGCGGGGAATGTGGGCGCGAATCTGGCTTACCTGATTGCGCAGGGGCGACTGGATTATTATCTGGTGTTTCCGCGTAATTTGCTGCTGCATGTGGTTTTCTCGCGGATGATGACGGCCGCTGCGGGAGATTTGGTCTTTGGGCTGATTGCTTATCTGTTCACGGGGCTGTTTCATCCGTTGGAGATTTTGTATTTTCTGGCGGCTTCGGTGTTGGCGGCACTGGTGTTTATGGCGTATGGTATCATTGCCGGGTCGTTGGCCTTTTACATGGGCAATGCCCAAAATGCCAGCCAGCAGATGTGGAATGCGATGGTGACGTTCGCGCTGTATCCCAATTCGCTGTTTGCGGGGGTGTCGCGGGTACTGCTGTATACGCTGATTCCGGCGGGGTTTGTGGGGGCGATTCCGGTGCAGATTGTGCAGAACCGGAATCCGCTGCTGCTGCTGGTGCTGGTGGCGGCGGTGGTGGTGAGTTGGGGGTTGGCAACGGCCGTTTTCTATCCCGGTTTGCGCCGGTATGAATCGGGCAGTGCGATTAATGTGAATGTGTAAGGGGGTAATTGGGTAATTGATGATTACCCAATTGCCCATTCTATGGTAAAAACCCACTGATTTTGCGGCACAAGGAGTGAACGATGAGCGATCCAATTTTGCGTGAGTTTCCTTATAGTTTAGAGACGGAGCGGCTGCTGATTCGGGGGCCGCTGCCGGGGGATGGGAAGATGGTGCGGGCAACCGTGCTCGAATCCCAAAACGAACTCAAGCAGTGGCTGCCCTGGGCGGTAGACATTCCCGATGATGAGGCGTATGAAGCCAACATTCGGCGGGGACACACCCGCTTTTTGAACCGGGAGGATTTATGGCTGATGATTCTGCTCAAGGATACGGGCGTGATTATCGGGGGCAGTGGGCTGCATCGCATTGACTGGGATGTGCCCAAGTTTGAGATTGGCTACTGGTTAGGCACACCGTATACGGGCAAGGGCTATATGACGGAGGCCGTTGAGGCTATTAGCAATTTTGCTTTTACGGTGTTAGGGGCGATGCGGGTGGAAATTCGCGTAGACAGTAATAATCATAAAAGCATTGCTATTCCCAAGCGGCTGGGTTTTGCGCTGGAGGCAACTTTGCGCAATGAGGCGCGGCATCATGTGACGAATGAGCTGCGGGATACGCTGATCTTTGCTAAGGTTCGTGTGGAAGAGGGGAATCGGTAATCAGATATCGGTAATCCGATTACCGATTACCGTTCACCGCATTACCACTGCCTGAGCGGGGTTTGACCATGAGGGTGTGGCTGTTATAATCCGCCGCGCAATATTGAACTTTTTAACAAGGATAAGGAAAGGTTTTGAGGATTTAAGAAGTTGACAGATTGTGAAATGTGAACTTTGTTCATCAATTTTACACGGTATGCCACTCCACCATCTCCGAGAAAATCGAAAAACATTATGGATAGTAGAGATTATTTTTGGCTCGTGGTCATTATTGGAATTGTCGCGGCTGGCATCTGGATGGCGCTCAATCCCGATTACCCCATTCAACAGGGGTTGGATTTGCAGGGTGGACTGCAAGTGTTGTTGGAGGCGGATTTGCCACCAGAGGATGAGGTAACGGCCGATGAAATGGACACCGCTCGCCAAATTATCAGCCAACGGGTGAATGCCCTGGGTGTGGCTGAACCTTTGGTAGCCACGGAAGGCGACCGGCGTATTTTGGTGGAACTGCCCGGCATTGACAATCCTGAAGAGGCGATTTCGCTGATTCAGGAGACGGCTTTGTTGGAGTTTGTGGATTCGGGGACGCAGCCTTTGCCGGAGGGGATGTGTATACGGACGACGTTGAATGAAGGACGGCCGTCCCGCTGTGAATTTGCTCCCGGCCAACCGGTAACGGCCGAAGTGCTTACACCTGCGCCCACTTACGAACTTGTCATGACGGGGGCTGACCTGCAGGAAGCGCAAAGCCGTTCTGATGGTCTGAACTTCTATGTGAGCTTCTTGCTTACACCGGAAGGCGGGCAAGTTTTTGGCGATTACACCCGCACCCACCAGGGGCAGTTTTTGACGATTGTGCTGGATAAGCAGGTGATCTCCAGCCCGCGTATTAGTGCCGTCATTGAGGATGCCGGGACGATAACGGGCAATTTCACACGAGAAGAGGCGCAAAATCTGGCTTTGAAGCTGCGCTTTGGTAGTCTGCCAGTGCCGCTGCGGATTGAGAGTACGCGGCAGGTGGGGGCCACGCTGGGTGAAGTATCGGTTGAGGCCAGTATTCGGGCGGGGGCGATTGGGTTGGTGGTGGTGCTGCTCTTTATGCTGGTTTACTATCGGCTGCCTGGCTTTTTGGCCGATTTGGCTTTGCTGAGTTATGCCTTGCTAAATTTTGCCATCTTTAAGTGGATTGGGGTGACGCTGACGCTGCCGGCTATTACGGGCTTTCTGCTCTCGACGGGGATGGCGGTGGATGCCAATATTCTGGTGTTTGAGCGGATGAAGGAGGAGCTGCGGCAGGGTTTTACGCTGACGGAGGCGATTGTGGCTGGCTTTGAACGTGCCTGGAGTTCGATTCGGGACTCGAATATTGCTACGTTGGTAATCTGTTTTATTTTGTTTACGTTTGGTCGTAATTTTGGGGCGAGTGTGGTGCAAGGGTTTGCGATTACACTGGCGATTGGGGTGATGATTAGTATGTTTACGGCCGTTATCGTCACCCGCACTTTTGTCCGCATTATCATGGGGCGAGCCGCCAACTGGCTGCGTAACCATCCCTGGCTGTTGGGGGTATAAGATGAACCTGTTATTTAATATTGCTGAAGGGCGTAAACGCTATTTCTTGCTCTCGGCCATTGTTATTGGTCTGGGCATTGCGGCGATGATCTACTCTTGGGTGACGACGGGTGCGCCGTTCCCATTGGGTGTGGACTTTCGCAGCGGCACACGGTTTGAAGTGCAATTCACGGAACCTGTTACTGAGTCGGCTATTCGGGATGTTTTTAACGAGTTTGATGTTAACAACCCGGATGTGATTGCCCTGCGGGGGGACAATTTGGAAAATGCCTGGCAGATTCGCACAGAGTTTGTGGAGAATGATAGGCAAGGAGCCATTGAAGCGGCTTTGAATGACCTGGCCCCTTTGGTGCCAAACACAACCGAAACGCAAAGTATCAGTCCGGCGATTGGGCAGGAAGTGACGCGGGCGGCTTTTATTGCTATCTTGGTGGCTACGGTGATTATTCTGGTATATATCATGGTCGTTTTCCGACAGGTGGCGAATCCTTTCCGTTATGGGGTTTGTGCGGTGACGGCGATGCTGCATGATCTGTTTGTGATTTTTGGTTTTGCGGCGATTACGGGTATGTTTTTGGGCTGGGAGGTGGATGCGCTGTTTTTAACGGCCGTTCTCACCGTCGCTGGTTTCTCTTTGCAAGACACCATTGTGGTTTTTGACCGTATCCGCGAAAATTCCCAAAAACGGCCGACTGAACGGTATGAAACGGTTGTCAACCGCTCCATTTTGGAAACCATTCACCGTTCTTTAGCCACACAGTTGAACGCCATGTTTGTGATGGTGGCGATTTTGCTCTTTGGCGGTGCTTCCATTAAGCCCTTCATTGCTGTTCTGTTTGTTGGTTTGCTCAGTGGCACGTATAGTTCCATTTTTACGGCCGTTCCCATGCTGGTCGCCTGGGAAAAGAACGAAATACCATTTCTGAAAGCGTAAACTGGCTAGACCCTAAGGGTTTGAACTGGCTGAGAACAAGCCATACCGGCCATTTGAACTCCTTAGAGTCTAGCTCATTATAAATCGCCCATGTATCGTAAAAGTCTGCTCTTCATCTGTGTCATGACCCTGCTGCTGCTGGGTTGTTCTGATCCCGGCACGAACGGCGCAGATGATGGGGCCGCGACAACACCGGTTCGCTCGACGTTAGCGCCCTTAAATACCCTGGTTCCCACCTTCACACCTCTGCCAAATGTGCAAATTCCTGTGACGCTGACCCCCGTGCCCGGTGCGCCGGAAACGGCCGTTGATCCCACTGCCACCATCAACTTTGAAGAAATCACCGTCCAACTCATCTACCAAATTCCGGCGCTGGGCCTAGACCGGGTGTTGGAGGGCAATGTGGCCGGGCAGATTTCTGTGTATGACCGGGCTGTTCCCCTGGGTATGCAGCGTTCTAACCAGGGCAATATTTTGCTCGATTTGCAGCGCCGTCTGCCCGAAATTGAGCTGGCCCCCCTGCCAACAGACTGTGAAACCTGTGTCCTTTTTCAATATTCGCTCCCGCTTGAGGGCGACAGCCGTGCGGGTTGGCTGCAAGACCCAGTGATCTTAGCCAGTGTGGAAAATTATATGACTGCGCTGGTTGGCCCACACTTTCCGCCCAATACGGCCGTTGGCTTAAGGCGCGAGGCCACTTTTTATTATCCGGCCCATTCGATAGCCCTGCTGGCAGACGGCCGTATCGTTACCTGGCTGGCAACCGAAGCCCAGATAGACGAACCTTTCCCGTCCCCCCTCAGCTTTAGCCAAATTCTGACAGACCTGCCCCTAACCGAATTGCAGAGCAGCTACGCAGCGAACTGCCTGCCCGAACCCATAGAAACGCTGCGCATCTACACCAACAGTGAACCTATAGACATTATCATCCGCTGCCCGGCCTATGCCCTGCCTACCACCTTGCTGCCCCTCTACTGGCAGTTAGATCAGCTGCTGGCGGAGAAGCTGGCCGCTTATGAAGGCCCTGAACGCCCGCCTACGGGTTTGCCTTTGGCGGCGGTTTTGGATTACCAACGGCTAGATGGAAATCAGTTAACGGTGCTGCAAAACGGCCGTGTCACCGTCCAAAACAACAGCCAAATCGTCTACACCGGCACCATCACCACCACGGATCTTATCTCCCTCACCACCAACCTGCTCGACAGCGGCCAACTGCAGCCTGGGTTAACCACCGTTACTACAGGCGCGGCTGAAAGCACGCCAACGGCCGCCGATACGCCCGATGCCGCCCCCACGCCAGAGGCCGCCGTGTCTATACTCCTGGTGCGCGGCCCCCAAGGCATTTTAGATGGCGAATTCACGGTGATCGATCTGCCCTTCTTGCGCGATCTAAATGAACTGCTAGACACGCTGCTTGCGCCGCCAGACCCAACGGCGACCCCTGCACTCGATCCCGAAAGTACGCCAGAGATTGAGGCCACGCCGACAACGGCCGTTGAGGACACACCGACCCCCACGCCTTCATCTTAGTTATGATGGATGCGAACGAGGTTTTTCCTTAAATGATCGTTCACAAATCACTTCATTGTTTAGTGGGGAATTGGAGACTGGGGACTGGTTAATCTCAGTCTCCAATCCCCTATAACCGGTGTTACCATGTCTCCCTGGGGTCAATGCCGGACTTTATCACCAAGATTTGCCAGGCAAAGGTATTTGCCTGTATAAACAAGCATTATGAGTCAAAAAGATTTTTCTGATCCCGGCAACTGGAAAACTAAAAGTGCTGCCGAAAAATTGAAAGAGCAGCTTATCCGAGAAAAGGGTAAGCGGTTTAGACGTTTTGATTTTCAGCCGATAGATTCTGAAGGGTTGATTTTTGAAAGAAACTTTCATGAAACGGGTGAAACGGTACAGGTTACACTGACGAAAAACAAAAAAATAGCTACTGTCTACCTGTCACGAAGACAGTAGCTATTTGTCCGCAAACAGCTTTGAACAAGTGGAGATTAGCGATGAGAGACGCATAGGTCTCTGGTCGCTAGTCTCTTCAAATCATAAAGTTTTTGGTGGACGATGCCTCAAAGATAGACGGCCGTCCATCACTCCCCCTTTCTTCGAGCACATCCGCCTGCCAACCCCCTTCCCCAATTAGCGGCACAAAGCGCACCCCACCCAACAGTTCATAGCGATAGTCGTCTTTGCTTAAGCGCCGCACACGCTGTAACTGTTGTGTATGGGGGTGTGTGCCGATGGGCATGACGAGACGGCCGTTTACGGCCAACTGTGTTAACAAAGGCTCAGGAATTTCATAACCACCCGCCGCTGCCACAATCGCCGCAAAGGGAGCTTCATCCGGCCAACCCCGCGTGCCATCCCCCAGGCGTACCGTCACATTGTCATAAGCCAAAGCAGCCAACGTTGCGGTGGCCTGTGCCACCAACAGTTCATGCCGCTCCATTGTGTACACTTCGGCCGCAATCTGGCTCATCACCGCCGCCGCGTAGCCTGAACCCGTGCCAATCTCCAAAACCTTGTCGGTTGCGGTCAATTCGAGCAGTTCAGTCATGTAGGCCACCATATAGGGCTGCGATATGGTCTGCCCCTCGCTAAGAGGCAGGGGCGAATCCTCATATGTCAGATCGGTATATTCAGGGGGGACAAATAAATGGCGAGGCACTTGGCCCATTGCCTGCAATACGGCTTCATCCCCAATGCCTCGGTTTGCCAACTGTTGGGAGACCATATGGGTGCGGTTTGTTGCTGCATGAGGGGCCATCAGACACCTGGCAACAGGCCACTGCCGACTCATATTCACTCCCTGTCACGATTTTTTTGCTTGATCACCTTTCGCACGGCGGTGGCAACATCTGTAGGCATCAGGCCATATTTGGCTAACAGCTCTTGGGGTTCGCCTGACTCGGCGTAGGTGTTATCTATGCCTACAAATTGTATGGGGACGGGGTGGTGTTGGGCGGTTACTTGGGCAACGGCCGTTCCCAAGCCACCCGTCAGCAGATGTTCCTCAGCGGTGACAATGGCCCCCGTTTCCTCAGCGGCCGCAATAATCGCCGCCTCGTCAATCGGCTTAATGGTGTGCATATCCAGCACGCGGGCTTCAATACCTTCGATAGCCAGCATGTAGGCCGCCTCCAAAGCGACGGCCACCATCAGCCCACAAGCAATGATTGTTACGGCACTGCCCTTGCGCACCTGGTTGGCCTTGCCAATCTGGAAGTCGGGGTTGCCCTGGTAAATTTGAGGCACATGGGGGCGGCCCGTGCGCAGGTAGAATGGGCCGTTGTTAGCAACCAGCGCCAAGGTGGCGGCTCGGGTGGAAGGGGCATCGGCTGGAACGATGACGGTGAAGTTGGGCAGGGAAGTTGCCAGGGCAATGTCTTCGATTGCCATCTGGCTGGGGCCATCTTCACCAATGCTTATGCCGCTGTGCGAGCCAACCAGCTTGACATTGGCCTGGGGAAAGGCTATCCCCATGCGAATCTGGTCGTAAGCATTGTCCATAAGGAAGCAGGCGAAGCTGGCAGCCACGACATCTTTGCCGGCTGCCGCCAGCCCGCTGGCTACGCCTACCAGATTGCTTTCGGCGATGCCTACATTAAAGAAGCGGTGGGGGAATTCGTCGCCAAAATAGTGGGTGCGGGTGGAGTTACCTACGTCGCCATCTACCACAACCAGGTTGTGGTTGAGGTGGCCCAGCTCTTTGAGTGCTTCGCCAAAGGCGTTGCGGGTGGGCGGGCCGTAAGTGAGTCCGACTTGTTTGCCAATATCCATTATATTTCTCCAAATTTGTCTTCGGGGGTTAGCTCTGGTTCCAACGGGGCAAAGGCATTGGTGACGTACATCTCGTCAAGTTCATCGAGGGCCTTTTGCAGTTCCTCTTCGTTGAGTGGTTCGCCATGTTTGCGATTGACGTCATCTTTTTCAAAGGGTGATAGGCCGCGCCCTTTGAGGGTGTGGGCGAGGATGAGTTGGGGACGGCCGTTTACGCGCTGGGCTGCTTGTAAGGCGGCTGTTATCTCGGCCACATCGTGCCCATCAATTTCAAAGACATCCCAGCCAAAGGCGGCCCATTTATCTGCAATGGGTTCCAGAGAGGGCATGACTTTGTTGATGGGGCCGGTTTGCTGGTATTTGTTGTAGTCGAGAACGGCCGTTAAATTATCCACCCCAAACTTGGTTGCCGCCATAGCGGCTTCCCAAATTTGGCCCTCATCACTTTCACCATCGCCAATGAGAACATAGACGCGGTAGGAACGGCCGTCGGTCCCCGCCGCCAGCGCATGACCCAGCCCAATAGACAGACCCTGCCCCAACGATCCCGTTGAAGCTTCGATGCCGGGTAAAACCCGCATGTTGGGATGCCCTTCCAAGGGGCTGTCTAACTGGCGCAGTGTGGCTAGTAGGGCCGCATCAAAATAACCGGCCTCTGCCAGCACGGCATACAGGGCAGGCACACCATGCCCCTTGCTTAAAATAAAGCGGTCTCGCTCTTCCCAATTCGGCCGTTTAGGATTATGGCGCATGATGCCGCCGAAATAGAGCACCGTAAGAATATCAATTGCCGACAGCGAACTAGAGGGATGACCCGAACCAGCTTTCGTTGTCATCTCCAAAATCTGGCGGCTTAAATGCCAGGCTGTGTCTTGCAGTTCGCCATACGATTGGTTAAAAGTAAGTCGTTTAGGGGTTGTTTGAACCATAAAAATAGCTCCGCACAACAAAGCCCGCCCTAACGGCCGCCTTTGCTGTCTCATCAGTCCCAAAACCTCCGGGAAGCCAAACTCCCCGGAGATTTTAGGGAGACATCCTACAGAAGGAAGAACTTCTTAGGAATGTCTCGGAGGAGGGAAGAAGGAATAATGATTATGACTTATTGGCCTTTTGCCGGCATGATGTAGTTGTACTTAATGATTCAGTACGTCAGTCCTTGTCGGTTTAGTACGCAGGAGGGGCGGGGTCTGGCAAAATGGCTTTACGAACAAAATAAATCAGGGGGCACACACGGGAACACGCATTGCTGAGAAAGAATTAGGGAGAGGAAATTTCTGGCCGATACCCCCTGAATTATTATGTGTAGGACTTACGCAGTTGCTCTGGTGGGTGTCACACCGCGCCAGACAGGTGGCTTGGCCAGGAGGCCGGCCACAGCACTTCAAGTGCGTAACTCCTAATGTGAATAAATTATCCGCCGACTGATAGATTTGTACCTGATATGAATGTACTTTGTTGGTCAGGACTGAGGTACTGAATGTGGTTAGGACTGGAGGCGTATGGGGCTTGTGCAAAATGTAGCTACAACCCTCCGGGAGGTTCGTCCCCGAGGTAACATCTCGTTTGAAACCTCCCAGAGGATCGCTTTACCAGAGAGACTGAGGGTCGAGGCACGCCTCGACCCTAGATTCGGTGTCAACCCCATGAATTCCCAAAGAGCCTTGCTGCAAAAAAAAAGTTCCTCTCAGTTCTTTGTGTGGAACTGAGAGGAACTCAATGGTTAATGGGGGATGAACCCGTAGATCAGTTACGAAGCTTCCCAATATTGACTGCTTTCCATATCCCAGTCTTCATCATTGGGGTATGTCCATTCGTCAAAGTCGAAGAGGGGGGCTTCCTCAAGCTCTGATTCGGCGACATCCAGAGTGAATGTCTCGTCACCAGCCATTGTGTCGTTTAGCTGCAATTCGTCCCAGGGAACAGCAACGGAGTTTTCGGCTATGCCCAAAAAACCGCCAAAGTCTACGACAGCGTAAACAACTTGACCTTGTTGTAAACCAACAATGAGGTCTTCTACTTCACCGAGGTCTGTGTCGGTGCCGTTTTGTAGGTCAAAATCCTGAAACTCATCTACTTCTATCAGATCGGCATAGGGGGTGGCATCGAAGTCGTCTGCGTCATCGGCATCTTCATCTACAATATAACCATCGTCATCCAGGATGCTGGTATCAAACTCTGGTAAGGATTCGAGATCGGAGGCCATAGCTGCGTATCTTACAGTCAGATCATCGGCTGTGAATTCCTCTCCATCACTCATTTCCTGCATGATGTCATCTCGGAGTTGTACGTTCATCTCATCCCAGGTGACAGCGACAGATTTCTCGCCGATGCCCAGAAAACCGCCTACATCGAAGATGACGTATTGCACGGTTCCCTCGTGATCCACTAACAACTCACCGACTTCTCCTATTTCTTCGCCGTCCTGGCTGGAAATATCCATGCCTACCAGGTCGCTAGCCAAAATGGCTTCGGTGACAGTGTGGGTCATGGGTTCGGTGGTGGTCATGGGTTCGGTTGTGGTCATAACGGCCGTTGCTTCCAGGGTGGCCATACTCTCTTCTGTGGCCGTAGCCTCTTCCGTCATCACCATTTCTGTGACCATGATATCTACAGTGGCTGTGGGTTCTTCCATGATGGTCATTGTGGCTGTTTCCATGGTAACGGCCGTTGGCGTTTCCATCGTTTCCGTCATGATCGGCGTCACATCAATCTCCGTCATATCCTCTGTGGCCGCCGGTTCCAGGGTGTTATCCACCACACCTACCTCTGTGCCTTCAATGGCTCCATTGTTATCGGTCTCGCCATCACAGGCGGCTGCAAACAGAGCCAGGGCCAAAAGGCAGACAACAGCCAAAAAACTTTGTCTTATGCGTTTCATAAAATACATCTCCTTTCTTGCATTCAAGCAATACAAATTGAACGTGATTTGCTCACGCTACTACCCGAATAAAATTGAGTTCAATTGAAGTGGGGGAGCGACTTGTGAAGAAAAAATGGTCAGGTAGTCTAAATCATTTCGTCCACACCGGGCAGCCTGGGGGAAATGCAGTCAGCAACCGCGGTTACAGATGCTTTTCCGGCAGCCTTGCCAGTCACTAAGTTAGGAGGTTGCCCTTGCCATCTTTGGCAGGGGAGAGGGGTAATTGGCTCCACCTCGATGATTTATTCTAAATAAAACCAAACAAAGGTACATCTATCGTAGGTACAATAACAGATACAGGATGGGGTATAAGTAAGTGTTTGAAATGTTTGGTTACTTTTCACCCTCACCCCAGCCCTCTCCCTCTTGCAATTTAAGAAGTAAAGGCTCTTTAGGAATTCGTGGGGTATCCACCCTATGCTGTAGGGCAAAGGTGCGCCTTTGTCCTACATAGCGGATCAACCCCTTAAAATCCTAAAGACCCGAA
>JACKBT010000004.1 GCA_020634415.1 Ardenticatenaceae bacterium
TGCCTCGGCCAATTCCCACAAAGCACCGGCTAAGCCACCTTCAGTGGGGTCGTGCATGGCCGTCACCTCGCCCGCATCCACCGCCAGTTGCGCCTCGCGCAGCACGCTGATGCCCGGTTCGGTGAGGAAGTTTTGGGCTTGTTGCAGCTCCTCATCGCTTAAAATCCCTTGCAGCCGTTCCGGGAATTCGCGGGCCAAAATGGCGGTGGCTTCGATGGGAATGCCTTTGGTGAGCAGGATGTGGTCGCCTGCATTCATCTTGTGCGGCGTGATTAGCCTGTCTCGTGTGACTTCGCCGATGAGTGTGCCCATGAGGATCGGCCGTTCCAAGCCATATGTAATCTCCGTGTGACCGCCAATGAGGGAGATGCCTTTTTCTTCACAGGCAGATACCAGTTGTTGGTTGATGGTGGTGACGAGATCGGCCGTTGTTTGGCCCTCTGGCAGCAGCATTGTGACCATTAGCCAGCGCGGGGTGGCGCCAGTGGTGGCGATGTCGTTGCTGTTCACCTGCACCAGATACCAGCCGATTTCATCGGTGGCAAAGGTGATGGGGTCCGATTTGAAGACGAGCAGGGTGTCGCCCAGCTCAATCACGGCGCAGTCCAGGCCGATGCCCGGTTTGACGATGACGCGCTCATCGAAAACGGGGGCCTGGGCTAACAATTGGGCGAGTAAGGGCGGGGGTAGTTTGCCGAGGGGGAGTGGTGTTGTCATAGGGTGAAGGGTGCATTATTTATCCAACAATTTGAGAACCGTGTTCCAATTGCGGGTAGTGATGTTTTTGCCAAATTCCTTTTCTAATATGTTCATGGCATCGGTTGTGCGTGCCGTGCCGGTCAGGGTCAGTACGCTGCATATTTCGGTGTCGGTCACAGACAAAATGTGGTAGCTGCCATCCGGTGACTGGTAGGGGATGGGGAGTTGGCTGGTGGGCGGCTGGCTGAGGAAGGTGATGTAGAGGCGGGTTTGATGAGTAACTTCAATCCCCGCAAATGGGTCAGATGCCACCAATGCTTCCACTGCCTCACGTGTGCGAATCAGCACGGGCACGGGGAAGCCAAAGCTGGCTTCAATGCCTGCTTCGATGGTTTGTTGGAGCGAGTCTGCCTGAGTTGTGTCAGCTTCAAACAGGACATTGCCTGAGGCCAACAGCGTTTTTACCTTCGTAAACCCCAACTCTGTCAACATTTGGCGCAAATCGGCCATTTTGATTTTTTTGTGACCGCCGACGTTGATGCCGCGCAGGAGGGCGATAAACTGTCTTCTCATCAAGTTCCTTTCAGTTCCCCTAAGCTTCCCTGAGTTCCTCCTAAGGGGGAACTGTGGGGAACTTGGGGAACTTTTTTCTAGTTGTAGTGGGCTTCGATACGGCCGTTTACCACCCACCAAATCTCCGTCGCAAAGCGCTCAATAAAATAACGGTCATGCACCACCGCCAAAATCGTGCCGTTGTACTGCGTCAACGCCTGCTCAAAGCGGGTACGCGAGGGGATGTCCAAATGATTGATCGGCTCGTCCAGCAAAAGAAAGGTACAACCCATCGCCACCAGGCGGGCCAATGCCAGCCGCGCCCGTTCGCCATAGCTCAATTGGGCATTGGGGCGAATGGCATCATCACCAGCAAAGAGGAAAAAGTGCAAAAAGGATCGCGCCTCGGTCTGGTTCATGGCCGCCACCGCTTGAATGGTGTCCAGCGGCGTGCTGTCTGGCTCCAAATTCTCCTGCTCCTGGCTCATGTAGCCCATCTGCACGCTGCTGCCGAGGTGGAACTGACCAGCCAGCGGCGCAATCTGGCCGGCGATGGTGCGCAGCAGGGTGGTTTTGCCGCTGCCATTCGGCCCCGTCAGCACCACGCGCTGCCCCAGGCTAATCTCCTCGTGGAGATGGGCCAGCAGCGGCGGCTGGCCGGGATAACCAACGGCCAGATTTTCCAGACGCAGCACATCGCGGCCGATGTAGTCGGCTTCGCCGAATTCCAGCTTCATCTGCCAGCCCTGTTTGGGCTTTTCGATGCGCTCGTCGGCGGCCAGGTAGCGGTCTAGCTTTTTCTCGCGGGATTTGGCTTTTTTGGCGACTTTTTTGGCGAGGCGGCGCACGCTGGGCTGGTTGGGCTTGGTGGTGCGTTCCACATGCAGGGCCTGCTCTTTGGTGCGGGCGATGTCCTGCCGCATTTTGCGAATCTCGTAGACCTGATCGCGGTAGGCGGACAGCAGTTTTTCTTGCTCTTGCAGGTATTGGTCGAGGTAGTCGCTGTAGCTGCCGGGGTAGTCGCGGATGGTTTGGGTTTCGGGGTTGAGGTCTATGATGCGGGTGACGGTGCGATCCAGGAAGGTGCGGTCGTGGGAGACGATGAGGGCGCCGCCGGGGAAGTCGGCCAGCCAGCTTTCGAGCCATTCGAGCATTTCGATGTCGAGGTGGTTGGTGGGTTCGTCTAGCAGCAGCAGGTCTGGCTCGTCGAGGATGATGAGGGCCATTGCCAGCCGTGTTTTTTGGCCGCCGCTAAGGTGCTGCACAGAGAGGTCGGGGTCTATGGTGTGCAGGTTGAAGATGGCGAGGGTGGCTTGGATACGGCCGTTATCCATCCGCCCCAACTTTGCCAACGCCGCATCATAGGCCAGGTGTAAATCCTCCCGTTCTGGTTCCTCGGCCAGAGCCAGGCCCAACTGCGCCAACTCGGCTTCGATGGCCTCCGGGTCGCCGACGCGCTGCTGCAAAAGCTGGCCTAAGGTCAGGTTGGGGTCGGGTTCAAAGCCCTGCGCCAGGTAGCCCAGGCGCAAATCGGCGGGGGAGAGGGCCATATGACCGCTGTCGGGATGCTCTGCACCGGCCATGATGCGCAGCAGGGTGGTTTTGCCGCTGCCGTTGGGGCCGATGAAGCCGACCCGCTCGCCGGGATTGACGGTGAAGGTGATGTTTTTGAGGATGGGGTTGAGGTTGTAGCTTTTGCTGATTTGGTGCGCGGTGATCGCCATAGTGGGGCAAGGATAGTGGAAAGCCGCTTTTCCTGCCAATTTTGGGGAGACTGGAGATTGGAGACTGGAGGCTGGAAGTCGCTAGTCTCCAATCTCCAGTCTCCTCCTAAACATTGTTAATTGCTGTTGAGGTAATTGGGATAGTCGGGTTCGTACATGTGGGCACGAACGGCGGCGGCTAAATCGGCGGGTTCGGGGGTGGTTGCCAGGCCGGTTTGATAGGCGATGGTGGCGACGGCGGTGGCGATTTTGGCCGATACGTCTCGGATTTTAGCCAGGGGTGGGTAGATACGGCCGTTTGCCAAATCAGCTTCCTCTACCTCTGCCGCCAGTGTCTTGGCTGCGGCCATAAACATCTCATCCGTCACCAGCCGCGCCCCGCTGACGACAATGCCCAGCCCGACACCGGGGAAGATGTAGGCGTTGTTGCCCTGGGCGGGGAAGAAGGTTTGCCCATTGAAGACGACCGTATCGAAGGGGCTGCCGCTGGCGAAGATGGCCCGGCCATTTGTCCAACGGTAGGCTTCTTCGGCGGTGCATTCGGATTTGGAGGTGGGGTTGGAGAGGGAGAAGACCATCGGCCGTTCGTTCCACTCCAGCATGGCTTCTAGGACGGGTTGGGTGAACATGCTGGGCTGCCCCGATGCGCCGATGATGGCGGTGGGTTTGAGAGCTTGTACGGCACTGAGGAAGTCGGGCAAAAATTCGTGGTCGTGGGCAAACGGCCGTTTGTAATCACCCAAATCCTGCCGACTGCTCACCACTAAGCCCCGCGAATCCACAAACCAGCAGCGCAGTCTGGCTTCGGCTTCACTCAAGCCTTCCTCCATCATGGCCGAGACGGTGAGATTGGCAATGCCTGTGCCTGCTTCGCCTGCGCCTAAGAAGAGCAGTTTTTGGTCACTCAGTTTGCCGCCGGTGATGCGTAAGGCGGAGTAGAGGCCGGCCAGGGTGACGGCGGCTGTGCCTTGAATGTCGTCGTTGAAGGAGCAGACGCGGTTGCGGTAGGTTTCCAGCAGGTGGAAGGCGTTGTTGGTGCCGAAGTCTTCAAATTGGATGAGGGCATGGGGGTAGCGGGCGGTAACGGCCGTTATAAACTCCTCCACAAACGCCTCATACTCCTGGCCGCGCAGCCGCCGTTGGGGCAGGCCAATGTATAGCGGATCGTCCAACAGTGTTTGCCGATTTGTGCCCACGTCCAGGGTGATGGGCAATGTTTGGGAGGGCGGGATGCCAGCGCAGGCGGTGTAGAGCGAGAGTTTGCCTACGGGGATGCCCATGCCGTTTGCGCCTAAATCACCCAGGCCCAAAATGCGCTCGCCATCGGTGACGACGATGACGCGCACGTCATCGTGCTGCCAGTTGGCGACGATTTCAGCGATGTGGCCTCGGTCTTCGGCCGAAATGTAGAGGCCGCGTGGCCGACGGAAGATATGCCCATATTCCTGGCAGCCCTGGCCGACGGTGGGGGTGTAGATGATGGGCATCATTTTGTCTAGATTGTCTATGACCACGCGGTAGAAGAGGGTTTCGTTGCGGTCTTCTAGGGCGATCATGTAGATGTATTTTTCTAGATCGTTGATTTTGCGCTCGAAGTTGTCCATGACGCGCTGTACCTGGACGGCTTGACTGCCGATGCGTGGCGGCACAAGCCCGCGTAAACAGAAGGCATCGCGTTCGTGGGCGGTAAAGGCAGTGCCTTTGTTTAATTCGGGGTTATGCAATAACGCCACGCCATGTGGGAAATCGGAAATTTGTTGTTCTTTCATGTTTGTCCTTTTTATGGGCCTGATACGGCCGTTTCAATAAATTTATGCGGCTCTTGGTGGTTTTGTGGGGCTGCACGGGCGGGCACAAGGCCACGCCCCTACGCCAGCATTCATCAAAGAGCCATATTTGTAGGTAAGTTTGATGTTTATATTGGTTACGAGTGATGATGGTTGGAGATGCCCGCGTAAACGGCCGCTCCCAAAGCCAAAATGAGCAAGGCGGCAGCAATGGTGAGGGGCAGGGTGAGTGCACCCAGGGAGGCCCAAACCATTGTTGGTAAAAATGCCATGATCAGGGCGGCGATGATGGCGGTGAGGATCGCTAGCAATAAACCAAGAATGTCAATACCCATTGAATCGTTTCCTTTTTAAGCAGCAACGGCTAATTCTGGCCAGGCTTTGGCGGCCCGGCCGTTTTCGCGCAGCCAACAGGCAGTGGTGTGTTTTGTGCCCACGCGGAAGAGGGGAGGAACGGCCGTTAAACATTTCTCCATGGCATACGGGCAGCGTGGGGCAAAGGGACAGTGTGTGAACTCCTGTCTTAAATCGGGCGGCAGCCCCTCAATTGAAGCCAGCCGCCGCTTTTGCCTGGCATCAACGGTGGGAATAGATTGGAGAAGGGCTTTGGTGTAGGGATGGGTGGTACGGGTGTACAAACTGCTCACTTCGGCCATTTCCACAATATAACCGGCATACATCACCGCCACCTTTTGTACTAGGCCCGCCACCACGCCCATATCATGCGTAATCCAGATGATGGCCATGCCCAGCTTTTGTTGTAGCTGTTTCACCAACTCGACAATCTGGGCCTGGATGGTGACATCCAGGGCGGTCGTAGGTTCGTCGGCGATGAGGATGGCCGGGTTGCAGGAGAGGGCCATGGCGATCATGATGCGCTGCCGCTGTCCGCCGGAGAATTGGTGGGGATAATCAGATAGACGGTTTTCGGCATCGGGCAGGCCGACAAGGTTTAGCAGTTCGACGGCGCGTTTTTTGGCTTCGTGGTTGTTCATGTGCAGATGGAGTTTGAGTCCTTCCATGAGTTGGAAGCCAATGGTGAGAACTGGATTGAGACAGGTGACGGGGTCTTGGAAGATCATGCTGATTTCGCGGCCACGAATGTGGCGCATTTCTTCGGCTGAGATTTTGAGGAGATTACGGCCGTTGTACCACACTTCACCTCCTTCTACCCGTCCGGGCGGCATAGGAATCAGCCCCAAAAGCGACAAGACGCTTACCGATTTGCCGCAGCCGCTTTCCCCTACCAGGGCCATAGATTCCCCTTCGTCCAGAGTGTAGGAGATGCCGTTGACGGCGTTGACAATGCCTTCTTCCGTATAAAATTTTGTTACCAGGTTTTTCACCTCGAGTAAATGTGTCATGTTAACCCCCTGCCAGACTTACGCCGTTGGGTCAATGAAACAGGTTTGTTCGGTATGGTCAGATGGGGCTTGTTTGAATGTGGGGTGGAGAGATTTTGTCTGGCGGGTTGGGTTCTCTCTGTGCAGTAGGCTCCCATCTTGACAATAGGTTATTAAGCACCTATTAGTCTGCCATAAGCGGGGATGGGGGCGTAGTGATGAATAGCATATTCGCTCAAGCCGAAAGTCATCACAGCTAACGCCTGTGTGCTGATGGGCATAGAAAGGGGTGTGTTTTTATTTCGATTGAAGATGAGAGCAGCGGTTTTAGGCTATTGCTTTGATCAATAGAGGTATGGCTGCACGACGCTCAATAAAGTATCTAAGTGGTAGGGTTTTTGTAAGAAGGGGATGGTGTCGCCAAAACGGCCGAAAATCTCTGTTTCGCTGAAGCCAGAGGAGATGATGATGTGTACGGCGGCATTGATCTGCTTGATTTTTGTGTATGTTTCTTCGCTGCTTATGCCGGGCATGGATAAGTCGAGCAGGATGAGTTTGATTTTCTCCTGATGTTGTTGGTAGACGGCGAGTCCCTCTTCGCCATTGACGGCCGTTATGGTTTCAATGCCGTTTGTGTGTAGGATATCGGTGACGGCATCGAGAACGGCCGTTTCGTCATCAATGACCAAAATAACACCTTGTTCCACCCCTTTTTCCTCGGCTTCGGCAACCGTTGGCTGTAGTTGAACAACCAAATCTTCAGATGGGGCGGGGAAGATAACGGTAAAAGTTGTACCGACACCAACCGCACTGTCTACATGCAACCCGCCTTTGTGGCCTCGAATGATGCCTAGCACAGCGGCGAGACCTAACCCACGCCCTGTGAATTTGGTTGTAAAAAAGGGATCGAAGATTTTGGATATGGTTTCCTTATCCATCCCACAGCCGTTATCCTCAATTGTCATACTCACGTACCGACCGGATGCTAGAGGTATGCTGGTATATTGCCAAAAACGGCCGTCATCTTCTGCCAACTCTTGAACCCCCGTCATAATCCTCACAATACCGTTTTTGCCCTCCATAGATTCTGCGGCATTAATGATCAAATTCATGATCACCTGCTGAATCTGACCTTGATCCCCTTCTATTAAGGGCAATGGGTCTGGTAGACCCCAAACGAGTTCAACTTGTTTGGGCAAAGCCACCTGAAACAAGTTGAGATTTTCCTGAATGAACGCATTTAGATAGATAGTCTTGCGTTGAAAATGCCCGCGCCCCGAATAAGCCAACATTTGCCGCGTTAAATCCGCAGCACGCTCGGCCGCCTTGATGGCTTTCTGAATGTGAGGTGAAGCTGTGCTGCCTGATGGCAATTTAGACATGGCCACCGAAGATTGGGCCATCATCGCCATCAACAAGTTGTTGAAATCATGAGCAATGCCACCGGCTAATATTCCCAGGCTTTTTAACTTTTCTGAGTGGCGCAGCGCATCTTCAGTTTTTCGGCGCTCCGTAATATCGCGTATGATCGCCAATTGATGGGGCTTCCCATGGTAAATAATCATCGTCCCATGCAGCTCAACATCAAGTGGCGTGCCATCCTGACAAACATTAATAATATCGGCGTAGAAATATTCATCTGGGGCGATTGCCCCCCGCAATTTTGGCAAGATATTGTGGTAATCGGGGTGTATGATTTTCTCTGGTGGCAGACCAACAAAGGTATCATTTGAATAGCCATGCATCTGGCAAGCTGCGGCGTTGGCTTCCACGATGATGCCGGCTTCATTGATAATGATCAGGCCATCTGTAACCGCTTCAAAAATGCCACGATACTGTTTTTCACTCTCCATTAAGGCTTGCTCAGTTCTCTGCTTGGCGGCCAGGTTTTCTACAAAGGTGTTGAACCATTGCACAAGTTCTCCGATTTCATCTTGGCTGCGAACTTGCAGGCGTGCCTGTTCGTTGAGTGTGCCATCCTGGTGTTCTTGAAAACGCTGGGTGATTTGCTGAATGGGTGTAACAACGTCTCGGCTGTAGAGCAGTGCGGCTAGACCCACAATAAATAGGCTGATGATGACGGCAACGGCCGTTGCCATGCCAATTACCGACGTTTTAGCGGTAAGCGTACTAATGGGGATCAGGCTCATAATGATCCAATCATTGATATCAGAGTGGATGTGATTGATATACATTGGCTGCCCATCAAGCACAGACTCAAAAGAGCTAACTTGTTGCCCTGGCATCTGACCATGCTCCGCCAACACCGATAATAAATCTGGATCAATTTGATGGCCGATAGTTTCCTTGTCGGGATGATAAATAATCCTGTTTTTGCCATCCACAACCATTAAATAAGCCCCTTCGCCCAGCTTTATACGATTAAAATGATCATATAAATAATCAACATTGTAGTTGACAAGGATGAGAGCCGATGGTTCTTGGGCCAGAGTCGAACGATCAATCCGCGTTAAAACTTTAGCGGCCGTAATCACCTTTCTGTGGGCCGAATTTACATTGACGTTATCTTCAATGCCTATCCAAAGCACAAACTGGTCGCTGTTAATCGTCTCGGCAAAGATTTTGTCTTTTACATCCGTCCGAATACTGGCTACATTCAGCGTGTCGCCGACATGATAGTGCTGGTCATTCACCGTAAAAATGTCTATAGACACCAACCCTTCCAAATTGGAGTAATTGTTCAGTATATAGCCAATACGTGCTTGGGTGGCTAAGTTGGTGAAGGTATCATCTGAAGCCGTTTCATCATTCAATGTATTGGTAATGTCTTCAACACTAGAAAGGTTGGCAATAAGACTGTCAATTTGGGCCAATTGCAGATGTAAATATTCTTGTTGGTTGATAACAAACTCCGACGCATATTTTGTTGACTCTTCAAGCAATACGGAGCGGGAAATGCGATAGGAACTAATACCGACAACCAATAAGGGAATAATGCTTAGGAAGATCAAATACCCAATAAATTTTTGAATGATGTTAGGTTTTAGTAATGGGCGAGTCATATTTGTCTTGTCCTATATTGGCCTGACTTTGCCAAGAAGTTCAACTTTTTCTTAACAGTTCAACGCCCTCATCGGCCAAAAGTTGAACTTCTACAAGCTTTTTTGTAAGCGTTCAGTTAGCGAAAAATCCTCCGGAAGCTTTCTCGAGGGAAAACCACCGGGAGGGTGAACGGTTACGCTTTTTTAACGATGTCCTTCATGATGATCTAGTCTACATTATCAGCGTTTACAACCAACACATCCACAAATGTTTCTGGCGGCAGCGACTCGCCTGCCAGGGCTTTTACCGCATATTGAATTCCCAAATAGCCTTGTTGGGCGGCTTGCTGATCAATGGACACAGCTAAGTTTCCCTCACGAATGGCTTGTTTTGCTTCCTCCAATGCGTCGAAGGCAGCTACAAGCACATCGGATTTCCCACTTTCTTCGAGGTATTTCAAGGCGCCTAAGGCCATCATATCGTTGGCACAGAAAATGGCTCCAATATCGGGGTTTGCCGCAAACAGGTTCAGAGTGACTTCATAACTTTCATCAATTTTCCAGTTTGCGGTTTCTGTGGCAACTAAGGTGATGTTGGTGTTTTCATTAAAGGCTTGTATGGCCCCGGCTTTGCGGTCTTCTGCATTTTGGGCATCACGAATGCCTTCGATGATGATGGCTTTGGTGGGCGTATCAATCATATCGCTGATGTATTTGGCGGAAAGGTAGGCTCCCTGTTGGTTATTGACACTGATGAAGGGGACATTCTCTAGACCGAGTGACTGTGAATAGTCACGGTCGAGCCGATTGTCAATGTTGATGACAACAATGCCGGCATCTTGTGCTTTTTTCAGAACGGGGATCAGTTTTAGCGAATCGCCAGGGGCGATAACGATAGCGTCTACCTGCTGCCTGATAAGTTCATCTACTATTTCAATCTGCTGCTCAATGGAGGTTTCTTGAGCGGCCGTTTTGACAATAAGGTGAATGCCGAGTTCAGCTTCTGCCTGGCGTGCGCCCTTTTCCATCTCCACAAAAAAGGGGTTGGTTAGGGTTTTCATGACCAGAGCAATGGTTGGTGCGGTTGCAGATGAATCTGCTTCGCTGGCGGGGGGCGAGGGGGGAGCAAGGTTGGCATTGGTGCAGCCCGCCGGTAGGGTAAGAAATACGAAAAGGAGGGTTAGGTAATACTTTTTCATGGTTAAACAAAGTTAATATGAATGACTTCCTGATATCGAGACCTTTCAAAATGCTGCTATGTGATGCAAGCCAGTTAAGCTAATGTAAAGCGAATTATAAAGCGTATGGGGCAATAAGGGGATGTTTGCGTGGAATAAGGGGAGCATTGACCAATTGTTGGGTAAGTTGCTCACTTGTTATAACATATGACCATGACTGGGCTGTTGGATAAACCGATTGTACGGATGCCAGAGTTGGTGGGGGAATTGTGGCTGAACGGGGAACGGCCGTTTACCCGCCAAACCCTGCGTGGACAAGTTGTTCTCATAGATTTTTGGGACTATGCCTGTGTCAACTGCATCCGCACCCTGCCCTATTTGCGTGAATGGCACAAACGATACGCGCACAAAGGTCTGGTCGTCATCGGCATTCACACGCCAGAGTTCAAATTTGCCCAATTGCAGCCGCAGGTGCAAACGGCCGTAACCGAACACCAAATTAGCTACCCCATCCTGCTCGACAATCAATACGAAAACTGGTCCCGCTTTGCCATCAAAGCCTGGCCCACCAAAATCCTCATTGATGCCCATGGTTATATCCGCTATCAGCGGCAGGGTGAAGGGTATTATCGTGAAACGGAACTAGCCATACAAACCCTGCTGCGTCAGCGCGATGCCAATGTGGTGCTGCCCGATCTGCTGCCGCCGCTGCGGGAAGAGGATGCCCCTGGCGCGGTTTGTTACCGGCCCACGCCGGAGCTGTATGCGGGCTACCAGGGTGGGGGGCTGTTTGGCGGCGGACTGGGCAATCCAGAGGGGTATGTGCCGCAAAATCCTATGTTTTACAAGCTGCCAGAAAAACGGCCGATTGGTCAATTCTACGTCGAAGGGGTGTGGCGAGCCTGGCCGGAGGCCCTGGCCTATGCCGGGCAAGAAGGCGGGCGCATTGTGTTGCCCTACAGCGCGGCCACAGTCAATGCCGTTCTATCTCCCTCGGCTGATTCGGTGGAGTTGATGCTGGATTTACGGCCGTCTGCGGCCGAGCCTGTGGTGGTGGTGCAGCAAGACGGCCGTTATCTCACCCCTGCCAACGCCGGGCCAGATATCGAATTTGCCGATGATGGCATCAGTTTCGTGCGCATCACCCGCGCCCGCATGGTGCAGCTTGTCAACAACAACAGCTACGAATCTCACGAACTAAACCTCACTTTTCAAGCGACGGGCCTATGCCTTTATGCTTTCACCTTCACCAGTTGTGTGGCTCCCTACGCCACGCCCGACCACCCCGATACTTTCCAGGTACATTGAACCTATTGGGCTTAATCGCCTATTGGCAAAATGGGAATTTTGGTCTAATCTAACTCTCATTTATTCGTTCGTTTATAATTTTAAGGAGGTCTTATCATGTTGTTTTTACATCGAGAAGACGGACAGGCTCTGGTTGAGTATGGGCTGGTGTTGATTCTGGTTGCAATTGCAATCGTGGCGGTGCTGGTTCTGCTGGGGCCGCAGATTGGTAATGTGTACAGTCGCATCATCGTCTGCGTTCCACCAACGCCCGTCTGCACAGGTTAGGTATTATTTTTCCCTTAGAAAAAAGCCTCACAAATTTGTGAGGCTTTTTTCTTGCCCGCCCTCGACGCTTTCTCGACGGCTTTCCTGTATGATACCTGTATCTTCTTGATCCTCTTAGCAAACACCCGACTGAAAAGTGGCAGTCGGGTGTTTGCTTTATTACGTCATTACGCAATTACGTAATATAATTTCTCGTATGACCATTCCTTCTCTGGAAACAATCACCTCTTATCTGACGATTATTGCCGCCATTATGGGGGCACTCTTTGCGGCTCTATGGCTGAGCCTGATTATTTGGGCTTTTCGGGATATGCGGCTGCGTTCGCGTGACCCCTTTGCCCAGATGTTAGCGGCCGTTTTAGTAGCGGCTCTGCCCGGCGTAGGCATCATCATTTACCTCATCTTGCGTCCACCGGAAACATTGGCCGAAGCTTATGAACGCGCTTTGGAAGAAGAAGCCCTCTTACAGGAAATTGAAGAAAAACCGCACTGCCCTGGCTGTTCGCGTATGGTGGACGAGCGCTGGATTTTGTGCCCCCACTGCCATACCCGCCTCAAAAAGGCTTGCCCTGATTGCAATTCGCTGATGGAGTTGCAATGGAATCTATGCCCCTTCTGTGGCAATCAGCACGTTGATCCGTATCATGTGGATTTGCCAGCGGCAGAGGCAGAACCCCCCAATGAGGAGGCGGAAACGGCCGTTTCCCCACCCACACCTCTCCCTTCAGAATAAATAAAAAGCCGGGTCAACCCCGGCTTTTTTTCTAAAACCTAATCCCCACCTTCCGACAAGGTGGGCTGATTGTGCAACTTTACTGGCCTTTGTGACCTGGTCCGCACACGCATATTCAAAATCTCCACACCAAAAGAGAAGGCCATGGCAAAGTAGGCATAATTCTTTAAGTGCAAATCATGGGCCGCTTCGGGATTCCAGCCTTCAATGACCAACAGAGAACCAATCAAAATGAGGAAAGAAAGGGCCAGCATCTTCATGGTGGGATGACGCTCGACAAAGCTGCTGACTGGCCCGGCAAAGAAGACCATAATCGCGGCAGCTATGATGATGGCGGCGATCATGATAGTGAGGTTGTTGGCAATACCAACGGCCGTTATCACTGAATCCAATGAGAAAACCACATCAACCAAAACAATTTGCGCGATCACCGCACCTAATGTGGTCACAGCCTTCCCCGTGCCATGCTTATCATGCTCCTCCACCTCCAACTTCTCGTGAATCTCGTAGGTACTCTTGCCAATCAGGAACAGCCCGCCCAATAACAGCACCAAATCCTTACCACTCACAGCATTACTAAAAATTGTAAAAACGATAAAACTATCCAACGACTGCACCCAGCGAATTGCCAGCAAAAGAATGACACGGCTGATAACCGCTAACCCCAAACCCAACTGCCGCCCCATAGCTCGTTGAGATTCTGGTAATTTACCCGATAAGATAGAAATGAAAATAACATTATCTATCCCCAAAACTACTTCCAAAGACAACAATGTCAAAAACGCCACGAGATTTTCAGTTGTAAACAGACCTTCCATGTGTATTCTCTCCAGTAAGATGTTTTCTAATTTATACCCAATACATGGTCAATTGCCTAAACAAAAAAGAAGGCAACCCCTAACAAGATATATAAAGCCAATAACTGCGCTCCTTCCAGCCAATTGGAACGGCCGTCTTTGAACACAAACACACCCACAATACCCGCCGAAGCCAGCGCCACCATCTCAAAAACATTAAAACTCAGGGCCAACTCTTTACCCATAAGAGCCGCCACAATCACCAGCACCGGGGCCACAAACAGGGCGATTTGCAAACTGGAACCGAGCGCAATTTCCATACTCAACGTCATCTGGTTTTTCATCGCCACTTGCACGGCCACCAGATGCTCGGCGGCATTACCCACCAAAGGCACGATGATGATACCCACAAAGAATTCGCTCCAGCCCAACTGCTCCACCACATGCTCAACCGATTCGACCAGCAGTTCACTCATAAAAACGATGGCAATCGTAGCGGCGGCGAGGACAATAACGGCCGTTCTCACCGACCACTTCGCCTCATGCCCATGCGCCGACTCCCGCGACATCGGATCATCCGCATCTTGCGCCGTAAACGAATAATAAATACCCAACCCATAAATCACAATCATCACAATCGCCACCCCCAGGCTAAAGGGCAGCAAAGCCTCATGATGCTCCACATCAATAAACTCCCCAAAAACGGCCGGAATCAGCAAAGCCACCACCGCCAGCATCATCATCGTCGCATTCGATGTCGCCTGCTCCGCATTAAACGTCTGCCGGCCATTCTTCAACCCACCCAACAGCACACTCAGCCCCAACACCAGCAGCAAATTCCCCAAAATAGAACCCGTAATGGAAGCCAGCACCAATTCCAGCACGCCCTCCCTAATCGCCACAATCGTAATGATCAACTCCGCCGCATTCCCCAGCGTGGCGTTGAGCAAACCGCCAATCTTCGGCCCCGTGCGCACCGTCAGCTCCTCCGTTGCCTCCCCAATAAAACCAGCCAACGGAATAATCGCCACCGCCGCCGCCATAAACTGCCCCACATCGCCTAACCCAATCGAACCCGCCAAAAAAGCAAAAGGAATTGCCAACAATAGAACATAGCGATAGTCAAACTTGAAATTCTTCAACATGCCTCTCCTGAAAATGATGGTGCAAGTGGCAGGTGGCAGGTGGCAAGTTACTTGCCACCTGCCACCTGCCACACATCCTCCTATTCTATCACGCCTCTTGTACGTGTCAGATAATCACAACGTTGCTTAAATCATCTTCGTTCTGTGGATACTGTGGGTTCATCCTCTGGCAAGCGGTCACAATTGCCCGCATAATAGCCAGGTTGCGATACCACTTCTGGTCAGCCGGAATCACGTGCCAGGGGGCATATTCCGTCGTGCAATGGTTCACCATATCCTCAAACGCCGCCATATAATCATCCCATAACTTGCGCTTCTCCAAATCGCCCACATCAAACTTCCAATGCTTGCTGGGGTCATCCAGCCGCGCTTGCAGCCGCTCCTTCTGTTCCTCTTTGGAAATGTGCAAATAAAATTTGAGAATGGTCGTGCCACTGTCCGTCAGCAGCTTCTCAAACTGGTTGATTTGCTCATAACGGGGCCGCCACACACGTTCCGGCACAATGTGATGCACCCGCACCACCAGTACATCTTCATAATGGGAGCGGTTAAAAATGCCGATCATGCCCTTCCCCGGCACAGCTTTGTGAATCCGCCACAAAAAATCGTGGGCCAACTCCTCATGGGTGGGTACTTTGAAAGGTGTTACGCGCACCCCTTGTGGGTTCACTCCTTTGGTGACGTTGCGAATAGTGCCATCTTTGCCGCCAGCGTCGTTGGCTTGCAGCACAATAAGCAGCTTTTGTTTGCCCTCTGCATACAGACGCTGCTGCCACTCAATGAACTCGTCGCGTAAGGCTTTGAATTCGTCAACGGCCGTTGCCTTCCCCCCCTCATAAAAATCCTCACCTCTCGTCGAGATGTCGCTCAGATGGATAGACTGTCCTGGCTGAAGTTGGTGAATTGCTGTCATACGTCTCTCCTTAATGTTCTAACGAATTGCAATGTGCCAATTATACTGGTAAACAGTGAAGAGCCGGTACCCACCAATCGTCAATCGTCAATCGTAAATTCTGTTATACTCTGCCTATGAGCGGCATCAGCAATCCACACGACAAATTCTTCAAAGAAACCTTCACCCGTATGGAGATGGCGCGGGATTTCTTTGCCAACTATTTGCCGGAAGAGATAACGGCCGTTCTCAACCTCGACAGCCTCACCTTACAATCCGGCAGCTTTGTAGACCCCGACCTACAAGAACAGTTCGCCGATTTGCTTTATCGTGTCAACCTGCAAGATGAGAGTGAAGTCTACCTCTACCTGCTGCTGGAACACAAAAGCTACCCCGACCCTCTGACACCCTTTCAACTGCTGCGTTACCTCGTCCGCATATGGGAACGGGACAGCCGCGAAGGGGAATCCTTGCGCCCCATTGTGCCAGTAGCGGTTTATCGGCCGAGAGCGGTGGCAGTGGCTTTGGACTTTGGTGAGTTGTTTACGGGGCTGGTGTTACGCCGTTTTGGCCCAGCTTCCGCTACCAGTTACAAGATTTATCTGGCCTGAGTGATGAAGAGATTCGGGGCAAGCCTTGCTGCAAGCGGTCTGTTGGCGATGAAATATATTTTGACCCAGCCATGAACGGCCGTTTTGGAGAATATTGTCTCTGTTCCATGAATTAACCAGCACCAAGCCAGCACTGAATATTGGAGACGATCTTGTATTATGTAGGCAACGCCAGCACCCATCTGCACGGCAGGATATAACCATAGTTCGAGGTATTAGAGACAGGGGTGATATTATACAAACAGTAGCCGATTTTGATTGATCAAGGCATTGAGCGAGGTATCCAGCAAGGCATTGAGCAAGGCATTGAACAAGGTCTTGAGCAAGGTCGCCTCAAAATGGTGCAGGAAGATATTTTGGATCTGTTGGTTATCCACTTTGAGGCTGTGGCTGATGAGTTGGTCGAAGCGATAGAGGCCATTACCGACTTTCCCCTCTTGCGTCAATTACACCGGGAAGCAGCAAGCAGTTACCTGGCCACCTTCATTGAAAAGCTAGCAGCATGACAAAGTTGAATGATCTGATGCTATGGTGTAGCAAAAGATGACAATGGGTGGGAGTAATGACCGGTAGTCGAATAGTCTGGTAGTCCAGGATCAATAGTCGGTGGGGAAACGGCTCCCAATCGTAAATCGTCAATCGCAAATCGTAAATGGAGAACGGCCTTTAGTGTCGCCCACTTGCCCTCAGCTTCGCCCAAGACCAATACAGCAGCTAATCCCATCTGTAGGGGCGTGGCCTTGTGCCCGCCCCTACAAATCCACCTTAAACAAAAAAGCCGAGTTTCACACAGAAACTCGGCTTTTTAATTACTCAATTATCCAATTACCCTGAGAAAACCTCTTCATCCCCCTGCACCATCAACCGCACCTCCTCCACAACCTCAGGATTCGCCAGCGTCGTCACATCGCCCACATCCGTGCCGTTGGAAATAGCCGCCAGCACCCGGCGCATAATCTTGCCAGAGCGCGTCTTCGGCATATCTGGCACAATGTACACATGCTTGGGGCGGGCAATCTTGCCGATGGTCTCCTCAATAGACTTCATCACCGCATTTTCAATGGCCTTGCTCGGCAAAATGCCCGGTTTCAAAGAGACGTAAATATCGGAACTTTTCCGCGCAACTCGTCGGCAACAGGCACAACCGAGGCTTCTGCCACTTCATTCACCGACAAACAGGCCGACTCCAATTCCTTTGTTCCCAAACGGTGTCCGGCCACATTGATCACATCATCCACACGACCCAAAATGCGATAATAACCATCAGCCGCTCGCACGGCCGCATCGCCAGGGAAATAGGGCCAGTCACGCCAATCCTTGCTCTCAGGATTCTTGCAATATTTGGCGTAATACGTGTTCACATACCGATCACGGTTGCCCCAAATTGTTTGGAAGGCCCCCGGCCAGGGATTTTGAATACAGATATTGCCCGCTGTCGCGGGTTCCGTAACTTCCTCACCATCTTCATCATAAATAATGGGGTGAATGCCGGGCATGGCGGGGCCAGCACTACCGGGCTTCATGGGGTGCAGCGCGGGCATGGTGCTGCACAAAAAGCCACCCGTCTCCGTCTGCCACCAGGTGTCCACAATGGCTGCTTCCCTTTGCCCACTACTTCATGATACCAACGCCACACTTGTGGCTCGATGGGTTCACCACAGTGGTCATGTGCTTGAAATGGTAAGTTATATTTGGCTGGTTCATCTGGCCCGGCTTTACGCAGCATACGCACCGTTGTTGGCGCGGTGTGGAAGATGTTCACATCCAACTGCTCGGCGATGCGCCAGGCGCGGCCCGCATCGGGGTAGGTGGGCACACCTTCATACATGACACTGGTGGCACCCAAAGCCAAAGGCCCGTAAACAATGTAAGAATGCCCCGTAATCCAGCCAATGTCGGCCATACACCAATAAACGTCGTTGGGGTGAATGTCCTGTACAAATTTGGAGGTGGCGGCGGCGTAAGCCAGATAGCCGCCAGTGCTGTGTTGGCAGCCTTTGGGACGGCCTGTTGTGCCGCTGGTGTACATCAAAAATAGGGGAGCTTCGGCGGGCAACTGCACTGGGTCAACGCGCTGGCCGCGATAACTGGGCAGCATGTCGTTGACGAACTGATCGCGTCCTTCCACCATCGGCACTTCTGAGGAGTAGCTGCCGGGGTAACGCTGCCAGACGAGTACGGTGTCTACGGTTTGGTTTTCGGAAGCGGCCGTTTCCACCGCAATATCCGCTTTCTCTTTGTGGCTCAACAATTTGCCACCACGATAATAAGCATCCATCGTGATGAGCACCCGGCTGCCCGAATCGGCGGCGCGTTCGCCGCAAGCCTTGCCACTAAAGCCACCAAATACCACCGAATGAATCACGCCCAAACGAGCGCAAGCCAGCATCGTAATCGGCAGTTCAGGCACCATTGGCATGTGGATGGTGACACGATCCCCCGTCTTCAAACCGGCCGCGTCTTGCAGCAAGGCGGCAAACTCATTCACGCGCACATACAACTCCTGGTACGTAATGGCGGCATGGGGTTCATCTTCCGGCTCTGGCACCCAGATGAGGGCAGCTTTGTTTTTGTGCTGTTCTAGATGACGATCAACGCAGTTGTAGGAGGCATTGATTTTGCCACCGACGAACCATTTCCAACAAGGCGCGTCGCTGGTATCCAGCGTGGTATGCCAATATTGATACCAGTCCAGCAAATCAGCATATTCTTTGAAGCATTCGGGGAAATTGTCAAGGCTAAATCGCTCATAAAGGCCGGGGTCGGTCATGTTGGCCTGGGCGATAAATTGTGAGGAGGGATGAAAATATTCCTCTTCCTGCCAGTGTACCGCAATTTGGGCTTCACTGACTGCAAATTGATCTTGTCCACTCATCGTTTCACCTTCCTTCTTGAATTATTTTTGGGGAATGGGGGGATGATAGTGAGGAAAAGAGGAGTTGTCAAACGGGAGAGGAGGGTGGGTAAAACGTAAAACGTAAAACGTAAACGGGCCATTTACGTTTTACGTTTTATGCTTTGTCTAGCGATAAACGCCTTCAATAATTGCCTCTCCGTCGAGGATTTCCAGGCGGGTGATTTCGATGGGCAGGGAGAGTTGGTCGTAGATGCCCTGGGCTTGGGCCACGAGGGCGACGACGGGGGCAGGGGCGTTGGCGTTGCCCACGCGCAGTTCATGAATGGTGGCGATGGGTTTGCCGTTGATGACGGCGATGGTGGCACGGCCGGACACGGCCGTTTCCAATCCCATCACCCGCACATAACCACCCCCTTCCACCTCATTGTTGCCCAAAAAGCGAATCTGCGGATGGCTGAAAGGGATATTGGGGCGCGGCGCAATGAACCAGGTGATCGTCTGCATCGTCTCCAGTTCATTGACGCGCACGCTAAACGGTTCGCCCGCTGCATCCCGCGCCTGCCAATGCTCGCGCACGGCGGCTACATCGGGGTGGAGAAGGGGATCAACGGCCGTTAACGTCTCCGTCGCCACCGTCAACCAGGCAAAGCCATTAGCAAGAAGCAGGGCCAGGGCAATGAAGAGGTTTTTGTGTGTGAAAAGTAGTTTGAATCGTTTCATAGTTCTGGAGGAGACTAGGGACTGGAGACTAGAGACTCATTAGTCTCCAATCTCTAGTCTCCAGTCTCTCTTACTCCCAATCTTCAAGTTTCAACTTCCACTCTTGGGCAAACTGCAGCACCTTCTCGCGCCGCTGCTCGATGAGGATGCCGGCGGCCAGCAGGGCTGCACCCAAAATGAAGAAAACGTAGGTTTCCAGGTTGAATAATGGTTCGATGAGTTGGCCGAGAACGGCCGTTATCACCCCACCCATCCCCGCATACAACAGCCGCCGCAGCCGCCGCACACTGCCCAGCCAGACCAAAAACAGCCCTTCCAGCATCATCAGCACCGCATAAGCCAGCCCCCAAGGTCCAAACGATTGCCACAAAGCCGAGCCAAACATCAGCACAATCGCGGCGCGATCAATCCAACTTGCCAGATTACGACTGCCCTGTGTCCATTCCAGCCAGGCCACGCCAAAGAGGTAAAGCGAAGCGGGCAGCGCATAATATTGCAGCTCCGTCTGCTGCTGCACATACAGCAGCCACACACTCCAGGCCGCAAACAGCAGCCAGACCGAGCCATAACCCAGCCCACGCCGCCGTTCTACAAAAGCGGCCGCCAGGTAAAACAGCCCCAAGACCGAGAAAACAGCCACCACCATCGCTGCCTGATCCATCATGCGAGTGGTAGCAATGGGCGGCAGATCGAAAATGGCGAAGGGCAAGGATATGAGCACGGTGCTGCCCCGCGACAAGGTAAGCAGCAGGCTGATGAGGGAGATGAGCCAGGCGGTGCGGCGCAACGGCCGTTGCCAGAGGGCGAGGAGTGAGGGGCGAGGGGCGAGAGGTGAGAGGGAATGTTCGCCCTTCGCCCATCTGCCTTCGCTCCTCGCACCATACAACAGCCCATACCCGGCAATGCCATACAACGCCGCCACCACCGCGAAGGCGGTGGGCATATTCAGGCTCGGCAAATTCAGCCAGTCCAGATATTGTGCAGAGACCAGCCAGCCCAACGCCAGCGGCACATAAAGCAGCCATTCCGTCTGCCAAAATACGGCCAGCGTGGCGATGATGAGGGCATTGAGCAGGGTCACGAGGATGCCAAAGCCGTCATTTTCCAGCGTGTAAAGCTGGCTGAAGGCGAGATTAATGGACAAAATGGCGAAAAACGGCCGTGACCAACCAAACCACCAACTATCCCCACTGGCAAAGGGCGATGGCTCTTGCCGCAGCTTTTGCACCAGCAGCCCCATCGCTGCGGTAGCTATTGTCATGGGCATGAAGACCAGAGCGACAACGGAAGCACTATCAGGAGTGGGGAAGAGCCAGGCCAGGGTGATGATGTAGGTGAACTGCAGCCATACCCAGGCCGCCAACAGCAGGCCGCGCACGCGGAAGCGGAAGAGATAGTAGGTGAATACGGCCGTTCCCAACCCCAACAGAACCACATAGTGCCACTCCTCTGGGCTATACGTGCCAGGGAAGCTGCTAATGAGCGTCAAAAATGGCACAAGGGTGGTAACGGCCAGGGCAATAAGGTGGAAGGGCATGGCCCACCAGCGCGAAAGCCGTGCCCAAACGGCCGTCGGCCAACGCCCCGGCTGATACCAGGGGAAACGCCCCAACTGCTTGGGCTGGCCCGTTTGCGGTTCAATGCCCCACAAGTTGTCCAGGTAATAACCCAGCAGCATGAAGGCCAAGACAAGCGGCCACCAGGCCCACCACGGTCGCACGGTAAAGGGCAGCGCATCCAGCCCGCGCCCATAGGCCCCCACCAGCAGCAAAGCGGCCCCTGTCATCAACACAGGTCGGCGCAAGGTAACGGCCGTTGCCACCCACACCACCGCCCCTAAGCCCAAACCAATCGCACTCCCATCGCGCCAACCCAACGCCACCAGCACCAAGAAATAGGCCATAAGGTATGGCGGTAATCTGTAATTGACCATTGACCATTGACCATTGACCATTGACCATTTCTCCAGGCTGGCAGCCGTGAGCAATAACAGCACACTCAACACCACCCACTGCTCATTATAGAACGGTGCTGCCCAACGGCCGTCTGCCTGCCCCGCCAAATCGCCTAAAAGCGCCCAGGGCACCACCACCAACAGCGTGGCCAACCAGGCAAAACGCTCCTTTTTGTAGAGATAGGCACTCAGTGCATACAACCCCACAATCAGGAAGAGGGCCAGGATAGACCAGCTTTGGCGGGTGACACCGCCGCCCAACCAGAGGAGATTACGGATTAAGGCCAGACCAATTGTGCCTAATGAAACCATCCAGGCCGATGTGAGCAACGGCCGTCTATACAAACGCCACGCCCGCCGCCAAAAACCACCCTTCACCGTGCGGGCCAGATGGAGCAGCCCACGCTCGGCCACCACCAGGCCAATCGCCAAAAGCGCGGCCAACGCCGCCGAACGGCCGCTGCCCCGGCTGAACGCCTTAATCACCAAACCGCCTGCCAGCACCCCCGCCCAAATGCCCAGATGCCCCCAGCCCGCCAGATTGGTCTCCCAGGCGTAGAGCAAGAAGCTGCTGCCCAACAAGACGTAGGTCAGCGACACCCAGAGCAGGGCCAGGTCGTTGTCCCAATCCCGCGCCATGTTGAGCAGGCTCCACAGCACAGCCACCATTGCCAACATCAGGGCGGCAATAATGAGCGGTTCCAGGCCATTGGCCCGCACCCGGCCGCTGTCTGTCAGCCATTTGGCGGCTATCATATAGGCCAGAATCATGGCGGCCAGGGCGGGTAACAACACCTGATCACTAACCCCCAGCCAGTCCAGCCCGCTCAGCCAGCCAGCGGCCAGCAAGATGCCGCCTAAAAAGGTGCCAAGGCCACGCCAACGGGGCATGAGATGGGCGGTGGTGAAGTGGAAAAGGGCGGCGGTGAGGAGAACGGCCGTAAATACCCACTGCTCATAAAAAATGAGGCCAAAACCAAAGGCCGCCACTGTGCCGAAGTGTGCCGTTACCTGCCAGGGCGCACCATAGGCCCACCGCAACCGACGCAAGCGTGTGCCCAACAGCAGCAGCCCCCAGGCCAACGCGGCATAGGCCAGTGGCAGATAATCGCGTGACCATTCGGCCTGGTTGCGCCAAAACAGCCCCAACCAGGGCAGAATGGAGAGGGCGGTCAGCCATTGGAAGAGAGTGGCTGTAGGGAAACGTTGCAGGAGGCGGTGGTGGAGCATGGTTTGCAGGCCGGGGTGTTGACGGCCGTTAGCCACATAAGCCAGCCAGCCATTCACGCCTACCCAATTGCCCAACGCATAAACCAACAAATGCTGCTCGCCAAACAGCAGCGGTGGCAGCATCGCCAGCCCCGCCAACAGCCAACCCGCGCCAAACAAAACCGCACTGCTCCCCTCCGGCAAGCTCCCCCAAACTCCCCCAAGCTCCCCTGAGTTCCCCATTTTGGGGGAACTGGGAGGAACTGAGGGGAACTTCGCACCGCTTTTTGCGTCAAGCCAAACGGCCGCGGCCACATGCAGCACTGCCAGCAGCGTCCACGACAGGGCTACTTCGGCGGGGGCCGCGCCCTGGCTGCCCTGCGACATGGTTGCGCCCATCATCAGGAAGAGGCTCATTAGCCACAAGTGACGCGCCTGCTGCCAGAGAACGGCCGTCCCCACCATCGTCGCCGCCAGCCAGAGGTGGACAAAGCGGGCAATGTCGGGCTGGGTCAGCGGCCACAGGGCAGAGAGGGCCACCAAGGCCCAACCAACCCACAGGACGGAACGGCCGTATGCCGGAAATGTTTCGTCATCGTCGTGCTGCCTCAGCCAATAGCCAACAGTGAGATAAACCGGGATGAGGATGGCCCAACCGAGGGCCAAATAGGCGCGGTTGATGACTGTCGGCCAATCCAGGCTGAAGAAGACGGCGATGGGGAAGGTGAGGGCGGCGGCCAGGACGAGGGAGCGCAGCCGGTAGCGGCGCACCATTAACACCAGCGTGCCGCCGCCGAGCCACCAACTGACAGCCAGAGCCACATAAAAAGCAGCGGGGCGGTTTTGGATGAGGTAGCCCCAGCCTGCGCCGAGGAGCATGACGGGAACGGCCGTTGCCAGGGCCATGCGCCCCAGCGGCGCGGCAAAAATGCGCCAATCGGCCTTGCCTCGGCGGCAGAGTTCACTGCCAATGGCTAAGGCCATAGCCGTACCCACCGCGCCTGCCTGCCACCAGTCAACGGGGAGGTTGAGCCAGTTCATGGTGGCGACGGTCAGGCTGGTGGCGGCCAGGGCCACCAAATAGCCAAAAAACTCGGCTTGCAGGCTGACGGTTAGCAGCAGGTAGAGGCCGAGGCAGACGGTGGAAGCGGCCAGCCAGACGGTGGGCCAGCTGTGGGCGGGGAAGCCGCCGGAGAGGTAGTAGACGAGGAAGTCGAGGGGTACGAGGAAGCTGGCGACGGCAATGATGGCGTTGCCGGATTCATGCAGCCCTTGTTTGACGCGCACAAACCAGCCGAGGGTGAAGAAGACGGCCGTTACGCTGACTAAAACCGTGCCCTGAATGAGGGGCGAGAAGGTGTTCCAATTGCTGGCAACCCAGGAGACGGCGGAGGCGAAGAGCAGTAGTGCGCCCAAAAAGAGGATGGCTTTGAGGGTGCGCTCGGAGAGAAGGCTGTCCCAGAAGCGTTCCCACGTCCAGGGTGGGCGAGGGGGAGCGGAGGGGCGAGGTGGGAGGGGCGAGGGGGGAGGGGCGAGAGGCGATGGGGTTGGGTGGGGGCGTATGCCGGATTGGTATTCGATTTCGAGGAGTTGGGCGGTGATTTCGGCGAGGGCCAGTTCGTAATGGGTGGGGCTGAGGTGGCCGAGGCTGTGCAGTTTTTCGATGGTTTTGCGCACGAAATCGAGTTTGTCCCACTGCTGCATGAGCTGTTTTTGCGGGGAGGGTGTGCTGTTGTCGGGGGGCGCATCGCGCAGTTGGTCGTAGAGGGTGGTGATTTTGTCTTGGGTTTGGCTGCGGAGGGAACGGCCGTTTTCGGGTGACAGCCAGCCTTCGCCAATCCAATGACTAATTTTGTTGGTGAGGTAGGTGAAGTGGGCTAACTGGGTGCGGAGGGATTGGGCTTCAACGGCCGTTGGCGGCGGCGGCCGTAAACCCAGTTCAACTTCTACTTCGCGTTTTTGCGCCTCGTAGCGGGCCTCCAAAGGGGCCAGCAGGGTGCGAGCCAATGTCCAGGTTCCCATTTCGGTGAGCAGGAAGTTGAGATTGGACAGCCGTTCCAGCGCGGGGGTACTGCCGCTGTAGCCGCAGCCGGGGCAGAAGGGTCGGTAGTTGAGGGTGGCGGTATGGCACTGTGGGCATTGCATGGGTCACCTCTTGTCGGTTTTTCTGTGATCGGTCATCGGATTACCGATGACGGGTAATGTGGATATTCAGTAGATCGAAACAGATCACGAGTGTGTTGTAGAGCGATTTTGCAAATCGCTCAGACGATTTACAAAATCGCTCTACAAGGTGATCTACTGATATTGTAAAAGATGGGTGCTGTGCGATACAAGGGCTTGGGAACGGCCGTTCACGCACTCAAGTGCTTGTCAGTTATCAAATCAACACCTCGCTGCCTGCAATTATGACAGAACAAGGCTCTACTTTCTCGACGGCATCGCTACGTTGGGAGTAGGATATTGCGGTTTGTATGCGGAAATGTGGCAAGACTGTGCGATATTATGCGGGGGTTCGCGGAGGTTCCGGCTAAAGCCTCCACTCCGACAATCCTCGAAAAAACGGAGTCGAGGCTTCAGCCGGTTTTGGATTTCAAGTAGCGATACAACACGCCGATGACGGTGGCTGGCTCGGCTTCTCGTTCGCGGTTGTATTGGCGGGTGGCTCGGCTGCGGCTGAGGTGCAGATAGCGGCGGGCGCGGGTGATGCCCACGTAGAGCAGTCGCAGCCGCTCGCTGATAATTTCGATGTGGGCTGATTCGGTAGCGGTGCGTCCTTCAAAAATGCCCGCTTCCCCCTTCATTAAATAGTTCAATTGGGCCGTTGCTTCGGCGGTGGGGTCGCCGCCAAGAAAGTCGTGTACGCCGAGGAAGGCGGCATCGAGATTGCCCGGAATCCAAAAGCCATCTATGCCCACGAGGTAGACGGCATCCCACTCCAGCCCTTTGGCGCTGTGCTGGGTGGTGAGGGTGAGGCGGCCTGGTTTGGGTTCGTAGCCATAGTCGGTGGGGGAGACGACGGGCAGGCGGCGGCGGCCTGTGGCAATGCCTTCCAACTCGGCCACCAGTTCGGGCAGGCGCAGTTCGGGTTGGGCATCGCGCCAGCCGCGCAGGGTGGTGGCGATTTGGTAAGCCAGGGCCAAATCGGCTTCGTGAACCTCATCGCCCCAGGCAAATAGTTCGTCGCCGAGGGCTAGAGCGAGGTCGTCAATGGGTAACGGCCGTAAATCAAACATCCTGCGCAAAAAAGTAACCAGCCGCTCCACATGGCGTAAATCATCTTCTGTGGCAATGCCCGCTGGCAGCCCGGTTTCCACATCATCTTCCTGCCAGGGGAAGAGCAGGGCTTCGGGGCGGTGGGTGCTGCGCAGGATGGTGTGGAAGCGTTCCAGGTTTTCGCTGGGGCCGGGGGCGGCGGGATGGCCGAGGGCGTGCAGGCTGGCGTGGGCGTTGACCAGAGCGCGGGTGTCCAGGGGATCGGCCAGCAGGGCCAGGATGGCGTGCATGGCGGCGGCGATTTCTCGTTCCTGGCTGCCGCCGCGCAGCAAATTGTCGTAATCGGCGCCGATTTCGTCTAAATGCTCGGCGACGGCGTGGCCCATTTGGTTGGTGGGGACGAGGATGGCGAGGGTGTGCTGGGGGTTGTCCTTCGCGTAGCGAATGGCGGCTTTGGCGATGGCGGGCAGTTCTTCATCTTCGCGGTGCTTGAAGACGCGGATTTCGATTTTGGCTTCGCTGTCGGGTGGGTTGGGTTGAGCATCGCCGGGGGGTGTGGGCAGGATGTCTTGGCGGCGGAAGGTGTTTTCGCGCACTTCGAGGACGGGGTGGTTGTCTATGACCCAGTGCAGGACGTGGTTGGCAGCGTTGAGGATGAGGGGGGCGCAGCGGCCGCTGTTGGGTAACGGCCGTTCTACCACCCCCTCCTGCTCGATGAAGGCATTAAAAAAGCGGGGATGGGCGGCGGTGAAGGTGCTGGTGATGGCCTGGTTGGGGTCGCCGACGCGCACCAGATTGCCATTGGGGCCGGTGAGGGCGGAGAGCAGGATTTCTTGGAGGGGTACGCTGTCTTGGGCTTCGTCTTCCAACACGTAGGGCCAGCGTTGGCGTAGTTCTTCGGCCAGAGACGGCCGTTGTTCCAACAAATCTACGGCTTGCCAGATGAGGTCGTCAAAGTCGTAGGCGGCCTGGCGGTGGAGGATGGATTGGTAACGGCCGTAGATGCCGGTTAGCATTTGTAGCAGGGGGGACTGGGAGACTGGAGACTGGAGACTGCCAGTCTCTAGTCCCCAGTCTCTTAGTCTCTCCATAATCACCTCTGGCTGATACCGCTCATTCTTGGCGGCGCGGATGAAGGTTTTGGCGGTGCTTTCGGTGATGCTGCGCCAGCGGGCTTTCATTTGGGGGCTGTCGTCGGGCAGGAAGGCATGCCAGAGGTCAGGATTGTTTTCGATCCAGGCATCTACGGCGCGGGCCAGGAAGTGGGTGCTTTGCCCTTCGTCGAGAACGATGAAGGCGTTTTCGCCATCGCCCAGACCGCGTTGGGAGACGTTGACGATTTCCAGGGCGAGGCTGTGCAGGGTGCGCACGTCGAAGCCGACGGGGAAGATGCCCATTTCGTCGAGCCGTTTGCGGATGTTGTTTTTGAAGTTGTCTACGCTGGCGTTGAGGTAGGTGACGATGAGGATGCGCTGCCCGGTGTCGGGGTTGAGACGGCCGTCGGCGATTAATTGGGCGGCGAGCAGGGAGAGGGTGAAGGTTTTGCCGCTGCCGGGCACGGCGCTGACGGCCATACGGCCGTTGGTGTATTCTAAAATGGCTTGCTGTGCCGGTCGGAGTTGGATATCGGTCATGAGGTAATTGGGTAATGGGGTAATTGGGTAATTGGTCGTTACTCAATTACCCAATTACTTAATTACTCCTCGTAATAAAAGGCAAGTACAGTCGGTTATCAATATCTGGGGCGGTAAGGGTGATGGTGTGGGTGGCGGTGACTTGGTTGACACCGTTGCTGGCGGTGAGGGTGATGGTTTGGCTGCCAGCCAGCGGCCAGGTGTAGGTGATGTTGTCGCTGGTGTCCCAGGCGAGGTGGGTGGTGGTGGTTTGGCCGTCGGCCATCCAGGTGTAGCTGAGGGGCAGGGTGGTGGTGAGGGGGAGCAGGTTGGCCTGGAAGCTGTAGGCGGTGTGGGTGGTGCCGGTGAGGGGGCCGCTGAGGGTAACGGCCGTTGGCAGTAAGGGATAGTCACAAATGGCCGGATAGCTGCTGTTTAGCTGTCTCATGTCGGGTAAGGATTGGCTCGTGGCACTGGTGGTGAAATCCATAGCGGCCATGATTTCGGGGCGGCTGCGTTCGGTCTGTTCCCACAAATCGTAGAGGATGTCGCCATTGTTGCCAGCGGGGTTGGGGTTGTTGTCGCGCAGGAATTCGATGTACTCTTTGCTGGCGACCTGGTGCATAAGGCGCACTGTGCCGGTGACGACGCTGCTCGGCAGGTTGTAGAGGGTGGTGTCCCAGTATTGCTCGTTGGCGTAGAGGGTGGATGAGGGACGGCCGTTAGCATATGGAGCCGCACCTTGTTCGGCAAAAGCGGCGAAATCATACCCACGCGGCGGAATGCGATTGTCGCAGATGATGACGTTGTTGAGGACGAAGTGGAATGAGTGCCCCACTTCTAGCCCCAACTGTGCCGCCAGATCGGGCGAGAGGCCGTGCAGGGATTCGTAAACTTTTAAGGTAGGGTCGGTATGGTAGCCGCTGAGATCGGCTGTGCCTACATTATACGCGCCGGATGTGTACACTAATGTCCCATTGATGTCGTAACCCTCCACTTGCAGCCACATGCGCCGTCCTTCCACATAGCCGCTGGGCAGCTTGTGCCCGCTCTGGTTGGTGACGGTGACGACGAGGGTGTCGCCGATTTTGGTGGCGGCGAGGGTGGCCGCGTTTTGCAGCATGTAGCGTGCCCGCAGTGTGCCTGATATGAGAGCCTGTGCCCGCATTTCGGCCTGGACGGTGCCGGTGTAGGTGCTGCTGAACACGGGATGCAGGGGTAGGATTTGGGGAACCCAGGTGTTGGCCCCTGTGAGATCGTGCAGGGGGTAGTTGGGGCGCGGGGTGTTGGGCTGGCCGGGCCAGATGCCGCCTGTGCCGGTGATGGCCCGCATGTGGCAATCTTGGCAGGTGGAGACGTAATCGTTGTTGCCGCCGAACTGCGGCGCGTAGATGCCGCCGGGGGTGTTGTAGCTGCTTAAGGCCCATTCGCTGAAGGTGCGCTCGATGGGGAAGGGATCAACGAGATCACTGGCTTGGCCGAGGGGGTTGAGCTGGTAGCTTTGGGTGGTTTCGTCCCAGGAAAAGACGGGGTTGTCTATGTTGTGGCAGCTGCCACAGAGGAGGCTTTCGGTGTGGTAGGGGGATTGCAGGGTGGCGGAGATGTTGATGGCGAGGTGGGGGTCGAAGCCGAGGGTGTCGGTGACGTTGAGGGGGCCGCGCCGGTGGTCGAGGGGGTCTACGATGATGGAGGCGTTGCCGGGGAAGGTGACGGGGGCGGTGATGGCGGCCAGGACTTCTAGATCGCGGGCAGGGTTTTCGTTGGTGTAGAAGGGGTCTACCATGCGGTGGCAGACTTCGCATTGTACGCCTTCGAGGTCGTCGGGGGTGAAGTTGCTGGTGTCGCTGGTGGGGGCATGACGGGCATCTAGCCAGCCGCGTGGCACGTGGCAGCGCAGGCAAAAATCACCGCTGAAGGCGGCATCGGCGTTGGCGATGTCGAGGGCGGCATAAAAGAGGGGGTCACGCCCGGCCTGGGCCATCATGCTGCCGAACCAGGCGGACCAGGTTTCGGTGCCAGCGGGTTGGATGGTTTGCTGGCTGTAGCCATCGCCATGGCAGAAGGTGCAGTTTTCGGGGGCGATGATTTCGGCTTGAATTTGACCGGGTTGGGTGCCGGGCAGGAAGAAGTCTTGGCGGGTGGTGGGGACGCGGGCATTGCTGGTTTGGGGGTGAAGGGTGGGATGGTTGGGGGGTAAAGCGGCCGTGGCTGTGGGCAAGGGCATGAGCAAAAGGGCAAAGGTGAGGCCGGTTAGGATTAGGACAGTGCCAACAATTAATAAAAGTGAAGGAAGTCGTCTCATTGAAGGTTCCAGTGGTGGGCATGATTACTTTTCTAGCTGGTTTGCTATTATAATCTCGCCCGTTTGTTAAGGCATGGGAATTTAAACTTACAAGAGATTGGAGACTGGAGGCTAGAGACTACCTAGTCTCCAATCTCTTGTCTCTAATTTCAGTTATGAAGCAATCAGGTTTGAAGCTGTTCGTATTTTTACTGGCAATTGTGGTTTTGGTCAATGGCTTGGCGGGCCAGCCGGTGAGCCGGGCGCAGGGGGTGATTGACCCGCGCTTTGGGGCGATTGAATCTTTTTGGGCACCGCAGGAAGCGGCCGATTTGGGTGTGGGCTGGGAGCGGATTTTGTTTTACTGGAGCGAAATTCAGCCTACGGGGCCGGGGGATTGGAATACGCTGCATGTGTTGGAGGAGTGGTTGGCGGAGGCGAATGGGCAGGGGCGCACGATTGTGGGGCTGTTGAAGAATACGCCGGCCTGGGCGACGGATGGTCAGCCTTTTTCGGGGGTGCCGCGTGGGCTTTATTTGCCGGTGGATGATCCGGGTAATTTGTGGGCGACGTATTTGCGGCAGGTGGCGGCTTATTATGGGCCGCGGGGGGTGCATCATTGGATTATTTGGAATGAGCCGGATATTGCGCCGGATGTGTATGGGCATGAGTTTAGTGGGACGACGCAGGATTATTATCAGTTGGTGAAGGTGGCGTATCAGGTGTTGAAAACGGCCGATCCAGAGGCAGTGATTCACCTAGGAGGCATGACATATTGGCATGACCCAAGTTATTTGCGCCGTTTTTTGGGAGTGGTAACGGCCGATCCCACGGCCGCCGAGAATAACTATTATTTTGACATCATCACCTACCATATTTATTTTCGGCCGGAGACGATTTATTCGATTGTGGGGGGGGGCTTTTCTTTGCAGCAGGAGTTGGGGATTCCGTTTAAGCCGATTTGGGTGAATGAGACGAATGCGCGGCCTAGTATGGACCCGGAGTGGCCGGTGCAGGTGCAGTCGTTTCCGGTGGATTTGGAGCAGCAGGCCTGGTACATTGTGCAGGCTCATGCGGTGGGTTTTAATGCGGGGGCGGCGCGGATGGGGGTGTATAAGCTGGTGGATATTAATATGGCGCCGGGGGATGAGTCGTGGGGGTTGATACGGCCGTATGATTTCAGTAAACGTCCCGCTTATTATGCCTATGAGACGACGATTAAGTATCTGAGTGGGTTTACTTATCCGGTGCGGCGGGAGCAGGGGGATGGGTATTATATTTTTACGTTTAACCGCCCGGAGGGGGTGACGCGGGTGATGTGGGCGCGAACGCCAACGGCCGTTACGCTGCGTGTGCCTGCTTTGGCTGATTCGGCTTTGCTGGTAACGGCCGTTGGTGAGACCACCACCATTGTGCCGGAGAATGGGGTGTATACGATTGATCTGGCGGGGATGCGCTGCCATGCGGAATGTTATATGGGGGGGCCGCCGCTCTTTTTGGTGGAGGCGGGGGTAGTGGCCGAGGGTGTGACGGCGGCGCAGCCTTCTGTGCCGACCCCTACGGCGGCAATGACGGCCACGGCAACGGCCGTTCCGCCCACCGCTACGATTACGCCTACGGTTACGGCCACAGCCACAGCTTTGCCTACCGCAACCCCGACGCAGCCGCCGACGGCTACGAACACGGCCACGCCGACGGCAACCCCCATGACGGAACCGACGCTGACGAAGACGGCCACGCCGACTGAGGTGATGGAAGTGGCGCAGGTGATGGAGGTGGAAACGGCCGTACCCGCTACACCGACCGCAGCTTCGCCTGCAATGTCAGAGACGCAAACCTCGGCTTTCTCATCCTGGTGGTTATTGGCCGCGGCTGCCGTTGGGGGTGGGGTGCTGCTGGGCCTGGCGCGGAGGCGGAAATAAAAAAACCTCAGAGGGCAGCCAACCCTCTGAGGTTTTTAAGAGAATCTGGTAACGGGCCGCAGTTAATTCATGGCCCAGCTTACAGCGGCGTTAAATAGTATCCAGCCAGCCCCCGTCAGGTTATCAGCACCATCATCCGAAAGGAAAAAGCCAACTCGTCGTGCTGGTGCATTCAATCCCACCATCGAAGAGCCAGTTGTATACCCAAAGATAACCCATTGCGTCGAATCGTCATCTACATGGGCGATTTTAACAGCATTGCTGCTGGGTTTACCCCAGGTGAGTGTGTCATTCGATGAATAGACCTGTCTATCGCCGTTGGGCAACCCACCAGCCATGGCATGGCCGCTGTTGGTAATCACCACGTCCACTTCAGTAGGCTCTGTTCCTTCATCGCTCGTCATTTTCATATTGTCGAGCAAGGCATTTTCCCATAACAACACAGGTACGGTGACATTGCGGAACTCATTTCCAACGGTATTAGAATTGACACTGGAAGAGATAATGACTAAATCCCGTCCGTTGGCATCAGAGTCTTGAGCATCACTGTCATCCATTACCAAAACGGTATGACCGAGGGCGGTTAATTGCGCAATGACAGCATCATCTCCATCACTCGGATTGTTATCATTGCCGACCACGAACAGAATATTCGGTATGGAAGGTGTTTGGGTGGGCGTGGGCGTGTTGGTGGTGGTAGCTGTGGGGGTGTTGGTGGGTGTGCTGGTATTGGTGGGTGTAGGGGAGATCACTGGCGTTTCCGTCGCCGTTGCGGTGGCAGATGGCGGTGGGGTGGCACTGGGTGTGACATTGGGGTCTGTGGTGGCGGTTGGGATAGGGGTGCCTGGCGGTGTGTAGGCCAGCAGCGAGGGTGGGGCTACGGGCGCATTGTCCACAAACCGGGAAAAGACATTGCCGATGGCCGGTTCCAAGACGTTGATAATGACGACGACAGCCAGGGCGACCAGAAGTAGAATCAGGGCATATTCAGTAACGCCCTGACCTTGTTCAGGATGCTTGTGGCTTGTTTGACTTGTTTGTTTTTTGCATGAACCTTGAAACATAATGATGTCCTCTTGCTGTACATGTATTGATAATAACGATACCGACCCGAAGGGTTGATGAGGTGATGTTACGGCCTAAAACCCTTCGGGTGATGAATCTATTCTTGTTATACCTGTCGCATTACTTCACCAGATAAGGTGCGCCAGTGATGCTGATTTGCCAGACATAGGTGTCGTGGGCACCCGCACGATAGTTGGCCATTAAACGGCCGCCATAGAAAGGCGTACAATCATCTGGGTTGGGATTGTTATAATCACAATTTTCCAGATCGCCGGGCACCGTGATCAGGTAGGGTGGATTGAGCCACTTGTTATTACAACTGGGAAAGCAGCGGCTGTTGGCCGGCACACCGTCCGGATCTGTCCCGCCATCGGCAAAGGTAAAAGACCAGTCCTCTTTGGCTATCGAATCAAAGAAGAAGGTGATAGGGGCTTGTGTGCCAGAGTCGGGATCAAACAAACGGATAAAGAGCCTTTCCCCGGCATAGTTGGGGTTGATATAGACCAGGGGAATATCTACACGATTGCTGGTGTTGGAGTTCATGGGCAGCGTGCCAATGGCAAATACGGCCGCGCCGCGGGAATCATGCGCCCCCGGATTGTCGAGTACAGTGATGTTCCGCTCATTGCCCTGGCTGGAAACGGAGCCAATGTAATCATTGGGGCCAGCCCATATCTCGTAGCCATTTTCCGAAGAGCCAGCGATGGTGGTTACATCCATATAAATGTAACGGTTGCCTGTACCTTGTTCTACCAAGATTTGAGGCACATCGCCTGTGTTGGGGTCTAGCTTAATTTCAAAGTCGCCAAAATCGGCGGGTACGACCTGATTACGGCCAAGTCCTGGTGGTGCTCCAGGGGAAACCCAGTACAAATCGGTATCATGAGGGGCAATGTTGTCTTTGCGCCCCGTGTAGGCAGCCAGGGGGATTTCTTGGATAGTACCATCATTGTTTTGTTTATAGTACCAAAGCTCATAGAGAGTGTTTGTGTTGTTGTTCACATTGTAACCACCATTGGCATCACAACTGGGTGTGGGGCGGCGGTTTTCATCTACACGTCCAAACCAGAAAGGATTCAATTGATCTAACGTCACATCTGGCGGGTTAACCAGCGTGTCCTCGTCGGTGTCTATAATGCAGGGCTGCATACGATTGCTGTCTGGGCAGCTCTTGTTGGCAGTAGGCGACAGGCCATTGGAAGCCGCGTAGTTGGTGCGAATAACCGTGTAGCTGTTGGTGGCAGCATTCGAGGAGTCGGGATCAAATATCTCCACCCGCAAAACATCATCGGGATAGTTAGAAGGCACAAGAATGCGGTAGCGATAGGTGTATGTACCCGCTGGGGAGCCAGGGGGACGGAAGGTGCTGTTGAAGGGCGAGTAGGGGTCGCCCATGCTGGTGCAGGCACTGGGGCCGAAAAGGGCCTGATTGGAGGTGCTTAATTTACCTGTTTCAACTCTGGCGCCTGCGTAGATGTCGGTGAGGGGGAAGAAGGCGGCGGTGGCCGACTTTCTTAAGGATACTTCATCCCAACCAATGACTCTTAAAAAGAACAAGTCTACTCGCCAGGTGACGGTGACGGCATAAGCTGTTTCCTGGATAACGGTCAGGTAGGTCTGGCTTTCCATCGTGGTGGCGACTGTATCGGTGATGGGGATGTTGTTGGAGCTGAGGAACCGCTCGGCTTTTTCATCAGCTACGCTTATGTCACCCCCCATGAGTTCGACGACACCGGCCAGGGCTGCCGCATCTACGCCAGCTTGCAGTTGGGAGTTTTTGGCAAAGACGAAGCCAACGTCTACGGCAATGCCGACGAAGGCGAGCAGCCCGATCATGGCGGCGGCAATAAGAACCAGACTTTGCCCTCGTTCTGAAAATAGTTGGCGGGAAAAGAATTTATGTCGCATAGCGTTACCTTTACAGAATGTAACGGCCGTTGTGAAGACGGCCGTTCACATCATTAAGACTGTCCACAAGAAGTATCCCAGCGGATAAACTCAGCCAAAATCCAAGAAGAACCACTACCTTGACTCAAGTTATGACCCAAAAGCCGAAATACCGCAAAACCCTTCAACTTGAAATATTCATTCCCCTGATTCGTATGGGGAGAAGGTGGGTTAGAACCAGGATCATAGCCCCACACAATCAGGCGGAGATAACGATTTTTCGTGATGTGGTCATTGATCGTGCTTCGTACCCCATTGGAATTCACCGAGCCAGTCTCCACAGTGACCCAATCACCAATATTCATCCCCAAGTCAGAGGTATCTAAAGGATTGACATAGCCACGCACCACATGATTGTAGAGAGGCGTAGCCTGCTGCCCGCCATCCCCATGATTCGCATAATCTCGCGCATTGCCAGGCCAGTCCAGGCTGTCGGCCAGGGTGTTGCTGCTGGCGTTAATGCCGTTGTTCCAAACCAGCCAGCCAAAACTACCCGATCCCGTTCCATTTTGTACCTTATAGATATACCCTTCATGGGCATCCTCCAGAGGAATATCGGGCACATTACGATAAAACTGAGTATAGGTAGGCTTTGGGCTGCTAGAATGGAAATCATTTGGCGCCGGGAAGGGGTTGGGATTGTTGTTAGGCAGTTGTGATAGCGGCGGGTATACGGAACGAATACCTTCCTCTACAGCAATGGGGAAACCATCACAGCCGCCCGTCTCATCAAACTCTGTGCTAAACACACGCATCACATTCAAACCCTTTACCGAATTAAAACCGATGAGGGCGGGAATAGCCTGCAAGCCCAGAATAGACTCAATATCGTGAACCAGATACGTACCCACAAACTCCAAACCAGCCGCCTTTGAAGCATCACCCAGTTGTAACTCTGAGACTACTTCTTGCTTGATCTCATCTTCATCAACATCCGTGTATGCTTTGGTGTGGCCGATGCCATAAACATGGGTGAACTCCCACTCTTCGCAGCATTGCCCGCCGCCATTCCCATTTTGGTTGGCAGGGGTCAGTTTGCCTCGAATGGACCACATATCCCATACGCCCTCGCTCAAGTCCAACGTTGCGGTCACAGAGTTGAGGGCGATAATCGGAATAGCCTCATCGTCACCTCCTTGTGAAGAGTAGCGGGTGCTGGCGCGGGCGGCATTGCTCACGCGGTTTTGGGTGATGGCTAAATGGCTAACTTCCACAACCCCGGCCAGGATGATTAAAAAGATAGGGAAGAAGAGGGCTACCTCTACTAAGCTTTGGCCTCTCTCCTGCCTGTTTAAGATGTGTGATGTGACTCGTTGTATCATTGTTTCATCTCCTAAATACTTTACTTCTACAGACTCCTTTACTCATCTAGTAAATCGGCCAGGTACACGAACTCATACTTATACATTTGTTGATCGTTAATCACTTATCGGCCCTTCTACAACTTCACCTGAGGTTGCATCAATGCGCATGGTCAGTGAATGAAGGGTTTGTTCACTAAAGGAAGATATAAACCATTCCATGCGCCCTGCTTCATTGCTGGTTGAAAGTCTCATGGTTAAGGTGGTGACACCATTACTAAGCATAAAATCTTCACCACCTTGATTCAGGAACTGGGTAATTACCTCGTCACTGTCTAGCTGCCAACCACTGGCCGACAAAACCGGTGCAGTGGTTTGGTAGGAGGCCGTACTCAAGAGGGTGGCCACATTTTCTACCACAGAGACTAACGCACTGCTGCCTGTTTGGGGTGAGTAGAAGGTAAAGCTCCAAGTTGTTTCACCTTTCAATAAATCCTGCGGTTTTGTGCCTTGCGGCCAGGTCGCATCTGCGTTCAGCAGGGCGGCATCGCCCTGCCAGGTGGCGGCAACACTCTGGGCGGCGGCAAAGGCTACCTTAGCCGTTTGCCCCGCAAAGACGGATGTGGGGGCAATGTCGTTGGCTCTGGCAGAAATGACAGTCGCCGAACTGGCTGGCCCGGTTGGGTTATTACGGTTGGGTCGCAGCCAAAGCATCGCTGAAAAAACGGCGACGACAATCAGCAAGATAACCAAAATGATGCCTAAACTCCACTCTAACCTGTTCATGTAGGTTCTTTTAAGGAGGCTCGAAGCGTTTGCCCAAAGTGACTAGAAGGTAGAACGTTTCGAGCCTGAATAACTAAAATGGTGATTATCGGGCTACCACTGGCAGATAAAGATTGAAGGGCGGTGGTGTGCCGCGCCGATAAAATATTTGCCGGGTTGAGCCATCATCTCCTGTCTGTTCATAGACGATATGTACATGGTCGTCTGTAGCCACCAGGCTGGTGTGCAGGGATTGGTTTTGGGAGGAGGTGACCCCATCACGGCCGTTTGCCGCCCAGGCATCACAACTGTTTACACCCAAAAGAATTTCATTCTCCTCCAGCGTATCATCAATCCCATGAAAATAAACATGCGTACAGCCCCGAATCTTTAGGATGTCAGAAACGATGTATTTAGGTGAATTGTCATTGACACTCACAACCTCACCCGAAATACTCACATCATCAGTCCAATTAGAACTGCTTTGACAAGAGTTGTAGCAGGTTGCATAGTGAACCCATTGAGAATCATTTAAGTCTTCATCTTCCCAAAAGGTGGTAAAGGCCACATGGACACGGTTGCCATCCGTCAGAATGACCATGCGCCGTGCTGACCGGCTGTCGGCGGGAAACGGGCCGCTTGCTTCACTCACATCCCCGACGCGCACCGGCGTAGACCAATTGATAGATGAGCCAGCCACTGTCCCCTTAGTGTAATAGATGAAAGAACCTGTTTGGGGGTGAACACTATCCGTCTGCTCCCAGGCCACATGTAAATTGCCATTGTCATCCACGTCTACATCGGCAAAAAGGGCTTCAACATTATCTGGCGAGATCGCATTTTCACTCGACCAGGTATTACCGCCGTCAGTGGAGCGTCTGTGCCAAACTTGCGTCAAGCCAAAATCGGCCGCTGTCCAAATCAGGTCTAGTGTGTTGCTGCCACTAGCCACAATTTGTGGGCTAGAAGCTTGAACGATGGCATTGTAGATGGGTGTGGGAGAGTTGTTGCCCCAATTCCCTTCCTTAGAATACATGATCGTATTGTTTGCCTCGACCCAGACCGCATGACCCACATTGTTGGCATCTATTTCTATGTTTACCTCTAAAGAGTTAAATGCCTCGCCTAAGCTGGTATGAATGGGCGCAGGCGAAGACCAGCTTTGCCCGCCATTGGTGGAGCGGCTAAAGTAAGGGTCTTTGTCGTTGCCACTGCCCATTTTGCGATTGTAGACAATGATAAGTTTGTTGCCATTGGAACCAGCGGCTATATACGGCCGATCGTTCACATTCGGGTTGGCCGTGTCCGATATCAGCACAGGCGAAGAGACATCCCAATCCGGCGCGTGGGGTATATCCCGCACCACAACATCCGCATCAGCTCGACCTGACAGGTAAACGGTCAGGCCCAAGAGCACAACAAGGGGCAGAAATCTTTTCAGGTTAGACTGTATCATGGACAAGCTCCCTGCAACATAAAGATATTAACCAATGGATCGGGTGGCGTAATGCCCGTGCGATTACCAAAGAAAAATGCACCATCTAATTCATAACAAGATGTCACCGTGTAGGTGCCCGCAGGAACATTTGTGAACTGATAGAAACCATTATTATCTGTATACATCGAAGCGATGGGGTTTGATGAACCATTAATCAAGGTCACCAAGGCGCGATAAGCAGGCACCCAGTTTGTGATACGCACCCGAACAATACCGCTAATGGTATCAATATCATTACCACCCGGTGTCGGTGAAGGAGTGGGTGTGTTGGCAGGAGTGACATAATCCACTGTTAATGGTGCTGAGATATTGTTTGTTTCAATGTCTTCATTGACTTGCAGCACCGAATCTACCATACCCTGTATCACATGGTTTTCGGGTGAATTGGTAAACCCTAAGGGTGAGGTAATCGTCACCACCCGCGTGGACTGCCCTGGCATATTACTAATCGCTGTAAAACCATCACTCATACTGAGAGGAATGCTAATGGTTCCCGGCGGAACGGGAATGGGAGTCATCGCAGGGTCAATAAAGAGGTCTACGAAGAACAGTTGGGCAATATCAACATCACCCGTGTTGCTGATGGTGAAGCTGAATTGAACGGGCTGATAGGCCACAATGGGAGGCGTGCTTACCAACACCGGCGGGCCTACGATCAACAAGTCTTCGGGCGCGGGGGTTGGTGTATTGGTGGGGCCAGGTGTGGGCGTGGGCACTGTGGGACAGGGAGCCGTGAGCGGCTTGCTGATCACACTGCCGGGGTATGGCTGACTGCTGGAAGCAGCCTTCACGACGTAGGTGTTGCCATCAACCACACTGCGCGTCCAACTGACAGAAAAAGTACCGCCGCTGGTGGACACAGATTGGATGAAGGTATCAGAACCTGTAACTGGATCATACCAGTAGAGGAAGACGGTGGGATCAGACCAGTTGCCACCTACCACATTAAAGGTTGCGCTGGGTGCATTACCACAGGTGGGCAAAAGTTGGATGAATGGCCCGGTTGGGGTGGCTGTGGGTGATGGTGTGGGCGTATAGGTGGGTGTAGAGGTGGGGGCCGGTGAGGGTGTCAAGCTGGGTGTGGGGGTAGATGTACCCAATTGAACGATTTTGGTGTCGAAAGAACCATTGTCCAGGTTTTCGGCCATGATGACATGCCCACCCACCAACGGAGGATTGAGTGTGTTGGGGGCGGAGAAGTCGGCAAAGCCATCACAAGCATGGTTGGGGACAGCGATGAAGATGTCTGTGCCTAACTGAGCGCCTGTGGTCAGGTCAACAATGCGTACCGTATCGCCAGCATCACCAGTCACAAAGACGGATGTCCAACCTTCGACGGCATCTCCTTCAAATTTGATAGGGCAGATATCGGGCGTTGCGGTGGGGGTATTGGTGGATGATGGTGTGGATGTAGGTGTGGCCCCCGGTGTGTTGGTGGGTGTGCTGGTGGGTGTATTGGTGGGTGAGGGGGTGACACCGGCGGTAGGTAGTGGTGGTAAAGGCGGTGGCAGCCCCTGCCCTTGTTGCCCAGCGTTGGTCTGTTGGCCGAAGTTCTCGTTGTTCATAGTGACTTGACCAAAGACAGGGATGGAGGGGACGATGGGCCGGAGAAGGGGGGTAAGAATGGGCACGCGGCGCATGATGCGGACGGTGACGGGCCGACCCGGTGCGCCGGCGAAATTTGACCAATATTCGGTGCCGTTACTGGCGGCTCCCCAGACTTCTATGAGGTAATAGTTGTCGTCTTCAAAGATTCCTGAAGTTTCGTTGAGGTTTAAGCCAGACATGGCCGTATGGGTGCGGCTGATGACGGAAGCGACTCGTAAAAAGTCACCTCCTGGCGTGCACAGGTAGTCGTATTTGGGCAGGCTTTGGACAGCGCAGGTGGGATCGAATTGCCCGGTGATGGCGTAGCGGACACCTTCTCTGGCGGCTGACTGGATGGTAATCCAGTTCCATAGAATGTGGCTGGCTTCTATAATGATGAAGATGATCATGAGCAGCACGGTGGCAATGAGGGCGAATTCAACGAGTGCTTGACCTTGTGTTTGTTTTGTTTGTCTCATGGTCTGTCCGTTTGTCCTAAATTAGAGAGTTGTTGTTTGAATAATTTGTATAAATTCAAGTGAAAAATTATAACATTACAGCAATCTAAGTTTAGTTGTTTAGCGAATATTTCCTACTTCTGCATAAAGATGCTAAAACTATTGTTATGTGAATGATAACAGGTAACGGCCGTTTCCGGCCTTTTCATCCATTGCTGTTATCATACCAGTGCAATGCCAATCAAGTGTTGATCTGGCGTTGATCGAGCGTTTATTTTGGATTTGGCGTGATGACAAAAGTACTAAAATTGGCTCTGTTGGGCCGTTTGCAGCTTAGTTGGAACGAACAGCCAATCAGTGATCTGGTATCGGCAAAGGCCCAGGCACTGCTCTGTTACCTGGCGGTGACAGGGCAGGCGCATTCGCGGCAGGCGTTGGCGGGACTGCTGTGGGGCGAACTGCCAGAGGCGGATGCGCGACGGAATTTGCGCGGCGTGATTATGAAGCTGCGCCAGTTTGTGGAGCCGAATCTGACGATTACTAACCAGACATTGGCTTTTGACCGCAGCAGTGCCTATTGGTTGGACGTGGAGCATTTGCATGAGGCGGTGGCCCAGGCGAAAACGGCCGAAACTGGGCGGCTGCGCCAGGTGATGGGGCTGTATCGGGGGGAGTTTATGGCTGATTTTCAGGTGGGGTATGCCCCGGCGTTTGAGGATTGGCTGGCCTGGCAGCGGACGCATTTGCAGGAGATGGCGCTGACGGGATACGGCCGTTTAGCCCAACTTTACGCTGATGAAGGACAGTATCAACTGGGTATTGACCAACTGCGGCGGCTGTTGCAGATTGATGCCGTGCGTGAAGAGGCGCACAGGCAGTTGATGCAGTTGTTGGCCCTCAATGGGCAGCGGGCGTTGGCCCTGACGCAGTATGATTTGTGCCGCGATGTGCTGCAAAGTGAGTTGGGGGTGGAGCCGAGCTGGGAAACGGCCGATCTGGCTGAGCGTATTCGGAGTGGGGGGGGGAAAAGAGAGGAGAGAGGAGAGAGGAGAGAGGAGAGGGGAGAGGGGAGAGAGGAAGAGCCGCCGGTGTTTATGGCGGGGCCGCCTATTTTGTATCCGGCGCGGTTTTTTGGACGGCAGCGGGAGGTGGCGCGTTTGTTTAATTTGTTGAAGAGACGGCCGTTACAAAATGGAGCCATCATCGGGCCACGACGCAGCGGCAAGACCTCTCTGCTGCATTATCTTAAAACCATCACCACGGCCCTGCCTGGGCAACTGCGGCCGGAACAGCGGCAAGATTGGCTGGCCCAGCCGCAGGCGTATGGCTGGGTGTTTGTGGATTTTCAGGATCACCGGTTGGGTGAGTTGGCGAATTTGCTGCCTTATTTGTTGGAGCAGATGGGCTTGCCTGTGCCGGAACCTTGTCGTTTGGATGATTTTTTGGATGTGGTGAGCGGCCAGTTGCAGCGGCCAACGGTGGTGTTATTTGATGAGATGGAAGTGGCTTTGCAGCGGTATCCTGAATTGGATGATGCTTTTTGGGAGAGTTTGCGCTCGCTGGCGACGAATCAGGTGCAGGGTAATCTGGCCTTTATTTTGTCGTCGGCGGAACGGCCGTATGATCTGGCCCAACATAGTGGGTATGGCTCGCCTTTTTTCAACATTTTTGGCTATATGGCAACCTTGGGGCCACTGACCGAGGCCGAAGCGCGGGAGTTGATTGCCAGTTCGCCGCTGCCTTTTACGCCGGAAGATGGGGAATGGATGTTGGCCGAAAGCGGCCGTTGGCCGATTCTGCTGCAAATCCTTTGCCGGGAAGGGCTGCTGGCCAGGGAAGAGGGCGAAACGGGTGATGGCTGGCGTGAAGATGCCCTGCGCCAGATGTCGCCTTTTAGCAGGTTGCTGCATGAGACATGAGGGTATATACACGGATGCGCCCGCGCTGCACCGCAACCTGATTGTGGGTAGTTTGCAGCTTCTCTTTTGGCTGTTTTTTCATCCCTCCGCCTGGCGCAACCACATTCGCCGGATCGATCCCCACTTATCGCCCAACTTCTGTTTTGCTGAACTGCGCCGCCAGCAGTGGCGGGAGTTTTCTTTTTTGCGTCTGCTGCTGATGAGTGCCCTTATCTGGCCGCTGTTGGTGGGTTTGCTGGTGGGGCTGGTTTTGTGGCTGGTGGGTTTGCCCGCGCCGAGCATCGTTTTGGGCATCATTATTGGCCTGGCGTTGGGGATTGTGACCAGTTCGGCGGTGAGTTTGGTGGGGAGTGTGCCTATTGGCGTGGCGATGGGTATGGCGGTGGCGGTGGTGACGGGGGTGGGCAGCGGCCTGGTGTTTGGGGCGACAACGGCCGTTGCCCTGGAAACGGCCGCGAACACCACCCTTACCCTTAGCACTATTATCGGGCTGGCGGGAGGGCTGGCGGGGGGATTGGGCTTTGGCGTGGCGGCGGGGCTGACCAGTTCGGCGGGGACTGCGCCTAATATTTCCATCATGCGCCGCATTTCGGGGGCGGTGATTGGCATTGTGATTGGGGCGATTAGCGGCCGTTTGGCCAACGTTATAGCCGAGCAGTGGATGGCGGTGCTGATTTTGGGTGTCCCCTTTGGGCTGGCGATTGGCTGGCGCACGGGTAGTTGGCAGCGGGGCGCGGCAGCGGGTTTGGTGGTGGCTGTTTTGGGGGTTTTGGCGGCGCTGTTGGCGGAAACGGCCGTTTTAGGCACGCTTATGGGCACGTTGGGCTTGGTCATTTTGCTTGGCTCCCTCTTTGCGTTGCCCTATGTGCTGGCCGAACGGGTAGCGGGGCCAGCGGCGGGAGCTTTGGCGGGAGCTTTGGGCAGCGGCGGCGGCATCTTTCTCTTTGTGTCGCCCGACCAGCCTTCGGATCAGCTGCTGTTGTTTAGTCTGGTGGGGGTGTTGTTGGGTCTGACGTTGGCCTGGTGGCGGCCTGTGGTGATGTATCCGTTGGTGGCGGCCTGGAATTTGCTGCTGCTGCGGCTGGATGAGCGGCGGCTGCCGCAGGCACGGCCATCGCTGCTGCCCTGGCACTCGGCTTTTTGGGATGAGGCGCAGCGGTTGTCGCTCATCAGCCTGGATGCCCATTTGTTGTTGGTGATGGCGTACCGGCCGCGAGAGGGGGTGTTGGCATTGGATTATCTGAGTGCGAGCCGCCAGCGGTGGGCGGCGCAGGCGGCGCAGATTGAGTGGGATGCGCGGCTGTTGGCGGAGTGTGGGGAGATAACGGCCGTTAGCGGAGCTTATGAACAATTAGGCGCGGGAGAATTAACCGGCCCGGCCAGTGCTTTGCTGCGCAGCTTCAGCCGCATCAGCCAAGATGTGGGCGCGGCTTTGCGCCAGGAAAGTGCCTATAACCAGCGCCTGGCCTTGAGTGCGGTTGAGGATCGGCTGGATGGATTGGTGCGGGAGTTGACGCGCAGTAATGAGCGGTATGCGGCCCGTTTTCGGCCGATTGCTGGACAGTGGCGGCAAGTTGTTAGTGAACAGAGCCAGAAGTTGGCCGAGGAGGCTGAACTGCGGCAGGAGATTGACAGCCCCTACATCATCGGTGTGCCGCTGACGGAACAGCAGGAGATTTTTGTGGGCCGCCATGAGATTAGTGCGCGGATTGAGCAACTGCTGCTGGACCGCCGCCAGCCGCCGCTTTTTTTGTATGGGCAGCGGCGGGTGGGTAAGACATCATTGCTGAATAATTTGGGGCGGCTGCTGCCGAGTACGATTGTGCCGCTGTTTGTGGATTTGCAGGGGCCTGCTTCGCGTGCCCGCAATGAGGCGGGCTTTTTGTATAATGTGACGCGCAGTATGCGCCAGTCGGCGGAACGGCAGCGGGGAATGCGGTTTCCCGATTTGGATCAGGAGGCGTTAACGGCCGATCCCTTTACCCGGTTTGAGGAGTGGCTGGATGCGGTGGAGGCTGTCTTGGGGGACAATTTGGCGCTGCTGATGTTGGATGAGTTTGAGGTGTTGGAGGGGGCTTTTGCCAAAGGGCGGTTTGAGGAGGAGGCGATTTTGGGGACGCTGCGCCATCTGATTCAGCACCGGCCCCGTTTTAAGGTGTTGATTTCGGGTTCGCATACGTTGGATGAGTTTCAGCGATGGGCGAGTTATTTGATTAATGTGCAGGTGATTCATATTGGTTATTTGGGGGAGGCGGAGACGCGGCAGTTGGTGGAGAAGCCGGTGGTGGGGTTTGCGCTGCGTTATGAGGCAGCGGCCAGCCAGCATGTGCTGGGCCTGACTCGCGGCCATCCTTTTTTGGTGCAGTTGTTGTGTGCGGAGGTGGTGGCGTTGAAGAATGAGCAGCCGCCGGAGGTGCGGCGGCTGGCGGGGGTGGAGGATGTGGAAACGGCCGTTTCTTCGGCATTGGATCATGGCAGTTTCTTTTTTGCCGATATTCAGCGTAACCAGGTGAATCCGGTGGAGCAAGAGGTTTTGCGTTTGTTGGCGCGTGGAGGGGGAACGGCCGTTGCGCGGCAGCAGCTTGTGGCGTATTTCCCCAGTCTGATGGCCTTAGAAGAAGCACTGGTTAAATTGCAGCAGCGTGAACTAATTGAACCAGTTGCGGATGGGTATCGTTTCCAGATTGAGTTGGTGCGCCGCTGGTTCGCGGCTCAGGTTTGACCGGTAAAGGGCCAGTGGCTGCAGGGTGGAGTGGGGATTAGAGATTGGAGACTGGAGATTGGGGATTGACCAATCTCTCATCTCTAATCTCCCCAAAATGAGGCAGTTGTCGTCCTGAAGGCATAAACTGATTACCAATTTTGGTTTACGGGCAGGGGCCGGGTAGGAGAAAGATGTTGGCTAAGGGTTCTGGAACTGCAACGCCCGTGTTGCTGCCACTGTAAAAAGAGCCATCAAGTTCGTAACAGGCGGTGACGGTATAGGTGTCGAGGGACAGGCTGTTGAATTGGTAGAAGCCATAATGGTCGGAGAATGTTGTAGCCACAGGTGTCCCTCCGCTGTCGAGCAGTGTAACCAGGGCGCGGTAGGCTGGTTCCCAAGTAACGGTGCGGATGCGGATGAGGCCCTGGAGGGTGTTGTCTGGGCCTGGGGTGGGGGTGAGGGTGGGTGTGGGGGCGGGGGTGACGTGGCTGATAACGGCCGTTGCAATATTGTTTGTCTCATCACCTTCGGAGACTGTTCCTACGGAGTCTACCATGGCATAAACCAGGTGTGTTTCGGGGGTATTGCCAAAGCCAAGCGGGGCGGTGATGGTGATGAGTTTGCTGCTGTTGAGGGGGAGGGAGGAAACGGCCGTATACCCATCACTCAAAGGCAACGGAATCGAAATCGTCCCCGTTGGTACAGGAATCCCCGGATCGATAAACAAATCCGCATAAAAGAGATGATTCACAGACGTATTGCCCGTATTGCTGATAACGGCGCGGAACTGGACTGGCTGGTAAGCCACAATGGGCGGCGTACTCACCAGTTCTAGCTGCCCGATCTGCAAATCAGGGAGCGCGGTGCAGGGAACACTAAATGGCTTTTGCACGACATTGTTGGGGTAAGTCTGGCTGTCGGAGGCCGCTTTGACCACATATGTCGTGTTGTTGTTCACACTGCGCGTCCAATTCACAGCAAAAGCACCGCCGTTGGGTGATACTGATTGGATAAAAGTGTCATTGCCTGTTGTGGGATCATACCAATAGAGGTAAACAGTGGGGTCCGGCCAGTTGCCACCCACAATGTGGAAGTTGGCTGAGGGGGGATTGCCGCAGTCGGGTAGAAGCTGCAAAAATGGCCCCGAAGGTGTTGCGGTTACAGTGGGTGTGGCCGTAACCGTCGGTGTGGCTGTCAACATAGCCACTGCTTGAGAATTGGTATCTGCTTCTGAAACGGAAACAGCCCAGGCCAGCAAAATAGCCATGAGCATAAATGTGGTAAATAAAAGATGGTTTTTTCTGATGTGAGATTGGGGGAAAAACATGTTGCCTCTCATGGTGAGAATTCGGTTAAAACACAGAGCTGGCTAAATCATTTGGGTCTGTGGTGGGGGAATGCCCGTATGAAGATAGTAACCTGGCCCGCACCTGAGCTTCGGCTCTTGGGGGCCAATTGCTGCGAAATGGCTTTTTCCGATAAGCGGCTTTTGTTGTAACATTGGGCAACCTGTTAAAACTATGGCCCATCTGTTAGCAAAAATGTCTGGTTTGGTGAAGATGGTTTCTGATACTGTGGCGATACTGCTCAGGGCGTTGACGATTCACATTATACGGGCGGCTCGCTAATTTACCGTTGATTGGGCGTTTTTTGACCGTTGACTTGGGTGAAAAATAGTATGTATGGCACAAATTCCCCTAAATTCCCACAATTTCTGGAGGTATATCGTTGACTAAGAAAGTACATCCCGCTTTTGATTGGCAAGAAGTGGTGCGGCTGGCTCTGACATCGCGCATTATGGATGAGTTGGAAGAGAATGAGTTGACCCCGAAAGGGCATGTGAATTATCAATTTTCGGCGCGAGGGCATGAGCTGGGGCAACTGTTGGTTAGCCAGTTGTTGAATCGGCCGTTTGATGCCGCTGCTGTTTATTATCGTTCACGGCCGTTTATGCTAGGCACAGGTCTCACTTTGCCCGAAGCCCTGCGCGGCGACATGGCAAAGGCCAGCAGCCTGAGCGGTGGGCGTGATGTGGGTGTGGTGTTTAGCATGGAACGGCGGCAGCGTGCCCTGGTGCTGCCTATGTGTGGTGATGTGGGGTCGCAATACACGCCCGCTGTGGGCTGGGCACAGGCCATCCGTTACCGCGTTGAGCAGTTGGGCGAAAAGAAGTTGCAGGACAGCATTGCCGTTGTTTTTGGCGGCGATGGCTCTGTGGCAACTAATGGCTTTTGGTCGGCGTTGACGATTAGTACCACCTTGAGGCTGCCTTTGCTGTTTGTGATTGAGGACAATGGTTACGCCATCTCGGTGAAAGGCCCTTTGCAAACACCGGGGCATAATATCGCTGCCAATCTGGCCTCCTGGCACGATTTGCAAATTTGGCAGGGGGATGGCACCAAACCGGAGGCAACGGCCGATCTTGTGCAAACGGCCGTTGCCTACGTGCGCCAACACCAGGGGCCAGGTCTGCTGCGGCTCACCGTGCCGCGCCTTTCCGGCCATTCCAGCGTAGACAACCAGGCCTACAAAACCGAGGAAGAAACCAAAGCCGAATGGGCGCGAGACCCCATCCCTGCCATCCGCGATTACCTGGTGCCGGCGATGATGAGCGGAGCCGAATGGGAGGAGTTGATGGATTCTGTGACCAATGAGGTGCATGAGACGGCCGAACAAACCAAAGCCGAAGCCGCACCTGAGGCCAGAACCGTGACCCATTTTGTCTTTTCCACACCCGACAAGCCGCAAACTGTGGGCGGCCTGCTGCCTGAGGGTCTCACCATGCCCCAGGGCAATGAAACGATTGAGACGAGCGATCCGCGCCGCATCAACATGATCGAGGCCATTCGCCGCACGTTGGATGTGGAGTTGGCGACGAACCCGCGCCTGCTGGTTTTTGGTGAGGATGTGGGTTACAAGGGCGGTGTTCATGCGGCCACTTTAGGTTTGCAGACGAAGTATGGGGATGGCCGGGTGTTTGACACCAGTTTGAGCGAGGAGGGGATAATCGGCCGTTCGGTGGGTATGGCTCTGGCTGGGTTGATGCCCGTGCCTGAAATTCAGTTCCGTAAATATGCCGACCCGGCGACGGAGCAGATTAATAACTGTGGCACGGTGCGCTGGCGGACAAACGGCCGTTTCGCCGCCCCCATCGTCATTCGCATCCCCGGCGGCTACCGCAAAATTGGCGACCCCTGGCACAGTGTTACCAGCGAAGTGACCTTTGCCCATCAACCTGGCTGGCTTTTTGCCGCTCCTTCCAACGCCGAAGATACCGTTGGCCTCCTGCGCACGGCTCTGCGCGGCAATGATCCTGTCATCTTTTTTGAGCATCGGGCTATGTTGGATGCGGCCTGGGCCAGACGGCCGTATCCCGGCCACAACTACATGCTGCCCTTCGGCAAAGCCAAAATCACCCAGGCGGGTAACAATCTGACGGTGGTTACTTGGGGGGCGATGGTGGAACGGTGTGAAACGGCCGCTGCCGAAATCGGCGACAGCATCGAAATCATAGACCTGCGTACCCTCGTCCCCTGGGACAAAGACCTGGTACTTGAATCCGTTCGCAAAACCAGCAAAGTCCTCATCGTCCATGAAGACATTGGCCTGGGCGGTTTTGGGGCCGAAATCTCGGCCACCATTGCCCAAGAGGCTCTCATGGATTTGGACGCGCCTGTGCAGCGCGTTACTGCGCCCGCCACGCCCGTGCCGTTCAGCACCCATCTCATGGAAGGCGTGGTTCCCACCGTCACCGAAATCCGCGAACGGATGGAGGATTTACTCAGCTTCTAGAAGTTGCGGCTGCTTAGGTTCGGCCAAGAACAGGCTGGGGCTTTTGGAGATTGGAGACTGGGGATTGGGTAATCTCTGGTCTCTAGCAGTTTGTCGGAGAACCCCAATTTGTAGCCGCGAAATCCCTTTCGCGCTCGGGGAACGCGGTAAGGATACCGCGCCTACGACCACTTTTCCGACAGCCTGCTAGTCCTCACCAAACTGGGGAGGGATTTCCGTGAACCTTTGCCATGTTTATGAACGCGGTAAGAAACCGCGACTACCAATCGGCGACGGAGCCATCGGGATGCCAGAGGCGTGGGGTTTCCCAGGAGCCATCGTACAGTTTGTCGGTCAGGGCTGCCTCGTCCACCTCAATGCCCAGGCCCGGTTTGGTGGGTAGAGGGATATAGCCATCTATGATTTGGAATGGCTCTTTTAGATAGCCTTCGCCCAGGGTGACGTGTTCTTGTACCAGGAAGTTGGGGATGCAGGCATCTAGTTGCAGGCAGGCGGCCAGGGCGATGGGGCCAAGGGGGCAGTGGGGAGCGATGGCGCCATAATAACATTCGGCCATCGCCGCGATTTTCTTGCATTCGAGGATGCCGCCAGCATGGGAGAGGTCAGGTTGCAGGATAACGGCCGCTTGCTTCTCCAACACTTCTCTAAACTCCCACTTTGTAAACAGACGCTCGCCTGTGGCAATGGGGATGGTGGTGCTGCGAGCCACCGTCACCATCGTGTCCACATTCTCTGGCAAAACCGGTTCCTCAATAAACATGGGCTGATAGGGTTCCAACGCCCGCGCCAGCCGCACGGCCATCGCCGGACTGACGCGGCCATGAAAGTCTATGCCCACATCCATATGCGGCCCCACGGCCTCGCGGATGGCGGCAAAACGCTGCACATTTTCCTCGACAACGGCCGGTGTATCCACAATCTGCATTTGCCCGGTGATGCCCACTTTGAAGGCGGTAAAGCCGCTGGCAACGCCCACTTTGGCGCTTTCGATGTAGTCGCCGTAGGTGTCGCCGTGCAGCCAGCCGTACATGCGGATGCGGTCGCGGGTGGCGCCGCCCAGCAGTTGGTAAACGGGTTGGCCCAGCCATTTGCCCACGATGTCCCACAAAGCTTGCTCGATGCCGGACAAGGCACTGGCTAACACTGGCCCGCCGCGATAGAACTGGCCGCGATGGATGGCCTGCCAATGGTGTTCGATGCGGCGCGGGTCTTGGCCGAGGAGATAACGGCCGATTTCCTGCACCGCTGCCGCCACAGTCTGGGAGCGGCCTTCCACTACTGGTTCGCCCCAGCCGACAATGCCTTCATCTGTATGCACCTTCAAAAAGAGCCAGCGGGGTTGGACGTAAAAGGTTTCGAGTTTGGTTATTTTCATGATTGGGGAAAGGAGACTGGAGGCTAGAGACTGGAGACTGTGAAAGGTCTCTAATCTCTAGTTTCCAGTCTCCCAATAAACTGCTCTACTTCTGCCTTTGTGGGAATGCCAATGCGTGCGCCGATTTTGGTGCAGCAGAGGGCGGCGGTGGCGCTGGCAAGGCGGAGGATGTGGGGCCAGCTTTGGCCTTGGGCCAGGGCGGCGGCAAAGGCTCCATGAAAGGCATCGCCTGCGCCGGTGCTGTCTACTACGGTGACGGGGTAGGCGGGGAAACGGCCGTTTTCCCCCGCATGATGCCACAGCACCCCCTCTGCGCCTAAGGTGATGACGACGGTGGGCGTGCCAACGCCTGTTGGCCTAACGGCCGTTAAGCGTTCCAGTGCCTTTTCCATCTCCGTCTCACCTGTAAATTCCTGCGCAAAATTTTGCGAACAAACGAGATAATCTACCTCTGAGGCGAGGGCCACCGCGCCCGGTTTGGCGGAATCGGCATCCAGCACGGTGGGGATGCCCTGCGCCCGTGCCCATTGGCAGAGGGGTTGGGCGATAGCCAGTTCGTGGCCGTCTACCAGGATGGCTTTGGGATGAAGTTGCGTGAAGTCGAGGGTGTGGGCGGGTAACGGCCGTATATCCCCCGCATAATGAATCAGTGAGCGTGTGCCATCTGGTTTTGCCAAAATGACCGACAATTTGGTGGCCCCTTCGTAGCGGTAGACAAAATCAGTCAGTACGCCAGCCTCAACCAGCTCTTGCAGATGGCTGTCGCCAAACAGGTCGCTGCCTAGTTGGGTTAAGAGGGCGGTGCGGCTGCCGAGGCGAACGGCCGTTACCGCCGCATTGGCCGCCAAGCCACCGCCGCAGCTAACCAGGGCCGAAGCATAACTTTTGGCATCGGGCAGGGGGTGCTGCTCCACCGCAAAGGTGAGATCGTAACAAGCAACGCCGACGCAGAGGAGATCGAGGTTCATGGAAGAGAGGAGACTGGGGACTGGAGACTGGAGACTAGTTAGTCTCTAATCTCTAGTCTCTAATCTCAAGCACCCGACTTTCCCGGCTGCCAGCCCGTCTCCGCCGCCCATTTTTCGGCTAACTGCATGATGAGGTCGCAGGCGGGGTCTTTGATGTCGGCGTAGGCGTGGAGGTTGTCGGGCAGGTAGTGGGCGAGTTGGCGTTTGAGGGCGGCGTAGGTGTGGGCGGTTGGGGGGTGTTGGCGTAAGTAGTCGCGGAAGAGGAGGGGGTAGCGTTGGTTGAGACGGCCGTTGACGCGAATGTGCAGGTTGGTTGGCCGCTGCCCGGCGGGGGCCGTACACAGCCGCTTTGCCCACTGCGGGTCTGTGCCGGCATCAGTCTGGCTGTGGTCGGGGTTGTGATCGCGGCGCACATCGCTGCGGACGGTGTAGCCCAGCGTGGCTAAGGCCGCTTCGATGGGGGCAAAGTCATCAAAGGAGGCCACTGTTAGCTGCATGTCAATGCGGTCTTTGGCGGCCAAGCCCGGTACGGAGGTTGAGCCGATATGGTCAATACGCACGGCCAAATCGCCCAAGGCTTGGCGCAAGGCGGAAGCCAAAAGCTGGAAATCGTGCGGCCAATTCTCCTGATACTCGACAATTTCAACCATGGATGCTCCTGTGTGGCTCATTTGTAGTCGTGTTATTCGTCTCAGTAGAGAGAAATCTTTGTAGAGCGATTTTGCAAATCGCTCGGACGATTTACAAAATCGTCCCACAACACACTCGTGATCTGTTTCGATCTACTGGTACTGCGTTCTGAGGTTTACTGACCAAGACGCGGTATCCTTACCGCGTCTACTAATCCATTTCGATCACAATTTTGATGGCGCCTTCGTCGTAGGTGCGGTGCAGTTCATAGGCTTCTAAGACGCGCTCGAAGGGGAAGCGGTGGGTGAGGATGGGTTTGACATCAATGGTGCCATCGCCGATGAGGTTGAGGGCCATGCGGGTGGAGGTGTGGTGGGGTTCGCGGGCGGCGTGAACCATTGTTTGCAGGGAGAGGCGTTTGAAGAAGAGTTGGCGGTAGTTGTAGGCGATGACGAGGCTGCGTGGTACGCCGAATTGCAAAATGTGCCCGTCTTCTTTGGCCAGATCAATGGCGAGGTTGATGGCTTCGATTTCGCCGGAGGCTTCGATAACGATGTCGGCGAGTTGACCGTGAGTGATGTCGGCAACGGCCGTTACCCCATCCACTTCCCGATTATGCACCGTGTGCGTTGCGCCATAAAACTTGCTCAGTTGCAGCCGATGGGCTTGCAAGTCTAGGGCAATGATGCGGGCGGCACCCATGCGCCGCAGCATAAAATTGAACCATAATCCGGCCGAACCTTGCCCGATGACGGCTACATCCTTGCCGATGATGTTGGGCAAGGTTTTGCAGGCGTAAATGACGGTGCCAATTTGCTGGGCTTGCAGCAGCTCTTCCACCGATTTGTCGGCGGGCAGGGGTAGTACGTTCTCAATGGGGGCTAAATAATATTCGGCCATGGCGCGATGATCGGGGGCGAGGGTGAGGGCCATGTCGCCGACTTTGAATGGGGAGCCGGGCGCGTCTATGGCCTCGATGTAGCCGATCATCTCGTGGCCGGTGGTGCCGGGGAGCAGAGGGTAACGTTCTTCGGGGAAGTGGTGCAACATGCCTACATCGCTGCCGCAGAGGGAGAGGCGGTGGGTGCGCACTAAGGCGTGGCCGGGTTTGATTTCCGGTTTGGGGGTTTCAACAAAGTCGGCGTGGCCGCGAGCGAGGATTTGAACTGCTTTCATGTGATATTGGGAGCAGCATTCGGTTTTCTCGACTGAATACTGAATACTGCTTACTGAAAACTATCTTTGTCGAGAAACCTGTGCCTTTAGTTGGCCTATTTTGGCGCGGGCGGCGGCTTGGGCTTCTTTGAAGGTTGCCAGGCTGCCGTGGGGATCGCGCAGGGCGTTGAGGATGATGGCTTCGGCGGCTACGAATTCGTCACCGATATCGGCCGTTTCCGCAGCAATATCATGCGGAATGGTAGTGACACCGTTGACATCGGCGTGGAGCAGGTCGTTGGGGTAGATGGTGAGGCCGCCGACGCGCACGGGGACATGGATTTGGGGGATGTGGGTGTAGCCGTGAGCGCAGATTGTGCCGCCGGTGAAGACGGGGAAGTTGATGGCCCGCACCTGGTCTAGATCGCGGCCGGCGCCGCTGGTGATGAGGCCGACGGCCCCGAAGCGTTGGTAGGTGCTGCACATGACTTCGCCGAAGGTGGCGGCGACGGGGGGATCGTCTATGTCTTGGAAGACGACGATGGGGGGGCCATCGAGTTCGGCGAAGCGTTCGGCCTGGTCGGCTATGCTGCCGTAGATGTCTGTGCCGCGTGGGGGGGCATCGGCGCGGAAGGTGGCGGTGGCGGCGTAGCCGACGATGGGGGGCATTTCGGGGAAGGCGGCGGTGATACGGCCGTTCATATATCCGCTGTTGAACGGCCGTACAGCGAACAGTTCAATGATGTTACAGATGGTGGGCGTATCAAATGCGGCCAACTTCTGTAAAACTTCCGATTTGAGCATAATCTACTATCCTTTGTTAAAATTTGGGTAACTACTAACCCTCCGGGAGGTTTCCATCAAGAAGTTTGCTCCTGGCATAAACCTCCCGGAGGATCACACCAGAGAGGCTTAGTAGATACAAATTTGGGTAACTACAAACCTCTCTGAGATGATCCTCCGGGAAGTGTGCCCCAGGGGAAAGGTCTGATTGAAACCTTCTGGAGGGTAAGCAGTTACAAATTTGGAACTATATCTTACCTAGTCTATAGCATCTCAGAAATATCCTCCAATATAGATGCGAATTCCTTGAACAGTATGATGAGATTAAGTGAGCAATTGAGCCAGTTTTGGCAAATCATCCCTGACGAGTATGAATACCTGGCGGCCAAGTTTTGGGCCGAAGAGGAAGCCCGCAACCGCTATCGGGCGCAATATGTGGGGGTGAGTGCCGGTATTTTGCTGCTCAGTTTTAATATCATTGATTTGATTCGCATTGCTGATGTGCCGATTTTGCTGGGGCTGATTTCGCTGCTGCTGATTGGCAGTTATGTTTTGGTCACTTTTAATCATCGTGAACCGGTGCGGTGGCTGCCATTTTATCCTCTTTTTGCCACGAGTATGATGCTGACGATTGTGGGGTCTGTGGTGATTGCCTATCAGTTGCAGGGCATTATGCTGCTGAGTTTGATGCTGTTTCTGGTGAGTGTGGCTTTGCTGCTGATACCGGGGTTTTCTGCCTGGTATCTGCTGCCGGCTGTGCCGCTGGCTTTTAGCTATTGGCTGGTTACGCAGTTGATTGACTTGCCTGCGGTGATTACGGCGGCCAATGGGCAGATGTATGCGGTTTTTATTTTGACACCGATATTGGTAGCCATGTTGAGTCGTGTTTCGGCGCGGCAGCGGTGGCAGGCTTTTGTGGTGCAGCATCAGGTGCAGACGCAGAAGGCGGCTTTGGAAGAGGCCAATGCACAGTTGCAGCGGCGCAATGAGGAGTTGGATGCTTTTGCGCATACGGTGGCGCATGATTTGAAGAATCCGTTGAATATTGTGGTGGGTTACGCGGAGATTTTGCTGGATGATATGCAGATGGAGGGGGATGACCGCTGGCAAGATTTTGTGCAGCAGATTGTGTTGGCGGGGCGGAAGGGGAATAACATTATTCAAGAGTTGTTGCTGCTGGCGGCGGTGCGTAAGGAGGATGTGGTGGTGCTGCCGCTGGATATGGGGGCGATTGTGGGGCAGGCGTTGGAGCGGCTTAGTCATCATATTGAGGCGGAGGAGGTGGTGGTGGTGCGGCCGGAGCAGTGGCCGGTGGCGCTGGGGTATGCGGGTTGGGTGGAGGAGGTGTGGGTGAATTATATTAGTAATGCGATTAAGTATGGGGGACGGCCGTGCCGGGTGGTGTTGGGGGCGAGTGAACGGCCGTCTGGCCTGGTGCGTTTTTGGGTGCAGGATAATGGTAATGGGCTGTCGGCGGCGGAGCAAGGGCTGTTGTTTACTGAGTTTACGCGGCTGGATCAGGCGCGGGCGAAGGGGCATGGCCTGGGGCTTTCGATTGTGCGGCGGATTATGGAGAAGTTAAACGGCCGTGTGGGCATTGAAAGCACGGTGGGTGAGGGCAGTACCTTTTATTTTGAGCTGCCAGGGGTTGAAGAGTAGAGATTGGAGAATGACCACTCTCCAATCTCTACTCTCTAATTCGGGAAAACGAACTCAAGGGAGCTTGCCTTGCTGGTTAAGGTGTGACCAGTTCGGGCGGCAGAAAGTCTACGCGGTTTTGGTAGGCCAGCCCCGTGAAGTCGCTGCCGAACTCGAAGCGGGTGATAGCGGTGTTGTGGATGGTGAAGCGGTAGCGATAGGCGGAATGGTGGTGCAGGTGTTCGGGGGGGAGGTTGTAAACGGCCGTCATAAATCGCTGATAAAAGCCGCCGTGACTGATCAAGGCCACCCGATCTTCTGTGCTGCCATGTTTTTGCAAAATGGAAGCCAATACCGCTTGAGCGCGGTTCATCGTCTCATCGCGTGGCTCTGGGGGACGATTCCACCAACCCTCTTCGCCAACTTCATCGGGCAGGATGAGATCGGGAAATTGAGCCAGGAACTCGGCGCGATTGGGGCCAGGCAGCCCGATTGGCTGTCCGGTAGTTTCGTCATCCAGATAGATGCCGGTTACTTCGTGGAGGTTGGACAGGGCCATGAGGGGCAGTTGGCAGGCTTGGGCCACGTACATGCCGGTTTGGATGGTGCGTACCATGAGGGAGCAGTAGAGGTGGGTGAGGCCGAAGCCGTGACGATTGAGGGAGTCGGGGGTGTGACCATTTGGCGAAGAGGTGGTTTGAGCCAGGAAGTGGGCCAGGTGTTGGGCTTGTTGGTGACCAACGGCCGTTAACATGGGATCCGCCTTCCGGCCCACCGCCGACTGGGTTTCTAACCATAATAAATTGTTTTCAGATTGGGCATGACGAATGAAATAAAGCTGCATGGGGGTGAAATGTAAAGCGTAAAACGTAAAGAACTGTGTGTGTTTTACGCCTGATATAAGAAAAATTTTTCGGTGCGGCGTGGCACTTGAAGAGTATACTGTTTGGGCATTCCTGCTGCTTCGAGGAGTTGGATTTGCTGGGTGTGGCGGGGATTGGCGGCAAAGTAAACGGCCGAAAATCGCCACTCCCCCTTAAACCAGTCGCGCAAAGCTGCCAATAATCGCTCATCTAAATGATCCGCCAGACGTGGCTGTTTGACCCAAAAGCTAACGGTGGCTTCGTCTGGAGCGACATCTTGTAAAACATCGGGGTTTAAGGGTATGGAATTGGTAAGCGGGTTGATGTAGACACAGCCGAGACACTCCGTTTCATCAGGGGTGAGGACAGTGTAGGTAAAGGCAACGCGCTCCTGGTGTTCGCGGTCGTGCATGGCCAGGTCTTCCCAATTTTCCTCGAGGGTAAAGTCGTCAGTCGGCCAGCTTGTGCCGCTCCACAGCCGCAGCATCTCTTTGCTGACCATGAGAGCCGCATAATCTAATTCAACATGGGCTGTGGTTAATGGCTTGCAGACAAACTCATCTGTGCGCAGCAGGGCGGGAATAGGCAGGGGTTCGGGGTAAAATGACATGGGCGGTTTATAGTGATTCCTGCTCAATTCGTCAACTTTATTGCCAGTACGTGACTCACACGATCTTTATTATCTTTTTGCGTTTCATTCACGCAGGGCACCGCCTTGATTGATTACAATTTGGTAACAGGTTGATTTGAATTATTTTGGAGGTATAGAGATGTATAAAGTAAAGCAATGGGTTGATCGCGTAGTAGTTTCTCGGATGTGCCGACGTTGTGGTCGGCTAGTTGGTTATTGCACCTGCCGTTAAAGAGTTTGGGAGACAACTTCAACAGCCAAGCAGCCAGATGATGAATCTGGCTGTTTTGTTGTCAGTCGAATTTCGATGCCAGAATTGTAAGGCAGATCGTGTCCCCCATTTCGGGATCAATAAGTGTGCCGAAGGTGAGATTGGCATTGGTGTGAATCTGCTCTTTGATGCGGTTGATGATCTCTGTAAATTCCCACAAGTAAAATTTTGCTCCCGTTTGTATTTGCAGAAGAATATTGTGTGCGCCGTGTATGGATAAATCCATTGGTGGGGAGTACATGGCATGTTGCACTGCCTGAACTGCTCGATCTGGCCCTGAGGCGCAATGCCCCCCTAAAAAGATTGGCCCATCTGTTTTGAGCACGGTTTGCAGGGCAGAGAAGTCTATGTTAACGAGGCCGGGACGCAGCAGGGTGCAGATGGCTTTGACGGCCCAGCAGATGTAGTTTTGGGCTGTTTCGGGCATGGGGGAACGGCCGTTTTCCTCACCTAACCGCGCCAGGGGCAGCAAAATCAGGGCATCCGTCATGGCTCGCAATCGTGTTAGATCATCTGGCACGCTATCTGGCTGCGGCAACTGCTGGGGCACAGTAGGTGGTGCAACCAGAGCCAGCGTAAAAACGCCCTGTGTTTGCGCTATCTGGGCCGCCAGCAGCGCAATGGCCGCTTCCTGGCGGCTGACCAGTGCCGAGACAATCATCAACATATGGATGCCATCCAAAAACGGCCGTATATCGGCCGTTAACTTTGCCACATTTGTGGGGATATTTGCAGGATCGCTGACTGCCGGTGCGGGGGGTGTGGGCGGCATCAAATAATTTTCACTATCCAGACAAGCTAAATTGATATTTCCCCCTCCCATGTCAAGAACCTGATTGATAATCTTCTGGCAGCTTTCATCGCCAATTCCGATAACGGAAATCTGAGCTTTATTTGTAAACCGCCGCTCTCTTCTCATAGTAACCCCTAGATGCTTCTGATGTAAGCAGATTTAGTGACACAAAATAAATGGATATGCAAGGGCTTGCAAAGAATCGTGGAGAAACGCTCTGATATTGATGTTAGCCCTCTACAAGCTGTTTTCTTAACTATTAGCAGAAAACTCCTAGCTGTCAACGTATGCTTGACCTCGAAAGCGGTTTCAAGTACCATTATGATACTTCTGTTGTAGTACCACAACCAAATTAAAGGATTAGGGCTTGAAAGGTCGAAGTGTTGCCCCTTCTTTGGGGACCGCTATCGGGGAGGAAAGCGGATTTAACGACCTCGGGAGAAAAGAGAGTTAACTGTTCGGGAACACCAAATGATCTCGTGGTGTGCCTGTAGTGCTATATGGCACTGTTCATTCTGTTGTGTTCCTCGGCAGTTAGACAGGACATTAAAAAGCATGGATGCCAGTCTTATCACCGTAGATGACAAGTTGTTCTTGGGGAGAGTTGAGGAGCAAAAACAATTTCGGGCAGCTTTGCAGGAATTGATAAATTCTTCAGACAGAGATGAATTACCGTATATTTCTCTTTTATATGGGGATGGGGGCATTGGTAAATCCACATTAGCCAGACGATTCCGCGATATTGCGACATTGGAACGGCCGTATGCTGGCTCCTTTCAATATCTGTGGGTGGATTGGGAGGATGAGCGGAAGAAGTTTGCCGCTCTCCAGGTGGGTTCGGCCAATATTAGTGCCGAAGTTGTATTTCGGGGGATTCACGCAACGGCCGTTCGCCAAAAATGGGGCCGCCAATTCCCTGCCTATCGCAAAGCCATCAAACAAGCCAACGAAGCCGAGAAAAAAGTAGCCCAACTCCTAACGGCCGAATCCCACCCCGACGAAATAGCCATGCTGCGCAGCGTCGGCGTGGCCGCCATCGCCAAAATCGTGCGGGCCAAAGTACCCTTCATCGGCGACAAAGGCGAACAGATCGCCAAAACCTTTCTCGACGCGGGCATTCAGATTGGGGCCGACCAGGCTGCCAAAATGCGCTCCACCCTGGAAACCTACCTGCGTGCCCACCTCAAACCCAATCACTTCGACCACTTCCTCAACCCCAACGAACAGTTGGCCCACGCCCTGGCGCGAGGGCTGGCCAAAGTGGCTGAACGCAAACGCCTCATCGTCTTCATGGATGCCTACGAACTGGTAGACCGGGCCGATATTTGGGTGCGGGCTGTCATTCGCGCTGCTGGGCCGCGTGTCTTGTGGGTCATTTGCGACCGCAACGATCTGGTGCGCAGCCGCCAGTTTGGTGATGAATACTTTAAGGGGTACGCTGACGACAGCCCGCGCCGCTTGCTGGCTTACCAGATGCGGCCGTTGGCTTTGCAAGACATTCGGGCCTATTTTCAGGCGACGGAATTTACCCTGACGGATGCCGAAATTGAGGCCATCAGCCAGGTAACACGGGGTATTCCGCTGGCGATTCAGGAAACGGCCGATCTCCTCAAATCGGGCGCATCTCTCAGCGATGTCATTGGCGACGACCAGGCCGTGACACCGGGCGGCAAAATTGTGCGCCGCATGACCGAACGCTACATGCAGCACGTCGTGGCCCAGGCTGACACCACCGCCCTCTATGCCCTGGTGTTGGCGCGGGGCGATATTGAGATATTACGCGCCATGCTCTCCCCCGATAACGGTGCTGATTTTGACCTGGATGGCCTGCTGCACCGGTTGGAACGGGACTATGCCTCCGTTCATGCCACCCGTGCCCAACTGCATGACGACCCTGCCATGTTTATCCGCGAATATCTGCGGGCCGATGTGCGCCGCACCAGCCAGGCCATCCGCACGCTGAACGAACGTGCCATTGCCTTTTTGCGCAGCAATCTGGCCGAGTTGGAGAAGCCGCTAGACACCATTGCCGAGCGCTGCCTGGATGACAACTGGCTCCAGGCGGTGTTGGATTTGACCCATTACCTCTTGTGGCTGGATGAAAACGAAGCCTGGCGTTGGCTGATGCCCCGTTATGTGGAGGGGATGGCTTACCGGCCGGAGCTTTGTGGCGGGTTATGGGCGGTAACGGCCGAATTCCGCGAACAACTCAGCGATGGTGGCCGCCATCTTTACCGCCTGATGCAGATGATGCAAAAATCAGCCCTCCCTCTGGAAGCGGAAGCCGATGTTTTGCAAAATTTGTCCTTGCTGTTGCAGCGCGGTTGGTTTGATGGCGATGGCCGGGAGGAGCGGGTGGCGATTTTGACCTGGCGGCGGGCCGAGGTGCATCGGCGCCAGGGGGAGTTGATGACGGCCGTTGCCCTCTACCACGATCTCATCAACGAAATGCCCGAACAAGAAAGCCTGCGCCAACTGGTGGCCGAATCGCTGGAGGCTTTGGCCCTGCGTCTGATTTGGCCCGAAGACAACCAGCCCCATTATTCGGCCGAGGCCGAGCAGTTTTTGCAGCGTGTAACCGAGTGGCTGCCTGAACGCCAGAGTGGCTGGTATTATCTGGGGTTGGTGCAGGAATTGGGTAAGCAGTTTGAGCCAGCCCGCGCCGCCTATGAACAGGCGCGGAACTTAGATGAGACACACGCGGCCACCTGGAACGCTTTGGGCAATGTGTATGCCCGCTTAGGCCAGGATAAGGAAGCGGAGGCGGCTTACAATCAGGCCATCAAGCGAGACAAGGGTTATGCCGCGCCGCAGGTGGGTTTGGGGAATCTTTACCTGACGCGGGGCGAGACGAAGTCGGCCATTCAGGCTTATGAGAAAGCACTCAAGCTGTCGGAAAATCTGGCAGCTTATCATGGCTTGGGCAAGGCGTATCTGGCCATGGCCGCTTATGATGAGGCTTTGGCAGCGCTGGAGAAGGCGGTGGCGATGGCCCCGGGTTATGCTGTGCTGCACCGTAGTTTGGGCGATGTGTATTTGGGTAACGGCCGTTATCCTCAAGCCCAAGCCGCCTATCAACAAGCCCTCAACCTGGATGCCCAAGACCTGCCCGCCCTTATTGGTTTGGGGCGGGTTTATGAAGCCACCGAGCAGTGGACAGAGGCGGCCAACTTGTATCGGCAGGCCATCCAGCAAGAAACCGCATCCGTGTTTCCCCATGTGGGGTTGGGCAATATTTATGCCCATTTGGAGCGTTATGAAGAGGCCCTGGCTGCCTATCAGCGTGGGGCGTTGGTAGACCCCCACTATGCCCCTGCCTATGAAGGTATGGGCGATGTGAACCGCAGATTGGGGCGGGACGAGGAGGCTTTGGCCGCTTATCAGAAGGCCAATGAATTGGCCGAGGCGCCGGTTCACATCAAACTGGGTGAACTGCTGCAGGATTTGGGTCGGTATGAGGATGCGCTGCAAGCCTTTCAGCAAGAGGTGGCGCAGAACCCGGATGATGCCCGTGCTTATGTGGGGTTGGGACATCAATACCGCGCCCTGGGGCAGTGGGATGAGGCGAAGACAGCTTATGAAAAAGCCCTGGCCTTTGCGCCAGAAACGGCCGAATCCCATTATGGCCTGGGCTGTGTGTTGGTGCATTCGGGCGATCTGGATAGTGCGCTGCACTGTTTTGAGGTGGCTCTGGCCCGTAAACCGGCCTTTGCCGATGCCCATGCCAGTGTGGGGGATATTTACCGGCTGCAAGGGCAGTCGGTTCAGGCGTATGAAGCCTATAAACAGGCCGCTCAACTTGATCCCCAAAATGCGGCGGCTTATGCGGGGCTGGCGGCTCTGTTTGCCGAGACGAAGCGCTGGTCGGAGACGGTGGCGATGTACCATAAGGCAGTGGATTTGCGGCCAACTCAGCCAGACTGGTGGGCGGGGATGGGTAAGGCGCATGTGAAGCTGGGCGAGTGGCAGGCGGCGCAGGCGGCGTATGAGAAGGCGGCGGCGTTGAACGGTGATCATTTGGCGGCGCAGGCGGGGTTGGGGGATGTGTATCATGCGCTGGGGCAGGTGGATGCGGGTTGGCAGGCGTATCAGGCGGTGCTGGCGCAGGAGCCGGATTATGCTTTGTCTTATGCGAATGTGGGGGATTTGGCGGCGGCGAAGGGGGCGTGGGAAACGGCCGTTTTGGCCTATGAACGGGCTATCGGTCAGGAGGATAATCTGGTTCAGGCGTATACGGGTTTGGGGCGGGTGTATGGGCAGTTGGGGCATGTGGATAAGGCGATTCAGGCGTATCAGCAGGCGATTCGGCGTAACGGCCGTTCGGCCACTGCTTTTATTGGTTTGGGCGAACTGTTTTTGGATATGAAACGGCTGCATGATGCGCAACGGGCTTTTGAGCAAGCACGGCAGTTGGCTCCACAGGAGGTGGCGGTGCATGTGGGGTTGGGGGATGTGTATCGGCTGGCGGGGCGGGCGGATGAGGCTTTGGTGGTGTATGAGGTGGCGCGGGAGCTGTCGCCAACGGCCGTTCGGCCCATGTTAGGCATGGCGGCCATTTATCAGCAGATGGGGCGGTTGGAGGCGGCAGCGGTGGTGTATGAGCGGGTGGTGCAGCTTCAGCCGGATTGTGCGGCGGCTTATTGTGGTTTGGGGCAGATAACGGCCGGGCGTGAACAGTGGCCGGAAGCTCTGCACGCCTATGACACAGCGCTGCACTATGATGCCACACTGGCTGAGGCGCACATTGGGCGTGGTAACAGTCTCTTGCGGCAAGCGCAGCACGCTGAAGCGTTGGCTGCTTATCAGCGGGCTTTGTCTTTAGCCGAGGTGCATGATTTCCCCTACGGTAATTTGGGAGATGTGTATACGGCGTTGGGGCAGCAGGAACAGGCGGTTGCCGCCTATCGCCAGGCCCTTGCTGGCGGCGACTATGCCCCGCGCTACTATGTGGCGTTGGGCCAATATTACTGTGAGCAGGCGGATTGGGATGCGTCGTTGACGGCGTATAAGAAGGCGTTGGCGGCTGAACCGGCTCTGGTGGCGGCGCATGTGGGGTTGGGCAATTTGTATCAGGCTTGCCACCAAAATGAGGCGGCGATTGCGGCGTATGAAACGGCCGTGCGGCACGGGGGTGAATCGCCGGAACTGTTGGGGCGCATTGGCTTATCCCAATTGGCCTTGGGGCGTGTGGATGAAGCGGTGGCGCAGTTGGAAATGGCTGTGGCTCAAAATAGTTCGGATGAGTTGCAGCCGGAGTTGGCTTTGGGTTTGGGGCATGGGTATGTGCGCTTGAAGCAGCATGACAAGGCTATTGCGTTTTATGAGCGGGTGCTGGCTGATATGCCGGATTCGGCGATGGCGTATGCCGGGTTGGGGACGATTCATTGGCAGCGGGGGCTGATTAAACAGGCTCGTTCTCTGTTTGATAAGGCTCTGGCGGTTGATGAGAAGTGCGCTGCGTCTTATGCTGGCCTGGGGGATATTTATGCTTATGAGGCGCAGTGGGAGCGGGCGGAGGAGATGTATCAGCGGTCGCTGGCGCTGGATGGGCGGCAAGCGGCCGTTTATTTGGGTTTGGCGCAGTTGAAGCGGGAGAGTGGGGAGTGGGAAACGGCCGTTTCCTACTATCAGCAGTCCCTTAGCCTTGATAAAAACAGCAGCGAAGCCTATTGGGGGCTGGCCGAAATCTATGCCCAACAGGGCCAGCCCGACGAGGCCATTGCCCATTACCAAACCAGTCTACAACTGAATAACCACAATGCTCAGGCGCACTATGGCCTGGGTCGGCAGTTGGCCGGGCAGGATGAGGTGACGGCGGCTTTGGCTGAATTTGAACAGGCGGCAGAGATTCAGCCGGAATGGGCTGCACCTTACAGCGGTTTGGGTGATATGCACTGGCAGCTTGAGCAGAGAAATGAGGCCATCGCGGCCTATGAGCGGGCTATCAAATTAGATGCCTCTTTGGCTGACCCGCATGTGGGTTTGGGGCTTATCTATATGGCCTCCCGGCATTATTGGGAGGCGATGGCGATGTTCCAGCAGGCGGTGAAGCTGGATGAATCGGATGCCAGGGCCTATCTGGCCTTGGGGCGGGCTTATGTGCAGATTCAGAAGTTGGAGCAGGCGGTTGAGGCTTTTGAATGTGCTTTGGCGTTGCAGTTGGCGCAGCCGGAGGCGCATTATGAATTGGCCCAGGTGTATGAAGCCCTGGGTGAGTGGAGCCGGGCGCAAGCTGCTTACCAGCAGGCAGTGGCGTTTGATGGGCTGCATGTGGGGGCGCATGTGGGTTTGGGGGATGTGTTTAGACGGCAAGGGCAGATGGAGTTGGCGATTGCGTCTTATGAGCGGGCGCTGCGTTTGGATGGGTGTCGGGAACGGCCGTATGCCCAACTGGGCCGCATCTTCCTGGAACGGCAGTGGCACGAAAAGGCCAAAACGCTGTTTGAACAAGCCGTGCAATGCAAGGTGAGCAGCCCAGAAATCTACAATGGTTTAGCCGAGGCATGTGCGGCCCTTAACCAGCCCGATCAAGCCCTGAAAGCTTACCAATATGCTATTACGCTCGACCCTAAGCGGGCTTCGTCGCGCAATGGGCTGGGTGATGTTTTGCGCGATTTGGGGCGTACCAGTGAAGCCATTGCCCAGTATGAGCGGGCCTCGCGGCTGGATCGCACGTATGCTGCGCCGCATGTGGGACTGGGCCATGTCTATCGAGACTTGAACCGCCCTCATGATGCCCTGATTGCTTATGAGCGAGCCGTGCGGCTGGACCCAACCCATGCAACTGCTTATCAAAGTTTGGGTTTGTTGTATATGGGGTTGGATCAGCCAGCTAAAGCCAAAGAATTTTATGAAAAGGCTATTCAGCACGATCCGCGTAATGCGCTGGCTTATTATGGTTTGGGCACATTGTGCCGTGATCAGGCTCTGTATCAAGAGGCGTTGGCGATGTTTCGGCGGGCAATTGAGATTGATCCCACAGACCCTAAGCCGTTTGGCAGTCTGGGGGATATGTATCATGAGTTGGGTTATGTGGAGCGGGCGATTAAGGCTTATGAGCGGGCGTTGGCTTTAGACCCAGAAGATGCTTTTTCCCATGCGTCTATTGCGGGTCTGTATCATAAAACAGACCAAATGGCGAAGTATGAGGAGCATATTGGGTTGGCGCGGGAGCTGATGAAGGGGGAGAATGTGTATAATCGGGCCTGTTTTGAGACGATTTGCGGTAATTTGGATGAGGCTTTGCGGCTGTTGAAGACGGCCCTGGATTTGTCGCAGATTGATGCGGCTTGGGTGAAGCGTGATCCTGACTTGATACCATTGCATGAGCATCCTCGCTTTGAGGCGTTGATGCAGCGGTATTTGCGGTAGGTGTTAGCGACGGCCGATTTGTTCGGCGATGCCTTTGCCCAGCCAGGTTTCTTCGGCGAAGGCGGGGTTGCTGGCTGAGGCGACGAAGTAGGTAACGCCCTGGACAATCGGCCGTTTTTGTAGTTCGTGCCAAAATTGCAGATATTGCTGGGCTTTTTGGGTGGGTGTAGCCCCGCCTTTGTTGTGGCTGGCTTCGGTAATCCAAATGGCTTTGTTGCGAAAACGGCCGATCACATCATCCAACACATCCAAGGCGCGGGTCATGGGGTAGACGTTTGACCAGTAGAGATGAACGCCCAGGCCATCGGCGGCCTCGACGGCCTCGCGGCTGGCTTCGAGGAACTGGATGTGATCTAGCTTGGTGCCGGAGACGGTGCTGCCGGGTGACAGGCCGGGGTAGATGAAGCGCACGCCGGGGAAGGCTTGCCGATAGCGGCTGAGGAGATCGAGCCACCAATCGTTGAAGAAACGGCCGTTGGCCCAACTGCTGTACAATCCTTCGGCGGCTATATTGGGTTCGTTGTGCAGTTCTACCACCACCTGTTTGCCTTGCAATGCGTGCAGTGAGCGGCGCACATCACTTTCGGTATCCTGCAAAAACTGCGGTGGCGCGATGTTGCGCCCGCCAAAGCTGAGGAAGGCTCGCAGCACCCAGGCTGCCTGGGGGTGGGCGTTTTTAAGCCGCGTGATGTCTTGGGGATCGTGGAATGACAATACCTTAATCAGGCCAGGACGGAGAGCGGCAAATTCGGTATGTTCGGCTTCGCTGATGGGCGGATCGGCGGAGGCGTGCAGGCCGATGCGAGCCTGGCCCCATGTGCCGGGGTCGGGCTGATCGGGCAGGGTTTCATCCATTGGCGGCTGGACGATGGTTTCGTCTACGCGCACAGGTGTGAATTCGCCCACAGGCATACTGGGCACGATCATGGCGGCTTGGGCGGGGATGAAGCCGATGATTTCGGCCTGGCGATGGGGGGATTGACGCAGGTGCAGGCCGTAGGGGCCGGCAACGGCCGTATGCCCGTCTATGGTAATCTCGCTGGTTAATACCCAGCCGAGTTTTGTCTGTTGGGGTGGCAAGGGGGTGGTTGGCGGGGGGGGCGCATCGGTGAAGGGCTGGGGCAAGGTGACGACAGGTAGTGGCTCGGCCAGGCGCAGACAGTCGTTGTCGTTGACGAGGATGGGAACGGTGTTGGCCTGGGATAGTCCGGCGAGGGTAACGGCCGTTGTGCCCCGCACTGTGCCTACAAATTGCCCGCCTGCCTGGGGTTGGCTGCTCATTTGGGTGTTGCGGTAGCCTGTAAGGGCCTGAATGGAGCCGTCCATTTGCAAGTAGGCGGCGGCAACCCAGCCCAAAATAACGCCATCGGGCAGCTCGGTTAAATTGTTGGGCAGGGGGGGCGGTGGCGGCAGGATGACTGGCCCCAGAAAATCTACGCGGCGCACGCGCACGGGCAGGTAGCCTGTTTGTGGCTGGCCCAGAAGGGTGACGGTGCTGCCGGTGCGCACCATGCCCAGGTTGGTGCTGCTGCTGTCTGGCTGGGTGCGTATGTTGATGCCGTGGGGGCTGTTGACGATGGCTTGTTGGCCGTGTGGGTTGAGGAAGCTGGCCCAGGCCCAGCCTTCGAGGGTGGCGATGGAGGGGGGTGGTTCGGGGTCGGGTTGGGTGGGGAGGTCGGGTTGGGTGGTGGTAACGGCCGTTGCTGGCACTTGTACGGGCGTGTAATCCCCCTGCGGCTGGCCCATCACTATCATCAATGTGCCGCCGGGAACCAGCGCATTTTCTTGCGGGCCAATGCGCAGCGTTACCCCATCTGGCAGTGCCTGTGCCAAACTGCCCTGTATGACAAGGGCCACTGTCAGCACCCAGCCGCCAATGTAGGGGCCATTGGGCACTTGCCAGCCCATTAGGGGCAGCAAAAAGGGGGTGGGATCCATGATGTTGCGCGGCCAGTTGTTGTAGGTTGTGCCGGCTTTTTTTAAGGTCAGGTGCAGATGGGAGCCGAAGCTGTTGCCTGTGTTGTCGGCGAGGCCGAGCAGTGTACCGGCCGTTACTTGTTCACCTTCGCTGACTCGTGTTTCTTGCAGATGGGCATAGGTGGTCTGGTAGCCATCCATATGGTCTACTTTGACGTGGATGCCGTAGTTGTGGTCGGCGGCTTTTTTGTGGACGGTGACGACTGTGCCGGGGGCCACGCAGTAGATGTTGCTGCCGGAGGGGGCGCGAATGTCTACGCCTTCATGGCCGGGTAAGCCAAATTGGGCGTAATTTTGGGGATTGGCCCCAAAATGCTGGGTGATGGTGCGGTGGTCTGTGGGCCAGACATCAAATTTGAAGCCGCTCATATGCCTATCGCCAACCGGGTTTCTGGCTTGCTTTTGAATGCAGACACCAGAAGCCCATGTCTTGCAGGGTGACTATTGTTGTGTTACTACAACCGAGGTGGGGTAAGTCTAGCGGATGTCGGGGTGCGGGGCAAACTGGTGAATGGAGGCTGGTCGTACTTTTTAGAGGCCGGTGGTGTCGCGTTCCAGAGCTAAAAAGAGGCGGGCGAAGATGAAGGCGCGGTCGCCGGTGGCGGTGAAGAGGTAGCCTTCGTCGTCGTAGGTGAATTGGGGGGCGGCCTGGGCGTGGGCGTGGCAGTGGGTTTCGAGTTGGGCGAGTTGTTGCAGGGCTTGGGCAACGGCCGTTTCGCTGCTCACCACCAAAATATGATAGGCTTCTTCCTCTTGCCACACATGCACATGCACCCCGCGTAATTGGGCCAAAACAGCCTGCCCGGCCTCGCTTGTCAGGCGGCAGTCGGTGTATTGGTTGAGTAAATCTAAGATGGTGGGCATGGGTGTTTGTTCGTGGGGGGCGTGCCAGACGCGGGCGAAGAGTTGGTCGAGGGATACATCGGCCTGCTGGTATAAATCTTGCAGGAAGAGGGCCAGTTCGTGCTGCAAAATCAACTGGTCGGTGAGCTGTTTTTCTAAGGCCAGATAGCGATTTTCGGCCGTTTTGATCAGTGCCTGGTTGCTTAGATCGCCTGTTTGCCAGCCTTCGAGCAGGACGGCAATGTTGGCTAAGGAGAACCCCAGCCGCTGTGCCCGCTGGATGAAGCGCAGCCGCTGTTCGGCGTGGGGGTGGTAGAGACGGTAGCCAGCTTCGGAACGGCCGTCGGCGACCAACAGCCCCTCTTGCTCATAATAACGCAGGGCCGACGGCCGTAAACCTACACGTTTGGCCAACTGCCCAATCGTCAACATTATGCTCCGTCCAAAAGGGTGCGGACTGCCGCCAGATCGGCGGCTGCTTGCATTGTTTCAAAGCAGAGTAAGGCTCGCTGCCACTGTTGCCGCTGCTCCACTTGGCTGAGGGGGGCGTAGCGGCCCAGCAGTACCCGCGCCCGCCCTTCAGCATATAGCCGCTCATTGGACTGGGCTAGTGTGACGGCCGTTTGCCATTGGGTGATGGCCTTTTCTTTGGCTCCTGTTAACCAATCATGCCGACCCTGCCAGTAAACAAAGTCTGAATTTGAAGGATCGAATGTCCGAATAAAACGGCGCAGTACCTTGCACAATTTTGCCACTGACTGCTGCAACTCGACTTCGTTTCCGCCTAGTTTATTCTCCCACACCATCACGTAGGCGGCTAAAGCCAGGCCGTAGCCATCGCCGACACCGGCTAAAACGGGGGAGGAGGCCAAAAGGATGTCGCGCACTTCCTGTGCCAGAGCCAGGCCCTGTGGCACATTCCCCTGCTGTAAATGGGTGTTTGCCAGCACGCCGCGGATGCACAAAATGTCGGTGTCGGTAATGTTTTGCCCCAGTACGGTCTGGGCTTTTTCGGCCAGATTAGCGGCTAACTGCCATTGGCCCAGTGCCAGGCGGGCCATTGCTTCAAACATGAGGCCCCAGGCTTCGTGCTGGGTATTGCCGTTTTTCTGCGCCATTGTGTATAGGGCTGTGGCATACTCGATGGTTTGGGGGAAGTTGCCTAAGCCATAATACCCCCGCATGAAGAAGTTGAGACAGTCACCTGTGTTGCGCTGATCGTTAATGAGCTGATAGGCTTCGATCCCTCGTTGATAATCTAGCAGCCCTTTGCGCCAGAAGCCATTTGTTGAGTAATAGACACCGCGCCGCGAATAGGCCATGCCTATGGCGGATGGGGTATTTAGCTCTTCAGCGATGCGGACGGCACGGGTGAAATAGCTATCTGCCCAACGCCGCCGCAGGATGCCCATGATGATGCCCATTGTGCCGTAGCCTTCGGGCATGGCTTCGGGATAATCGGCTCGTTCGGCCATGTTGAGGGCGGCCAGGGTGGCATGGAGGAATTTGTCTGATTCGTTGGTGATGAAGTAAATGGATATGAGGACGCGATAGACTTCTACGGCTTCGATGAGGCGGGATTTTTCGTGGTTAACGGCCGTTTTCAACAACCAGCGCCCGCCCCAGCGATGTTTAATTTGGCCCCACAAGCGGCGCAGCAGACCCCATTGCAACTGCCCTGTCGTTGTTGGCAGCGGCTCTTGCAGCAAAGCCAATGCCTCTTGAAAAAGCCGCTGACTTTCCTGCATATGACCCAGGCGATAATGTGCTGTTCCCATATAACGCAGCCACCGCGCTCGCTGCCACCACTCGCTCTCCTGGCCCAATAACGCCAATGCCTCACTGAAAAAATTGACAGCTTCTTGGTTCGTGTTGTTGTGGAGGGCCTGTTCCCCTGCCTTAGCCAAATAGTCAATCGCTTTCTCCCGATTTTCGGCCCGCTGCCAATGATAGGCCAGCAGGGGATAAAACGATGCCAGGTCATCGTGGTGGTTGCGCTCGTACCAATCGGCCACGACATGATGCAGTTGGTGGCGCTGGGCAAAGGAGATGAGATTGTATGTGACTTGTTGGGTGATGATATGGCGGAAAAAGTAGCTGATGTCTGGTTCGGGCGTTTCTAAAATGGTGATGTCTAATGATTCTAGCTGAACGAGATGATCCTTGATCTGGGGCGTGTCGCTCTCTAAGGGGTAGATGTTGGTTAAGAGGCGCAGGGCAAAAATACGGCCGATCACACTGGCTACTTTCAAGGTTAATTGGGTTTGCGCGGGCAACCGGTCAATGCGGCTGACAATAACGCCTTCAATGGTGTCTGGCAGCAGGGCATCCAGGTTGTCTACCTCTGGCGCCAGTTGGCAAATGCCATCGGTGATGTGAATTAGCCCGGCATCACGCAGAGCGTAGGCCAGTTCCTCGCTAAAGAAGGGATGGCCTTCGGCTTTTTCCTGAATGAGGTTGATGACGGGTTGGGGTAAAGCGGCCACGCCCAGACGTTGGCACACAAGCTGAATGATGTCGGGCATGGGCAAGGTGTTTAGTGACAGCACTTCTGTTCTTTCGGCTTGTAAAAGCTGGCGGTATTCCGAGGAATAGGGTTCGGTGAGGGGGCGTGTGACCAGGATGAGGAGCAGGGCGGGGATGTTGCGGTGGGCCAGACGGGCTAAGGTCCAGGAGGCGGAATCGAGCCATTGGGCATCTTCGAGGACGAGGATGAGGGGGTTGGGGGTAACGGCCGTTTGCAAAATGCCCAGCAGTAACTCTCGTGTGTTATCCGCTCGCACCTCACCCGTCATCTGGGCCGTCAGTTCATTGTCGGGCAAATCCAGAGGCAGCAGCACATTGAGCAAAGGGGCCAGTGGTAACTGTTCTGGCAGCCGCTGCTGCAAAAAGGTTAGCACCTGCTCCTGCCACCCTTGCCGCAAAGCCCCTGTTATTTTCTCTGTGAAAATATCTAGACTGAGCAGTTGGCTGAAAATAAAGCGCCAGGCATGGTAGGGTGTGGCCTGTTCAATGGCGCTGGCTTCACCCAAGAGGTAGGTGAGATCGGCCGTTTGCACCAGATCGGGTATCTCGGCAATTAAGCGAGATTTGCCAATGCCGGCCTCGCCCTCAACAATGAGGCAGCCGCCTTGCCCCTGCACCAAAGCCTCAATTTTGGCCGTAATCAGGCCGCGCTCTTCTATTCGCCCCACGATTTGGGTGACAGCCCGCCCCTTGAGTGTGCCCAACTGCGGCCCCTGCTGCCGTGCCTCAACGGCAAATACGGGCAGGTCATCAGCCACGCCCTTCACCGACAGCCGTCCCAGAGAGTGTAATTGAAAGGCACGGCTTACAGATTCGGCCACATGGGTGGTGACGAGTATCTGCCCTGGTTGGGCAATGATCATTAAACGGGCAGCGAGATTGGTTTCGTTGCCCAACGCGCCATAGGTACGGCGGGTGCGGCTGCCATAAGCGCCGACGCGCATCCGCCCGCGGCTGATGCCGATTTGGACGGTTTGAATGTAGTCGAATTCTTGGGCCAGGGAGCGTAGTTCCAAGGCGGCCATGACGGCGCGTTCGGGATCGTTTTCGTGGGCGATGGGTGCGCCAAAGACGGCGTAGAAGTAGCTGCCTTTGTCGCCCATGGTCAGTTGCAGCAAAAAGCCTTCGTAACGGCCGATCACGGCCTGCACCCGCTTTATAAATCCATCCAACTTTTCTCTGGCTGCCTCATCCTCATCATAATCAATGCCGCTGAACTTCATGAACAGGGGTGTTGTGGAGCGCAGTTCGGTCAGGAACTCGCCTTGTCCTCGTTCCAGCCGTTCATATACGGGGGGTAGCAGCCAGGCGCGGGTGGTTTGGTTGTCGGGGAGGGCGGGTATGTGCCAGGGCAGGGGGGGGATGGGCTGGTTGGTGGGTTGGGTGACGGCAAAACGGCCGTTTGCCTCTCCCTCACGCCAATCCACGACCGTTATAAAGTTTTGCAGCGGCTCAACCAACTCCTGACTGATGAGAACCTCACCTGGTTCGGCCAGATTTTCACCGATTGCCATTCGATCCAACGTGGCTCCGGCCATTACTTCCAGCAAGCCGTATTGGGGGTCGCCTACCAGCAGCCGCCGGGCGGGACCAGCGGCCAGGGAGACTTTGATGGTAAGGGAAACGGCCGTTCCCCCTGGTGTGGCAATGGCCTGAAATTGGTTCATGCCATTTTGGATGGCGAAGGCGGCGGCGGCGGCCTGGGGTTGGCGTTGGCCATCAAACCAGCAGGTGATGGCATCGCCGCTGAAGCCAATGACGCTGCCGCCAAACTGGTGTACTTCGGCGATGATGGCTCCATACACCAGGTTCAGTTGGCGAGCGAGTTCTTCGGCACCGCGTTGTGGGCCTAGTTGTTGGGCGAGAACGGCCGTTAACGGCGTGAAACCCGAAATATCCGCAAAAAGAGCAACCCCATGCGTGCCTTCCGGCAACTCCCGCCCCTGCGCCAAAGCCAGCCGACGATCTATCGGCAAATATTCACTTAATCCTCTCATTTCCGTTCCCGCTGTAAAATAATCAGTGAACGGTTCCCGGCCGTCTACCAATTACAGCTAAAAAAGCCATCCCCCACGCAAACGAATGACTCCCATGATGATGAACAGTAAAGAAACGACCACCACAATGAGATTATTGCGGAACTTCTTCTGAGCATCCTCCGATTTGCGCCAGGCCGCTGAGGCATGGGCAATGGCAATGGCAATAAACATTGTCGTCGCATGTTCGATCCGTGCTCCATTAAACCCGCCCCCAAAAAGCAGAATGATAAGCCCTAGCAAGAAATTTAGATCGAGTAGACCGGTATAACCCGACATCAGCCCCCGATCCATCTTTTCATAGGCCATCTTTTGCAGCCAGCCCATGGCAAATTTAACGATGGCAACGAGTGCCACTACTGCTACCAACCAACGAATTAGGCCGTGAATATCAATTAATATCTCCATTTTCTCATCTTCAATTTACTGAACATCTTTGCCGATGTCCAATAAACCCTTTGTTATCATATTACTTAACCAGAATCTGGCGAATTTTATGTTCCTCTTTGGTGTCTGGGGCGATTTTCTTGGTCTTTAAATAATTGATCGAGTAACAAAGTAGAGCGATTTTGCAAATCGCTCGGACGATTTTGTAAATCGTCCTACACTCGTTACCCGATTTATTTTTTAATCTGCAACAAAGTCGCCCCACTTTGGAAAATCAAAAAATGCCAGTGTCCAATACTGAATTGAGGGGAATATTACTGGATTTCCTCATCATCTTCCAAATTGGCTGAATATGGCTCGCATTTCACCAAAACCTTATCTACCCGATTCCCATCCATATCTACTACCTCAAAAGTACAATTCTGCCAGATAAAAGTATCGCCCGCTTTGGGAATCTGTCCCAACATTAATACCACAAAGCCCCCCACTGTCTGATAACTCCCCTCCGCAGGCATCTGGTCAATGGCAAATGCTGTTTTGAAATCATCAATTAGAAGCAGGGCATCAACTAACCACGATCCATCTTCTCGCTGAACCAGTGGCGGATCTTCTATTTCTGCTTCGGTAGGAATATCACCTACCAGGGCTTCTAAAAGATCAATCAAGGTGACTAACCCCTCTACCCCGCCAAACTCATCTACTAACAAACCAAGATGAATGCCTGTTTCGCGGAACCGCTCTAATGCACTCAGAGCCATCATCGTCTCGGGTAGGAACAGGGGTTCTTGGGCTAACTGGCGCAAATCTAGTGGCTGCCCTTCCCACAGGGGCGCAATCATGTCTTTGGCTCGCACGACACCAACAACCCGATCCAAATCGCCATCACACACAGGGAAGCGGGAGAAGATATTCTCTTCCATTATCTGTTGAATCGTTTCTGGGGGATCGTTGATATCGAGCCAGATTACTTCTGTGCGGGGAGTCATCAAGGCTTCTAATCGCCTGTCGCCAAAGCGGAAAACACTGTTGACAATGGCTCGTTCCGCTTCTTGAATGGTGCCTGCTTGTACACCCTGGCCTACTAACATTTTTATCTCTTCTTCGGAGACGATCTCCTGGTTTGTTTTGGCAACCCCTAATAGTCTTAAAATAACGTCTGTGGAGGTGCTTAGGAGCTGCACAATGGGGGTGGCTACCCAGGAAAGGAATTGCATGGGTCTGGCCACGAATAGGGAGACAGATTCGGCGTTTTGCATGCCTAATCGTTTGGGAACCAGTTCACCCACGACGACGGATAGGTAGGTGATGGTGCTGACGACTATGATGAGACTGATGGTGTCGCTATAACGGCCGATTCCCGGCACACCCTCTAGCAGTAGGGCTAACTCTTGGGCAATGGTTTTTTCACCATAGGCACCCGCCAGAATCCCGATGAGGGTGATCCCAACTTGGACTGTAGACAAGAACCGGTTTGGGTCTTGCATGAGTTTTAAGGCGGCCTTAGCTCTGCTGCGATAACGGCCGTTTTGGGCCATGCTTTGCAGACGAGTTCTTTTCGCCGATATGATAGCAATCTCGGACATAGCAAAAAGACCGTTCAGCAAAATTAACAAGAAAACCAAAAATAGTGGCAGCCAAATAGTAGACATACTTCCTCTCAATAGCCCTTGTGCCTCAAACCAGTCTGTAACGCACGGCTATTTGCTGTTAGAAAATGCGCTTTTGTCCCTTCTCAGGAGATTGGTTTATCTTCTTTGGGTGTCGGGTATTCAATACAGACACGGGCCACAGCACGGTCATCTACCGCCAAAACCCGCAGCTTAACCCAGAAATTATAGGTAACTTCATCGCCCACCTGAGGTGGCCGTCCTAACTTGGCAATTACCAGCCCCCCCACCGTCTCTACATCTGGTAAATCCTCTTCATTACCCCAAAAACCCTCATCAAAATCATCTACCAGATAATCCCCATTCACCTCAATAACACCAGGTGAAATTTGCACATACGGCTCCTTCTCCTGATCAAATTCATCACGCACCTCGCCCACCACCTCTTCCACCAAATCTTCAAGCGTTACAATGCCCGCCATGCCGCCAAACTCATCCAGCACAATAGCCATATGCAGCTTGTCTCGCTTAAAAGCGGCCAACAAGTGCTCCACTGGATAATCCTCCGGTACGGCGGGAATATCCCGACGCAGCAGCAGATCAATATCAAACGGCCCTTCCGACTTGATGGTATGATGCACCAAATCTTTCAGGTGCAAAATACCAACGATGTGATCGCGGTCGCCTTCGTAGACGGGGAAGCGGCTGTGCCCGCTGTTGATGACTAATTTCAGAAGAGAATCATACTCAATATCATGGGGCACAGCCTCCACCTTGCGGCGTGGGGTCATTACCTGTTCCACTACCCGGTCACTAAACTCGAAGATGTTTTGAATCATCTCTTGCTCCTCTTCATTGAGCAAGCCACCTTCGGCACTTTCGGCAACCAACAGCTCGATCTCTTCGGGTGATAGAACCCGCGCATGACCTTCGGCTGGGGGGATGCGGAACAGATGGAGCAGAGCTACCCCAATTTTGTTTAATACTTTGACGGGATAGTACAGTATCCAGTGGGAAATGAGGTGCATGGGTTGGGATAAACGGAGGGACATTGTGGCAGCATCGGTGAGGGCCAGTGATTTAGGAACCATCTCGCCCACGACAACGTGGAGATAGGTTAACAGGCCAATGGCGATGTAATAACCCAGGGTCGCTACTAATTCTTCTGAAGGCTCGAACCATAGACGAGCCAGATAGGGTTCGATGAAGTGGGCAATTTGGGGTTCCCCATACATGGCCAGGCCGATAGAAGCCAGGGTGATGCCCAATTGGGCAGTGGCGATGTAACTGTCTTGTTCGGAACGTGATTCGACGACGTGCAGCACGGCCCCGGCATGGCCGTTTCCCTCATCGGCCATTTGCTCTAGTTGGGTGGGACGCACGCCGATAATGGCAAATTCAGCAGCGACGAACACGCCGTTGAGCAGGACTAGAATAAGAATGATGACGAGGGCAATGAGTAAGGTGGTGACGGAGTTGGTGTGCTGCTCTTGGGCGGCAACGGCCGTTCTCGATAACACCACCCCCAAACCAGGCAAAGTCAGGGCCAAAAAAACCAACTTATTCATGCTCCGATACCTCCCACTCCGTAAACGGCTCATCGCCATCCGATGGCGGCAGTTGCAAAGAAATCTCCGACACCCCTAAATCCTCCATCGTTTCCACACGAATAACCGTTTCACCAACAGCTACCTCATCCCCCTCTTCGGGGGCACGCCCCAATTCACTAAACACCAACCCACTCAGCGTATCCGCTTCATCGGGCAGTTCCAGCTCCAAATATTCATTAACATCACTCACCAGCAAGTCGCCCCGCAGATAAATCCGCCCCTCGGTGTCTTTAGAGAACAACGCCATTTCCTCGTCAAACTCATCTTGCAATTCCCCAAAAACCTCCTCAATGAGGTCCTCAAACGTAATCAACCCTTCTGTGCCACCATACTCATCAAACACAATCGCCAGATATTTGCGGCGGGCGTTGAGCTTTTCCCAAACTTCCGCTGCCAGCAGCGTCTCCGGTACATACATCACTTCACGAATAATGTCCTTAATGTCGGTTTTACCCTCCACATGCAGCCGAAACAGGTCTTTAATATGCACAAAGCCGATGATATTGTCTATTGAGTCTCGATAAACAGGAATACGGGTAAACCCATCGTCAATTGCCATGTGCAAGATGTCTTGAACGGTAGAGTTGGCGGGAGCGGCCGTTAATTTGGTGCGATGCAGCATGACCTGTCGTGCCGTTAATTCGCGCAGCCGAAAAGCATTGCGCAGCATCAGCCGCTCTCGATCATCCAGAAGGCCGCCTTCATGACTTTCTGTCACCAGCAGTTCAATTTCTTCGGGAGAATGGGCATGGGAATGTTTTTCCACCTGATGGCCCATCAAACGCAAAATCAGGTTGCCACTGCCGTTGAACAGGGCGATGAAGGGGGTTAACAGCCAGCGTGAAACGCGCATGGGTATGACGACGGCCAGGGCTACCACTTCTGGGTATTGAATGGCAACGGATTTGGGGAAGAGTTCGCCCATGATGACTTGCAGGGTGGTGATGAGGATGAGGACGAAGGTGATGGCGATGGATTGAGCGGCCGTTTCCGCAGCGGCCGTATTCCCATTCTCAAACAGCCCCCAGGCCGACAACTGCTCCAGCAGCGCCAAAATGGGGTTTACCAACAGCGTCGCAATGCGATCCTGCCCATAAGCACCAACCACCAGGGAAGAAATCGTGATGCCCACCTGGCAGGTTGCCACATAATTATCCAGCAATTTGCTGTTTTCCATGATAGGCAGCAGCAGTTGGGCCATACGGTTGCCCTGCCCAGCCATCTGGCTAATGCGGGTACGGCGCGATGATACCGTAGCGAACTCGGCCGCTACATACAAAGCGTTAAAAAAGATCATCAAAGCGACAACAGCAATAATTGTGAGGATTGTGAAAAACATCTGGCTATAGGTTTTTAATTAGGGGATACAGGTTGCAAGATACCCTCCGCTGAGGCAGCAGGTGACAGTCATCACAGAACCGCTGCTGATAGGCGAGTGTATCTTACTTTCTATGAGTTTAGGGTAATGGATATACAAAAAGCGTTGAGGCTCAGGCTCAGGAGGCTCAGAATGCGATTCGGTCAATGCTCCCCCTGATAAGAGGTAACTTGTGTTCTGTTGAATTTTGCAGTGGACATGAAAATTTTAACTCTGACGGCCGTTTACGGCAGTGTCTAAAAAATTATAGAACAGCGGTGATAATTGGTCAAACGGCCGTTGTTGGGCATAATAAGAGAGAATTAATATCAATTGCCTCGTTTTATATTGGAGACTAGAGACTGGAGACTATTTTTCGAGCCAATCTCTAATTTCCAATCTCCAAGCCCATGCTAGAAGAACAACTCTTAGACCAATTAATCTTTGTCTACGGTGAGGAACAAGGCCAGGTTGCGGCCGAAGCCCTTTTTGGCATGTTGCAGCAATTCAAAGCCCAGCATCCCCAACTGCGGCAAAAGGGAGACGGCCGTTTCAGCCAAAAAGATGCCATCCTCATCACCTATGGCGACATGATACAAGAGCGCATCGCCCCACCTCTCTACTCTCTCAGCACCTTCCTGCGCCGCCATCTTGCCCAAAAAATCAACACCGTCCACATCCTCCCCTTCTACCCCTACTCCTCTGACGACGGCTTCTCAGTCATAGATTACCAGGCCGTCAACCCCGACCTGGGCAGTTGGCAAGATGTGGCCCGCATCGGCCAAAATTTCCGCCTCATGGTTGATGCCGTCATCAACCACATCTCCAGCCAAAGCAACTGGTTCCAGGCTTTCCTGGCCGATGATCCCCAATACCGCAGCTACTTCCTTACAGTTGATCCTGATGTGAATCTATCGGCAGTTTTCCGCCCCCGCGCCTTGCCCCTGCTCACGCCCTATGAAACGGCCGTTGGCCTCAAGCACGTCTGGACAACCTTCAGCCCCGACCAAATAGACCTCAACTACGCCAATCCCAACCTGCTCCTCGATGTGATAGACACCCTCCTGTTTTACGTCGCCCAGGGAGCCGAACTCATCCGGCTCGATGCCATCGCCTTCATGTGGAAGCAGATCGGCACCAACTGCATCCATCTACCCCAAACCCATCGTCTCATCCAACTCATGCGCACCGTCCTCGATATGGTCGCCCCCCACGTCGTCCTCATCACCGAAACCAACGTCCCCCACGACCAAAACATCTCCTATTTTGGCGATGGCAGCAACGAGGCCCAAATGGTCTACAACTTCACCCTGCCCCCACTCACCCTCCACGCCTTCCATACTGGCAAGGCCACCCATCTTTCCCAATGGGCCGAAACCCTCACGCTGCCTTCTGATAAAGTCACCTTCTTCAACTTCCTGGCTTCACATGATGGCATTGGCCTGCTGCCCGCTTCCGAAATCCTCCACAGCCGCGAAATTCGGGCGATGGCTGAACGGGTTCAGGCTTTAGGTGGCTACGTCTCCTACAAAAACAACCCAGATGGCTCGCGCAGCCCTTACGAACTCAACATCAATTACCTCGATGCCCTCGGCGATCCTGCCGTCTCTCAAGAATCGGTGGAGCAAGTGGCTCAACGTTTTTTGGCTTCACAGGCAATTATGCTGGCGCTGCGTGGTGTGCCGGGTATCTATTTGCACAGTTTGTTTGGCTCGCGGGGCTGGCCGGAAGGGGTGGCAGAAAGCGGCCGTTATCGCACCATCAACCGCCAAAAATTAGACCGGCAGCAGGTGGAGCTTGAACTGGCAAACCCCCGTTCGCTGCGCTATTTTGTCTTTTATGACTATTTGCAACTGCTGCGCCACCGTACCCAAGAACCTGCCTTCCATCCGCAGGGCGGGCAACAGGTGATTCATTGTCATGAAGCGGTTTTTGCTCTGCTGCGCAGTTCGGTAGACGGCCGTTCCCACATCCTCTGCCTCCACAACGTCGCCAACGAACTCCTAGACATCTACCTCGACCTGAGCGATCTTCCCCTCGCCAACACCCCCAACTTCACCGACCTCATCACCAACCAAACCTACACCCCCCACGACGACCACCACCTCATCCTCACCCTCGAACCCTATCAAGTCGTCTGGCTCAAAGCGGCGTAGTTAATGAGGAGATTGGCAATCTTCAATCGCCCAATCTCGCTTTATTCTGTCCAGTCCGCTCCATCATAGTAGCGCGTTCCGCGATGCCCCTGGCGCGGAATGGGCACAGCCAGCCGCTCACCGGGGCAGTTCACCATCACCAATGTGCGCGGTTTCCCTGAATCTGGGTTCACCGCTCCGCCAATTAGCTCCTTAATTTGCAGCCGCCCCACCAACTCGTCATTGAAAATCGTGTACACATAATCCCCCACCTTCAGGCGTGAGGGCTTCCCCGCCATATGAAACTCAAACTCCGATAGTGACCCATCATATAGGGCCTCTACCTCTTCAAACCCACGCTGCGCCGGAATCGTCTTCGTAATGCCAAAACTCATAACCACACTTCCTTCTTAATACGCTGCTAAAAAAGAAGTTCAACTTTTTCTTAACAGTTCAACGCCCTCATCGGCCAAAAGTTGATCTTCTAAAACCTACTTAACTATTTTACTCTTGTGCAAGGTTCACCCATTATAACAAGAGGGCACCACCTCGCACTGTTAAATTTGTTGTGTATCATTAGACTGGAGCAGTTTCTAAAACTGCTCCAGTCTTTCGAGCCATTACACAGAAAGTAACCATACCCGAACATCCCGTATTAGTGGTAATGAATGTCATTTTTGGTTAGAATGAGCATTACTATCGTACTAAAAACGAGGTAAAAAGACTTTGTTTCCACAAGTCTATTTTTATGATGAATAACATGGCAGTTGAAAACTCGGTTGGGATAAATGAGAATTTGCCGCCAGGCTTAGAACTCGTACAAAATTTAAGTGGGCATCGCAATGTGGTTTACGAGTGTGCCTGGTCACCACGGGGGCGGGTGTTGGTGTCGGTGGCGGCAGACAGGACAATTTGTCGGTGGGATTTGCAGCGCGGTAAGCCGGTGCAGTCTTCACAAGAGTTTTATGATTTTTTGTTTAGCGTGGCCTGGTCGCCTAACGGCCGTTATCTGGCCACAGCTTCTTTCGACAAAACAGTACGAGTAATTTATGCGGGGAGCGGTAAACAAGCCCATGCCTTGTCGGGGCATAAAGGCCCCGTGTTTAGTGTGGCCTGGTCGCGCACCAGCCGCTACCTGGCCTCAGCTTCGGATGATAAGACAGTGCGGGTGTGGGATGGCGATAGTCGCTGGAAGCCACACATCCTCGAAGGACATGAAGATTGGGTGTTGAGCGTGGCCTGGTCATTTCAGGAGCATCTGTTGGCTTCGGGATCGCGTGATAAGACGGTGCGGGTGTGGGATGTGCGGGAGACTACGCCCCAGTTGGTGCTGCGGGGGCACACGGATATTGTGAACTGTGTGGCCTGGTCGCCCAACGGCCGTTATCTGGCCTCGGCTTCGGATGATAAAGAGGTGCGTGTCTGGAATGCCCAGACGGAGCGGCAGGTGATTGTGTTGTCTCGGCACAGTGCGCCTGTGTTGTCCGTTCGGTTTTCGCCAGACGGCCGTCTGTTAGCCACCAAATCACGCGATGGCACAGTGCAGCTTTGGGACACCCACCACTGGAAGCTGGCCGCCGTGCTAGAAGAGTCTGTCCGGTCTGATTTGTGTAATGGCCTGGCCTTTCATCCCAACAAACACCAATTAGCTACCCTCAGCCACGACCAAAAGGGGCTGCGTATCTGGCAGCTTGATTATGGCACGTTGTTAGGCGAATCGGCCCAACCACAGCGCATCCATCCCCTGGTTTGCCCCGATTGTGCGGAACTCATTCCTGCGTCTATGGTCAATCGCCGCCGGGAACGTGGTCATGACACCTTAACTTGTCCCGTTTGTGATACGGTAATTTCCTTACTGATGACTGAATTAACTGAGCCGCCGGTAGAAAAGAAAAAGAAGCGTTCCGAAATTCTTACGGTGGCTATTGCTGTGAAAGAAGAGGTGGCCGCAGCTAAGGCTGATGAGTTGGTGGCGGTACAACCGGTGCGGCCAAGCAGGCAGGCAGCCCGGCCTGTTAACTCCCAGCCAGAGCCAGAGACGAAGTTGTTGAGCCGGCTTGGGGATGAATTCCCCGAAGAAGAACCGACCGATCCGCAGGTGGATTTTGCGACCCAGTTGATGCAGAGCGCGAAAGAGAAGCCGGTGGATGAAAACGCAGCAGAGGAGACGGCCGTTCCCCCCAGCGAGCCTGATACCAAGCCATTAGATGAAGCGGTAAAAAAAACGGCCGTTTCGGTTGAGGAAACGGCCGTTCAATCAATCAAAAACTAAACAGTGCCAGGGCACTACTCATACAAAGACTCAATCTCGTCGGCAAAATTCTCATTAATAATCCGCCGCTTAATCTTGAGCGTGGGTGTTAACTCCCCATCTTCCACAGTAAAATCTCGGGGCAGCACCTTAAAGCCACGCACCTGTTCCACACGGGCAAAATGCGTGTTCACTTTCTCATCAATCTCTTTTTGCATATGGGCAATCAACATCGGGTGTTGGTGGATCGTCTTGCCCTCCAAATTATGAGCTTCGGCAAACCGTTGCGCTGCTTCGGGGTTTAGCGTAATCAGAGCCGTTAGAAAACGACGCTGCTCACCAATCACCACAGCCTGTGATACCAGGTCAATGTTTTTCAGGGCCGCTTCAATATTCTTAGGTGCAATGTTTTTGCCGCCAGAGGTGATAATGATCTCCTTCTTACGGCCCACAATCTTCAAATAGCCATCTGCATCAAATTCACCCAGGTCGCCCGAATGAAGCCAGTCATTCACCAGATCGCTTTCGGTAGCGGCGGGGTCTTTATAATAGCCCTGAAACACATTTGGCCCCTTGACTAAGATTTCGCCATCTTCACCCAATTTAACTTCGACACCGGGCCATATACGGCCGACTGAGCCAATTTTGTTGGCGTTGGGCAGATTGGTTGTGGTTGGCCCACAGTCTTCAGACTGTCCGTAAAGCTCACATAAGGGAATGTTGAACGTGTTGAAGAAGTCCACAATTTCAGGGGCAATAGGGGCCGCTGCGGTAATGCAGATACGCGCCTGGGTTAGACCTAGCCCTTCTTTGACAGTTGAAAAGACGAGCTTCTCGGCCAGGTTATGTTGAAATCCTAATAAGCCGCTTAATTCTTTGCCCTGATGACGAACCTGAGCGCCTCGCTTGCCTACATCTTGCGCCCAATTTGCTATTTTAGCCTTGATGCCTGTGCTCAAAGCCAATTTGTCTTGTACGCCAGAGGCAAAACGCTCCCAAATGCGGGGTACGCCAAAGACAAGGGTTGGTTGGACTTCGCGGAAGTTGCTGTTTAGGTGGTCTTGGGGCGGGTATTGGGCGTAGTAAACCTGAAAGCCAACGGTTACAGAGGCATGGATGGTAAACATCTGCTCGGCAATGTGTGAGAGGGGCAGGTAGGATAGGACTGAATCGGTGGGGCGCAGATCGAATAGGGGAACGGCCGATTGGGCTGTCCAGGCCAGATTGCCATGAGAGAGCATAACGCCTTTAGGCGGGCCAGTTGTACCTGAGGTGTAGATGAGAGTGGCTAATTGATCTAGCTGTAGGCTGTTTAACCGTGCATCTACTTTCTCTTCGCTGGTTTTGTTGCCTTCAGCCATGAAGTTTTCCCAACTCAAGGTCATCGAATCATCAATGTTTGTGCCTTGCATGAGGACGATGTGTTTCAGGGTGGCGATGTCATCTCTAACGGCCTTAATTTTTTGCCATTGGTGTTCGTTTTCCACGAGAACGACGCTTGATTGGGAATGCTCGATAATATATTTACATTCTTGGGGGGAGTTGGTGGTGTAGATGCCAGCGGGTACACCACCCGCCAGCATGGCCGCCAAGTCAAAGATAACCCATTCAGGCCGATTGAAGCCGAGGATGCAGGCTGCGCCCCCTGGTTCAAGGCCCAATGTGATGAGGGCGCGGGCGGCTTGCCTTACCTGGTTAAGAAATTCGTGCCAGGGGGTTGGCACCCAGGCGGCCCCAATTTTGGTGTAATAGGCGGGCGCATTAGGGCGGTTACGGCCGTTTGCGTGCAGCCGGTGCAGAACAGTATCCGTAGTCATGAAAGTCCTCCTTTTCTTATTGTTTATTATTGTATGGGATCATATCCCATGTCATCTTCTATTGATTCATCGGGAAGGTTAGGCGAGCGGGCTGCCAGATAAAAACTCATAACGATGTAGTAGACAAGGTAGAGGAGCGATAACCGTAGGAGCGTTAGGGGAATGTCTGGGTATTGGAAGATGACAATGAGGTTCATGATGCCCCAGATGGCAGAAAGGACCAGGGTTAATTTCTGAAAGCGGCTCATGCGTGATGGGTAAATGAATTTGATGGGGACAAATACAAGGATGCCACAGGTGAGGATAACCACTAAATTAGTCCAGGGAGAAAGTTGTAAAAACAGAAGGTAATAGGCCAATACATTCCAGTAGGAGGGGAAGCCTTTGAAGAAATGATCGGCCGTTTTGGCATCTAACTGACAAAATTGATAACCAGAGGTGAGGACAATGACCGATGCGCCAAGTAAGGCCCAAGATTCGGGTAGAAGGCCAGCTTCGTAGATAAAGAGGGCGGGGATAACCGCATAGGTGAAATAATCTATGATGTTATCTAGTAAAGCCCCATCGAAATTAGGGGTAACACCCTTCACTTGAAACCGACGGGCTAAAGTGCCATCAAGTGAATCTATAACCGCAGCCAAACTCATCCAGAGGATGGCTGCCAGCCAACGGTGATCCATAATGGCAAAAATGGTGAGTAAACCGACAACAGCCCCACTGGCTGTGAAGAGATGCACGCTCCAGGCCAAGACTCTTTTATTCAATTGTACTTTATCGTTTATATCAGAGATGGTCATTTACTGTTCCACCTGGGTTGAAAGCTGTAGTGTTGGCTACAACCTCCTTATTGAGATTTGTATCGCCATCCATCGGGCTGACTGGATTTTGTGATACACGCCTGGTCGGCGAGGTAGTCCAGATGAGCTAGGGTCTCGGCGATGGCAAAACGTTTTTGTGAATGCTCAGTTTGTCAAAGTTGAAAACATGTTGGCTGATATGATAGGATGTGGCGGAGCCATAAACGGCCGTTGCCATTGCTGTCAATCGTTCATCATGATGCCTCTCTAATTCTCTTATTTTACCACGTAAATCATAAATGAGGGGGCCATGCCCCGGAAGTGCTATACAAATGTTGTCGGTGATGGCGTGGTGGGTCATGTAGTCTACCAATTGGGCTGCCTAGGTCTGGTGGGTAAATTCAAACTGTCACGTGCCCGGTCAAGGGCAAGCTGCTGGCGCTGGCGGTCCAGAAAGAAATGAATATGGGTGTAGCCAGCTTCCTCCAACATATTGAGAGCTAGGTCAAAATTGGCTCCCACACGCTGTGGCGAATGCGCGTCTGAACCCACCACAATGGGAATACCCCGCTCGGCCATGGCCACCAACATGTGCATGTTGGGGTTCATCTCTTTGATGTTTTTAAGCAGGCCAGAGGTATTAAGTTCCATAGCCACATTGGTTTTGGCGATGCGATCCAAAGCTTTGAGGATGTCATTCCAAATGCCAAAAGGATCCCAGTCATTGGGATAAACGGTTTTTACAATGTCGGGGTGGGAGATGGTGTCGAAGAGGCCGCTTTCGGCAGCCTGGGCAAGGTGGTGAAAATAAGTGCAGTTGAAGGCGGTAATATCGCCTTTATAATATTTGCTTCTGTAGTAACTGGCATGGGGATGAACGGAGCCGAGGACGTATTCGAGGCCCTTAAATGCCAGCAGTTTTTCCAAAAAGGGTTCCATGCCGGGTACGTAATCACATTCGAGACCAAGCCGCACATCGAGACGGCCGTTCCACACCTCACTGGCCCGCCGCACCAAACCTACATAATCCTGAAACTGATCCAAACTCATGCGGATACGCTCATCCCAGCCTTTGGGGCCAGGATTGTGGCAGGTGAAAATAATACCTTTCAGGCCAATTTCATAAGCTCTGGCCGCGTAATCTTCCGGTTCACCCCTGGCATGTTTACAAAGGCGGGTGTGCATATGTGTGTCGTAAAGAATGCGGGTTGTCATGAGGGGGTTTGTCTGTCCTTTTCTATCTCTTCCCAAGCGATAGGGCTAACGTCGTCGTGGTGCAAGCTGCGCTGGCCGATTCTGTCAATGCGCATGATGAGCTTACAGGCGGGGTCGGGGCAAATGACACGGGTGTCTGTTTCCATCCAGTCGGCGGGGTGATTTTGGCGCTGTTTGGCGGGCAACAGCGGGATGACGGATTGCAGGGCATAGAGGCAAAAGGAACGGCCGTCTGGCAGCGAAATTTTGCCACTTTTCATATAAAAACAGTCGCCCACCGCCATCGCACAGGTGCAGTGCCCGCTTATCGCCTCCACCACAACTGCCAAATCATACAGCTCAAACGTGTCCTGATTATCGGCCAAGTGCGTGATATTCCCGATTGGGCAGCATCCCCGTGGCCGAGGCCAGGCGGTTGGTGAAGTTATACATAGCGGCCGTTTCCGCAATGTCAAAAATGGCCTCATCCGAAAAACCCAACCCACGCAAATGGTCAATATCAGCTTCATTGCAAGCGATGGGATCGCGGGTGATTTTGACAGCATAATCAAGCATAGCCACAGTACGCCCATCTAAACCCGCCCGGTGATAATCAAAAGTAATACGATCTCCCAAAACCGGGTCTTCCAACGCCATACGCAGTTCCGCCCCATGACTCACCAGGCAGTACAGGCAGTGATTCTCGGCCGAAACAACCACACTAATCATCTCGCGCTGCGCTGGCGAAAGGTCAGACGGCCCCTGCATAATCTCGCGGAAGTGGTTAAACCAATAGCGAAAGTGGCTTTGGCGAATGGCGTAACCGACGAACACATTGGGTACAAAGCCAATTTTTTCGCGGGCTTTGGCAAACAGTTTCTGCAAGTCGGGGTCCATATCCTCTTCGGCTGGCAGGGTAAGCCAGCTAACTCGCTCGTTCTTTTCCTCACTCATTGTTTTGTCAGACATCTTTTTGCTCCAATAAAAAACAATTCTTCCCGTAAAATTGCTAGTCCAGCTTCTCTCTGCCTTAAATTATAAGCAGTTCGCGCTAATGACCAAACAAAATTATAATTTCATCATGAGTCAACGTTTGAATCGTCATCAAATTCTCACCCGCCAGATTGCCCGTCTGGACGAAAAGTTAACCCGTTTATCACAACGCAGCACTCGCCTGTCCAATGTCCGCTTGGCTGTGTTTATTGGTGGCATTGCCCTCAGCGGACTGGTGCTGTTAAGTTGGGGGGCCTGGCAGTGGGCTGTGGTGTTTGTGTTGAGTCTGGCCTTGTTTGTGGTGGTTGTGGTTCAGCATCAAAGGGTAACAGGGCTGGCACATCAATTGACGCTTTGGCGGCAGTTGAAGGTGGAGCAGGTGGCGCGAATGGATTTGGATTGGCAGGCAATGCCGTCGGCGTTGCCGGTGCCGTTTGGTTTGGAGCATCCCTTTGCCCTGGATTTGGATTTGATTGGGGAGCGGTCGCTGCAGCGGTTGTTGGATACGGCCGTTTCCCACGAAGGCAAAACACGTCTGCGTGACTGGCTGCTGTCTACCGAACTCGATCCAGCCATCATCGCGCAGCGCCGCCAGCGCGTGATGGCCTTGCAGCAGATGCCCCATTTCCGCGACAAATTGCGCCTCAAGGGCCTATTGGTGTCGGAAAAAGAGTGGTATGGGCAGCCGCTGCTCGATTGGCTGTTTGCCGGACGGCAGGATGAGGGGCTGCGGCGGGTTCTGTGGGTGTTGGGAGCAACGGCCGTTCTCAATCTCACGCTAGCCGCCTTTTACCTGGTGGGCCGCATCTCTCCCCTATGGGCCGTCTTCTCCTGGTTTGTCTACGGCCTCATCACCATCAGCCAGTGGCCGAAGACGGGCCCGCTGTTTACCGAAGCCTCTTTTTTGGCCGACGGCCTGCACCGTTTAGAGCCAGTTTTCCACTTTTTAGAGCATTATCCCTACGGCGAGCGAGAGTATGTGCGGCAGTTGTGCGCCCCGTTTTGGGAGGTGGAGAAACGGCCGTCGCAGCAGTTAGCCCAAATCAAACGAGTCGTAGCTGGGGCTGGGCTGCGCTATAACCCTGGCATCGGCTTTGGCCTCAACTTTCTCATGCCCTGGGATGTCTACTTTGCCTATCGGCTGGAGCAGTGCAAACAAGGGCTGCAAACGATTTTGCCCCTGTGGCTGGACACCTGGGCCGAGTTAGAAAGCCTCAACGCTCTTGCCAACTTCGCCTGGCTCAATCCCGAGGCCGTATACCCCCAATTTACCGAACAGCCCAGCTTTGCCGCGCAGCAGTTAGGGCATCCCCTCATCCCGCGCCACGAGCGGGTGTGTAACGATTTTGCCCTGACGCAACTAGGCACGCTTGGCCTGGTAACGGGTTCCAATATGGCGGGCAAAAGCTCGTTTCTACGGACGGTGGGCATTAACCTGCGGTTGGCGTATGTTGGTGGCCCGGTTGTGGCCCAATCGCTGCAAACTTCACTGTTTCGTCTCTACACCTCCATCCAGATTCATGATTCGCTGGCTGATGGCTTTTCTTTTTTTTATGCGGAGGTGCGTCGGTTGCAGGCTTTGCTGGCGGCGTTGCAGGAGAGGGAGAAACGGCCGTTATGCTTTCTCATAGACGAGATTTTTCGCGGTACAAACAATCGGGAACGGTTGATAGGCAGTCGCGCCTATATTCGAGCGTTGGTTAATGGGCATGGGCTTGGTTTAGTGGCAACCCACGATCTGGAATTGGTGCAACTGGCGGAAGAACTGCCCGGTATACAGAATTATCATTTTCGGGATGCGGTGGAAAACGGCCGTATGATCTTCGACTACAAACTACACAACGGCCCCTGCCCCACCACCAACGCCCTCAAAATTATGCAATTGGCCGGTTTGCCTATAGAGGTGTAGTCTGCTGCACCCGCAAACTGCTGGGCAGCACAATCGAAAACGCCGCACCACCCTCCGGCCGATTTTGCACTGTTGCCCTTCCCCCATGCGCATCGGCAATGCCCGCTACCACCGACAAACCCACACCTGCACCCGGCTGCGCCTTGGCCTTCGCGCCCCGATAATATTTATCGAAAACCCGCTCCAAATCTTCTTCAGCGATGCCCTGACCCTCATCACACACTTGCAGCGTCACCTCGCGCCGATTGTAACTGAGCGTCACCGTTATCGTCGTGTGGTCCGGCGAATATTTAATGGCGTTATCCACCAGATTAAGCGCCATGTGATAGAGCCGCATTTCATCGCCAAAAATCTCATAGGGTTCACCATCAACTGAATAGTCGAGATGAATGGATTTGTGCAGGGCCGAGCCTTCAACGTCGCCCAATGCCTTTTTCACCACAATGTCTAAGTTGCAGGGCGCACGCTCAACCTCAATTTCCTCGCTGCGGGCAATTTGCAGGAGTTGGTTCACCATGTCTAACATGCGGTCGGAGGAGGAAACGATTTTCTCGATGTATTGCTCTCCGCGCTCGTTGATTTCCATGACCCGCTTGAGCAGTTGGGCAAAACCACGAATGGAGGTCAGGGGGCTTTTGAGATCGTGTGACAAGGCCCGCATGAATTCGGCGCGGTCTTGCTCTAGTTGTTTAACGTAGGTGATGTCTTGCATCACGATGATGGTGCCTACCTGCCGCAAATGTTGGGCCGTTGCCAGATATGTTTTCTTGGCAATTTCAATCTCTTTGGTTTCGCCCTTACTGGTGCTGAGGCCAGCAAACAGATCGGACATGTGGTTGTCTAGAATGGTGTTGGCGGCCTGGTTGGAGACGAGAACACGGCCGTTTTCATCCATGAAAATAATCGGCTGCGAGAGCGTGCGGGCCATCGCCTGAATAGCGGTGCGCTGCCGCTGCGCATCCTCAAACAAACGCGCATTTTGAATGGCCGTGGTGATGGGATTGGCAAAGGCTTTCAGGCGTTCCACATCCTCATCCGTAAACGGGCCATCGGCCTTGTTGAGCAAGGTAAGAACTCCCACAACTTTGTTCTGGGCGCGTAAGGGTACACTGGCAACCGAATGGGGCGGCTCGCCATTCAAGTCATCAATTTTAGGCGCATAATTGGGGTCATTGCCCGCATCATTGGTCACAAAAACCTGCTCCGACTGGGCCACATGCCAGATAATGCCGCGATTGATGAGAGGCGAGGTTGTATCTTGTTTTTTGTGTTTGCTGAGGACTTCGAGCGTACCTTTCTTTTCGTTTAGCAAGTGCAGCCGCACCGCATCCACCGGCCAATTACGATTGACCTGTTCCACAAGCACATCATACACCCGGTCTAGATCGAGTGAGCTGGAAACGGTGTAAGCCACTTCATTCAGGGCGGAAAGTTCTTGCACCCGGCGGGCCAAAGCCTGGTCGGTGGCTTGGAAGAGGCGGGCATTTTGGATGGCAATGGCCGCGAAGTCGGCGATGGCTTCTAGCAGCCGCTCGTCGCGTTTGTTGAACTGCTTGTTTTTAACACGATGCCCAGCGGCCAACACGCCAAAGGTAACGCCGCCCAGGGTAATGGGCACATAGGCCAATGCTTCCACCAGATAGCCAGTTTTGACCTTGATCTGATCTTCGCCTGGCTGCCGGCTCATGCGAAAGGATTGCTGATTTTTGATGACTTGCCCCGCCAGGCTGTCGCCCAAGATGGGGATGCGCATCCGGCGGATTTTCTCGTCGGAGATGCCTCTTTCGGCTTCTAGGAAGAGTTCACCTGTTTGCTCATCTACCAGCCAAATGGCGGTCTCTCCAGCGTTGGTTAACACCCCAGCCATCTCTACCACGTGGTTGAGCACGTCATCGAGTTCGAGTTGGGAGGTGATGGCCTTGGCGATTTGGGTGAGGGCATCGGCCAGGTCTAACCGCTGTTCCATGATGAGGGGGGCGGTGTGCATGGCCGGGCGGCTGTCTATGTGAATGAGGAGTTGTAAGGCGCCCAGGGTGAGCATGTCGCCATCGGACAGGGGGTAGGGGGTGTTGACACCGATGGAACGGCCGTTGCGCATGGAGCCATTGGTGCTGCCAATATCAATGGCAAACAGATTGGTGGGCGCGGGCCGTAATATTAAGTGATTGCGCGAGACACCTTCCTGACCAGCACCGAAAGGCGTGAGATCAATGATATTTGGCTCATCTACACTGCGGCCAAGTATGACTTCATCGTTTAATTCCAGAGCAATTTCTCGGCTTTCATCGGAAACAAGAGATAACCGAATTTGCCAAATCGGGCGCAAACCAGCCAAATCATCAGGGTTTTGCTCCGGAACCGGCTTGTACTTAACTTCAGATGGCATATTGTTCCCTTCCAGCAATTAAAAAATATACAGTATGCGAACACAATACAAAACTACCATTAATACTCATTTTCTTAATCTAAACACTGCCTAATTAAAATGGTTTTCGAGTATCCCTACTTCGGCACGATTGTACACCATGAAGGGGAGCAAACAAAACCTATCCTGCGAAAATGCAGTGAATAGCCTGCTTTTGCCTGATAGTTGAAAAATTTGTATGATGCGCGGTTATGCGAGCAGACAGGTTAATCTCCATTCTCATGTTGTTGCAGACCAAAGGGCAGATGACGGCGCAAGAGCTGGCCGACCGTTTGGAGGTGTCGCCGCGCACGATTTATCGTGATTTGGATGCGTTGAGTGCGGCGGGGGTGCCGGTGTATGCGGAGCGGGGGCCGCAAGGCGGCTGTACACTGTTGGAAAGTTATCGCACCAATCTAACGGGGTTGAAGGAGGATGAGGTGCGGGCGTTGTTTATGTTTACTGTGCCGGGGCTGTTGGCGGATTTGGGAGCAGACAAGGCTTCGGAGGCGGCGATGTTGAAGTTAACGGCCGCTTTGCCCGCCCCTTTCCAAAAAGATGTGGAACAACTGCGTAACCGCATCCATCTGGATGCCGCGCCCTGGTTTCAAACGGAAGAACCTGTGCCTTTTTTGCCCCTGATGCAAACGGCCGTCTGGCAGCAGCGGCGGGTGCGGCTCCACTATCGGCGGGGGGATGGCTTGTGGATTAAGCGGCTGGTAGCCCCCTATGGCCTGGTGGCCAAGACGAGTATCTGGTATGTGGTGGTGGAGTTGAACGGCCGTTACTGGGTTTATCGCGTCTCACGCATTCAGGAAGCGGAGATGACCGAGAGCGAATTTGAACGCTCACCCACGTTCAATCTGGCGGAGTATTGGACGAATTGGTGCCGCCGTTTTGAGCGGGAGCAAGCCAAAGTGACGGTGACGCTGCAAGTGGCCCCCGCGGGTGTGCCGCAGTTGGTGCCGGTGTTTGGTGATGGCATTTATCAGGCACTGGAGACGGCGGTGGAGACAAACGGCCGTCTCACCTTCCCCCTCACGTTTGCCTCGGAAGAGGCGGCTTGCCAGCAGCTAATGGGTTTGGGAACGGCCGTTACCATCCTCAACCCACCCTCACTGCGCCAAAAAATAGCCGAAACCAGCCGCCAACTCTTGGCTCTGTATGCTGGCGAGTAAACTTCGGGGGACTAGAGATTGGAGACTGGAGATTGTCAGTCTCTAGTCTCCAGTCTCCAATTTCCCCCTCTACTCCACACTACTAGAGATTATTACAGCCAACCTTGCAGCCGATACACAACCAGGCCCACATACTCCTTCAAGGCCCAGGTGGTAAGTTGCAAATTTTCCACCGTCGGCAGGGCATTTCCGAATTGGTGGCTCAGGCGCAGGCTGGTCACATCCGCCCAACTGCGTTCGGTGATGAGGTAGTCTGTGGGTAAGGGGATGACGGTGAAGCCCTGTTTCTCAAAGAGGGCCACCGAGCGGGGCATGTGGATGGCCGATGTAACCAGTAAAATCGTGTCAATGTCCCGTTCCTCCAAAAGGGGGCGGCTGTAGAGGGCATTTTGGTAGGTGTTGCGTGATTTGGTCTCCAGCCAGACGGCCTCTTCTGGCACGTTGAGCATTTGCATGATGGTCAACATGTTTTCGGCTTCGGGGATATCGGTATGGAGGGTGCTGGTAAAGACATTGCCGCCGGTGAGCAGCAGGTGGTCGGCCACACCCTGGTGATAAAGCCCAGCGGCATAAAGGAGGCGGTCGCCAGCTTCGCTGATCTCAACGGTGGGGCGAGGGTATTCGTTCCCTCTTGTCCCACCGCCCAACACCACAATCACCTCGCCGGCTGGCACTGCTGCTGGTGGCAAATAACGCCATTCTAACGAGCGCACCAGTGTGGCTGGCAGCCAACGGCTGCTGCCCAGCCACAAAGCCAATAGAGCCAGCCCAATGATGCCCCGCTGCCAGCGCGGCTGCTGGCGGCGCAAAAGGGCTATGAACATGAGGACACAGGCCAGACCGAGGGGGTAAATGAAGAGAGGTAAGACTTTGGAGAGATAAACGAACATACAGGTGTAAAACGTAAAGTGTAAATAATGAGCTTATCTGCGAGGATTGTTGGTTGCAGAATGCCAAAACTCTATGATTTTTTGGTGGGCGGTTATTTGGTGGAGAAAGGTGGCGCGGAATGTCGGTTCATCTAGCTGGTTGGCCTGGTTTTGCAGATGTTCGTAGGCCCAGTTGAGTAGGGCAACGGCCGTTTCTCCCTCCCCATTCGCCTGCAAAACCTCATAACAAATCAGGCATACATGAAAAGGCTCCTGAATGCCCACCAGCCCTTTTTGCTGCAAGTAACGCCAGATTTCTCTGGCCTCCACCAGGGCTTCGGCCAGCTTCTTTTGCGCCAGATAGGTTTGGGCCAGGCCAGCCATGGGTTCAATTGCCCGATGTGTTTGCTGCAGCTTGCGCCGGATCACCAGGGCATCGCGGTAATAGCCCGCTGCCCGCTGCGGCTGGTTTAGGCCAGCCATCACATGCCCCAGATAGGTGAGGGCTGTGGCTTCGGTGCTGCTGTCGCCAATGTCTTGGATGAGGCGCAGGGCTTGCAGGTTGTATTCCCAGGAAACGGCCGTATCCCCCAACCGATGAAACAACAAGCCCAAATGCGCCAGCACAAACCCCTCCACCTGCTGATCGCCAATCTCCCCACAAATCTGCAATGCCCCCTCATAATAACCACGTGCCCGCTCATATTGCCCCAAAAATAGATACGCATTGCCCAATTCCGCCAACATCTCCCCCTCACCCTGCAAATCGCCAATCTCCTGGTCAATGCTCAACCCCCTTTCTAGCTCCTCAATAGCCGGCATAAACAGCCCTTGCTGTATCGCGCTGCGCCCCAAACTGTGCCGCAGCACACTTTCCGATTCGCGGCTGCCCGTTTGCAGACTAATTTGCAAAGCCTGTTGGTAATATCGCCCACTTTGCACAAAATCGCCCTGTTCGCGCAAAATCTCACCCAGGTTATTCAGGGCCGCGTCCTCACCCGTTAAATTGCCCAGTTGGCGGTAGATTTGCAAGGCACGTTTGCTGTGATTTTCGGCTTCCTGAAAATTGCCCTGCGAGGCAAACACAATGCCCAAATTGCGCAAAGCATCGGCCTCGATTAATTTGAGGTTGGTGCTGCGGGCCAGGGCTAAGGCTTTTTCCAGGCGGGGCAGCGACTCTTCGAACAGGCCGCGCCGCCATAAAGCACGGCCCCACAGCAAATAGCCTTCAGCCTCGCCCTGCCGGTGTTTGGTTTCTTGGGCTAACGTAACCCCCAGTTTGGCGGCAGCAATGGCGGCGGCATAGTCGCCCGTAACGAAGGCAAACCCGGTCAGGCGCACGGCAACTTCTACGCGCCGCCGATCTTCGTTAAGAGCACTGGCGCGGCTGCCGAGTTGTATCAGGTCTTGGAATTGGGCTTCACGGTTGCCGCGCACGCTGTAAATTTGCTCCCGCGCCAGCAGGAGAGTGTAGTGATTGAGATGATCGTCTTCGGGAATGAGGGAGAGGGCGCGGTTGAGGTAGGTGAGGGCTTCTTCGTTGGCGAAGCGGGCTGTGGCCTGCAAGCCGGCCAGCCGATACCAGCGGGCGGCTTCGGCAATCATGTCGGCCCGGTCGTAGTGGTAGGCCAGGTCGGCGTAATGGGCGGCTAAGTCGGCGTGGTAGATGTCTTCGATGGCTTTGCCGGCCATGCCGTGCAGTTCGCGCAGCCGGGCGCGAAGCTGCATGTCGTAGGCGGAGTCGCGCAGGAGGGCGTGTTTGAAGATGTAGCGGATGTTGTTGAGGGTGGCCCAGATTTGGGCTTGTTCGGCCGTTTTGACTTTGTTGGTCAATTGGGTGTCGTTTTGCAGCATGTGGCCGAGGATGAGCAGTTCAAATTCGCGGCCCAGCACAGCGGCCGTTTGCACCACTTGTTTCACTTCGGCCGTCAGGCGATCCAGGCGGGCGATGAGGACGGCGTTAATGTTGGAGGGGACTTCGTTGATGCGCTGGACGAGGAGTTCGTAGTGGGAGTTGTGGGCGGCTGGGGCCAGCAAGCCACGTTCTTTGAGGTCTAGGGATACTTGCTCGACGAAGAAGGGGTTGCCATTGCATTTTTGCATGAGGAACTGCACTGCACTGGCTTCTAGCTCTCCTCCGACGACATCTTCGGCAATGGCCTGGACTTCGATGGGGGAGAGGTAGGCGAGGTCTATTTCTTGCTGGGGGATGTGGGGGTCGAGATTGAGTTGGAATTTACGGCCGTCATCACCATAACGCACGGCACATAAAATGGCGATGGGGTAGGACTGAATATTGCGGGTGAAAAAGTGGAGAAATTCTTGGGAATCTTCGTCGAGCCAATGGGCATCTTCTAGTTCGATGATGAGGGGTTGGAGGAGGCTTTCGGCCAGCAGGAGGTTTTTGAGGGCGACGAGGCTGTTTTGGAAGCGGAGTTTAGGTTCTAGCTGTTCGTATAGCGAGTTGGGTGTGTAGATGCCGATGAGGGCGGCCAAGATGGAGCGGGTGCGCTGCAGCTCTTGGGCAATGGTTTGGGCTTCGGTGGAGGGTGGAGCTGGTTTGTGCTGGATGCGCTGGAGCAGAGTGTCGAAGATGGTGTTGAATTGGGTCTGGTTTTGCAGGGGGTCGCGGTCGTTGGTTTGCTCGAAGTAGCGGCTGAGGAAATGTTTGAAGGGGTTGAGGGATTGGCGCAGGATTTCTTCGGCGGGGCAGTGGAACCAGCTTAGGCGGCGGTCGCGGCTGAGTTGTTGGCGTAGTTCGTGGAGGAGGCGGGTTTTGCCGATGCCGGCTTCGCCGTGAATGGTGATGATGGGGGCGCAACGGCCGTTAAACAGCGGTTCAATATACTCGTGCAAAGCGGCCAACTCGGTCTGCCGTCCCATCATGCGCTCTGTGTGAAAGGCAATTTCGTCGGTTTGGCGCGGCTGAATGAGCTGGTAGATGTTTGTTTCTTGGCGTTTGCCTTTGAACTGAAAGGGGCCGAGGGCGGCGAAAATGTAGGCGTTTTTTGTGCGCTCGTAAACGGCCTGGCTGACCCAAATTTCGCCCCAATGGGGCCTGGTGGCGATGCGGGCGGCTAGATTGACGACATCGCCGACGGCGCCGTATTCGCTGCGTTCGCTGCCGCCGCGTATGCCGGCCCAAACGATGCCGAAGGTCATGCCTGCCTGCCACTGCACGGGGTGGGCCAGGGCTTTGTTGGCTGTTTGTAAGGCGAGCAGGCATTGGGCGGCGCGTTCGATGTTGTTTTCGTAGGTCATGGGGGCACCGAACCAGAGGATGATGAGGCTGCCTTTGTCGCCGAAGTCGAGTTGGCTGAGTGTGCCGCCGTAGCGTTGGCTGAGGCTGAGGACGGTGTTGATGAAGGTGTGTAGTTGTTGGGCGGTGTCTGGTTCTTGGAAGGCGATGAAGATGGGGCAGATTTCGCGGAATTCGCCGCTGCCGCTGAAGTTGAGGACGGTGTCGGGGACGAACGGCCGTAACATCTCTCTGGTGGGTGGGGTGAAGGGGGGTGGGGAGACGGCCGTTTCCAGGCTGCATGATTGTAGTTTGTGATAGGTGGGGTGCTGGGGCAGGGTTTCTAGCTGGCTGTAGGGGCTTACTGCGGTCAGCACAGATTGGTCTATGATGATCTCGCCGGTAGCGGCCATTTGCTGGCAGTGGGCGCAGTTGTTGATGGCTTCGCCGCGAAAGTAGAAGGTGGCTTTGTCATTGTGGTGGGGAATGCCCCATTCTACCTGGCCCTGGGCGAAGCCGATTTTGATGCCCATAGCAAAACTGCCGAAGTTGGTGTGGATGTGGTGGTCGGCGAAGTCGGCCTGGATGCGGCAGGCGGTGCTGAGGGCATCCAGGATGGTTTGTTGGGGGTTTTGGGGGTGGAGGGGGAAAACGGCCGTAAACGCATCCCCGGCAAATAAAGGTATGATGCCGCCACGTGCCCACACTTGCTGTACCAAAGGATTAAAAATGGCGGCTAATGCGCCCGTTAAGGTTTCGGCTCCCTCTTTTTCGTGCCGAATGAGTGTTTCGGTGAGGCTGGTGAATCCAGAAATGTCTATGAAAAGGGCAGCGGCTGCGAAGTGACCCTGATATTGTTTTTGCTGATACTGCTCTAAGATGAATTGCGGAATTAATGGCTGCATCATAGTACCCAGGTCATGTTTATAGTATGTCCATTATACCGCAACTAACAAAATCATCTATGGTTGAGGATTGGAGATTAGAGATTGGAGACTAGAGACTAACCAGTCTCTAGTCTCCTGTCTCCAGTCTCTAGCGCAAACTTTGCGGTTTCGCCAATACGCATTACGATCCCCAGATTATGATGAAAATAGCGGTATTATCGGATATTCATGGGAATTTACCGGCGTTGCAGACGGTAACGGCCGATATTGAAGCCTGGCAGCCGGATATGGTGGTGGTGAATGGGGATGTGGTCAATCGCGGCCCATGTTCATTGGCCTGTGTCCATTTTGTGCAGCAGAAGCAGGCGGCGCAGAATTGGCAGGTGCTTAGTGGCAATCATGAGACATTTGTGTTGTCTTGTGGTGAGGTGGATGCGCCGCCGGGTACTCCTTCTTATGCAGTGGCCGAGTTTGCCTATTGGACGTATGACCAGTTGAATGGGGAGCTGGGCTGGCTGGCAGGTTTGCCTGATGCGTTTAGCTGGCTGGCTCCCGATGGGTCGGAGTTTCGGGTGCGCCATGCTTCGATGCGGAGCAACCGTGAGGGGTTGTATGCCTGGGATGAGGCGGAGGTGCTGCGGGAGAAGATGGCGCCCCCGCCAGCGGTATTTGTAACAGGGCATACGCACCGGGCTTTTGTGCGGCAGTTGGCGGACACGCTGGTGGTGAATGCGGGGGCGGTGGGGTCGCCGTTTGATGAGGATTATCGGCCGGGATACGGCCGTTTTACCTGGAGTGCGGTGCAAGGCTGGCAGGCTGAAGTCCGGCGGCTGCCGATTGACCGGGCCGCGATTGAGCGGGATTATGTGACATCGGGGTTTTTGGCGGAGGCTGGCCCGTTGGCGCAGTTGATGCTGGTGGAGCTGCGGCGAGCGGGCGGGCTGATGTTCCGCTGGGGTGAGCGGCATTTTGAGCAGATTATGGCGGGGGAGATTTCGGTGGAGGAGAGTGTGTGGGATGTTTTGCAGGATGAGGATGTACGGCCGTTTACCGGCCCGCCGGGTTGGGTTGTGCCTTGATTCGGGGGCGTGTTAGCGTTATGTATGAACCGTTGGCTAGTGCTTGACAGGCAGGTATGAGACCTTACAATAAGTGGTAAAGATTAACAAAAGTAGTGGTTCATGGAATACAAAGATTACTACAAGATTTTGGGCGTAACTAAGAGCGCCGATGAAAAAGAGATCAAGCGAGCCTATCGCCGTTTAGCTCGCCAATATCATCCTGATAAAAATCCGGGGAACCAGGCCGCCGAAAACAAATTCAAAGATATTAACGAAGCTTATGAGGTGCTGGGTGATCCCCAAAACCGCAGTAAGTTTGACCAACTGGGCCATAACTATCACCGTTATCAGCAGATGGGCGGGAACCCGCAGGATTTTGACTTTTCCCAGTGGTTTAACAGGGGTGGTCAGGGTGGACAGCGGGTGAATGTGGATTTTGGCGATCTGTTTAGCGGTGGGGGCAGCGGCGGCATGTCTGACTTTTTTAATGCTATTTTTGGCAATCAGGCAGGGCGGCAAACGGGGCGAGCAGCGCCGCCTTCATATGATATTGAGCAGCAGGTGGAGATTTCGCTGGAAGAGGCTTATGAAGGGACGACACGTTTGTTTAACCAGGCTGGGCAGACGTTTACGGCTAAGATTCCGGCGGGGGCCAAGAATGGCACGAAGGTGCGCCTGAGTGGTAAGGGCAACCCGAGGCCAGGGGGTGGGCAGGGCGATTTGTATCTGGTGGTGGCGGTGCAGCCGCATTCGGTGTTTACGCGGGATGGGCATACGTTGGCGGTGGAGGTGGCGGTGGATGTGGCAACGGCCGTTCTCGGCGGCAAAGTCAAAGTGCCTACCCTCACTGGCCCTGTCAATCTCACCATTCCGGCCGGCACGCAAGGCGGGCAAACCATTCGCCTGCGTGGTAAAGGCATGCCCCGCCTGCGCAGCCAAAATCAATTCGGCGACCTCTTAGCCAACATCCAAATCCGAATTCCCAAGAACCTGAGCGACCAAGAACGCTCCTTGTATCAACAGCTTGCGGCTCTGCGGCAAGAGTAAAATAGTGTATTAGTATATTGGTATAGTGGGGATCATTCCCAAATACACCAATACACTAATACACTCATATACCATCTTTCACATGACCAAATTTCGGCACAACCCCCTTATTTTCTTCATTTCCTTATTACTGCTAACAACACTGGCTTGCCAATTGGCTTCCTCTTCGCCGCAGGCTCCGGCTGTGGATCGAGAGGCGATTATTCGTGATGCGGTGGCGACTATTCAGGCGCAGAATCCGGTGACCGTGCCTACCTTAGCGCCGCTTAACATTGACACGGGGGCGGTGGCGCTGTTAACCACTGATTTGGAGCAGCGGCTGGTGTCGTTGTATCAGCAGATAAATCCGGCCGTTGTGCATATTTTTGCCTTTGATGATTTTGGTACGACTTTGGGCAGTGGCAGCGGCTTTGTGTATGACAGTGCTGGTCACATTATTACGAATAATCATGTTGTAGCGGATGCAGATATTTTGGAAATTAGTTTTTTTAATGGGCTGCTGGAGGAAGCTGTGGTGGTGGGCACCGATGTGGACAGCGATCTGGCGGTGATTAAGGTGGATATGTTACCGGCTGAGGCCCATCCTTTGCCAGTGGCGGATTCATCGCAATTGCATCCGGGGCAGTTTGTGATTGCTATTGGCAATCCTTTTGGCGAGGCGGGTTCGATGTCTATTGGCATTGTGAGTGCGCTGGAGCGTACTTTGGATTCGCAGCGGGTGGCGCAGGGTGGCGGCCGTTATTCGCTGCCGCAGGTTATTCAAACGGATGCAGCGATTAATCCGGGGAATTCAGGTGGGCCGCTGTTGAATTTGAATGGTGAGGTGGTGGGAGTGAATAGTGCTATTTTGACGCGCACGGGTACGAATTCGGGGGTAGGTTTTTCGATTCCGAGTAATGCGGTGCGCCGTATTGTGCCGTCGCTGATTAGTGATGGTAAGTATGTGTATCCGTTTATTGGCATTAGTATGCGCAATATTAGTTCATTGGAGATGCAGCAGGAGTTGGATTTGCCGCAGGTGACGGGCACGTATATTACGGAGGTTATGGGGGGAACACCAGCGGAGGAGGCAGGTTTGATTGGCGGGGGTGTTAACCCGAACACCTTTGGCCCGCTGCCGGGTGGTGATTTTATTACTGGTGTAAATGGTAAGCCGATCAAAAGTTCGGATGAGTTGATTAGTGTTCTGACTTTTGAGGCGGAAGTAGGAGATACGATTGAATTAACTGTATGGCGAAATGGAAAGGAGGTAGTTGTGCCGTTGACGCTGGGTGAACGGCCGTAGTTCAATGTTGGAGGCTGGCGATTAGGTCCTAACAAAATCACCAGTTTCTAGCTTCGTAGAGAGAGTATGAACCAGTTATCGGCAAGGATGCTGGTTACACACCAAGAGGAGGCATGATGTTGACCCAAGATCAGTTCCAAGAGTTATTGTCTTATGAGGCAAATGGCAAGCAGGTGTTGAGCCTGTACTTGGATGCCGATGCTTCGCAGCAGCCGATTGAGGCGATTAAGCTGCAAGTGAAGGGCATGGCAAAGGAGGCAAGCAATCAAAATCATCGTGATGATTTGAGTGCCCTGGAACGGTATTTGGATCATAGCTTTGATTGGTCGAAGCCTGGTTTGGCAGCTTTTTCGGCCAATGGCGGACAGTTTTTCCGTGCGTTTCCTGTGAATGTATCTTTTCGTAACCGTTTGCGGATAGGCCATAAGCCATATGTGAAGCCACTGGCGCATTTGTTGGATGTTTATGCTCATTATGGTGTGGTGCTGGTGGATCGGGTTGGCGCTCGATTTATGGAGTACCATTTGGGTGAATTGCAAGAGACGGAAGGGTATATGGGTGAGGATATTCATAAGCTGAAGACGGGTAAGGGATCATCGGCCGTTGGTGTGCGTGGGGGGCAAGGGGGCAGCCGCCATGAGGAGGAGGCTGTGCAGCGTAATCTGCGAGAAGCGGCGGCGGCCGCTAATGCCTTTTTTACGCGTAAACCTATTCGCCGCCTGTTTTTGGGCGGAACAACGGAGACGGTTGCTGTGTTCCGTGATTTGCTGCCGAAGCAGATGCAAAGTTGTGTGGCGGGGACGTTTGCGGTGGACATGGATGCTGGTGAGGCGGAAGTGCGTAAGCGGACGTTGTCTTTGCTGCGTGAGGCGAATGATGAGCGTGAACGCTTGTTGGTGCAGCAGATGATTACGGCGCAGGCGAAGGGGGGCGCGGCGGCGGTGGGTTTGGATGAAACGCTGCAAGCGGTTTCGGATAAGCGGGTGCAAACACTGGTGATTAGTGATGGTTTTCGTACACCCGGCTATGTGCATGATGAGTCTGGTTTTGTGGTGGCGAGTTTGGCTCGCAGCCCGTTGACGGAGGAGGAGTTAACGGCCGTTGACGATGTAATAGACACTGCCGTTGCCCAAACCATGAACCAGGGTGGCTATGTGGAAGTGATTGCCGATAACCCACAGCTCGAAGGTGTGGGGCGTATCGGTGCCATTCTGCGATATTAGTGATTGACGATTAATGGGCGAAGCGTCGCCTAGCGACATTGATGATTGGAGAGGCGGGGCAACCCGCCTCTTTTTTGTATAATGAATTGGGATACTTTTGTGGCTGCTTTGTCTCGTATAGAGCCGCTGCCGCAGGTAATGAACCCGTATGCGGGGGATGATGTGGGGGCGCTGGTGCGGCGGAGGAATTTGCGGTTGTATGGGGAGTGGCTGGCGGCGGAACGGCCGTCTGTCCTCTTGCTTGGTGAGGCGGTGGGGTATCGCGGCGGCCGTTTGACGGGTGTGCCTTTTGTGAGTGAGCAGATTATGCTGACGCATCCGCTGTTTGGTGCGGCACGGGGGTATGTGAAAACGGCCGAATGGCCCACCATTTGCCGCGAAGCGACAGCGACGATTATGTGGCAGACGTTGGATGCTTGTGGTGTGTATCAGGCCTTGTGGAATGTGTTCCCTTTTCATCCCCATCGGCCGGGGCAGATGGCGAGTAATCGCCAACCAACGGTGGCCGAGTTAGCCTGGGGCGAGGATTTTGTGCGGATGCTGTTGGTTTTGCTGCCCATTGAGACAATTGTGGCGGTAGGCAACATGGCGGAGATGGCCTTGCAGCGGTGGGGTTTGCCTTGTGTGAAGGTGCGCCATCCTTCACATGGGGGGAAGCGGGCGTTTCAGGCGGGGGTAACTAAAGTGTTGTGGGGCGAATAAATTCGCGGCAACGACTGCGAAGTCGGCCTTCGCCGACTGAGTTTTAGTCGGCGAAGGCCGACTTTGTAATTGTGGCTGCGGTTTCAACCGCCTGTCCCCCGTTCTTGACGAACAGGGGTGATTTTGCTAATCTGCCCTGAATCGGATTGGAGACTGGGGACTAGAGACTGGGGACTAGGGGCTGTTAGTCTCCAGCCCCCAGTCTCTAGTCTCTCTACAAGGAGCTTGTGATGACGGCCGTTTACAACCTCAAACCACTCAGTATGGGGCAGATATTTGACCGAGCTATTCGGCTCTATCGTCAACATTTTCTGCTATTCATTGGCATCATTGCCCTATCGCAAATACCAGCCACAGCTTTTGTCATCTTGATCTCACTTGTTGCTGTTGGTGGCTCCTCACTGGGCAGCGGCGTAATGGCTGCCGCCAGCATCGGCGCATTTGCCACCGCCATTGTCAGCATCATCATGTCCCAAATTGGCACTGCGGCCTTAACACGGGCCGTTGCCAACAATTATTTGGGTGAAAAGATAGGCGTTCTTGAAGCTTACCGTAAAATCGGCCGGGCCTGGCTGTCATTGCTGGGGGCACTTTTCCTCTCTCTGTTATTGATTATTGTTTTGATCATCATATTCATCATTCCTTGTGTGGGTTGGGCGGCAGCTATTCCCGGTATTGGCGGCCTTGTTTTTTTATCAACTGTCGTCATCCCGTTAATTGCGCCGATTATTGTTTTAGAAGGCAAAGGGGCCAGCCAGGCCATTCGGCGGGCCTGGGATTTAGGCCGACGACGCTTCTGGTGGGTATTTGGGTTTGTGCTGTTGTTGAACCTATTTGCCCAACTTGTGGTCACGGGGCCGACGGCCCTGTTTCAAATCTTTCTCCTATCGGTGGCTGGTTCAATGGATCCGTTATTGGCAACTGTTTTGCAGCAGTTGTTGACTTTTTTGCTAAATGTGGTTTTTCTGCCTATCCAGCTTACCTGTGTGACGCTGCTTTATTTTGATCTTCGTGTGCGGACGGAGGGATTTGACCTGGCCCTGCTAACGGCCCAGGTGGAGGATGTGGACGTAGATGTGGACAAGCTGACGAGCGAAACGAGTACGCCAACGGCCCAATGGAGTCCATCGGGCACAGAACTGGGTTACTTTAGCATGATCACGATTGGGGTGTTTGTGATTGGGGCGGGGCTTGTGGGCATTTTGTCGTTGTTGGGGCTGGCTGTTGGTTCGGCTTTTGGTGGGCTTTGAGGGGGATGTGCTTGTGAAGTGGTGGGGTGTTGTGTTGGTGCTGCTGGGCTTGGTGGGGATGGGGGCGCAAACGGCCGTTGCCCAAGCTGCACCTCTCTCCGCTTACTGGCAGCAAATTGATGATTTGCAAGCATTGGTGACACGCCTGGAGGCTGAGCCGGTGGATGTGCAGCAAACCCAGTTGGCCGCTGCCGCTTCGCAGGTTGTGTTGATAACAACTGTGTCTTTGCCTAACGGCCGTCAAATCCCCATCAACCACACCTTCCTCCTCAGCGAATTAGGCCGCCAGCCGCCCGATCTTGAGCGGCTGCAAAACATCCTCACCGCCTGGCAAACCGCCCGCGCCACCTGGCCCGAAGTGCAGTTTGACGATCTCGATCCCCAAACTCTCCAGGCCATTTTAAGCCGTCCCGAATTCCAATATGAAACGGCCGAACCCAGCCGCCTGCAAAGCTGGTACGACGATTTGCGCGAGCGGTTCTGGCGGTGGCTGTTTGGCCTTCTGCCCGAAAGCGTATCGGCCGATACTGCCGGGCTGGTCAATCTGCTGCTGTCCATTGTGGGGGTGATAGTCCTGGCCGTTGTGCTGTTTTATGCGCTGCGCGGGCTGTTTGGCGACTTAGCCCCCGAATCTGCTTTGGCCGGGGACGATGTACTGGGTGATGAGGTTTTAACGGCCGATGCCGCCCTGCAACGTGCCCAACAATTCTCTGGTGAGGGCGATTACCGAACGGCCGTGCGTTACCTCTACCTCTCCGCCCTGCTGCTGCTGGAAGAGCGCGGCCTGCTGCGTTACAACCGCTCCCTCACCAACCGCGAATATTTACGCAGCCTCATTCACCAGCCGGAACTGGCCGCTATTTTGCGCGATGTCATCGAAGTGTTCGACCGCACCTGGTACGGCTTCCATGCCCTGGAACAGACCGAATATGAATGGTATGTGGGGCGTGTGGAACTGCTGAAACGGCAAAGGCGGCCACGTGAGTGAGTTGAGAGTGGAGGCCGCGAGTCCAACTCGCATTTGGAACCGTCTCTCTAAAGATTCCTGGCTGGCTTTGGGGCTGTTTGTGCTGTTGGCAATTGTTTCGGGCATTTCGCTCTATCAGCAGACCAGTGAGCCGACGCTGCCGCCGCTAACGGGGCACTCAACTCAGCCGGATGGGGCCAAAGCCTTGTGGCTGTGGCTGGAAGCATTGGATTATGAGGTGACGGATCAGGTTGCGGCCACGTTTGCCATTCCCGAAGGCAGTGACATCATGCTGCTGTTGCAGCCGACGACGTTTGTGGACGAAAGTGAGTGGCCGCTGATTGATGAGTGGATTGAGGCGGGGGGGACGCTGCTGCTGGCGGGGACGAACTTTTACACCGAGCAGGCGTTGGCCCATTTTGATTTTGGCCTGGATTTACGCAGCCTGCCTGTCTCGGAGGTTGAGCAGCAAACGCCGTTGATGGCTTCGCCGCCAGCGGTGGCTTTGCCTGTGGCTGATAATCTGCTGACGTTGCAGACGGAGCGGGATGATTATGTGACCCATTTTGCGGTGGGTATGGCACCGGTGGTGGTGTCGGTGGGGCAGGGCAACGGCCGTATCATTCTCACCACGCTCACCGACCCTTTCACCAACACGGGCCTGCGCGAGGCGGGTTATCCCGAACTGGTGCTGAATCTCATTAGTGCGGCGGGTGCAACCAAGACGGTCTGGTTTGATGAATGGCATCATGGGGTGCGGGTGCAGGCGGATGAGATTGCGGGTTTTGGGGCCTGGCTGCAGCGCACGCCGTTGGGGCGCTCTTTTCTGTTGATAGCGGTGGTGGTTTTTGTGGCGATTGTGCTGCAAGGACGGCCGTTTGGCCGACCGGTGCCTTTGCCGCAAGCCACTACCCGTCGCGCTCCTTTGGAATATATTACGGCTTTGGCAAATTTGAGCAGACGAGCGGGGCATCGAACGGCCGTTATGCAAGATTACCGCCATCGCCTCAAAAAAAGCATCGGCCATCGCTACCGTCTCGACCCCACCCTGCCCGATGCGCAATTTCTGGCACAATTAGCCGAGTACAATTCTAATTTAGACATAACCGCCCTCCGCAGCCTGCTGCAACGCCTCTCCGCCGCCAACATTGGCGAAGGCGAGATGGTGCAATTAGCGGCGGAGGTAGCGGAGTGGCTGCAATAAAAAGATGTAGTCGCGGTTTCTTACCGCGCTCTGAGATGGACTGATTAAGACGCGGTAAGGATACCGCGCCTACTTTTTAGAGAATATTTATGAACCCAACTGATTTACAAACGACGTTCCAACAACTGCGGCAGGAGGCCGACAAGGTATTGGTGGGGCTGGAAGACCCCTTTGAACTGCTGGTGATTGCCCTGCTGACGGGCGGGCATGTGCTGCTGGAGGGGGTGCCGGGTACAGCCAAAACGCTCATGGCTAAAACGCTGTCCCATCTGGTGCAGGCCAAATTCACCCGCATTCAATTCACCCCTGACCTCATGCCCTCAGATATTTTAGGCACAAGTGTGTTTGATCTGAACTCCGGCCAATTTTATTTGAAGCAAGGCCCGATTTTCACGCAAATGCTGCTGGCGGATGAGATTAATCGTGCGCCGGCTAAAACTCAATCGGCCCTGCTGGAGGCGATGGAGGAGAAGCAGGTGAATTTGGAAGGGACGCGCTATCCGCTGGCCACGCCGTTTATGGTGATTGCCACGCAGAATCCGTTGGAGTATGAGGGTACGTACCCTTTGCCTGAAGCGCAGTTGGATCGTTTTTTGTTTAAGGTGCTGGTTCCTTATTCGGATATTGAGACGGAGATTGAGGTGCTGCGCCGCTATCATCATGGTTTTAATCCCCATGATTTGGCTACGTCGGGGCTGATGCCGCTGTTGACGGCCGATTTTGTGGCCCAGGCCCGGCAAGCGATTACCGGCATTGTGGTGGAGGATGGGGTGTTGGCCTATATTGCGCGGTTAACGGCCGTTTCCCGCCAATCCCCCGACCTGATACTGGGGGCCAGCACCCGTGCCGCCACCAATGTGCTGCTGGCTTCCAAAACCTTCGCTGCCCTGCAAGGCCGCGACTACGTGACTCCCGACGACGTGAAAACCATCGTCCCTCCCGTTTACCGCCACCGCCTCATCCTTAAACCCGAGGCCGAAATTGAAGGGCTGGATGCCGATGCGGTGATTCAGCGGTTGTTGGGGCAGGTGGAGGTTCCAAGGTAGTCATTACGTCATGACGTAATGACGTAATTATCGTCTATGCACCTCACCACACGCGGCGTACTAGTTCTTTTGTTAGCGGCCCCGATTTTGGCGGCGGGGAGTTGGCTGGCGGCTTTGCAGTGGGTGGCGCTGGGTTATGGGCTGCTGGTGCTGCTGCTGTTTGGGCTGGATTGGCGGCGGGCGCAGTCGGTGGATCGGTTTCAGGTGACGCGCACGCATGACAATCGGCTGAGTTTGGGTGTGGATAATCCCATTCGTCTGTCTATTCGTAACCGGTTGCAGGTTCCGGCCAGGTTTTGGCTGCGGGATGAACCGCCGGATGCGTTCCAAATTGAGACGCGCTTGCTGCATGGGGAGATTGGGCCGCGCCAGACGTGGGAGGGGGTGTACCAGGTGCATCCGCTGCGGCGGGGGGATTATGCGTTTGGCGATACGCATTTGCGCTGGTTGGGGCCGTTGGGGCTGGTGGTGCGGCAGGGGCGGGTGGATACGGCCGTTTCCGTCAAAGTTTACCCCAATTTACTCGACGTGCGGCGGTATGATCTCCTCTTGCGGCGCAATCGCTTGCAGGAGTTGGGGCTGCGCAGTACGCGCCAATTTGGTGAGGGCAACGAGTTTGAGCGGCTGCGCGAATATACGCCTGATGATGAGTTTCGCCGCATCAATTGGAAGGCGACGGCTCGCCGCCACCGCCCGGTGACGCAGGAGTATCAGACGGAGCGCAGTCAGAATGTGATGGCGGTGTTGGATATCGGCCGTTTGATGCAAAGCCCGGTGGCGAACATTGCCAAGCTGGATTATGTGGTGAACGCGGTGCTGCTGCTGGCCTATGTGGCCACGGGTAAGGGCGACAAAATCGGCATGATGAGCTTTGCCGATGATGTCTATCAATATGTGCGGCCACGCCAGGGGCGCGGGCAGTTTTACCGCATGTTGGAACTGCTGTATGCGGTGGAGGCGCAGCCAGTGGAGCCAGATTACCAGCGAGCGCTGACGTACCTTTCGGTGAAGGAGCGCAAGCGGGCGTTGGTGGTGATTTTTACGGATTTGAGTGGCGGGGTGAGTATGGATGCGTTGGTGAGCCAGATTTCACTGCTGGCGCGGCGCAGTTTGCCGCTGGTGGTGACGATTAGTGACCCGGATATTGTGGCGGCGGCTAAGCAACGGCCGTCTGATTCGCTAACGGTTTACCAGAAAACGGCCGCTGCTCAACTCCTCGACGAACGCCAGATCGCCCTGGATACCCTGCGCCATCGCGGTGTCCTCACCCTCGATGTGCCTGCCAATCAACTTTCTATTGCGGTTATTAATCGCTATTTGGAGTTGAAGGCCCGGACGCTGTTATAAAGCAATAGTTGTGTGAATATGGTTGAATAAGGATAATTATGCCGAGAAGAGGTGATTTCTTCCTGGCTTTATGCCCATTACCTAATTGATTGTGAAAGAGGAGCGATGGAACGCATGACATTTTTGCGTAGATTTTGGGAAGGCTGGAAACGAGTGGGGCAGGCGATTGGTGATTTTTTAGCCCGCGTGCTGTTGACCATTTTCTACTTTACGATTTTTTTACCGTTTGGCTTGGGAACACGCCTCGGCAGTGATCCTCTGGCGATGAAGTCTGGGGAAAAGATGCCTCAGTGGGTGGAGCGCAAAACAAAGGATTTAACGCTTGAGGATGCGAGGAGACAGGCCTGATGTACATTTTGGGTATTTCTTGTTATTACCATGATGCGGCAGCGGCCGTTTTGAAGGATGGGGTGTTGGTGGCGGCTTCGGAGGAGGAGCGTTTCTCGCGCATTAAACATGATTCTGATTTTCCGCAGCAGGCGATTGATTTTTGTTTGCAAGCGGCGGGGATCACGGCGCAAGAGCTGGATTATGTGGTTTTTTATGAGAAGCCGCTGCTCAAGTTTGAGCGTATTTTGATGACGACTTTGCAGACCTTTCCCCAGTCTTACAAGGTGTTCCGGGAATCTATGATTACCTGGTTTAATCAGAAGTTGTGGATTAAGGGGGAGATTCTGACGAAGTTGGATATTCCTGATGAGAAGCTGCTGTTTGTGGAGCATCATCTGAGCCATGCGGCGAGTGCGTTTTTTTGTTCTCCGTTTGAGGATGCGGCCGTTTTGACGATAGATGGTGTGGGTGAATGGACGACCTCGACGGTGGGGAAGGGAACGGCCGTTTGGCCCACATTACCCAACGGCGACCCACCAACTCAGACGAGCAACCACATCGAAATCTTCAACGAAACCCGATTCCCGCACTCTCTCGGACTGCTTTACTCGGCCTTTACCGCCTTTTTAGGTTTCCAGGTGAATGAGGGTGAGTACAAGGTGATGGGCATGTCGCCATACGGCCGTCCCAACCGGGTGGATGATGTCTATAAAACGGTTCGCGTAGCTGATGATGGCAGCTTTGAACTGAATATGGACTACTTCGCCTTTCATCGCTCCACGACGACCACGTACAGCCAGGAGTTTGTGAAGCTGTTTGGCGAACCACGTGTGCATGATTCGGAATTCTATACGCCCACAACCCACCCGAATCGAGATCATCCCCAGTGGAATGAAACTGTGGCCCAGCAAAATCAATATTATGCCGATATTGCGGCCAGCATTCAGGTGGTGACGGAAGAGGCCATTTTGAAGATGGTGCAGCACGCTTACCAGACGACGGGTTCCAAGAACCTGTGTATTGCCGGGGGCGTGGGGCTGAATTCGGTGGCAAACGGCCGTATCATCCGCGAAAGTCCCTTCCAAAACGTCTACATCCAGCCGGCGGCGGGCGATGCTGGCGGCGCATTGGGCGCGGCCCTTTACGTCTACCATGTGCTGCTAGGCAAACCCCGCGAGTTTGTCATGGAACATGCCTATTGGGGCAAAGCCTATGACCACGATGCCACCAAAGCCGCCATTGCCACCTATGGTTATCCCCACGAGTATGTCGAAGATACCGACAAACAGGCCAGCTTGATGGTAGAAGACATGTTACAAAGCAAAGTCATTGCTTTGGCGCAGGGGCGGTTTGAATGGGGGCCGCGTGCTCTGGGCAATCGCTCCATCATGGCCGACCCACGTCGGGCAGAGATGAAGGGTGTGGTCAACGAGCGCATCAAATTCCGCGAACCCTTCCGTCCCTTTGCCCCTGTAGTGCTGGAAGAAAAGGCGGCCGATTTCTGGGAAGATTTAGGCGATGCAGCGGGTACATACCCTTACCGCTACATGCTGGCCGTTTGCCGCACCCGTCCCGGCCAGGAAGACAAAATCCAGGCCGTTAGCCACATGGGCAGCGGCCGCATTCAGACGGTGCGCCGCCAGTGGAACCCGCTTTACTATCGCGCCATCGAGCTGTTTGGTGAGGCGACGGGTGTGCCGGTGGTGCTGAACACCAGCTTCAACCTGCGTGGTGAACCTATTGTCACTACCCCGGCCAATGCCCTGAATACTTTCACCAAAAGTGATATGGATACGTTGTACTTAAATAATTTTGTGGTACGGAAGAAATAAGTCTAAGAAGTTTGGAGGATAAAAATTATGAAAGCCTTTTTGCGCAGCATGTCATCTAATTTTGGTGTGGTGGGGGAATTGCTTTCCTTTTTATGGGCGCGTAAACGATGGTGGTTAATTCCCATGGTTACGGTTTTGCTTGTGTTGGGCTTGCTGCTCATTTTCGCCTCGGCCTCGGGTATTGGGCCGTTTATTTACACCTTGTTCTAAAAAATTGGTAACTGTTCACCCTCCCGGAGGTTTTCCCTCGAGAGAGCCTCCGTATAAGAAGCCTCCGGGAGGATTTTTCACTCGAGGGGCTGAATAATTACAAAAATTGTTTGTATTTATGAGTAAAGATCGGAGTGATTTTCCCCGCTTGCACTGTTATTTTGATGGTCTGCAAGCGGCGTGGGCGCGGTTGGATACGGCCGTTATCCAGCAACTCATCCAACTGCTGCACCAAGCGCGGCTGAACGGCCGTCAGGTATTCATCATGGGCAACGGTGGCAGTGCCATGACCGCCTCCCACTTTGCCTGCGATTTGGCGAAGAATACGGCCAACGGCCGTACTCCCCTCTTCCGCGTCAACAGCCTGTCCGACAGCGTGGCCCTCATGACCGCCTATGCCAACGACGAAAGCTACGAGCGCATCTTCGCTGGACAGTTAGCCTACCAGGTGCAGCCGGATGATGTGGTCATTGGCATTTCGGCCAGTGGCAACTCGGCCAACGTGCTGCGAGCCATTGAACTAGCCAACGAACGAGGCGCGGTGACGGTGGGGATGTCGGGTTTCGATGGCGGCATGTTGGCGCAAATCGCCCAGCTATCCATCCATGTGCCCACGCAAACCATTGGGCCAGCCGAGGATATTCATTTGATGATTATCCATTTGATAATTGAGGTTTTGGGGGAGATGGCGGGGGAGGCGTAGTGCTTAAAGTTCTTCCAAGAAACGAAGGCTAAATAACTTGAAGAATGAAGCTTGGAGATTAGAGATTGGGGATTAGCTCAGTCTCCAGTCTCCGATCTCTAATCTCCAAGCTCTTCTAAGTTGGGTGTTGGCGTTTTGCCCAAGAGATACTGTACGGCTGTGTACAGGTCGTCTTGCAGGTGCAGTGGAAGGTGTGCGGCTGCTGGCAGGGCGGCCTGTGCCCGCCCGCGCCCGGTGCGCAGCAAAATGGTTTCAGCTACGCCAGCCGCCTGCCCGGCTTCTAAATCCGTCAGGGCATCGCCAATCATCACCGAGCGGCTTAAATCGAGGTTGTGTTCTTGGGCGGCCTCGAGCAGCATTCCCGGACGGGGTTTGCGGCAGGGGCAGCCAGCATTTGGTTTGTGGGGGCAAAGGTAGGCGGCATCAATACGGCCGTTGGCCCCCGCCACCTCTTCTATCAACTGTGCATTAATCTGCTGCGCCACCTCCAACGAAAACAAGCCACGCCCTACACCCGACTGATTGGTAATGACAATAATTTTGTAAGGGCTATCTTTAAGTGCGGCCAATGCTTGCAGGGCTTGGGGATAAATCTCCATCTGCGCCCAAGAGCGCACATAATCAGGCCGGTTTTTGTTGATGACACCGTCGCGGTCGAGGAAGAGGGCTGGGTGCATGGGGTCTCAAAGGGGCATGACGCATTCGTGGCTGTCGTTGCGGGGGCTGTTGACAAGGGTGCTGACGGGATAGGCGGCCATTTTGTGGGGGGGAAACGGCCGTAATACATGCAGCCCTTGCTCCGGCTCATCACCAGGGTCCAGCCATAAGTCGTAATCCTCACGCTCCAAAATGACCGGCATTCGGTTGTGAATTGGCTCCATTAACTCGTTGGGCGTTGTGGTCAATATGGTGCAAGATTCTAGCTCACCGCCATCGGGCGAGTGCCAGATTTCCCATAAGCCAGCCAAAGCAAACAAATCCTCATCAGTAGGGTGAATGTACATGGGCTGTTTGCCGCCATTTTGTTTTTGCCATTCATAAAAGCCAGTGGCGGGGATGAGACAGCGCCGCCGCTTGAAGGCGGCACGAAAGGAGGGTTTTTCGGCCACTGATTCGGAGCGGGCATTGATCAGGCGCGACCCCATCTTGGGGTCTTTGCTCCAGGAAGGGATGAGGCCCCACTGGAAATGGGTTAATTCACGTTCGTGGTGATGGTTGAGGCGAACGGCCGCTACCGGCTGTGTGGGGGCGATGTTGTAACGAGGAGCCAGTACCATGCCTTCAGGCATGGGCAGTTCAAACTGCTGGGCCACGGTTTCATTGTCTGTGGCTAAAGCAAAACGTCCACACATCTTAAAGTTTCTCCAGTTCCAGCCCCACTAAACCGGGGACAGGAATATTGCTGAGGGCAGCTTCGGTGGCTGAGGCGGTTTTGCGCCCTTTTTGGAAGGCGGGGGCGGTGGCCGGGATGTGGTAGGAGAGCAGGCTGCCCAAATCTGTGGGGGGCGGCGCATCGGCCAGGGAGATGAGGACGACGCGGCGGCCGGCCTCTTTGAGGCGTAACAGGGCGACCATGATTTCGTCGGTGACAACGGCCGTTACCAGCACAACCGTCGAAACCCAGGGCAGCGAAGGACTTTGCCGCAGCATCATCACCTCAATGCCACTCGTGGCAAACTCCGTTACCGCCGCCAACGCCTCCAGCACATGGCCCAACTGCTCCGGCGACCGCCCCGGCTGCACCCGAATCGGCTGGTCCGAATTGGGCACAGAGCCATTGGCAAAAACACCCACGCCCCAGCCCTGCTGATAGCCATAATTGGCAATAGAAGCCGCCACACTCACCGCCCGCTCCAACAATTCAGGGTCAAAACCCATCCAATGTTTAGGGTAAGTGGCTACGTTCAGAAAGACAGCCAGCGTCATGCCCACCGAGGGATCATAAATCTTCGTCTGCAACTGCCCCCGCCGCGCCGTTGCCTTCCAATGCACATCGCGGAAGCGATCTTGCGGGCGATAATCCCGAATGCCCTGGGTGCGGATGGGGTCGGTGAAGAGGCTGCGCGTCACTTTGAGGTCGCCAAATGGCTCTTTGGCGGGCAATCCCAATTCCGTTAAGGGCCAAATCTGGGGGTACACCACCAGGGTATCAATGGCATTATGCACGCGCTCCACCGTAAACAGGGTAAAAATATCCCCCGACTCGTAGGTGACGGGGCCGCACTTGTAATAGCCGCGCCGGGGGAAGACCAACTGCACCTGGCGGCGGGTGCGTTCGCGGGCCTGCATGGAGTAGGAGTTGAACAGCACATATCGCCCCGACATTTCGCTGGCGATTTGGGAGATCACATCATCGTTGGGCGAAATGGGCAGTTCGTCGCGGAACTGCAGCCAGGTGAGGGGCAAAATCTTGTCGTTGCCCACGACGACGGTCATTTCAATCGGCTCGCCGGGGAAGACGCGGGTGCGGTCGAATTCGCGGTCGTAGGTGACACCAATGAGGGCGATGTTTTTCCAGAAGGTGCTGACGGCGACGATGAGCAGCAGGATGCCGCCGAGGGCCAGCAAGGCCGCGTTGCGATCTGCCAGGAAGCCGATGATGAGGAAGAGAACGGCCAGGGGTATCCAGGCTTCGCTGAAGATGCTGTTTTCGCGCTCGCGCAGGACGAGGCCGCGTGCCTGGGCGATGTCGGCCATGTCTACTTGCCCGGTGAGCATGGCGCGGGCGATGTTTTCCCGCGCCTGTTGGCGGGGGCTTACCTGGCTTTCGCGTACTGCGAGATGAACGTCGAAGTCGTAAGACATGGTGATAATTGCGTAATTACGTCATGACGTAATTACTGATTTCCCTCGACTGGGACGGTTACAGTATTCACCACATCCCGGATGATGTCTTCGGGTTTGCGGCCGCGCAGGCGGGTTTGGGGGTTGACCATGAGGCGGTGGGTGAGGACGTAGGGGGCCATTGTTTTTACATCGTCGGGGATGACGAAGGAACGGCCGTCTATGGCCGCCCGCGCCTGACAGGTACGGTACAGGGCCAGGGTGGCGCGGGGGCTGGCTCCCAGTTCAATATCCTCATGATGGCGGGTGGCGCGGCACACATCCACAATGTAATTGCGCACCGACTCCTCTACGCGCACTTCGCGCACCTCTTGCTGCATAGCCACAATCTGCTCTGGTTCCACAACTTTGGTCAGCGTGGCCAGGGGGTCGTTGCGCTCGAAGCGGAGCAGGATGTCGTTTTCCTGGGCGGCATTGGGATAGCCGATGGCTAGTTTCATGAGGAAACGATCTAGCTGGGCTTCGGGCAGGGGGAAGGTGCCTTCTAGTTCGACGGGGTTTTGGGTGGCGAGGACGAGGAAGGGGCGGGGCAGGGGGTGGGTGGCGATGTCTACGGTGACTTGCCGCTCTTGCATGGCTTCTAGCAGGGAGGATTGGGTGCGTGGGGTGGCGCGGTTGATTTCGTCGGCCAGCAGGATTTGGGCGAAGATGGGGCCGGGGCGAAATTCAAATTCTTGGACTTTTTGGTTGTAGTAGTAGATGCCGGTTACGTCGGAGGGCAGCAGGTCGGGGGTGAATTGGACGCGGTGGAAGGTGCAGCCGAGGGAGGCGGCGATGGTTTTGGCCAGGGTGGTTTTGCCTGTGCCGGGTACGTCTTCCAGCAGTAGATGTCCTTCACACAGCATGGCGATGAGGGCGATGTCTATGACTTCGTCTTTGCCGACGATGACTTTTTGGATGTTTTGGCGGAGGGTAACGGCCGTTTCTGCAATCATATATCAACTATCTAATTGCGTCATTACGGCATGACGTAATGACGCAGCTTGGGTGAATATCTCTATGTTTTACGTAGGTCGCTTCAAAAACAACTACTTTTTGCGGGCGGTGTCGCGGTGGGGGGCCAGGGCGGCGATGAGTTCCTCGTGCAGGAGGCCATTGTCGGCGATGAAGCCGCTGACCAATGTGCGGGGGCGATTGAAGACAAACTCGTCATTGTCTAAGTCTACGCAGCGGCCACCGGCTTCTTTTACCAGCAGTACCCCGCCGCAGATGTCCCATTCATTTTTGGGGCCGCGACTCCAGGCCATGTCGGACAGGCCAGCGGCGACGCGGGCCAGTTTGTAGGCTGTGCCGCCCATGGTGCGGATGTCGAAGGTGGCCTCGAAGGGGTCAAATTCGCCGCGCTTGCGTTCGGAGCGGCTGGCATCTACGATGGAACCGGCTAATTGGCGGCGCTGGGTGACGCTGATGGGCTGGCCGTTGTGGAAGGCCCCGCCGCCTTTGACGGCGTAGAACATTTCGTCAACGGGTGGATTGTAGACGATGCCTAAGATGACTTCGCCGTCTTCGACTAACCCGACGGAGATGGCGAATTCGGGCAGGCCCATGATGAATTCTTTGGTGCCATCGAGGGGGTCTACGACCCAGACGAGTTTGTTTTGGAGGCGGTCGGGGCTGTCTACGGTTTCTTCGCTGAGCCAGCCGGCCTGGGGCAGCCGTGCTCGCAACTGCTCTTTGAGGAGGCTGTCGGCGGCGAAGTCGGCATCGGTGACGGGGTTGTCGGGTGATTTGTCGGTGACGTCGAAGGAGGATTGGTAATATTGCATGATGGCCGCGCCGGCGGCGCGGGTGATTTGTAGGGTGTCGTGTAGGAGTTCTTGCATGGTTGTTCCAGTTATACTGTTTAAGGCCATAAACTGACATTTCCTTGGAGATTAGAGACTAGAGACTGGAGACTGGTCAATCTCTAGTCTCTAGCAGTTTGTCGGAGAACCCCAATTTGTAGCCGCGAAATCCCTTTCGCGCTCGGGGAACGCGGTAAGGATACCGCGCCTACGACAACTTTTCCGACAGCCTGCTAGTCTCCAATCTCCTTTTCAGAATGTCAATTCGTGACCGCGTTGAGTATAGAAGCTGAATTTCTTAGAAGAAGTTGAGCTTCTTTTGTGGTAACTACTTAGCCCCTCTGGAGCGATCCTCCGGGAGGTTCGTCCCAGAGGTAACATCTCGTTTGAAACCTCCCGGAGGGTTAGTAGTTACCTTTTGTGAAAGGTTGTAGCCGTAAACGGCCGTCTAAGTATAGGCCATCTTCCCAGAGAGGGGTAATTATCGGGGCTGAGAGAGCATGGCAACGTTTGGGGGGGCAAACCCCCTCCCCTTTTGGGGTTGAAGAAAATAATTTGGTTATTCTGGAGACTACAACGGATTTAGAAATAAACGGATTGGGGTCTTGGGGAATTCATGGGGTTGACACCCCATGTAGGGTCGAGGCACGCCTCGACCCTACTTCCAGTACCGAACTAAATTTGTAACTTACAATTGGAGGAGGTCAGGCGGGGGCCAAAGCAGTGTCAGTAGATCGAAACAGAGCACGAGTGTGTTGTGGGGCGATTTTGTAAATCGTCTGAGCGATTTGCAAAATCGCTCTACAAGGATTTCGATCTACTGAGTTTGGCATGGTTTGTGGCTGTATGGGTGTACGAACAAGTTGTCACACAGGACTGGCAGTCCTGAATTTATACTGAACACGAGCATAAAGTTACATTACGCTAAAGGAGATTGGAGACTAGAGACTAGAGACTGACCAGTCTCCAATCTCTAGGCTCTAGCAGTTTGTCGGAGAACCCCAACTTGTAGCCGCGAAATCCCTTTCGCGCCTCTGGGAACGCGGTAAGGATACCGCGGCTACGGCCACTTTTCCGACAGCCTGCTAGACTGGCGCAGTTTTTAAAACTGCGCCAGTCTTTCGAGTCCATACACAAAAAATAAGTGCACCTCCCTATGTCCTCAGGCTTGACAGTCGGGCAAACTCTTTTAATACTTGGGGTTCTATGAAACGAACCTTGTTTGTGGCACTTATTGGGGCGGAACTGCTGATTATGGCGGTGGTGGGGCAGGCTTCTTTGCAGGATGAGCAGTCTGTGGGGCGTGGGTTGTGGCTGTTGGCGGCGGCGGTGCTGTTGTTTGGCCTGCTGCTGGCCTGGCAGGGTGAGGCGATGCGGCCTAAGTGGCTGACGGCGGTGGCCCTGCCGCCGGGCCGGCCGCTGGTTGATCTGTCGCCGCGTTATCGGTTGGGGTTAACGGCCGTTACCCTCATTGCCGCCCTCAATACCTTCTTTGGCCTGGGTCGAAATCAGTTCACACCGCTCGGCTTTACGGCCTGGATAGTGACTATTGTTTGCTTTGTGCTGGCGTTTGCCGAAAAACCGACGTGGCGTTTCCAGTGGCGGCCAGAATATTGGCTGCTGCTGCTCATTTTGCTGATTGGCTTTTTTTACCGCTTTTATCGGCTTAATGGGGTGCCGGTGGAGTTTGGCAGTGACCAGATTGAGAAGCTGTTGGATGTGTATGATGTATTGTCGGGGCAACGGCCGTTGTTCTTTCCGCGCAACACGGGCCGGGAGATGGTGCAGTTTTATTGGACGGCTTTTCTCATTCGCTTCACGCCGTTGGAACTTAGTTTTACTGCTTTGAAGGTGGGTACGGGTATTTTTAGTGTGTGGACGTTGGGTTGGGTGTATCTGTTGGGTAAGGAGTTATACGGCCGTTGGGTGGGGCTGCTGGCGGAGCTGTTTATGGCGATGTCCCACTGGCACATTGCTATTACGCGCATTGGCCTGCGGTTTGTGTTTACGGGGGCTTTCTTTACGCCCACGCTTTACTTTCTCATCCGCGCTTACCGCTATAACCGCCGCAATGATTGGCTGGCGGCGGGGGCTTTTCTGGGTTTGGGCCTGCACACCTATATTCCGATGCGGATGGTGCCGGTGGTACTGGTGGTGTTAACGGCCGTTAAACTCCTCTTCGACTTTTGGCAAAAATACCGCCCGCAAACGCCGCCGCCCTTTGCCGAAAGCACAGCTCTTTCCTGGCGCTTCTGGTGGAATGCCCTTCTGGGCGGCTTTACTTCCCTGGTTTTCTTTCTGCCACTGCTGCGTTATATGGCCGATTTCCCCGAAATGTTCTGGTATCGGGCCAGCAGCCGCCTTACCAATGGCGAGAGTCTTAATTATGGGCAAATCTTCTGGGACAATACCAAACGCGCCTGGCTGATGTTTAACTATCGCGGGGATAGTGTGTATGCCAACAATCTGCCCCACTCGCCGATGCTGGATGATGTGACGGCGGCGTTGTTCTTGCTGGGGCTGGTTTATTTGCTGTGGCAGTTGGTGCGCTACCGAGATCGCCGCTCGCTTTATCTGTTCTTCTCGATAGCCATTATGCTGCTGCCTTCGATTTTGAGTTTTACGTTTACGGGGGAGAATCCCAGTGCGGTGCGGACGGGTGGGGCGATTCCGGTGGTGATGGTAACGGCCGTTCTTCCCCTCTACGCTGTGTGGCATTACAGCCTCAACCTAACTTCCTCCCAGTTCCCCCTACTGCCTCTGGTGAAGCTCAGGGAGACTCAGGGAAACTTGTCTGCGCGTGTGGGTAGGGTGGTGGTAACGGCCGTTATCGCCAGCCTCATCACCGCCGCTCTCCTTGCCAACTACAACTGGTACTTTGTCCAATACGACCAAAATTACCGCAGCACTGCCCTCAACCACAGCGAACTGGCCGACGTGGCCCACGATTTCATCCAGCGGGGCGGCACCCTGGAAAACGTCTACCACGTGGCCTACCCCTATTGGACAGACACCCGCGCCATCGCCATCCTCAACGGCCAGCCCTACTGGAACCAGGCCGTCCACAACCTGGAAGACCTGGCCCAGCTTACCAATCCCCGTGTGCCCCAACTCTTCCTCATCAACCTGGAAGACACGGAAGCGGTGCAACTGCTCACCCGCGCCCTGCCCCAGGGCGAACTGCGCCGCTACCATTCTGCCTGGTCGCCGGATAAAGATTTCTTTGTCTATGAAACAAGGGGGGAGTGATGAATGATGAAGCCCCGTTCATCATTCATCATTCGTAACTACTAACCCTCCGGGAGGTTTCAAACGAGATGTTACCTCTGGGACAAACCTCCCGGAGGATCGCTCCAGAGAGGCTAAGTAGTTACCATCATTCATTCCTATCCTGTCTGCGTCGCCAGGAAGTCTAGAATATCAATCTTCGTCAAAATTCCCTGCACTTCGTCATTCATCACCATGATGACTACATTGCTGTTGCTCAACACGGCCATCAATGTTTCCAGCGGGGTGCCGGGGCGCACGACTGGCACATTTTTGTCAATGATGCGCTCAATCGTCTCATCAGGCTTATGCACATGGTTGCTCAGCAGCATGTGGTTGAGCAAATCAATCTCAGTCACAACGCCCAGCAGCTTGCTGCCGCTGTCTACCACCGGCATTTGCGAGATGTTGTGCTTCTTGAAGCCGGCGACCACATCGCTCATCAAATCGGTTGGTTTGGCCGTAATTACCCGCGCATCCGCTTTCTTGGCGTGAATATCGCTGGCGCGATAGTCTACCCAGGTGCGCTCCAGGAAGCCGTTCTCGCGCATCCAGTCATCATCAAACACCTTGCTCAGATAACGCGAACCCGAATCGGGCAGGATGATGACCATGACATCATCCTGGCCTAAATTGTGTTCGCGGGCATATTTTAATGCACCAGCAACGGCCGATCCGCACGACCCACCACAAAATATGCCTTCTTCCCGCACCAGCCGCCGCGTCATCAAAAAGCTCTCGCGGTCATTCACCTGCACAATGGCATCCACCTGGCTCAAATCAGTGGTAGTGGGCAGAAAGTCTTCGCCGATGCCTTCCACTTTGTAGCCTTCGGCTTTGGTGTATTCGCCGCTGCGGTGCAGTTCATACAAAATCGAGCCGACGGGGTCTACGCCGATGATTTTGACGTGGGGATTTTGCTCATGTAGGTAACGGCCGCAGCCGGAAATGGTGCCGCCTGTGCCCATGCCGGCCACAAAATGGGTGATGCGCCCTTTGGTTTGCTGCCAGATTTCGGGGCCGGTGGCCTCGTAGTGGGACTGGGGATTGACGGGGTTGTGGTATTGGTTGGCGAGGATGGCGTTGGGTGTTTCGGCGACGAGCCGGTTGGCGACGGAGTAGTAGCTGCGGGGGTCTTCGGGTTCAACGGCCGTTGGCGTTACCACCACCCGTGCGCCAAAAGATCGCAGCAGCAAAATCTTCTCTTGTGACATCTTATCGGGCATCACAAAAATGCAGCGATAGCCCTTAATAGCGGCGGCAATTGCCAGCCCCACACCGGTGTTGCCCGATGTGGCTTCAACAATCGTGCCGCCTGGCTTCAAACGGCCGCTGCGCTCCGCATCCTCAATAATCGTCACCCCAATGCGGTCCTTCACCGACCCACCCGGATTAAAAAACTCCACCTTGGCCAGCACCGTGCAAGGCAAATCGCTGGCTACCGAATTCAAACGCACCAGCGGCGTGTTGCCAATCGTCTCCACAATGCTGTCGTAATAATCCATCTCTGTTTCATCTTCGAGTACAACTTCGTTTTCCATGTAGTCCACCTTTGTTTGGGAGTAACCGTTCACCCTCCCGGAGGTTTTCCCTCGAAAGAGCCTCCGTAAAAGGAGCCTCCGGGAGGATTTTTCGCTCGAGGAACTGAACGATTACGTTTGGGAAATAGTTCTGCGGGTCAATTGTCAATGGTCAATCGGCAATTGTCAATAACCAGCCAAAGGCCGAGTGTGATGACGCCTTTGAACCTAAAGGTCTGAGCCAAAACAAGTGTGGGCTTTTGGAGACTCGGTAGATCGAAAAATCTTGACGCAAAGGCGCAAAGGCGCAAAGAATTGGTAACCGTCCACCCTCCCGGAGGTTTTCCCTCGAAAGAGCCTCCGTAAAAGGAGCCTCCGGGAGGATTTTTCGCTCGAGGAACTGAACGATTACAAGAATTGAGAGAAAAAGCCTAGAACCCTTTGCGTTTCTTGCATTCTTCGCGTTCTTTGCGTCAAAATCATCTGTTTTTTGGGCATGGTTCAAATGAGCTTTACAAATTGTAGAACGATTTTGCAAATCGTTCTCTGGGCGATTTGCAAAATCGCCCTACAAGTGTCAAGCTAAATTTCTGGGTTTTGAACCATGCCGTTTTCTGACCACTGAGACTGGAGACAAATGAGTCTCTAACCCCCCGTCTCTTTTTAGACCACAGCGTATTTGTGGACAATGCCTGAGGTTGCAACAAATCCCATTGTGGATAAGATTGACTTTGAATTTATGAGTACAAATAACCCATAGTTATGCAATACAACCCTCAAAACCCCCTTATCGTCCAGGGTGATAAAAGCGTCTTGTTAGAGGTTAACAACCCTCTTTACCCAGAGGCGCGAGACATATTAGCCCGCTTTGCCGAACTCGAAAAAAGCCCTGAATATATTCATACCTATCGCATCTCCCCGCTTTCTCTCTGGAATGCGGCTTCATCGGGCTTGAAGGCCGAGAGGATTCTGGAAGGACTGGCCCGATACAGTAAATATCCCCTACCCGGTAATGTTGAGGTAGATATTCGGGAGTACATTGAACGATACGGCCGTGTGCAGCTTATCCGCCGCGAGCATGACTTGCTGCTTACCTCCACCGATGTGCCGCTCATCATGGAGTTGATGCGGCAAAAAGAGCTAAAGCCCTACATCCTCAACCAGGAAGATGAACACACACTGCGCGTAGACCCGGCCCGGCGTGGTCATATCAAACAAGCACTCGTTAATCTGGGGTATCCGGCGCAAGATTTGGCCGGTTATGTGGAAGGCGACCATGTGCCCTTTGATTTGCGCCTGGTGACCACCGGTGGCAAACCGTTTGCCCTGCGCCAATATCAATTGGAATCGGGCGAGGTGTTTTATGCGGGTGGCGCGGCGCATGGCGGTTCGGGGGTGATTGTGCTGCCCTGTGGCGCGGGCAAGACGATTGTGGGCATGAGTGTGATGCACCAGATGCAGTGCAGTACGCTTATTCTCACACCGAACACAGTTTCGGTGCGGCAGTGGATTGATGAATTGTTGGATAAGACGACCTTAACGGCCGATCAAATTGGTGAATACTCCGGCCAACGGAAAGAAGTCAAACCTGTCACCATCTCCACCTATCAGACCATGACTTACCGCAAACGCGGCAGCAAAAAGAGTGATCCCTATGAAGAGCAGTTCCCCCACTTCTCGATATTTGACGAACTCAACTGGGGTTTGATTGTGTACGATGAAGTACATTTGCTGCCCGCGCCCGTGTTCAGCATAACGGCCGATCTGCAAGCCAAACGCCGTCTCGGTCTCACCGCTACCTTGGTGCGTGAAGACGGCCGTGAAGAAGATGTCTTCTCCCTCATCGGCCCCAAAAAGTACGATGTGCCCTGGAAAGACCTGGAGCGGCAGGGCTGGATCGCCACCGCTGATGTTGTGGAAGTGCGCGTGCCCTTGCCCCACGATCTCCGCATCGAATACGCCACAGCCCCCGAACGCAGCAAATATCGCATCGCTGCCGAAAACAAAGACAAATACAAAGTGTTAGATGAACTGCTCGTCAAACATTATCAAGATCAAGTCCTCATCATTGGCATGTATTTAGACCAACTGGAACGGGTAGCCCGTCGCTACAAAGCCCCGCTCATCACCGGCAAAACCACCGTTAAACAGCGCCAGGAACTGTACGATCAGTTCAAAACTGGCGAAATCTCGGTTCTTATTGTTTCCAAAGTGGGCAACTTTGCGGTGGATTTGCCCAATGCCAATGTGATGATTCAGATTAGCGGCACGTTTGGCAGCCGTCAGGAGGAGGCGCAGCGATTGGGGCGCATTCTCCGCCCTAAAGAAGAACAGATGGCGCACTTCTACACCATCGTCACCAAAGATACGGTAGACCAGCAGTATAGTGCTAACCGCCAACTCTTCCTCACCGAACAGGGTTATAGTTACACTATTTTGTATGAGGATGAAGTGACTGATTATGAGCCAGCAATCCTGACAAAGTAGAGACGGGGACTCTAGAGAGGGGTGACTAAAAATCTCTAGTCTCCACTCTCTAATCCCCTCATCCTGAATATGCCTACATTAGATACGCTACAAGAAAATGACCTGAAAACGGCTATGAAAATCGGTTCTATTAAGAAGGGCTGGGGGTATCAGTCGCGGGTGCAGAATGGGGTACGGCGTGGTGAAACACTGCAAGCGGAGGTGCGTGGTTCGTCGCTGTACCAGGTGGACATTGAGGTTACGTCCAATAATATTTTGGCGACTTGCAGTTGCCATTATGATTGGGGTGGTTATTGCAAGCATGTTGCGGCGGTGCTGTTGAAGTGGATTTATTCTAGGGAGAGTTTTAGTGTGGGAACGGCCGTTGCCACCCCCACCAACGCCATCCTCCAAACCACCCCCAGCCCCCGGCCACCCTCTACCACCCCCCAACAGAAACCTGCCTGGCTGCAAACCCCCTTTAACGAGCGCCAAGAACTCTACCAAAACCATCTCAAAAGCTGGTTAAGCTGTTACCGCATTCAAGATTTGCGCGAATTAGCCCAAAAAAAGGATTGGGCAATCAGCGGCACCCGCAAAGACGACATCATCGCCCAGATCATAGGCCACATGTTGCAACCCGGAATCGTCCTCAAAACCCTGCAAAATCTGGACGAAGAACACCGTCAGGTTTATCAAGCATTAGCTCTCCTTCATACAAAGGTTTACCTTAAGGAAGACCTTCTAGAAACGCTAACCCAACAGTGGGGGCCACTCAAGCAATACAAAAAAATTGCCACCTATGTCTCTCACCTCATTGATGAGGGTCTGGCTCTGCCGGGTGACTTTAGTGATGATTTTCCCCGTCCTTTGTGCATCATCCCCACCAAACTGCGCCAGGTTTTACCCCCTTTGCTGGCAGATCGCCTGCCCGAAGCCAGCCTGCCTGACCATAATCAAAGCGAACTCCAACTGGCCGATCCAGACAACTTTGTCCATACAACCACTCAGATCATTCTCTTCTTAGAACAGACCACCCCCGATTTGCGCCGCCCCATGCCTCGTCCGAGCATCGAAAAATTCGTTGAATTCCTGCGCCATTGGGATTATGTGCCTGAAGAAGTTGCCCAGGCTCAGGCTGATAATAAATTAAAAGGACATGATCCCAAATTCGGTCTGACGGTGCCGGCACCGCTCCCTCCGCTCAATGATGAGACGGTCAAACGCCTGTCTCCCATAGCTGGCGATGCTGACCGTTTGTCTTTCTTCTACAATTTGGCCGTAGCCGCGGGGTTGTTGCAGCCGGGCAGCCCTGTGCAAGCCTGGCGCGAAGTGCGCGAACAGTTTTTGCGCCACAAGGCGGCGGAGCAGTGGGCTATTTTGGCTCGCACCTACTTTGAGATGACAACATGGAGCGAAATTTGGCTGGTTTTGGCGGAACGGCCGAATCTCCACCTCAAACGCAGCAAAGGTTACTATTACCAAAATCAATACCCAGAGAATCTCTACCAAAACCTGGCCTTATTCCGCCAGCAAGTGCTGCAAGTTTTGGCTTGTTTGCCCGATGATCGCTGGTTTAGCCTGCGGGCAGTAAACGATATTCTGGCCCTCATTTGGACACGTTTTGATGGTTGGGGCTGGAGTCACAATCGCTATGGCAACAATGTGCCTCCACCCTGGTTTTTGGAGCAAGACGGCCGTTCCCTAGACACCGCCAACAACAAAGCCGACTGGCATATGGCGCAGGGAGCCTTCATCAAACACCTCATCCAAGGCCCCCTCCACTGGCTCGGCCTGGTTGATCTGAGCCTGAGTTATGGCGAACTGACCGCTTTTCGGCTGCACGGTCTGGCCGACCTGTTTTGGGACAAAACGCCAGCCCCCCCGATGCGTGGGCAAGCGGTGGCTCAGGCAGCGGTAAAGGCAGATGAGGGGAAACCAGCCTCTGCCGCCATCACCATCACCGACACCACCATCACCGTAGACCCTGCCGCCATCAGTGCCCAGGCCCACAACTACCTCGACAACATTGCCATTTTAGGCGAAGCCGATCCTGGCCGTTTCGTTTACCGCCTCTACGCCCCCGCCGCCCATCAAGCCTTTGAAAGCGGCCAAACGCTCGACCAAATCTTAGAAGCTTGGGGCAAACTCTTCGACATCCCCATCCCTGATGCCATCCAAAGCCAACTGACGGCCTGGTGGCAAGCCTACGGCCAGGTGCGCCTCTACGAAAACGTTACCGTCATCGAATTCGGTGATGACTATGCCCTGGCCGAAATGAAAGCCGCCACTTCTCTGGAAAAACATCTCATCGCCGAAATCTCCCCCCGCCTCATCCTCATCCCCGAACCAAGCATAGACATCCTTGTGGCAGAGTTGGAGAAGGCAGGGTACACCCCCAAACAAAGCAATTAAGAAGGATGAATGAGCCAAGAAATCTTAAATCTCCTAGACACCTATAACAGCAACAATCTGTGGGAAATGGCGCGAGAGGCCAATTTGCCGGGGACGACGGGCGTGAAATTGAAGAAGGCTCAATTGCTAAAATTGATGCAGGAGGAGTATTTTAAGCCACAGCGCATCAAAGCCGATTATGAGCGCCTGCCGGAAAGGGAAAAAGCCATTATCAATCGTCTGCTGCTGCACAAAGGGTCGGTTTCTACACGTACTTTTGGCCGGGAGCTGCTGCGGGCGGGGCTGGTGACCGAAGCGCAGGAAGAGAGTGGTGGGCGTGAACAATGGTCATACGGCCGTTACCAAACCGGCCCCACCGCCGATCCGCACAACCACAATTCTACAGTTTTTGAGGACATTATCGCCCGCCTTACTTTGCACGGCCTCGTCTTCAGCACCGATGCCGCCAATAACACGGGTGGCACATCCTACAAACTCCAATATCACCCTGCCAATACGCTGATTGTCCCTCCCTTTGTGCGCCAACATCTGCCCCCTGCCCAACCCCTGGTTGTTGACAAGAGGGAATGGCAGCCCCCCCACATTGCCCATGGCGACCCCCAACTCTTCTTGCGAGATTTATACCTCTACTGGGATGCTGTGCGCCGCAGCCCCATCGCCATGATTCAGGCCGGGTTTGTGGGCAAACGCGGCCTCAAGAGCCTTAATGACGTTCTCCTTAACCCCGATCCCTCTCTGGAAAATGCCCGCCAGGAAGACCAGACGAGCCGCCTTTACCTGCTGCGGCAGTTGTTGGAGGGGCTGCAATTGATACGGCCGTTTGACGGGCAACTTCAAATCACCGCAGACAACAGCCGCACCATCCCCACCTTCTGGCAAAAAAGCACCGCCGAGCAAGTGCAACAGTCCCTCCAAGTCTGGCGCCGCCTGAACCAGCCCGTTACCCTCGCCAACCCCCAAAACAACCAATACAACCCACATACACGAACCGCCTGCCAATTGTTATGGACAATTTTAGAGGAAATGCCCGCCGCCACCTGGATCGAGGCTCAGGATTTACTCGGTGCCCTGCAAGATCGCAATGAAGATTTCCTCTTCGAGTCGCGCAGCCGGATCGTCAGCAATCGCAGCTACTATTACAACTATGGCTACTACGGTGATCCTAAAAAAATCCTTAAAGATATGGATGACCTGGAAACACAGTTTGTGGCCGAAGTGATGGCCGGTCTTCTCTTTCAAGCCGGTTTGGTCGAGCTTGGTTACAAATCGGCAGCTGCCCCGCCTCATCTGTGGCGAACCTTCCGCTTCACTCCTTTAGGGCAATATATTTTCCAGCACAACCAGACAGCCCCAGCCGAAGCCGAGGGTCAAATCATCATCCAGCCTAACTTCCAGATATTGGCGATGGGGCCAGTGGGGCTGAATCTGCTGGCGCAAATTGACCTGTTTGCCGAGCGCCAGAAGGTGGATCGCACTGCCTTTCAATATCAACTAACCCGTGAATCGGTTTACGCGGCTCAACAAGCCAACTACTCGGTGGATGATGTGCAGCGTTTTTTGGACACCGTGACACCGCACGACTTGCCGCAGAACATTCGCCGCTCGTTGGCGGAATGGGGCGCACACCATGAGCGCATCGTTTTCCGTCGCCAAGTTACTTTGTTGCAGGCAGCTACCCCGGAACTGCTGCAAGAGTTACGGCATGATGCCCAAACAGGCAGATGTTTAGATTCTAGCGAGATGGGAACGGCTGTTGCTCTGCTGAAACCGCGCCAACAAGACAAACTGGTGGAAACCCTGCAAGCCAAAGGGCTGTTTCCTGCCATTTCGGGGGCCAATCCCCAATCGGCCGATAACAGCGTCATCATCCACAAAGACGGCCGTATTCAACCCATTCATGCCGTCCCCAGCCTCTATCTCAGCGGCCGTCTGGCACGTTTCAGCCAGCAAACGGCCGTTGGCTGGCAGCTAACCGAAAAAAGCATCAGCCGCGCTGGGGGCAGCAAAAAGAAAGTGCAAACCATTCTGGATGAACTGCACAAACTCCATCGCGGTCCTTTCCCCCCCGACCTCATCGAGCAGCTTAAAGCCTGGGGCGGTTACTACGGCAGCGCCACCATCGGCACCTACACCCTCATCGAATTCATCAACCACGATATTTTGGGCGAACTGCTCAAGCATCCCCAATTGAAAGACGTTTTACAGCCTTTCGCCGCCGGTGAGCGGGCCATAACGGCCGTTCCCGCGGCCAAACTCCCCCAAGTCCAAGCCATCCTCACCCAACTGGGCATCAAAATCACGGAAATTGGCGATTAGAGATTGGCAATTGCTCAATCTCCAATCGCCAATTTCCCCGGCTGCCCTACCGAAACGCTGCGCCCCAACGGCCACGAAACACTGGTCATACGGCCGTTGGCCCCCATTACCACCCCAGCCACCGCACATAAAAGATGAGAAATAAATAAAAAGCATTTTCTTGTCGCCAATTCTTGTTCTCTGAGAGTTGCGTGAAGCAAGATTGGCGACGATTTAAGGCGTTTTTCCAGTGGTAGCGGTCACTTTTTGCCCTGTTTAGGCTGTGTGCAGAGGAGGCATGAAAACAAATAATGTGCCTAAAAAACAGTTAAGCCAGCTTGGTACTACCTTCCCAATTAGTGGCCTGAGTCTTGCATTTTACAAAATTTCGCAGACCATAGTGTCATGCGTACGCAGGAAATTGCTTACCGTTACCAAGTAGTTGTTTTATTGGATACATGTATCAACTTTGATTTTGTATTGGTAGAAAGAAAGAAAAAGGAAGAAAAAGATATGAACAGTAAACAACTAACCCCGGAAACATTCGTTTCCCCCCCACAGGGTATGTTTATCCTCTAAACCCCAACACCCCCCCACAAAATCGTCAAAAGCCGTTCATTACTGACCCCAGCAGTCTCATAGCTAAACGGCCGTAGACCTATAAAGACGTTAGTGGCTGGCCGACACAGCCCACAGATAGTTGTTTCGTCTTGCCCCTAGCTCTTAGCCTACTTTAGACCAGCAGACAGTGAAGCCGCTTGCGGCTGCCCCGTTGCCACTCCCCCCCCAGCAGCCAAATCAATCCTAGGTAAAGAGGTTCCGCCGGAACTGGTCCTTTGGGATGGATTATCTTGTCAAGATTTTCTGGCTTTTGGCCGTTGCTGCCTGTCTTTCAGCATGGGCAAGCACTGTTCAGGCCAGGCATTAAGGATGGGACTTACGCAGTTGCTCTGGGCCGGTATCAACCGAGCCAGATGAGTGGCCCGGCCAGGAGGCCAGCCACAGCACGGCGAGTGCGTAACGCCTCTAAAGAAGGAAATAAAAATCATGAAAACCAAATTAAGTGTGTTGAAAAGTTCTTACGGCAGGCCATTTAGGAACAGTTTCCTAAAGGCACGGTGGGTAAAACGTTTTTTGCCTAGCACAGTACTCGGCATGGTTCTTTTGCTGCTGATTACGATGTTCGCTGCGGGCAGCACGGCTCAGGCAGCCGCCCTCAACAGTTTTAATGCGACCTATTACAACAACATTAACTTCACGGGCCGACAGGTTTCGATGGTAGAAGCTTCCATAGATCACAACTGGGGCAACGGCCGTCCCCATCGGCGCATCTCCCCCGACACCTTTTCGGCACGATATTCGGGCAGCTTTGAATTTGAAGAAGGTGTCTACGAATTTACCGTAACGGCCGATGATGGCGTTCGCTTAAAAGTTGATGGTCAGGTGGTGATTGATGCCTATCACGATCAGCCTCCCACCACGTATACCGAATCCATCAATCTTTCGGCTGGCACCCACACCGTGGAAGTAAAATATTACGAGCGTCAGGGCCGTGCCGTGTTGATCGTTGATTGGGAAAAGGTTTCTGACCCCACACCACCGCCTGCGCCCACGCAAACACCGCCGCCTGCGCCTACCCAAACACCACCCCCAGCACCAACCCAGACACCACCGCCTGCGCCTACCCAAACACCACCGCCCGCACCAACCCAAACACCACCGCCTGCGCCTACCCAAACACCACCGCCAGCACCAACCCAGACACCACCGCCTGCGCCAACCCAAACACCACCGCCAGCACCCACCCAAACACCGCCCCCAGCACCCACCCAAACACCACCGCCCGCGCCTAACTCAGAAAACAGAGTTAGTTGGAATGGTCAAGACTGGTATCTGCACGGCGTAAATATGCCCTGGTATAACTGGGGTTGTGACTTTGGCTGCAACAACAACGGTGGTGTCAGCCAATCTTCCATCAAATCCACCATCAATAACCGATTCAACCAACTGGATTCAGCCAACATTCACGTTGTGCGCTGGTGGATGTTCCCTGGCGACCCCTGGCAAATAACCCGGTCTGGCAATGGCACGCCCACAGGCATCAATAGTGCCATTTATGCCGACATAGACGCAGCCCTGGCTTTAGCTGAAACCCATGACTTGTATTACACGTTTGTCCTGTTTTCTGGCCCTTCCCATATACCGCAAAGCTGGTTAAACAATGCAAGCCAGCGGCAGGCTTTAGCCAACACCTTGCAAGAACTTTTTGCCCACTATGCCAATCACCCCAGAATTATGACCTGGGAAGTGTTCAATGAGCCAGAGTGGGATATGTGGAATGGGGTGGTGGATGTTAACAATACGATAGCCACGGTTACGGCCGTTGCCAATGCAGTCCATGCCAGTTCTAACAAATATGTAACCGTTGGTTCGGCCATGCTTGATGGCTTGCCCTATTGGACAAGCACACCGGTAGATTATTACGATGCCCACTGGTATGACTATATGTCGCCGGGAGAGTGGTGTGCCCTTTGTACCGATTATGACGAAGTGAAGGCCCGCTATGGTCTGACAAAGCCCTTGATCATCGGCGAATTCTACGCGGGTAATGATGTTGACCCGGGCCGGTTTGATTATTGGTATGACAATGGGTATGCTGGTGCTTACGCTTGGTCACTGTTTTCTGAAAGAACCAATGATGGGATGCAAATCAATATGAATGCCGCCTCGTCTTTTGGCAATTCAAAGTCCGACATTGGCCCGCAATAATAGTTGGGCGTGACCCTCAATCTTATCCAGACTTGCTCTAATTCCTGCGTAGCAACGTTAGTGGATGAAGTGAGATTGTGTTAGAAAACGGCCGTCACCGATCACAACGTCGGTGGCGGCCTGTTTTGTCTGGAAACGGCCGTTTGTTTTTGACGCAAAGACGCAAAGACGCGAAGGGTATGCTTTGCGCCTTTGCGCCTTTGCGTGAGTTGTTTGGGAGGGGTGGGGGGGGAAACGGCCGTTTCCCCCCCAATCATTGCCAAGAAATGACCGCTTACCCACAAGGCTGAGCCAGAAAGCATTGCCAACTAAAGTTGGCATTGATATACTAAAGCCGTAAAAAAGGCATCTTTATGGCCAATGGCAATACACCCAAAACGGTCATCATTTACCATGATGAAGTAGGCAGCGAGCCATTTACAGAGTGGCTCAACAAACTACGTGATCCAACAACGCGGCGGCGTATTCTCAAACGCCTTTTACAAATTGGCAATGGTCACTACGGCGATTTTAAGCCAGTGGGAGAGGGCGTTTATGAGCTACGCTTTTTCTTTGGCTCTGGCTACCGCGTCTATTTTGGCGAAGATGGTGACACCATCGTCATCATCCTGAGCGGTGGCGACAAAAGCAGCCAAAGCCGAGATATTCAGCAGGCACAAGCCTATTGGAAGGATTATTTAAGCCATGACTGATTACAGAACTTTAGATGTGGTTACAGTTGAATATTTTAATCAGCATCCCGAAGAAATTGACGACTTTCTCACCGAAATATTTGCTGATTATGCTGAGGATGGTGATTCAGCCACTCTATTATCTGCCTTACGGATCATTGCTCGTGTCAAGGGGATTTCCCACATGGCACAAGAGATTGGCATGAGTCGGCAGGGGTTGCAAAAGGCACTCTCTGCCAAAGGCAATCCTCGTCTGGACAGCATCAACGCCATTATGCGCGGCATGGGCTATCAATTGATGCCTACTCGTTTGGGTACACCTGCTAGCTGAAACGGCCGTTCCCTCCACAAAGTTGCACTAAAACGGCCGTTTCCTCCCAAACATCGCCAAAGAAACGGCCGTTCTCCCACAAGGTTGCACAAAAAACGGCCGTCTCCACCCAAACATTGCCAGAGAAACGGCCGTTCCCTCACAAGTTCACACGAAAAACGGCCGTCTCCATCCCAGTCATCGCCAGAGAAACGGCCGTTCCCTCCACAAAGTTGCACTAAAACGGCCGTCTCAATCCAATCATCGCCAGAGAAACGGCCGTTTACCATTGTAGCTATGTTAAAATAGGACTGTTATTGTGACAAAGTTAGACGTAGGATAAACCGCAGACTTAACTTCAATAAGGGTAGATAAATGGCATCTCAAAAATAGAAGGGTTGTCGCTATCTGGGAGTTGAGGGTATATTTTGGAGTAAGATTTTATTTTTGATAGCCAGATAGGTTGTTAAAAAAGGATAGAAGCTAAGACTTATTGATAATAGAAAGATATAGTTGGAGCAAAAAGCAAGAAAAGGGATTCTGAATTTGCCGCGAATTATTTTTTGGAACGTTAACAATAAGGATTTAACAAATTTTGTTTGTTCAATTACTGCATCAACGAATGCAGATATTGTTGTTCTCATTGAGAATAATGTTTCATTTGAGGAGACTCTCCAAGCACTTCGCTCGAATGTTTCTCGAGATTTCTATTATCCAAATGTTATAACAGAAACCGATAAAAGATTTCACTGTTTTTGCAAAAGACCAGAGCTTGATCTGTCCGAGACACACTCTGGCATTCGTACTAGTGTACGCAAATTTCAAATCGGACGACACAAAACCCTTCTCGTACTAGTTCACGGGGTTGATATTCGAAATTACGATTCTGAAACCCGTCAAGACTTTGCCAAATTGCTCTCGGACGATATGAAGTTCGTACAAAAAGAAAAGAAAATAAATGAATTGATAGTCCTTGGCGATTTTAATATGAATCCATTTGAAAGAGGGATGAACTCTGCCACGGGATTAAACGCAATGATGACGAAAGCATGTGTGGAGCCTGGACACCGCACATTTCTCAGCAAAAAATACGATTTCTATTACAATCCAATGTGGAGTCTTTTCGGTGATAATGCAAATGGACCTGCTGGAACTATATACGATACTAGCAGTCAAGGGCCTTATGGATGGAGTATGCTCGATCAGGTATTAATCCACTACTCAATCGTAGGGCTTTTTCAGAATGTAAAGATTTTGACTGAGGCAGGGACGGAATCCCTTAAAAACAAAAAAGGACATCCAGACGAAAATAATGCGTCAGATCATTTTCCACTTTTAATAGATTTTTGTGAGGATTAAAATGAGTGATTTTTGGCCAAGCGGGCTTGATCTTAGTGACACACGATCTCCAAGAGATATTCTTAATGTTGCCCAAGATGATTGGGATTCAGGTAGTGGCGGAATCATGAAATTGATTCTTCAGGATACGACCTCTAAATCAGGCTACTCTATGATAGTAGTTCACGCAAAGCATGTCCCCAGTGACAGAACATCTACCCTATTCACAGTAATACATCGACCCGATAATCCTTACCCTTTAGACATTCAATTGGCAGAGGACAATTTACCAGACTTTCTGAAAAAATCTTATAGTCGCTCGGGATTCGCAGTTATGGCTGCGGCAATCGGGTCAATGAATGATTCAGTTGAGAATACATGGGTTTCTGATACCCCTTCTGAGTTCCAGAAAAAGCTCGTTCAGGCGTTTAATTCGGGTGTCATTAAGAGTAAGATACTTAACCTAGCATCAAATGTATCTAGTGTCTTAGATGACACCATTGGAGATCCCCAAGAGGATTCTTTGGAAAATTGATCTCTACAAATTACAGAGGGCAGATTTCAGGTTGGCATCCATTAGGAAAGGTTGATAGTGGTTTCAAGAAAGCGGTGCGCTTAGTCTAATTGTATTTTGCAAAAAGTGCCTGAAATCGGCACTTTTTTTCATTCCGCAAAACGGCCGTTTCCGATAAAATCCCCCCTCAATAAAGCATCCAATCCGTAAAAGAGAGATTTTCATATAGTGGGTATATTGGTATATTGGTTATAAATACACCACTACACCAATACACCATTACACCATTACATCCCCTTAACAGCTTGAAATGAGGTTCCCATGACAAAACAAACTGGCGGACAGGCCGTCGTCAACGCCCTCCTCAACCACAACATCCACACCCTCTTCGGCCTACCCGGCGTCCAAAACGACTGGCTCTACAACGCCCTCTATGATGCCGGCGAGCAGATTCGCGTCATCCACACCCGCCACGAACAAGGCGCGGGCTACATGGCCCTCGGCTACGCCCTGGCTACAGGCGAAAACGCCGTCTTCAATATCGTCCCTGGCCCCGGCCTGCTCAACGCCACCGCCGCCCTGGCCACCGCCTACGGCCTCAACGCCCCCCTCCTCTGCCTCACCGGGCAAATCCCCGCCCCCCAAATCGGGCGCGGCCTGGGCGTTCTCCACGAAATCCCCGACCAACTGGCCGTCATGCGTACCCTCACCAAATGGTCAGAGCGCATCAACAGCCCCGCCGAAGCCCCCAGCCTCATCGCCGAAGCCTTCCGCCAATTGGGATCGGGCCGTCCCCGCCCCGTTGGCCTGGAAGTGCCTATGGATGTGCTGGAGAAAACGGCCGTCGTCACCCCCTCTCCCCCTCTCCCCCTCTACCATCCCCCCCTCGACCACGACCTCATCGAAAAAGCTGCCAGAGCTTTGGGAAACGCCAAACGGCCGATCATCTACACCGGCTCCGGCGCCCAAAACCTCAGCCCCGAAATCACCCAACTGGCCCTAGACCTGGAAGCCCCCGTTATCGGCTATCGCACGGGCATGGGTGTCTTAGACGGCCGTCACTACCTCAGCCTCCATCAACCCCCCTCACATGAACTATGGAAAATGGCCGATGCCGTCCTCCTCATCGGCACCCACGCCCGCATCCCCCTCAAAGATTGGGGCGTGGACAAAGCCATGACCCTCATCAAAATAGACGTGGACCCCAACAGCCACCACCTCTTCGCCAAACCCCACATCGCCATCACCGCCCGTGCCGAAGACGCTGTACCCCTGCTGCTGGAGCGCGTCGCCGCTCACAACCACCGCCGCGACTCCCGCCAGGCCGAAATGCTGGCCCTCAAAGCTGATTGGGCCGAGCGCACCGCCTACCTCGAACCCCAACTCACCTACCTGCAAATCATCCGCGAAGAGCTAGGCGAAGAGGGCATCTTTGTAGACGAACTCACCCAAGTTGGCTTTGCCAGCCGCATCACCTACCCCGTCTACAAACCCCGCACCTTCATCTCCACCGGCTACATGGGCACACTCGGCTACGGCTTCCCCACCGCCCTCGGTGTCAAAGTCGCCCAACCCGATAAGCCCGTCATTGCCGTCACGGGCGATGGTGGTTTCATGTTTAGTGTACAGGAATTGGCAACGGCCGTTCAACACCGCATCGGCCTCGTCACCCTCCTCTTCAACAACAACCAATACGGCAACGTCCAACAGATGCAGCGCGAACTCTACGACAATCGCATCATCGCCACCGACCTGCACAACCCCGATTTCGTCAAAATGGGCGAATCCTTCGGCGCTCAAGCCTTCCGCACCCACACCCCCGACCAACTACGCCACGCCATCCGCCAGGGTTTCGCCACCGACCTGCCCACCCTCATCGAAGTCCCCGTCGGCGACCTGCCCAGCGTAGACCGCTTCCGTAAATTCCCACGAGTCCGATAGACCGTAATCGGTAATCGGTGAACGGTAATCGGATTACGGACTACCGATTACCGATTACCGCCAAGGAGTCCCATTGCAACCCGTCCCCTCCATCCCCCTCGACATGGCCCTCTTCCCCGAGGCCGAAATGAAAAGCCGCGCCGCCGCCTTCTTCCAATTCATGGCCCGCCGCCACAGCACCCGCGATTTCAGCGACAAACCTGTGCCGATGGATGTAATCCGCCACTGCCTGGAAACGGCCGGCCGCGCCCCCAGCGGGGCTAACCAGCAACCCTGGCACTTCGTCGTCGTCACCGATCCGGCCATCAAACACCAAATCCGCCTCGCCGCTGAAGAGGAAGAACGCGCCTTTTATGCCGAACGCGCCTCCGAAGAATGGCTCGATGCCCTGGCCCCCCTCGGCACCGATGCCGACAAATCCTTCATAGACCGCGCCCCTTGCCTCATCGTCATTTTCGCTCAATCGTATGGGTTAGATGAAAACGGCCGTAAAATCAAACATTACTACGTCCAAGAATCCGTCGGCATCGCCACCGGCTTCCTCATCACCGCCCTGCACCACGCTGGCCTCGCCTGCCTCACCCACACCCCCAGCCCCATGGGCTTCCTCGCCGACATCCTCAACCGCCCCAAAAACGAACGCGCCTACATCAACCTCGTCGTCGGCTACCCCGCCGCCAACGCCCAAGTCCCCCTCCACGCCACCGAAAAGAAGGCGTTAGAGGAGTTTGTAACCTTTGTTTAAGGGAGACTAGAGACTAGAGACTAGAGACTAAGCAAACCAGTCTCTAGTCTCCAGTCCCCAGTCTCCACTCCCCATTTTCCCATGTTAGTCATTCCCATTTCCTCCCAACTGTACCAAATCCTCCAAGAGCAGGCGCAAACGCGCCGTATGATATTCGTCACCGGCCTGCCCGGCGTGGGCAAAAGCCTGCTCATCCAGCAGCTTGCCCTCATCGCCCGCCAGGCTGACCGCCAGGTTCATCTGCTGCAATACAACGTAGCCCGTGAACCCTTTGAACGCGAACCCTATGCCAGCAAATATCCCGAAGTCGAAGGTGTTACCGATCCGGCCATTCGCAAAGCGGTGGGCTTGTGGGCACGCACGGCCGTTCACCACTGGCACACCACCCATCCCCACGCCGCCAACCTGCTTATCGGCGAACTGCCCCTCATCGGCAACCGCTTCATCGAACTCGCCGAATCCCACGACGACGCCGTAGAAGACGTTCTCGCCAGCGAGCAGGCCGAATTCGTCGTCCCTGTGCCTTCCTGGGAAGTCCGCGCCGTCATCGAAGAACGCCGCGCCCGCACCATCGCCGATCCCCAACACGAGCGCGAAAAGCTGGATGCCCCGCCCAATGTCCTGCAAGCCCTGTGGCAGCAAGTCAACAGCCTCGCCCGTGACATCCGCCTCACCAAAGCCAATCCCAAAACGGCCTACAACCCCTACATTTACGGTGGTGTCTATCAGGCCCTGTTACAGCACCGCCACCACAAACTGCTCCTCATAGACCAGGTATTACGCCCCCAACAATCGGTCTACGAGCTAGACATGCCCATCAACCGCCTCAAAGCCAGCCCCGCCGAAGTAGCCCACTTCATGGGCGAGGTGGAAAACAGATATACGCCTGATGGTTTGAAAACGGCCGTCTCCAACTGGCACGCCATCATCACCGCCAACCCCAAACCCATAGACCCCGGCCCCGAACTGCGCCTGCCCCTGCCCGATGAACTACCCGGTGTGGCCAAGAAGACATGCTTAACGGCCGATCAACGCACCGCCCTCCACAACCTCATGGCCCTCCCCCTCGATGCCACCCCCGCCGCCACCATCCCCTTGCTCGACCGCGCCCTCGAAGCCCTCGCCGCTGGTCTGGAGCCAGACCCCATCAAAGCCAACGTGGACAAATTCGACATCTACGACAGCTACTTCAACGTCACCCGCACCCAGGCCAACAGCGGACTGGCCTTCCTCGTTGGCCTCCTGCAAGCCTACCGCAACGTCCTGCAAGATTTGCAAATTCCGCCCTACACCCTTACTGTTGTAGAACTACCCATGTTACGCATCGCGTTAGAGACAACATTGAGGCAGTTTGAAATTTAAGGGTATATTGGTGTATTGGTCTATCGGTGTATCTACGTTTCCCTAATACACCAATACACCAATACACCATCTTCCTCATAAACCATGCTAGACTTACAAGAACTCGACCAAGCCCGCGTCCGTTGGCAATTAGGCCACCATCTTTTCTTCAGCTACGTCCAATCCCTCATTGTCATCTGCGCCGACATCCGCGCCCAGTACGACGCTGGCGATTTTGTCGCCGCCCGCGAAGCCATTGACCACGCCACCTATGTCATGTGGGGCGTCTCCGTCACCTTCAAGCTGACCGGCGGCTTCTCCCAGGCGGCCTACGAAGGCTACGTGCGTCCCAACATGTTTGAAGCCGCTGAAGGGTTTAGCGGCATGTGGGCACACGACCACGACTACCTCGTCAAAAAAATCATGCGCCAACTCAAACCCATCTTCACCGAGCCGCCAGCAGAACTAGCCCTGTCTGTGCAAAAATTCCGCCAGGCCTTTGCCATCATGTACGACTCCCACAAATTCGTCTGCGACCAGTTTGAAGGCGGCCAGCCCAGCCTGCTCATGGGTGAAGATGCCCAGAAAACGGCCGCTGAAATGATAGACACCTTCAAGCGCAACCGCCTTCTCGTCCTCGGCGTACCCATGAAACCCTAAATCGCAAATTGCAAATCGTAAATCGTAAATCGTAAATCCCAAACCCCCATGTCCCTCATCCTCCCTCCCCACACCCCCCTCTACCAAACCTTCGCCGACATCGTGGCGCGGCGCAAATTGGTCTTTTTTGCCGGGCTGCCCGGCGCTGGCAAAAGCCTGCTGCTCAAACAACTGGTGCTGTTAGCCCAGGCCGCCGGCCGCACCGTAGATTTGCTGCAATGGGATGTCGTCCGTTCCCCCTTTGAAACACCCCATCTGCTGCAACAATTCCCCGAAGTAGACGGCGTAACCCATGCCGCCATTCGCAAAGGGGTGGGGCTGTGGGCACGCACGGCCGTTCACCACTGGCACACCACTCACCTAAACGACAACCACATGCTCATCGGCGAAACCCCCCTCATCGGCAACCGCCTCATGGAACTGGCCCAACCACACGACGATAACGTAGAAGCCATGTTAAGCAGCGAGCAAACCCTCTTCCTCGTCCCCGTTCCCTCCGCCGCTGTGCGCCGCCACATCGAAACCGCCCGCGAACAAAGCATCGCCGATCCCCAACACGAAAAAGAGACCAAAGACGCGCCGCCCAACGTCCTCCGCGCCCTCTGGCAAGAGGTAGCGCAGCTTGGCTACCAACTCAACCTAACCGACACAAAACCCGTAGGCCACGTCGCCTACGAACCAGAAGTGTACACGGCCGTTTACCACCACCTCCTGCCCCATCGCCACCATCACATCCTCCCCATCACCACCATCCTCCAACCCAGCGGCTCCGCCTACGATTTAACCCTGAACGGACACGAACTGGCGGCCACCCCAGAGGCAGTGAATGAAATAATGACGGCCGTTCAACACCAATACACCCCCGCCGAACTAGACGAGATTGTCTCGCGCTGGTATGAAGTTTGATAAAAATACAACAAGCGGTTAAAACCGCAGCAACGACTACGAAGCCCACCTACGTGGGCTAGTCGGCGAAGGCCGACTTCGTAGTCGTTGCCGCGAATTTATTCGCCCAGAAACAAAGGAGAGTTACATGAAACTTGCCCGCTTTGCCCACAATGGACAAATCCACGAAGCCGTTTATAGAGACGGCCGTTTATACGAAGGCAGCCAATCCTACGACCCCGACGACGTGATGTTCTTGCCCCCCGTCGAGGCACGCGGCTGCACCGCCATCGGCGTGGCCCTCGGCTACGGCAAACATGCCAAAGAGCTAAAACTAGATGTGCCCGACTACCCCCTCCTCTTCCACAAAATGCCCAACACCTTCATCGGCCACAAAGCCAAAGTCGTCCGCCCCGATGTAGAGTACATGCACTACGAAGGCGAATTAGTGGTAGTGATGGGGCGCGGCGGACGCTACATCCCCGTCAGCGAAGCCCTCGACTACGTATACGGCTACACCATCGGCAACGAAATGACCGTGCGCGACTTCGTCGGCAACTACTACCGCCCCCCCGTCAAAGCCAAAGGCTTTGACACCTTCGGGCCAATGGGACCATTTCTGGTAACGGCCGATGAAATAGACCCCACCAACTGCAACATCCGCACCTACGTCAACGGCGAACTGCGCCAGGAAGGCAACACCAGCAACCTGCGCCACAGCGTCGCCGAACTCATCGCCTACATGTCCGAATTCATGACCATCCAGCGCGGCGACATCATCTACACCGGCACCCCCGAAGGCATCTCCCACGTCTACGCCGGCGACCACATGCGCGTGGAAATTGACGGCATTGGCGCACTAGAAAACGAAGTAATCGCTGCATAAAGGGAGATTAGAGACCAGAGATTAGAGATTGTCAGTCTGAGACCTAATCTCCAATCTCTAGTCTCCAATCTCCTTTCTTAGGAGAAAAATGGCCGCAACCGGAACCCTAACCCAAAACCTCGAAAAAATCGCCGCCCATCGGGCTGATATTGCCCAGCGCGGCGTGAAAAACATTATCAACGGCGAACATGGTGATGCCCTCTCTGGCGCTACCTACGAAAACGGCAGCCCCGTAGACAGCAGCCTCATCTGCACCGTCGCCAAAAGCGATGCCGCCGATATTGATGCCGCCGCCCAGGCCGCGCAAGCCGCCTTCCCCGCCTGGGCCGCCCTGCCCGTCAAAAAACGGCGCGATCTACTCTACAACGTCGCCGACCTCATCGAAGCCAACGCCGAAAAAATCGCCCTGCTCGAATCCCTCGACACCGGCCAGCCCATCCGCTTCATGAGCGCAGCGGCCGTGCGCAGTGCCGAAAATTTCCGCTTCTTCGCCGACCGCGTAGAATCGGCCCAAGATGGTCTCTCCCTGCCCACCCACGAACACCTCAACTACACCATTCGCCAGCCCATCGGCCCTGTCGGCATCATCACCCCCTGGAACACTCCCTTCATGCTCTCCACCTGGAAAATTGCCCCCGCCCTGGCCGCGGGCTGCACCGTTGTCCACAAACCGGCCGAACTCAGCCCTGTCACCGCCCAAATTTTGGCCGAGCTGGTGCTGGAAGCTGGCATCGCCCCCGGTGTTCTCAATCTGGTCAATGGCTACGGCGAAACGGCCGGTAAGGCCCTCACCGAACACCCGGCCATCAAAGCCATCGGCTTCGTCGGCGAATCCATCACCGGCAGCCGCATCATGGCCCAGGGTGCCGCCACCCTCAAGCGGGTTCACTTTGAACTGGGCGGCAAAAACCCCGTCATCGTCTTCGCCGATGCCGATTTTGAACGCGCCCTCGATGCCGCCATCTTCATGATTTACAGCCTGAATGGGGAGCGGTGTACGTCGAGCAGCCGTTTGTTGGTGGAACGGCCGATCTACGCTGAATTCACTACCCGCCTGGCCGAACGTGTCCAGAAGATCAAAGTCGGCCACCCGCTCGATCCCCAAACGGAAATTGGCCCCCTGATTCACCAGGAGCATTGGGACAAAGTAAGTGGTTATGTGGCGATTGGGCAGGAAGATGGCGCGACGTTGATGGTGGGGGATGGCAAACGGCCGTCTCACCTCGAACACGACCTAGCCGACGGCACTTACATCAACCCCATCCTTTTCATCGATGCCACCCCCGACATGCGCATCGCCCAAGAAGAAGTCTTCGGCCCCTTCCTCACCGCCATCCCCTTCGAGGGCGAAGACGAAGCCCTGACCATCGCCAACAACGTCAAATACGGCCTCACCGCCTACATCTGGACACAAGACGTAGGCCGCGCCCTGCGCATGGCCCACAACGTCGAAGCCGGCATGGTCTGGGTCAACTCCCACAACGTGCGCCACCTGCCCACCCCCTTCGGCGGTGTCAAAGCCAGCGGCATCGGCCGCGACGGCGGCGACTATAGCTTCGACTTCTACATGGAAACAAAAAACATCAGCCTGGCAATGGGCAATCATCGCATTCCCAAGCTAGGAAATTAGAGATTAGAGACTGGAGACTGGAGACTTTGGGTACTTAAGAATTCCACCAACCACTTCAATTGTCATTCTGACGAGTCTTCGAGGAGGAATCCCGACGGATCAGCAAGTCCGTCGGGATTCCTCGGAGGACCTCGGAATGACAGTGGGTTATTCGACTACAATTTATTCAGTCTCCAATCTCCAGTCTCCCAAAGGAGAGTATCATGCCAATTCGACATCCCGCAGGCAACCCGCCATTCAACATTATCCGCATGAGTCACATCGAACTGGGTGTGACCAATTTAGAAGCATCCCGCAAGTTTTACACCGAAATTTTGGGCTTAATCGAGACCGAGCAAGTAGGCAACTCCATCTACCTGCGCTGCTTAGAGGAACGTAATCATCATTCGTTTGTACTCACGGAAACGGCCGATCCCTACGTCTACCGTTTTGGCTTCAAAGCCGCCAGCGAAGCCGATCTCGACAAAATCGAAACCCACTTCCAGAACAAAGGGCTGCCCACTTGCTGGGTAGACCAACATGGGCAAGGCCGCACCCTGCAAACACGCGACATCTTCGGAATGCCCCTCGAATTCTGCTACGAATTCACCCAAGTCGAGCGTAACCTGCAAAAATACAGCACCTATCACGGCTGCCACCCCCAACGCATAGACCACTTCAACTGCTTCACCCCCGACGTGCAAGCCAGCCACGACTTTTGGGCACTCGACTTAGGCTTCCGCACCACCGAATACACCAAAACCGAAGACGGCGATCAATTGTGGGCCGTTTGGATGCACCGCAAAGGCAACGTCCATGACATGGCTTTCACCAACGGACGCGGCCCCCGTATGCACCATGTCGCCATCTGGGTTCCCACCGCCCTCCACATCATCCACCTCTGCGACATCATGGCCACCACCGGTCATCTAGCCAGCATGGAGCGCGGCCCTGGTCGGCACGGCATCTCCAATGCCTTCTTCCTCTACGTGCGTGACCCCGACGGCCACCGCGTGGAAATATACACCAGCGACTACCTCACCGTAGACCCCGATTTCGTCCCCGTCGAGTGGAATTTGCACGATCCGCAGCGACAAACGTTGTGGGGACACCCTGCTCCCCGCTCCTGGTTTGAAGAAGGTTCACCCCTGGTTGGCACAGAAATGCAAGAACCCGCCCTCCAGGCCCAACCCATCGTCGCGCCCTAACCATACCCTTTGTAGGGGCGTGGCCTTGTGGCCGCCCCTACCACCTTATTAATTACACCAGCGCACTTTCCCGCCCTGAATCGCGGACAAAAATGCACGATGTATCAACCTGGCTCATCATGCGCTCCATGAAAGCCAGGTTGATTTGCTTTTGTAAGCCAAAAATATTCAAATCGGCTTCGGGGGCTTGCGGAATAAACTCGTTAAACGGCCCCACATGCACCACTGCCCGTGTGCCACGCGGCATCCGACCCAAATCCATCAACTGGTGCAGATATTGTTCGGCATTCGGCCGTTCCGCCTCATCCTCCACCACAGTCAGCAGATTAATGCGCCCCTGCCAATTCCGTGCCAGTTGGTAGGCCAACAGCAGAGATAAATCCAGATTGGGCAGACGCAGCCCAATTGTCCATTCCGGGCTTTGCTCCCGCATCCACACATTAATCACCTGCTCGCGCCCTAAACCGGTGTTGGGATTATCCATGTGCAAAATAACACCCATCTCATTTTCAATCGCCCGATCCATCAGAAATTGCAAGTCGGCTTCGGAACTGCCGTTGTTGGGCAGGATGGGCAAAAAGAGGGTGTTGGGGTGGAAAAAAGCACTGCTAGACACCGCCATCGCCATATGCAAGGTATGGTCGAACTGCCGTGTTTCCAGCAAGGCCACCCGCGCAAAAATGCCTGCCCGGTCAAAGGCCGATTCGTAGGATTTCAAGGTCTGTAGATCGTCCCGGTGACCGGGCGCGTAACAGCCAACAATGTGTAAGGAGCCATTGGGTTTGGTGATGGCCGTGAGGAAGCGGTAGCTGTAACGCAGAGCCGCCTGAGACTGGATGGGTACGAGCAGGCTGGGTTTCCAGGCGCGGTCCTGGCCCGTAGGCATCCGCAGCACCCGTTTGGCCGCCCATTCTGCCAGTGTCACAAACATGCCGCTGCGCACATCGCTCCAGGGGGCAGTTAGCTGTTGCAAGGACAGATATTCATACAGCACGATGATGGTAATGGTAGCCACCAGGCTGAAAATGGGGTTGATGAGATACATGACGACAAGCGCACCAACAAAGCCAATGAGCGGCACGACACGCGGTACGGGAAAGAGGGGGCGGAAGCTGGTTAAACCCAGTGATTGCTCTAACAAAACGACCCCATTTAGCGTGGCGTAGGTGACGAGGAAAAACATGGTCATGAGGGGAGCGATTTTGTTGATGCCGTTGCCGGAAAGGCCGAAGAGGAGCGTGGCGATGCCGATGGCGCCAGTCAAATACATGGCGTTGCGTGGTTCGCCGTTTTCTGTTTCGGCGGAGAGGATGTGACCGAAGGGGACTACGCCATGAACGGCCATGGCTTGCAATACACGCGGCGCACCGACGAGGGAGTTAAGTGCGGCGGAGAAGGTGGCGGCCAGGATGCCGGCCTGCACGGCCCAGCCAAAGGCGGCTTTTTCGACCATGATGGTGAATTTGTCCATGAGTTCTTCCGGCGTGGCGACGAGGGATGTCCAGTAGGCCAATCCCAAATAGACGGCGAAGCTGACGAGGATGGCGGCCATGGTGCCGGTGGGGATGCTGCGGCGTGGGCTTTGCAGGGTGCCAGAGAGATTGACACCCGCTAAAACGCCGGTCACGGCCGGAAAGAAAACGGCAAACACGCCCCAAAAATCGGCATCACGGAAGCTGCCCCACAACTGAGGTGTGTGGACTGCGCCCGGATTGCCATAGCGTGTGGAACTGCCTAACAGGACGGAAAAGATGGAGAAGCTGACGATGAAGAGGATGGGGTAACGGATGCGGGCGGCTAAGCCAACGCTGGTGTAGGCGATGGCGAAGCAGAGACCATAAGCCAGGAAGAGAATGAGAATTTCGGGGTGGGTGGGGAAAACCGAGAGCCAGCCTTCGGTGAAGGCGAAGATGTAGAAGGCGACGGAGATGGCTTGGGCCAGGTAAAAGGGCAGGTTGACGCTGCCACCCACTTCTAATCCTAATGATTGAGAGATGATGGAGAAGGAGCCACCGGCCCCAACGCGGATGTTGGTGGCGACGGAGGAGATGGAGAGGCCCGTGCAGATGGTGATGATGTTGGCGAGGGCGATGATGAGCAGCCCGCCGATTAAACCGGCCTGGCCGACAACCCAACCGGTGCGCAGGTACATGACGGCACCCAGGATGGTGAGGAGAGTGGGCAGGAAAACGCCTTCGAGTGTGCCAAATTTTTTGATTTCTGTTTCGGTTTTGGTGGGGGTAGGTTCTGTTTGTTGCTCCATGTGTTGGTTCTATCAGAATTGTGACATGGATGCTAGTTTTTGCGGCAACGGCCGTTCGCCCAAAAACCTCCCTTGTGTTATGGTTGCCTCAAAAAGGATGATCATGAGCCGACCAGAATATAAACCAGGGCTGTCCATTGAGGATTTGCCCCCTGAACTGCGCCAAAAACAACCCCTCAAATTAGCCTCCAATGAAAATCCGCTGGGGCCATCGCCCAAAGCCTTAGCGGCGATGTGTGAAGCGTTGGGCAACAGCCATCTTTACCCCTCCAAGCAGTTGGACGGCCGTTTACGGCAAGCCATTGCTGATTATTGGGGGCGGGGTTTAACGGCCGATCACATTATCCTCGGCAATGGCGGCCTGGATGTGCTGGAGTTGGCCGCACGACATTATCTGGCCGCGCCCACGGCCGATTGTGTGCATCCCCGCGTGACCTTCCCCTTCTTAGCTCGCTACTGTGGCCGTGCCGCACGGCCACTCTGTTTTTACGATCTCGATCCTGACACTTTTGCTTATGAACCAGAGGCAGTTTTAACGGCCGTTACCCCCCACACCGGCCTCGTTTACGTCTGTAACCCCAATAATCCTACTGGCACATACATGACAGCCAGCCAACTCGACCACCTGCTCGCCAACCTGCCGCCAAAGGCACTGCTGCTCCACGATGAAGCCTACTACCACTTCCACGATGCGCCCGACTTTCCCGATGCCATCGGGCACGTTTTGGCCGGGGCTAACCTGCTCATCATCCACACCTTCTCCAAAATTTATGGCATGGCCGGATTGCGCCTGGGGTATGGCATTGCCCGTCCCGACATCATCGCTGCGTTGGCGAATTTGCAACGGCCGTTCCACGTAAACAACCTCACGCTTCTGGCCGGGCTGGCCGCCTTACAGGACGAGGAACATTTGCAGAAGACGGTGGTGAATAATGAAAACGGCCGTTCCTGGCTCACCCAACAACTGCAAACACTCGGCTGCCACGTATGGCCCAGCCAAACCAACTTCCTCATGTTTTCCCATGAGCGCATAACGGCCGATACCATCGTCACCCAAATGCTGCAAGAAGCCATCATCATGCGGCCCGCCTTTGGCCTGGCAAACCACATACGCCTCAGCATTGGCACAGCCGAACAAAACACACGAGTCATTGAAACGCTGCAAAAAATTATAGAAAAAGTGTAACTGCACAGGTCATTCCTGCGTAGGCAGGAATCCATCCCCCAAAGGCAGCAAATGGCACACCAGCTATTTGGAAGACCCGAAGCGTTTTACTAACTCTCAGAATCGGCCACGACCTAGCCGCCAAACCCTTCGGGCCTTTGTCTCTATAAGGGTAATCGGTAATTGGGCAATGAGGCCAAAATCACCCAATTACACAATTACCTGATTAGACATCAAGCCAACTCGCTTGCTCGCAAATCGGCCTCAGCCTCAATAGGGGGAATAATTTCATTAGCGCGAATAAGCACAACCGGAATATCCGCTCGGCGAATAATCTTGTCCGCCACACTGCCAAACATCCACCGCGCCAGCCCACCCCAACCATGCGTACTCATCACAATCGCATCCATATTTTGCGCCTCGGCAATATCCAAAATCGCCCCCGCTGGTGAATCCCCCTCCACAATCTGATGATGCACCACATAACCCTGCTGCCGCAGCGAATTTTTGTGCAGCTTCAGGTACATTTCTGCCTCATCCAGAACATGTTCGCGCATTTTGAAATGCAATTCACCATAAGCGCGGCCATCAACGGTAGGCATGGTTGTGGGCGAGGCCACCACACGGATTAAGGTAATTTCTCCCTCAAATTTAGATGCTAATTCCAGAGCAGCCGGCAAGGCACTTTCGGCCAAATGGGAGCCATCTAATGGCACTAATATACGTCTAAACATAATTGATTCTCCAAAATAGTATTCGTATAAAACCAATCTTTGGTTACGGATACCAGGTTCGTTTGTTATTGGTAACGTTCACCCTCCCGGAGGTTTTCCCTCGAGAGAGCCTTCGTAAAAGAAGCCTCCGGGAGGATTTTTCGCTCGAGGAACTGAACGATTACTGTTATTGCGTGAATTTTTCAGAAGGTGGCCGCACTATCAGCATGGCGCACTTGGCGCTGCGCATGATTTTTTCGGTAATGCTGCCATATACCCATCGCTGCAGCCCTGAGCGCCCGTGTGTCGCCATCACTACCAAATCCACCTTGTCTGCCTCAATAAAGTCCAAAATGGTGTCCGTGACTGGGCCGACTCTGGGCGCAGTGTCTGTCACTTGGGCCACTTCTTGGGGCAGCCGAGCCACCAAACGCTGAAGGTAATTTTCGGTGCGATGGTAGTAATCCTCAATGGTTCTGGCCCCTAACCCGGTTTCAACCTTTTCCAATTCAGCAACAAAGGTCGGGTTTAGCTCTTCAGACGATTCAACGCTGAATAGGGTAAGCTGGCTGCCCAACCGGGCGGCAACTTCAACCCCAGGCTGCAAGGCAGTTTCGGATAATTCGGAGCCATCCAGGGTGATGAGCATATGCTGCAAGGGTTTGTCTTCGCGGATGACGAGGACAGGGCAGGGGGCCTGGCGCAGCACGCGCTCGGTGACACTGCCCAACATCCAGCGGGAGAAGCCAGAACGGCCGTGTGTACTCATCACAATTAAATCTACCTGCTCCCGAACGGCCGTATCCACAATCACACTCGCCTCATCCCCATCCGCCACAACCGGGTGAATGTGGACATTCGGATGAGCATGATTCTGCTTCACCTTATTCAGATAAGCCTGCAAATTCTTGCGCGATTGCGCCAACGATTGATCCGGCAGCATAAACCCATATCCGGCCCGATCCTCGATAAAAGCCTTCTCCATAAAGGGCACACTGACCAGGAACACATCCGCGTTTCCCTGTTCAGCCAGAGCCAGACCCGGCTTCAAGGCACGTTCCGCCAATTCAGAACTATCAAGCGGGATTAATATCTTTTCAAACATGTTGTCCTCATTAAAACGTTTCAGCCACTGCCGACTCAAATTGATAACCCTGCTGCAAAACTTGCAAGTTCATCGCCAACAAATGCTCTTTTGTCTTCGGCAGATGGTCAGTTAATGCTTGTTCAACTGCGGAGAGCGGCAAAATCGGCCGTTTCGCCAACATCGCCCCCAACAGCACCATATTCAACATTTTCACCGTTCCATGCTCCTCCGCAATCGCATTGGCCGGAACAGCTACCAGTTCCAAATCATCACGCAGCGTCTCCACCGCAATGAGGGAACTATTGGCCACCAGCAGCCCGCCAGGCTGCACCAGCGACTCATACTTATCAAACGAAGGTTGGTTCAGGGCAATGGCAATATCCGGGCGGGCCACAATGGGCGCACCCACCGGCTCATCACCGATGATGACCGTACAGTTAGCTGTGCCACCCCGCATCTCTGGGCCATATGAGGGAATCCAGGTGACAAAACGGCCGTAATCCATCCCCGCATAAGCCAACACCTGCCCCGCCAACAACACCCCCTGCCCACCAAAACCTGCAATCACAATTGATGTTTCCATGATTTTTTCCTGTTCCCAGAAGTGGCCCGGTGAGACACCAGCCACAGCTCTGGGGAACTTAACTCTGCGCCACCACCAAATCCTTCTTAAAAGCAGCCAACTCCGCCTTAATCGCCCTGCCCAAACGCTCAATTCCCACCTCAATCTGCTCCGGCTGCGCATTAGAAAAATTCAGGCGCATCGTATTGTGCCCACTGCCATCCGGGTAAAAAGACGCACCCGGCACAAACGCCACTTTATGCTTAATGGCCCGGTTAAACAGATCGGCCGAATCCATCCATTCCGGCAGCGTTACCCACAAAAACAGCCCCCCCTGAGGCCGCGTCCAACTCACTTCCGGCGGAAAGAAATGGGACATCGCCGCCAGCATCACATCACGCCGCGCCTTATACACCTGGCGAATGTGGCGCACATGCTCCTTCAAAAAGCCATCCTTCACCACCTCATAAGCCACCATCTGCACAAAACTGCTGGTGTGCAAATCCATGCCCTGCTTGGCAATCACACATTTTTCGATGACACTAGCAGGGGCCACAATCCAGCCCAGGCGCAGACCAGGAGCCAATGTTTTAGAAAAGGTACTCAGGTAGATGACATTGCCATTGAGAAGATTACGGGCATTATTCCCATTCACCCCATCCAACTTCGTCGCATCCAGCACCACCAGCGGCGGAATATGCTCCCCCTCATACCGCAGTTCACCATACGGATCATCCTCAATAATAGGAATGCCATACCGCTCGGCGATGGCGATAATCTCCCAACGCCGCCCCAAAGGCAGCGTCACCCCGCCAGGGTTCTGGAAATTGGGCAGCACATACATAAATTTTGGCCCAGTGGTAATGGCCCTTTCCAAATGTTCACCCGTGCGCAAGCCATCATCATCAATCGGCACCGTCACATACTCTGCCTGATACGCCTGCCACGCTTGCAGCGCCCCCAAATAAGTCGGTTTTTCCGTCAAAATCCGGTCGCCAGCATTGATTAGCACCTTGCCAATCAAATCCAAAGCCTGCTGCGAGCCGCTGGTAATCAGCACATTTTCCGGCGCAGCTTCAATGCGATACTGCGCCATCTTCTCCACAATCCATTCGCGCAACGGCCGATAACCGTCCGTTGTGCTATATTGCAAGGCATCACTGCCATGCTCCACCAATACACGCTGCGAAGCCTCCGCAAACGCCTCCACCGGAAAAACCTCCGGTGCTGGCAAACCACCCGCAAAAGAGATAATGTCTGTCTGCGTGGTCAGCTTAAGCAGCTCTCGAATAGCAGAACTGCCCATCCACCGCATCCGTTGTGCATATCTATGTTCCCAGGGAGTTGTCATTTCATTACCCCATATAAGCTTCGATGGCGATGGCCATCAGGTCTTCCAAAAAAATGCCCTCGTCCATGACCATTGTTTTCCATTCTGGCAGCAAGCGATCCAACACAATGGCCTGCGCCATACCCGAATAATAGAAACGGCCGTCCCCCTCATCCGTCGCCATACGGCCGATTTGCGAAATCTGCTGCGACCACCGCCGCTCCGACCCCGCGTAACGATTAAAATTAGGGTCAGCCAAGATAGATGAAATAGGTTCATACTCCCCAGCCAGAGAAGCCTGCCGCTGGATTTCCATCTCTACATACTTGGCTAACCCTTCTAGCCATTCACGTTGGTTTTCATAAGCGACCAAAGCCGCATCCAGATCATACTGTTCCCGGCGCTGCTGCCGGTTTGCCAAAAACTGCTCGGCCAATTCAGCCGTTTCTGCCAGCGAATCAGCTCGCACCGCTGCGGTCAGCAAATCCAATTCCGTCTGCCACAGCACTTCATAATCGTTGTCACTCCAGGGGAATTGGTCTTCCTGGGCAACGGCCGTTTCCGCCGCCACCAGCCGCTCCGGCCACCGCTCCCCCACAAACGCATGAAAAGACTCATGCAACAACGCACCAATATACCCTTCCGTGCCGCCAATAAACTGCTGCGTCACCCATTCATAGGGGAAAACAGCCGCTAACCCCGGCGGCATTTGCTCACGAAACAGAGCCGCCATCTCGATCTCCATCCACTCCATCGTCGTCAAACTGGCCGCCCAGCGTTCCCCTACCAACACCACAAAACTCTGCGGCGTTTCGCCTGAATCGGGCAGAGGTTGGCGGAAATACGGCCGTTCATCCCCCAGATCATCAATCATCTGCCACTTGCTGCCCACAACCACACTGTCCGGCAGCTTGCGCCACCCTGCTGGTGGCGACTCATAACCTACGAGAAAGGCAAACCCTTCATTGTAAAGCACCATCGGAATGTCGGCCTTAGCCCAGCCCGGCCACACCTGCTCGCCTAACCTTTGGCGCAGGTGCATGGCCTCCGCCAGCCGGGCCTGCTCCAATTCCCCCAGATGGGACACATGAGCCGACTGCATGGGCAGGTTGCGATTGGCGAGATAGAGGGCAACGGCCGTTACGCCCACAAACAGCACCACAACCCCCAATCCCCCCAACAAACGCCGCCTACAACCACGCTTCATCATTCACCACCTTCGCCTAAAGCCTCGACTCCAATCTCTCCATCACACACTCAAGGAGTCTTAAAATCCCCCAACGGATAATAAGGCACCATCTCATCACGCACCCAGTCACAGGCCTCGCCCGCGCTCATGCCCCAGTTGGTGGGGCAGGTAGACAGCAGTTCCACAACACTGAAACCCAACCCCTGCATCTGCACCTCAAAAGCCGTTTTGATGGCCTTCTTGGCCTTGATAATGTGCTTGGCATCATGCAAACTGCGGCGCACACTGTAAGCCGTGCCTGGCAGTTGCGCCAACAGTTCCGCCATGCGCATAGGGTGGCCCGCCAGATGCACATCCCGGCCAAACGGCGAGGAAGACGTTTTCTGGCCTACCAGACTGGTGGGGGCCATTTGCCCGCCCGTCATGCCATAAATGGCGTTGTTCACAAAAATAATGGTGATGTTTTCGCCGCGACCAGCGGCATGAATCACCTCGCCCGTGCCAATCGAGGCCAGATCGCCATCGCCTTGGTAAGTGAAGACGATTTTGTCGGGATGCACTCGTTTGACACCAGTTGCCATCGCTGGCGCTCGGCCATGGGGCGCTTCACAGGCATCTACTTCAAAGTAGTTATAAGCAAAGACAGAACAGCCAACGGAGGCGACCAGGATGGTGCGTTCGCGCAGCTCTAGCTCGTCAATAACTTCGGCCACCAGCCGATGGGCCACGCCATGTGTACAGCCGGGGCAGTAATGGGTGTTGACGGTGGATAGGGTCAACGGCCGTTCATACGTTATTTGTTCATTGGCAAGAGCTATCATTATCTACCTCCTCCATAGGCTAAAGAGTCGGGTAAACTTGCCACCCAATCTTGAATGTATGTCTCAATCTCATCGGGCATAGGAATCATCCCACCCATGCGGCCAATAAATTGCACGCCGGCATGGCTGCGAACCATTTCACGTACATCATGCACCATTTGCCCTGCATTCATCTCTACCACAAAGAACTGTTTGGCTAAATAACTCAACTGCATCAGCCGCTGTTCGGGGAAGGGCCAAAGGGTAATAGGGCGGAAGAGGCCGATTTTGATGCCTTGTTGGCGCAGCCGCTGCACGGCCGTTTGCGCCACCCGCGCCGCCGTGCCAAAAGCCACCACCACAATCTCAGCATCCTCCAAAAACTTCTCCTCATACCGAACCTCATTCACCTTAATGCGGGCCAGTTTTAGCTGCAGATCTTTGTTCAGGGCCTCCAGGTTTACCGCACCCAGATGAAGCGAGGTGATGATGTTTTTATCTCGGTCTTTAGCGCCAGTTAAGGCCCAAGACGGCCGTTCCTCCGTCAGCGGCCGCATTGGTGGCAGTTCAGCCGGTTCCATCATCTGCCCAATCGCGCCATCAGCCACCACAAACACCAACGTCCGATACTGTTCGGCCAAATCAAACGCCAGCACCGTCAGGTCAATCGCCTCTTGCACAGTGGAAGGAGCTAACACAATCGGATGAAAATCACCATGTCCGGCCGATTTTGTCACCTGGTAATAATCGGCCTGGCTGGGCTGGATATTGCCCAGACCCGGCCCGCCGCGCATCACATCAATAATCACCACCGGCACATGAGAGCCAGCGATATAGCTAAAGCCCTCCTGCATCAGGCTGATGCCGGGGCTGCTAGAAGAGGTCATCACCCGTGAGCCAGCGGCAGCAGCCCCATACACCATGTTGATGGCCGCCACTTCACTTTCCGCCTGCAAAAAGACCCGATCCAGCTCAATCATCCGCTTGGCCATATGCTCTAGCAGCTCTGTTTGGGGGGTGATGGGGTAGCCAAAGTAGGCTTCACAACCAGCGCGAACGGCCGCTTCGGCCATCGCCATATTGCCTTTGAGTAACTCTTTGGTCATTGCGTTTCCTCCTTTTAGGCAGCGACAAGAACGGCCGTTCGTTGCGGTTTAATGTCACGAAAAACTGTTATACACGCATCCGGGCACACAACAGCACACAAGGCACACCCTGTGCATTTCTCTTCAGTATCTAAGAAAACGGCTGGCCGATACCCCTTCTGATTAAACTGCTCTGCCAAACCGATCACCTGGGGTGGACAAGCTGGCAGGCACAACTCACACCCTTTACAACGTTCATAATCTATTACTATTCTTCCGTGGGCCATGTGGGAAATCTCCTTTGGAATTTATTGCAAAAGTTCCTCTGAGTGCCTCACAATTTCCATAAATCCCTAAAAATTTAGGGCAATTGTGAGGAAGTGGGAAGAACTGGGAAGCTGTTCATCCCTAATCAGTGTGCCAAAGAAGACGGCCGTTTTGAAGTGACAAAAGGCAGCATGGGTGACGAGGAAAGTCACCATAAAAACAGGTAATTTGTCTGGCTTCTAACGCCGTAAATGGACTGGCAAGTTCCTCTCCGCCCTCCAGAAAAACTCATCAACAATTGTTGGCGTGATGATGGCTGGTAGAGATAAGAGATTGGAGACTGGTCAATCTCCAATCTCCAATCACCAATCGCCACTCCCCAACCCTCCCCATCTAACTTGAGGACTATGATATTCCTTTGCCCACAACCCCGTCCCGAAACTCATCCTCAAGAATACTCATCATCACAAAATCAGAGAATTCATGGTTATAAAAATAGCCATCCCGCTGAACCCCCTCTTGTTTGAAGCCAACCTTCTCATAAAAACGCAGTGCCTGTTCATTAAAACCAACCACACCAATCGCCACACGATGAAAATTGAGATAACCAAAGGCATAGTCCAACAGCAGGTTGATGGTTTCTGTGCCATAACCCTGGCCCCAGACATCCTTTTCGCCGATGATGATGCTTAAGTCTGTGGTACGCCAGGCGGGGAACATGCGCAGCAGCCCCGCTTCGCCAATCGGCCGATGGCCTTCCTGCAAAACGATAATGAACCAGATTCGCTGTGGATCAGCTTCCGCCTTTTCGTACCATTGCGCCACGCCCGCCTGCGACATGGGCTGCACCATCCCTGTTCGCCCCCGCAGGTCAGGGTCATTTGACCATTTTTGGATGAGGGGAAGGTCGGTTTTGCATAACGGCCGTAAATACACCCGCTCACCTTTCAAAAAGGCCGACTGGGATCCATCAAATGCTTCGTGCTCTGTTGTCATGGGCAAACCTCTATCTTTTGATATGGGTGGGGTGGCTGCTGGTGATTGGGTTTTGCCAGTGGGCCACCCAGCCAACCTCACCCTCGTCAAAAATTGTAGCATTGTCGGTGTCTACTGGGGCGCATATGCCTGGAAGCAGCCCCACACCCTCTTCCAATCCATGCAAACCCTGCTTGGTTGGTACAGCCAAGGCAAACTCAAGCCCCACATCTCGGCCACCTATCCACTATAGCAGGTGGCCGAAGCCATGAACATGCTCACCAATCGGTAATCTACGGGCAAGGTGGTGTTGTTGGTGCGGTAGAAACGGCCGTATGGGAGGCGAGAGGTGGTGGGAAGCGGCCGTTGCAGTTAAGCCAACAGAACGATACGGTGAGGACATTAACAGCCTCAGGATCGTTGGTAGGGTATTCGCAGATTGTTGTCTTCCGTCCAATAATCAATATTCCAATCAAATGGCAATAGCTCATTTTTCGATTATTTGATAGAAATTGTCTAATAGGTTGAAACGTGGAATAATCATGTTAATCGCAAAACGAAGATGCGGGGGTAGGAGGGTGTAGATGACAAGCCGAAAGCAACAACAGTTAAGAGAAACAATCCCAAATTGGGCACATGAGAAAATTGATGCAGTAAGGACATATGGATCATCTTCATTGAATTTGAGCCGTTTTGATCCACAGGGATCGAAATTGACGGATATTCCAAAAGCCGTTTTTACAATGACTTGGCTTGAAACTCTAGATTTAGGTAACAATCGGTTACTCAGTGTTCCTCGTGAAATCGGTCAGCTACAAAACTTGAAATCATTATTCTTGAATGGGAATCAGTTGACAGGTCTACCTCCTGAAATTAGCCAACTACAAAATCTGAAATGGCTATATTTATACAATAATCTGTTGAGGCAACTACCTTCCGAAATCGGTCAACTGCGAAACCTGGAAGTCTTGCATTTGAGTGGGAATCAGTTAGCGGAGGTTCCCACATGGCTGGTTGACTTACCTAAATTAGAAAACTTATATCTGTTTGGAAATCCTATACAAACTCCGCCACAAGAAGTATTAGACCTGCGAGAGAGTCAACCAATTGATTTAGACAAACTAAGTGCTTATTTCCGCCAGTTGGCGCAAGATGGGGACGATACTTTGTATGAAGCTAAACTGATCATTATAGGCGAACCAGGAGCAGGTAAAACGACGCTGGTTAAAAAATTACAAGACCCCACCTATCATGTCGATCCTACAGAAATATCTACCGAAGGGATCGATGTAACTGAATGGGGATTTCCATTACCCCATCCACCCAATAATTCCCAAAAATTAGATGATTCCAACACACTTTTCCGCATAAATATCTGGGATTTCGGTGGACAGGAAATTTATCATGCTACACATAAATTCTTCCTCACCCGTCGTTCCCTTTATGCACTCGTTGCAGATGCCCGTGAGCAAAAAACCGACTTCTATTATTGGCTTAATGTTGTTGAACTCCTCAGTGACAATAGCCCAGCGCTTATCATCTCTAATGAAAAACAAAATCGTGCTTGGCCGTTCAACGAAAATCAACTCCGTGGGGAATTTAAAAGCCTGAAGGATGTTTTCCCCGTCAATTTGGCTAATAACGACAACCGTAGCCTAGATAAAATTATCGAAGCTATTAAATACCATATCATGCAACTGCCACATGTAGGACAAACATTGCCCAAAACTTGGGTACGAGTGCGAGAGGCTTTAGAAGCAGACCTACGCAACACAATGCCATTACATGAATATCTTGACTTATGCCAAACGCACGGCTTTACTCGTGACGACGACAAGTTGCAGTTAAGCGATTATCTCCATGATTTGGGTGTTTGCCTTCATTATCAAGATGATCCCTTATTGAACAAAACGCTGATTTTGAAGCCAGAATGGGGAACAACGGCTGTTTATGCTGTTTTGGAGAGTGAACGCATAAAAGCTAATTGGGGTCGCTTCAATCATGCTGATCTTGCCACCATTTGGCAGGAAGAGAAGTACACCCGTTGGCGGGATGAACTGTTACAATTGATGCTACGTTTCCAGCTTTGCTACCCACTACCCACTGGAGATTACATCGCTCCTCAACTGTTAAGCGAAAATCGCCCTCGATACAAATGGAAATATGAAGATACTCTTCATCTGCGTTTTCGCTACCCAGCCTTCATGCCTAAAGGTATCTTGACCCGCTTCATTGTGGCCACTCATCGGCTCATCGCCGATCAACGTGGTGTTTGGAAAACGGGTGTCATCTTAAAAGATACTAACGCTCTTGCCGAAATAATTGAGCATTACCAGCGTAGGGAGATCACCGTTCGTGTAGCGGGCGGACAAAAACGAGAACTATTAACGAAAATCGGCTATGAATTCGAGAAAATTCATAGCGAGTTTCCTGATCGTTTGCAAATTGAGCAGTTGATCCCTTGTAACTGTTCTCATTGCCGGGCCAATATTGTGCCTTATTTCTTTGACTTTAGTCTGCTCAAGAAGCGGTTAGCAGCAGGTAGAGCAACAGCTGAATGTGAAGAAAGCTATGAAACAGTGGATGTGTGGAGTTTGATTGATGATGTAGGTGCACGAGGACAAGTATCGACAGATATACCCAGACATCTGAAAACAGCAGGTTTATCCTCGCTACGACAAACCTTGCTGCAAGCTTTCAGCGATGATGAATTGAATGATCTATGTTTTGAACTAGGTCTTGATTTTACAGATTTGCCAGGTGATACACGTATAGATAAGGTACGGGAGTTGATTCTGTGGTTTGAGCGACGAGGGCAGTTGGAGAAGTTAATTGAATATGCTCGTGTCCAACGCCCCCACCTAAACTGGGATTAACTGATATTAGCAAGGTAATTCTTTTGAGGGCTACCAGTCCAAAACTATTTCCCAACCATCTCCGCCAACACCTCCGCCAACGCTGCCACCAAAATATCCGCATGGTCCTTTTTAAAAACGAGCGGTGGCCGGATTTTGAGAACATTGCCATACTCGCCGCCATCGCCAATCAACACCCCCTTGTCCCGCATCCCATCCAGCACCCGTACAGTCTCCGCCCGTGCTGGCTCCTGCGTTTCCCGGTTGCGCACCAAATCCACACCCGTCACCAGCCCGCGCCCACGCACATCGCCAATGATGGTGTGCTGGGCCATCAGGCCGCGCAAGCCTTCGCGCAAATAATCGCCCGTCGCGGCGGCATTCGCTACCAAGCCTTCCCGCTCAATCACATCTAGAACGGCCGTTCCCGCTGCACAGGCCACCGGATTCCCGCCAAACGTACTAAACAGCCCCACTTCCTTCACAAAACGGTTGAGAATATCGGCACTGGTGGCAATCACCCCCAACGGAAAACCATTGCCCACCGGCTTGCCCATCGTCACCATATCCGGCCGCGCCCCATGCACGGCATGGCCCCACATCTGCCCCATCCGCCCAAAACCAGACTGCACCTCATCGGCGATGAAGAGGCCGCCAGCCGCACGAACTTTGGCGATAACGGCCGTTACATACCCCTGCGGCACATCTGGCGAGCCATTGCTCACAAAAGCCGAATCCAGCATAAACGCCGCCGGCTTCATCCCCGCCGCCGCCAACTCCGCAATCGCTCGGTCAGCATCGGCGGCATATTTCTCGGCTAAGTCAGGTTCGCCATAGCGGTATACGCCGCGATAGGGATTAGGCGACATCAATGTTCGCACATGGGGTTGCAGCTTTTCGCCAAAGCCAGGCGAGAGCGGTTTGATGGCATCGGTAATGCCATGATAGGCATTCTCCATCACCAACGCGCCCTGGTTGCCGGTGATAAATTGGGCCATGCGCCAGGCAATGTCGTTGGCCTCGCTGCCCGAATTGACGAAGGCGCAAACGTCTATATGTTCCGGCAGGCTGTCCACCAGCCGCTCGGCGTAGTCGAGGATGTTGCGGTAGAGGTAGCGGGTGTTGGTGTTGAGAACGGCCGTTTGCCGCGCCACCGCCTTCACCACGTGGGGATGAGCATGACCCACCGTCGGCACATTGTTATAGGCATCCAAATAGGCCCGCCCATCCACCCCATACAACCACGCCCCTTTTCCCCGCTCCACATGCACCGGATTCGAGTAAAAATGCTCCAAATGTGCCCCCAAAACGGCCGTGCGCCGCCCCATCAACTCATCGGGGAGACTGGAGATTGGAGATTGGAGACTACCAGTCTCTAGTCTCCAGTCCCCAGTCTCTTTCCCCTTCGGCATCACGTTATACACCGGAAACCGACACGCCCGCCGCAGCTCATCACAAACGGCCGCTTTCCCCATCGCCAGCAAATCGGCCATCGTCTGCCAACAGCTTTCCTCTTCATCCAGCAAAAAGCCAGGCTGATCGGGCGTAACAGCCTTGCGCCAGGCAATAATCGTGGCCGTAATCGCCTGCCGCGCCAGCACCAAATCATAAATCGTGTCAATCTCCTCCGCTTCCAGCGGCAAGATGCTGTCATAACCCGCCGCAATCGCCCCAATCTTCGCCACCAACTGCGGCAGGGGCAGCCGCGCAATATCCACCGCAATGGCAATCTCCTGCACCAACGGCGCAAAGACCATATCGCCAAAATCGAGCAGTCCGCAAATCTCCTCATGGTTATGGGGATTAACCAGCACATTCTCGCCATGCCCATCATTGTGGATGACTTGATGGCGCAGTTGGCGCAGCGCGGGCAAGACATGGCTCTCCATGCCATCCAAAATCTGCTCCACGCGCACCCGTGCCGCGGCATCCTCAATGTGCATCGTATGGGGGCGCAGTCGCGCACACTGGGTCACATCCCACAGCAGTTCTTGCCGTGCCTGGGGATGGAAGAAGCCGCGCAAAGCCAAATCGGTGCGGGCCATGAAGCGGCCTAAATTGCGCCAGGTAACGGCCGTTTGCCGCGCCTTATCCAACAACATCCCCGGCAAAAACGTCACCACCCGCACCAGATGCCCATCCACCTGGGTAAAGGGTTCGCCTGATTTTGCCAGCACCACACGAGGCACGGGCAGTGCCTCATCTTGCTGCTGAATGTAGCGCAAAGCCTCAGCCTGAAAGGCAAGAACACCAGGGTCTTCATCGGCATTGGCTATTTTGAGGACGTAGGCAGAATCGGCCGTTTGCAGCCGAAAGTTTTGGTCTCGTTCACTATAAAGCGGTTTCAGCTCACCGCGCAAATCAAACACCTTGTCAGCAATATCTGCCGCCTGCGCTAACGTGAATTCAGGCTGACTGCGATCTAAAAATTTCATAGAATCCCTCTTTGTCCTGAGAGACCCCAAGGGTTTTTGCACGAAAGCCTAACAGGCTGTCGGAAAAGTGGTCGTAGGCGCGGTATCCCTACCGCGTTCCCAGAAGCGCGAAAGGGATTTCGCGGCTACTGCTAGTAAATTCCATGTGCGCAAACCCTTCGGGTCTTTTCAATTGTAAATATCGTCGCGGATTGTAACGTGGAAAAGAAACATGGGGGAGAGAATACGCATTCATGCAAAATCAGTTACAATAGCAACATTATGACGATGGCTGATCTCACTCCCCGCGAATACCATGCCCGCCGTGAAGCAGCACGGTTACAAGAGCGCGAAGCACTGCGTCGGCAGCGGCTGGATGCGGCCCGTACGGCCATTCGACAGCTTGCGCCCACTTATCCCGCTATTCAGGCTGTTTACCTGTTTGGTTCAATCTTGCAAATCGGCCGTTTCACATCCCAATCGGATATAGATGTGGCTCTCTCGTGTGACGATGTTGCCGTGGAAAGCAAATTCTGGCGCGAGCTGGAAGCGGCTTTAGAATGGGATGTGGATGTACGGCCGTTGCAGCACCCCATCACCCAGGCTGTTAATGATTACGGGGAATGTGTTTATGAACGAAAAAGCCCTCATTCTTGAACGGAGCATCCAAAACGACCTGCAAGCCATCGCCGACATCTTCGCTCGTTTGGAACAGGTCACTCTCAGCGACGACGAAGAGACCCTCATCGTCATCGCCTATCGCCTGCACAGCCTCTACATGGCCTTTGAAAACATCTTCCAGCAAATTGCCACTACCTTCGAGAACAATCTAGGTGAAAAATCGGGTTGGCACAGCCAACTGCTACAGCGGATGAAATTAGACCTCACCCCTATTCGCCCCGCCGTTATTGACGACACTACCTATGTCGCTCTGGACGAACTTCGCCGTTTTCGCCACCTCTTTCGCACCAACTACAACATTGACTTTGACCGTGAGCGGCTGCAACTTGTTTTGAAAAGGGCCTGGCAATTACACCCTCTTTACGAGGCACAAATCGGCCAATTTTTGAACTTCCTCAAATCTTTGCAGTAACGGCCGTTCCCACCCACTACCTCCCCTCCCCAACATACGCTAAAATTCAGCAACCTTCCATCTGATCGAGGAGCTACCATGCGAGCTATCAAATTAACGCTACTGACCTGTTTACTTTTACTCACCATCACGGCCACCGCCTCTGCCCAAAGCGACGATGCCGCCCTACCGCCACCCCAAACCGTCACCATCGCCGGCACACTCCAGCCCCAACTCGGCTGCTCCGGCGAATGGAACACCGAATGCGAAGAAAGCATGTTGGCCTATGACCCGGCCAACGACCTCTACCTCGCCACCTTCAACCTGAACGCAGGCAGCTACGAATACAAAGCCGCGCTCAATGGCAGTTGGCAAGACAACTACGGCCTCAACGCCGAATACTACGGCCCCAACATTCTCCTCACCGTGCCCGAAGCTGGCCCCGTCACCTTCTTCTATGATCACAAAACCCGCTGGGTCAGCGACAGCATCAACAGCCTCATCGCCACTGTGCCTGGCAGCTACCAGCCCACCGTCGGCTGCTCCGGCGAATGGCTGCCCGACTGCCTGCGCTCCCTGCTGCAAGACCCCGACGGCGACGGTATTTACACCTTCACCACCGCCCTCATCCCCGCGGGCGATTACGAAGCCAAAGTCGCCATCAACCAAAGCTGGGATGAAAATTACGGCGCAGACGGTGTGGCTAATGGCGGCAATATCCCCTTCACCATCCCCGAACGCGCCCAAACCACCTTCACCTACGACCCTGCCAGTCATGTCCTGACCATCAGCACGGCGGATGCGCCGCCTGAGGCCATCACCACCCTGGCTGATTTGCCCACACCGGGCAACGCACCCCTCATCTCGCCCCTCATTCCCCAGCCCAGCCTCGTCGTCATCCCCGGCACCATCCAAAGCGTCCTCGGCTGCGAGGGCGACTGGCTGCCCGACTGTGAAGCAACGGCGTTGGCCTTTAATGAGACCAACCAACTTTGGCAGAACACGTTTATCCTTCCGGCGGGCAGTTATGAGTACAAAGCGGCCATCAATGGCAGTTGGGATACTAATTTTGGCCTGAATGGACAGCGCGGCGGCCCCAATATTCCCCTGAATCTGGCAGAGGAAACGGCCGTTACCTTCTACTTCGACCGCTTTACCGGCTGGGTCACAGACGATGTAAACAGCATCCTCGCCAACATCGTCGGCAGCTTCCAGGACGAGATTGGCTGTGCCAACGACTTTGCGCCCGACTGCCTGCGCACCTGGCTGCAAGACCCCGACGGTGATGGCATCTTTATTTACCAGACCGTAGACATCCCCCTGGGGGAGTACGAGGCAAAAGTAGCTGTGAACCAATCACTTGATGAAAATTACGGCGCGGAGGGCGAACTCGACGGCGACAACATCCCCTTCTCTGTGCCTGAAGAAGATATTTTGGTAGCCTTCGCCTGGGATTCCAACTCGAAGCTGCTCTCGGTTGGCGTGGGTGCGGGCGGACGGCCCGTGATTCCCGGCAATATCAAACTGGCAGCGGCCCACTGGGTTACGGCCGATACCATTGCCTGGGATGTGGATACGGAACTGCCCAACCTCTACCAACTCCATTATGGCGAGGGATTGGCCCTGACCCCCGATGGTGTTACGGGTGGTGAGACCGTTACCCTGACGCTGGATGAGGCAGGGTTGAGTGGTGACGTGCTGGTGAAGTTCCCCCATTTAGAGGGCTTCCAGGCGTTGAAGATTGGCGCAGAAGATTTGCCGCTTGTGCCGGATATGTTGCGCGGGCAAACGGCCGTTTCCGCCCGCGACGACATTGGCCCCCTCGATGCCACCGCTTTGCAAATTCCCGGTGTGCTGGATGACTTGTACACCTATGATGGCGAATTAGGCGTGACTTTTGCTGAGGGTGTGCCCACTTTGCACCTGTGGGCACCCACTGCCTGGAGCGTTCAACTCTATCTCTACGCCGACAGCAGTCCCGAAACCACGACGGAGGCCGTGCCGATGGCCTACGATGAGACAACGGGGGTGTGGTCGGTGACGGGCGATGGGGGGTGGAACGGCCGTTATTATCTCTACGAAGTCACCGTCTACGCTCCTACTGCCGGGGCCATCGTCACCAACCTCGTCACCGACCCCTACGCCGTCAGCCTGGCGCTGAACAGCACCCGCAGCCAGATTGTGGATTTGAACGACCCGGCTTACAAGCCCGAAGGCTGGGACGAATTACAAAAGCCGCCATTAGCCGCGCCCGAAGACATCGTGGTCTACGAAATCCACATGCGCGACTTCAGCGTCAACGACCCCACCGTGCCTGCCGAGCATCGCGGCACCTATCTGGCCTTCACCGATACCGACAGCAATGGCATGACCCATCTGGATAATCTGGCGGCGGCGGGCCTTACCCATCTGCACCTGCTGCCCACCTTCGACATTACGACCATCAACGAAAACAAGGCCGAATGGGTGGAGCCTGATCCGGCGGCAATGGACTCTTTCCCGCCCGACTCGGAGGAGCAGCAAGCTCTGTTGAGTGCCATTCGTGACCAGGATGGCTTTAACTGGGGCTACGACCCCTACCATTACACTGTGCCCGAAGGCAGCTACGCCACCAACCCCGATGGCCCGGCACGTATTGGCGAGTACCGCCAGATGGTGCAGTCCCTCAGCAATATTGGGCTGCGGGTGGTGGCGGATGTGGTGTATAACCATACCAGTTCCAGTGGGCAGGCGGATACGGCCGTTCTCGACCGCATCGTGCCTGGTTATTACCACCGCCTCAACGCCATCGGCAGCGTAGAAAACAGCACCTGCTGCCAAAACACAGCCACCGAACACAACATGATGCGCAAGCTGATGGTAGATTCCGTTGTCACCTGGGCTGTGCAGTACAAGGTTGATGCTTTCCGCTTCGACCTGATGGGGCATCACATGGTGGCCGATATGCAGGCGGTACGTGAGGCGCTGGATGCGCTTACTCTGGAGGCAGATGGCGTGGATGGGAAGGCCATCTACGTTTATGGCGAGGGTTGGAACTTTGGCGAGGTGGCCGACAATGCGCGAGGTGTGAATGCCACACAGTTCAACATGGCGGGCACGGGCATAGGTACGTTTAATGACCGCCTGCGTGATGCCGTGCGCGGTGGCACACCTTTTGGCGGGCATATTGAGCAAGGTTTTAGCAATGGTCTCTACTATGCCCCCAATGAGTTTGACCAGGGCACAGCAGAAACACAACTGGCCCGTCTGCTGTTGCTGAGCGACCATATTCGGGCGGGGCTGGCGGGTAATTTGCGCAACTATCGGCTGTTGGCTTACAACGGCCGTACTGTTCCTGCTAGCAATATAGATTACAACGGCAGCCCGACCGCCTATACGGCTGACCCGCAGGAAAATATTGTCTACATCTCCAAGCATGATAACGAAACGTTGTGGGATGTGATGCAGTACAAAGCACCAGCGGCGGCGACGGTGGATGAGCGGGTGCGAATGCAAAATATGGGCTTGAGCCTTGTGGCCTTGAGCCAGGGTGTGCCCTTCTTCCAGGCTGGCAGCGACATGCTGCGATCCAAATCGTTGGATCGCAACAGCTATAACTCTGGCGATTGGTTTAATAAGCTGGACTTTAGCTATGAGACGAACAATTGGGGTGTGGGTTTGCCGCCGTCGGGCGACAATGCCAGCAATTGGCCGCTGATGCAGCCCTTGTTGGCGCGGACTGATCTGGCTCCCAACCGAGAGCAGATTGGGCGGGCGGTGGCGCATTTCCAAGAGATGCTGCAAATTCGTAAAAGTTCGCCGCTGTTCCGGCTGCAAACGGCCGATCAAGTTTCTGATCGCCTCGTTTTCCACAACACCGGGCCGTTCCAAATCCCTGGCCTGATTGTCATGAGTTTGTCGGACATTGGCGGCGAGAATCTGGACCCGAACTATGGCTTGATTGTGGTGCTGTTTAATGCCAACAATGCCGAGCAGCAGTTTACAGAGGAGTTGTTTACGGATTTGCCGCTGGCGCTGCATCCGGTGCAGGTGGCTTCGAGTGATGGAGTGGTGCAAACGGCCGTCTTTGACCCCACGGCTGCCACTTTTACCGTGCCGGGACGGACAACGGCCGTCTTCGTTCTGCCAGAAGCCGACACGCCTGCCGAACTAATTGCGCCGGAAAAACCAGCCCCTACCCGCGAACCAACTGTTGAACCAACGCCAGCCCCTACGGCTGGACCCACACCCCAGCCAACGGCTGAGCCAGGAGAGGAGATTGTGGCGACGGCAACGGCCGTTGCCCCCCTCACCAACGCCCCCGCCGAAACGGCCGAGCCGGAAACAGGCGGTTCTGGTTGGCTCTGGATTGTTGGCGGTGGCGTTTTGTTGGCGGGCATTGCGGGTTACTTCTTCACTCGGCGGCGATCTTAATGGCAAGACCTCCGAGGTTTGCCAAACCTCGGTGGTCTTTACCCAATCCTTACACTTTGCTGACCTGATGTTTATGTTTGGTTGGTAGAGTAGGGGGAACTCGGAGGAATTCGGGGGAACTTTGGGGAACTTCTAAGTTCCCCAAAGTTCCCCTCAGTTCCCCCCCAAAAAACCGTGAGGTATAGAAGATGAATGAACATACAATTGAAGCCAACCAGGCAAATTTTCAAGTAGAAGTGGTGCAGCGGTCGCACCAGCAGCCGGTGCTGGTGGATTTTTGGGCGCCCTGGTGTGGGCCGTGCCGCATGTTGGGGCCAACTTTGGAGCGGTTGGCGGCGGAGTATAACGGCCGTTTCCGTCTCGCCAAAATTAACAGTGATAACAACCAGATGTTGGCGATGCAGTTTAATGTGCGGGGTATTCCGGCGGTGAAGGCGTTTGTAAACGGCCGTGTTGTAGAGGAATTTGTGGGCGCACAACCCGAACCAATGGTGCGCCAATTTTTAGAGCGCGTGTTGGCGCAAAAGCCAGTCGGTACGGCAGCCAAGAAGGAAACGGCCGCTCCCAAATCAGCCTCGGCCCGCTTGCAAAAGGCCAAAGAGCTGCTGCGGCAGGGCAATGGCTGTGAGGCGGCGAAGATGCTGGCGGATGATGGGGGCGAGGCGGGGAAATTACGGCTGTTGGCCCAATATCTCTGTGATGTCAGCCACAGCCGTCTGGCGGGGATGAACGTCCAAATTGCCAATATGATCCAGCGGCGCGAATATGCGGGGGCGATGTATGGCCTGTTGGTGGAGATACGCAGCGGCAGCAGCCACGCCCGCCCGGTGATGGAAGGGCTGTTTGCCCTCCTCGGCGAGGATGATCCCACCGTAAAAGCCTATCAACAGCAGATGGCTATAGCCTAGTAGACCTCTGAGGTTGGCAAAACCTCCGAGGTCTAACGCAAATCATACCTTTATGGGTACAATAGGATGACAATTTTTGGTGGAGAAACCGATCATGTTGGATTCAGAAAATATTATTGAAGTTTCCCAAGATACGTTTGAGCGTGATGTCATCCAGCGCTCTCATGAAATTCCGGTGGTGGTGGATTTTTGGGCACCCTGGTGCGGCCCTTGCCGGACGCTTGGCCCGATTTTGGAGCGGCTGGCGAATGATCCTAATTTTGAATTTGTGTTGGCGAAGGTGAATGTGGACAACAGTCCCAATTTGTCCATGCGTTATCGTGTGCAGGGCATCCCGGCGGTGAAGGCGTTTCGGGATGGGGAGGTGGTGGCTGAGTTTGTGGGGGTACAGCCGGAAGCGCGTGTGCGGCAGTTTATTCAGAGTATTGCGCCTAGTGAGCAGGATCAGACTTTGGCGGAGGCCAACAGTTTGTTGGTGACGCGCCATTGGGCGGAGGCGGAGCGGGCTTTTCGGGAGCTTTTGGCTGAGGATGAGCGGTTGGTAACGGCCGTTCTCGGTCTGGCCAAGTCTTTATTAGCGCAGGGCGAAGGCTGTGAGGCGCAAGAGTGGCTGCTGCGCTGCCGTGATGGGCAGGCGTTTATGCAGGCACAAAAGCTCATGCCTCTGGCAAAATATCTTTGCTGGACGGCCACCGAGTTGGAGGCCGACGATGCCCCTGATTTAGAGTTGCAGTACCGGCATGTGGCTCGTTTGTTGACGCGCAGTAATTTTGCGGCGGCGATGGACGGTTTGTTGGATGTGCTGCGTCAGGATAAGCGGTATCGTAAGGGTGAGGCTAAAGAGGTGTTGCTGAGCTTGTTTGAACTTTTGGGCAATGATGATGCCCTGACGCAAACCTATCGCAGTGAATTAGCTTCGGTGCTATTTTAGCCGCTGCGGCCTTGTGCCCACTCGGTCCTGGGCGATTACAAGGGCCGTCCCTGCTGTCCGCAAAATTGTTTTGAAAGCCGGCAACCCTTACATGGGTTGGCGGCTTTTTTTGGCGATAGTGCCAGACTCATGTAAATTTGGCTTCTCACCCATAAAATTTAATTGCACGAGGTAAACCCATGCCCAAGAAAAAGAAAGTGATGACGGCGGAGCATTTGTATGAATTGCAGACGGTAAATGGTTGTGAGATTGCGCCAGACGGCCGTTTCGTTGCTTTTACCATCACCCGTGTGGATCGGGAGAAGGAGAAGAAGTATGCCAATCTATGGCTCGTGCCTACCGATGGCGGCAAGCCAAAGCAATTCACTTATGGAGATCACACGGACAGCCAGCCGCGCTGGTCGCCCGATGGGCAGGAGATAGCCTTTCTTTCTAATCGGGGGGGCTTGAAGCGGGCGCAGATTCACCTTATTCCGGTGCATGGCGGTGAAGCACGGCCGTTAACCGACATTAAAGGCACAATTGGCTCATTTGAATGGTCGCCCGATGGCAAGCAGTTTCTCTGTGCGGTGCAAAAGATAGATGCTGAGGTGCTGGAGCGGGAGGAGAATGAGAAAAAGAAGGAGCTGGGCATTGTGGAGCGGCATATTGAGCGCGTGCATTATAAGTATGATGGCACGGGCTTTTTGCCCAAAGAACGCTGGCATATTTGGACGGTGAATGCCCGCACGGGCAAAGCCAAACAGGTGACAGACGGCACTTTGCACGATGAGTTTGATCCTTGCTGGTCGCCGGATGGCAAAGAGATAGCCTTTACTTCCAATCGGCATGAGGACTCCGATTTTCATCCTGAAGCGAATGGTTTGTATGTGCTTGATTTGAAGAGCGGTGAGATGCGCCAACTGCCTACGCCAGAGGGGGAACGTTTAGGCCAGCCGCGTTTTGCGCCAGACGGCCGTTCTCTTGCCTATTATGGGCGGGAAGGGCGGGGCGATTGGTGGAAGAATACTCATCTGTGGCTGGTGCCGGTGGATGGCAACCAGATGGCGCGGGATATTACGGCCGATCAGGATTGGGATATTGGCAATGAAAGTATCAATGATACTGGCGGCTGCGTGACTATGCCGCCTACCTGGTCGGTGGACAGCCAGCGGCTTTATTGCCAGGTTTCGCAGCATGGCCGGGTGACGCTGCACAGCGTGGCGGTGACGGGACAAGATTGGCAAACGGTGTTGGGCGATGTGGACATGGTGGGGGCGTTTAGCCTGGATGCGGCGCAGGCGAAGCTGGCTTATTTTCACGGGAGCATGGGTGATTTGGGGCAGATTTGGGTGCGGGATGGGGGGAACGGCCGTTCCCGCAAACTAACCGATTTTAACGAAAAGTTGCTGGATGGTCTTGACCTGGGCGAGATGGAAGAGGTGTGGTTTAAGGGGCCAGCCGGCAATGATTTGCAGGGCTGGATTTTGAAGCCGCCCGGTTTTGATCCGGCGCAAAAATACCCCTCGATTCTGGAGATTCATGGGGGGCCATTGGCGCAGTATGGCCGGGCTTTTATGCACGAGTTTTACTTTTTGGCGGCCAATGGCTATGTGGTTTATTTTAGTAATCCGCGTGGGGGGCGGGGGTATGGCGAGGCCCATGCGCGGGCTATTTGGAATGATCACGGCGGGGCTGATTATGATGATGTGATGGCCTGGGCCGACTATATGAAGGGGCAGCCTTATATTGACCAGAGCCGGATGGGGGTGACGGGGGGCAGTTATGGCGGCTTTATGGTGAATTGGATTATTGGACATTCGCAGCAGTTCAAAGCGGCCGTTACGCAGCGTAGCATCAGCAATCGTCTCAGTAGTTATGGCAGCAGCGACATTAATTGGCGGCGCGAGTTTTCTTTTGACAATGAGCCGCCCTGGGAGAATTTGGAGAATTATTGGCGGCAGTCGCCGCTTAAGCACATTGGCAATGCTAAAACGCCGACGCTGGTGATTCACAGTGAGCAGGATATGCGCTGCCCCATCGAGCAGGGGGAGCAGATTTTTGTGGCTTTGAAGCGGTTGGGGGTGGATACGGAGATGGTGCGTTACCCGGATACGTCGCATGGGTTGTCGCGCATTGGCCGGACTGACCGGCGGGTGTCGCGGCTGAAGCATATTTTGCGTTGGTTTGATAAATATTTGAAGGAGTAGGATATGGTATGGGCGGATTTGGCGATTGGGGAGCAACTGCCTACAATCTAATTCAGGCAGGAAGTAGTATGATGGTTCACGCATAATGCAGGCGCAGTTTGAGTGGGAATTTCGGCTGAAGCCATTGGTGGCGAGGGTGGACGGCCGTTCGTCGTTAACGGCCGTTTCTGGCTGGCGGCTGCTGGGTGGATTGACGATTGCTTATCTGGCGTGGATGAGTTACCGGGTGCTGTTTCGGCCCGTGTTAGGGGTGGGGGTGATGGATGTGGTGACGTTGGTGGAGTTGGCGGTGGGGTTTACGCTGGTGTTTATTTGGACGGCCGTTTGGTGGCAGCAGCATAATCAAGCGGCCTACACCTTGCCCCAATTAGCCCTGAATGAACTGTTTGAACTGAGCCCGCAGGAGTTTGAGCAGTATGTGGCGCGTCTGTTTCGGCACAAAGGGTATCGTGTTAAGTTACGGGGGCGCAGCGGTGATCAGGGGGTGGATTTGGAGTTGATCCAGCGGGGTGGTAAGCGGGCGGTGGTGCAGTGCAAACGGTATCAGCGCACCATTAGCCCGGATGTGGTGCGCGATTTGTATGGCACGATGATGCACGAACGGGTGGCGCACGCTTTTTTGGTGACAACGGCCGATATTTCGGAAGCTTCCAGGCAGTGGGCGGCAGGTAAGCCGATTACTCTGATTGATGGACAGGCGTTGGCGCGAATTGTGGCGGAGTTAGAGATTGGAGATTAGAGATTGGCAAAGCTGCGTAATCTCCAATCTCTAATCTCTAATTCTGTTTGAACGGCGGTATGAGGATTAAGAATCTGATTTTGGATATGGATGGGGTGTTGTGGCGGGGGGATACGCCGATGCCCGGACTGGCTGATTTTTTTTCTACTTTGGATCAATTGGCGATGGGGTATGCGTTGGCGACGAATAATGCGTCTAAGACGATTGCTCAGTATGAGGAAAAGTTGGGGCGGTTTGGGGTGAGGATTGATCCTCGTTTTGTGTTGACTTCGGCGGAGGCAACGGCGAGTTATGTGGCACGGGAGATGGGGACGGAAACGGCCGTTTACATCATCGGTGAGGATGGCTTGCACGAGGCATTCGGCCGTCGTGGTTTTCCCATAGTGACTGTTATGGCGGCAGCTACTGGGGCGACAGCCGATGTCGTTGTCTTCGGCTTTAACCGCAACCTTGTCTACAATGATTTGGCGATGGGGGTTTTGTTGGTGCAAAAGGGGGCTAAATTGATTGGCACGAATCCTGACGTGACGTTCCCGCATGAATTGGGGCTGCTGCCGGGAGCGGGGTCTACACAGGCGTTTTTAGAAGCGGCTACAGGCGAAAAAGCTTTGGTGATTGGGAAACCGGGGCGGGTGATGTTTGAGGAGGCGTTGCAGCGTTTGGGGGGGACAACGGCCGATACGGCGATGGTGGGGGATCGGTTGAACACGGACATTGCCGGAGGCAAAGCTGCAGGTTTGACGACTATTATGGTTTTATCGGGTATTTCTAAGCGGGAAGAGGCGGTGGGTGATATGCGGCCGGATTATGTTTTTGCCGATATTAGCGAGTTGGCCGCCCACTTAAAGGATGGCTGGTATGGGTGAGTTGGAGGCTATTTTTGATACTTTTCCGCAGTTGGAAACGGAGCGGTGTGTGCTGCGTGAGATTCAGATGGCGGATGCGGAGGCGGTGTTTGCCTGTTTTAATGATGATGAGGTGACGCGCTATTATGATCAGCCGACGTTTACGGATGTGGAGCAGGCGGAAAAGCTGATTTTGCATATGCGGCAGGGTTTTCGGGATCGTCGTTCTATTCGCTGGGGGATTGCGCGTAAGGAGGATAATTGGTTGATGGGAACGTGTGGCTATAATGGCTGGAACCGTGCGGCTCATAAAACGGCCGTTGGTTATGAGTTGGCCCAACCTTACTGGCAGCAAGGGATTATGACGGAGGTGTTAACGGCCGTTCTTGCCTTTGGTTTTCAGCGCATGAAGCTTAATCGCGTCGAGGCACTGGTTATGCCTGGCAATGTTGGCTCGGAAAAGGTGTTGGCGAAGCTCGGTTTTCAGCGCGAGGGGTTGTTGCGCCAATACGCTTACTTCAAAGAGCAGTATTATGATTTGCAGATGTTTGCTTTGTTGAAAGCAGAGTGGCTTGCAGTCGAGTAATTACCTGTTTACCTAATTGCCCAATTATTTTACTACTACCTGAACTAACGGCCGTCTTCCCGTTTCTGCATACAAATAACGATTCAGGGCATCTTCTAACTTGTCATTCATCGGTTGGCGGCTTTCGCCGTGCATCTTAACCACACGGGCAATGGTCTCCTCCGCCCCTTCCAGCAGCCGTTCCGTCTCCGCACGACCCAAGAAGCCCCGCGAAATAATCTCTGGCTTGCCCAGTACATCTCCCCGCCCGTTGGTGCTGACGACAACAAAGAAAATACCGGCCTGTGCCAACCGTTCGCGGTCATTCACCTCGCGCCAGCCTATTTCGCCCACACTGGCCCCATCTACAAACACATACCCTCCTTGTAGACGCGGCAAAATCTCCAGGCTGTGTTCGTCTACCCGCAAAGGTGTGCCATTTTCGACAACAGCGATGTTTTCTGGGGGAATGCCCATGCTTTGGGCGAGGGCTGCGTGTTGTTTGAGATGGCGTAGTTCGCCATGTACGGGGATAAGGAATTTCGGCCGTACTAGATTGAGCATCAGTTTCATCTCTTCCTGGCTGGCGTGGCCGGAAACATGAACATTGGCGATGCGATCATAAAGGACGTTGGCCCCCCGTTGGAAAAGGCGGTTGATGGTGCGGTAAATCAGTTCTTCGTTGCCGGGAATGGAATGAGCTGAAAAGACGACGGTATCGCCTTCCTGAATGCTGAACCGATTGTGCCGACCGCGAGCTAATCGCCCCAAAACGGCCGATGGCTCGCCCTGTGATCCCGTAGCCATAATGGCAATACGATGGGCGGGCAAATTATCAATGTCGCCAATGTCTAGCAGGATGTTTTCGGGAATGTCCAGATAGCCAAGGTCGCGGGCCATTTTGGTGTTTTCGCGCATGGAACGGCCGGTGATGGCTAGATAACGGCCGTGTTTTTCGCACATATCCACCACTTGCTGGATGCGGGAGATGAGTGAGGCAAAGCTGGCGATAATAATGCGACCTGGTGCTTCCCGGAAAAGATGATCAAACGCTGTGGTAATGACAGTTTCTGATGGTGTCCAACCAGAGCGATCTGCATTGGTGCTGTCGGCCAAAAGGCACAACACACCCCGCCGAGAGAATTCCGCCAGACGGGCAAAATCGGGCGGCCAGCCATCTACTGGCGTATGGTCAAATTTGTAATCGCCGGTATGTACAATGAGGCCGACGGGCGTATTGATGCCAAAACCAACACAGTCGGGAATGCTGTGGGTGACGTGGAATGGCTCGATGGTAAAGTGTGTGCCAATTTGAAAGACATCGCCTGCTTCAAAGGAACGAATATCAATGGGCAGTTTGGTGGAGCGGAGCTTGACTTGGATAAGACCGGCTGTCAGTTTGGTGGCATAAATGGGTGCATCTATGTCTGTCATGACATGAGGCAGTGCGCCTAAATGGTCTTCATGTCCATGGGTGATGAGGATGGCTTTTACTTTTTGTAAACGGCCGTCTTTCTTCAAATAGTTGTAGTCAGGAATGATGGAATCAATTCCCAGCATATCATTTTCGGGGAACATGATGCCTGCATCTACGATGACGATCTCATCTTCGTACTCAAAAGCGGTCATGTTCTTACCAATTTCGCCAAGTCCCCCCATAGGGACAATGGTCAATTTCGACATAGTGCCTCCAGGCTGCGTATTTTGTTGTGAAGTTGGGTATTGTTGAAGCGTTCTGGACAGTTTAGGTCAGCCAGGCTTGCAAAAGTATCATGAGCAGTATCATGATGAATGTTAATAAGAAAGTGTAGAGCCAGAGAGCGAGACGGCCGTTATCTGTTGACGCTTCCCGTTCCTCTGTGGAAACAACCACTGCTTTGCTTTGTAAATAGAGTGACTCTCCATAACGAACAATTGTCACCGTAATATTATCTTCTCCACCGCGTCTGTTAGCCAGTTCGATCAATGTTTGCGCGGCAACCTCCGGAACTTCCTGTTCAATTGTTCCCCGTATTTCCTCATCAGAAACGTGCTTGGGCAGCCCATCAGAACAAAGTACAAACATATCTCCTGCTATCAAGTTCAGTTCATACGTATCAATTTTGGGATGTCTTTCTGAGCCAATGCTATATAAGATGACATTGCCACGAGGATGATTGATAGCTTCTTGCGCGGTAATGGCTCCTTCTTCCACCAATTTAGCAACCAGGGTCTGATCTTTGGTGATTTGCTCAAAACGGCCGTTGCGCCAATGATAAGCGCGGCTGTCTCCCACATTGGCAATAGTTGCTACATCATCATGAATCACCAAAGCCACCATAGTCGTTGCCATACGACTGCTGTCGTTGCGCTCGGCCACCATCTGTCGTAAGTTTGTGTTAGCTGCGTACATCGCATCCAATAAACGGCCGTGCCACTCACGGTTATCTTTATTTGCCAAGTATTGTTCTTGCACTTCCTCACTGGCAAATTGACTGGCAACTTCCCCTGCATCTGCACCACCCACCCCATCCGCCACAATATAGAGCCACCCATGTTTCTCTGCCTCTTCTACTGACATCGGTTCCCAATTGAGCAAAAAATCCTCATTATGACCACGTATTTGGCCAGCATCAGTTGCCGAAAAAGCATGGATTGGTATCTGGTTCTTCATAATATGAAGAAAATATATACACAAAAGCACCCTTGAGCAAGGTAAGGAGAAAATTGATTTAAAAAAGGATTTGACAAGGGGGAAGGGGGTGGGTATACTACGAAGCTTGTAGGGACAAAAGAGTGAGGATGTAGCAGATTCAGAAAAAGGTATCAGCACATCAGTAAAAAGCAAGAAAGAAAAGACCAGAGACTGAGAAGTCTGGTCTTTTTTGATGCCTACAGGGAAGGCAAGCGACCGGGGAAACTTGGTTGGAACTTGCAGGAAAGAAAGCCTTGACAAAGGTACAAGAAGCGGGTAGGATAGCAAGCTCTTGCAAAGAACCTTAACAGCTAAAGAGTGACAGAAACAAGAAAGCACAAAGCGTGAATTAAAGAAAAAGATACCCCTCAAAAAACGAGGGACAGGAACAAACATGGAGAGTTTGATCCTGGCTCAGGATGAACGCTAGCGGTGTGCCTAATGCATGCAAGTCGAACGGGAAGCTTTGAATTCGTTTGAAGCTGAGAGTGGCGAACGGGTGAGTAACACGTAGGTGACCTGCCCTGGAGAGGGGGACAACCAGTGGAAACGCTGGCTAATACCCCAGATGTTAATAGTGTTAGAAGCTATTGACTAAAGCCCTGGCGCTCCAGGAGGGGCCTGCGGCCCATCAGCTAGTTGGTAGGGTAACGGCCTACCAAGGCATAGACGGGTAGGGGGCGTGAGAGCGTGACCCCCCACACTGGTACTGAGACACGGACCAGATACCTACGGGTAGCAGCAGCAAGGAATATTGCCCAATGGACGGAAGTCTGAGGCAGCAACACCGCGTGGAGGACGAAGGCCTTCGGGTCGTAAACTCCTTTTCTGGGGGATGAGAAAGGACAGTACCCCAGGAAGAAGTCTCGGCTAACTACGTGCCAGCAGCCGCGGTAAAACGTAGGAGGCGAGCGTTATCCGGAATTACTGGGCGTAAAGCGCATGCAGGCGGTTGCTTAAGTCGGACGTGAAAGCTCCTGGCTCAACTAGGAGAGGCCGTTCGAAACTAGGTAACTAGAGGGTGATAGAGGCGAGTGGAATTCCCGGTGTAGTGGTGAAATGCGTAGATATCGGGAGGAACACCAGTGGCGAAGGCGGCTCTCTGGGCCATTCCTGACGCTCAGATGCGAAAGCTAGGGGAGAGAACGGGATTAGAAACCCCGGTATTCCTAGCCGTAAACGATGTCAACTAGGTGTAGGTGGTTATTGACCCCATCTGTGCTGTAGCAAACGCGTTAAGTTGACCGCCTGGGGACTACGGCCGCAAGGCTAAAACTCAAAGGAATTGACGGGGACCCGCACAAGCAGCGGAGCGTGTGGTTTAATTCGAGGCTACGCGAAGAACCTTACCAGGGCTTGACATATAGCTGGTAGTGAATCGAAAGAGGAACGACCCTTCGGGGAGGCTATACAGGTGCTGCATGGCTGTCGTCAGCTCGTGCCGTGAGGTGTTAGGTTAAGTCCTGTAACGAGCGCAACCCTCGTCGTTAGTTACATGTGTCTAACGAGACTGCCGGTGATAAGCCGGAGGAAGGTGGGGATGACGTCAAGTCAGCATGGCCTTTATGTCCTGGGCTACACACACGCTACAATGGCCGGTACAATGGGTAGCCAAACCGCGAGGTGGAGCCAATCCCGTAAAGCCGGTCTCAGTTCGGATTGCAGGCTGCAACTCGCCTGCATGAAGTCGGAGTTGCTAGTAACCGCGCGTCAGCAACAGTGCGGTGAATACGTTCCCGGGTCTTGTACACACCGCCCGTCACGTCATGGAAGTTGGCAACGCCTGAAGTCGGTGGGCTAACCTAACGGAGGCAGCCGCCTAAGGCGGGGTCGGTAACTGGGACGAAGTCGTAACAAGGTAGCTGTAGCGGAAGCTGCGGCTGGATCACCTCCTTTTACGAGAAGACACAATTTTGCGAAGAATTGTGCAGGAATAACGACCAAGTAAGGCTTAAGCAGCTAGAAGCAAGCAAGACTTACATGGAGACGAATTTCAACAGCCAACGCGAGAGCGTTTGGTCTTAACGCTAAGGAAAATCGAGTTTCTGTCACTTTTTAGGTGTTAAGGGAATTAACAAAACGAAAGGCAAGCTGAGGGCCTGTAGCTCAGCCGGTTAGAGCGTTCCTCTGATAAGGGAGAGGTCGTTGGTTCGAGTCCAACCAGGCCCACCTGAAAAGGAATTATGAATCGTGAATTGTGGGAATAACACATAATTCATAATTCATAATTTCTTGAGAGGGGATATAGCTCAATTGGGAGAGCGCCGCCTTTGCACGGCGGAGGTTAGGAGTTCGAGCCTCCTTATCTCCACAGACACGCAGGAACAACAATTGAAGCAGAGCAAGACAAGATAAAAGAGAAAGGCGTACGGTAGGGTTTAGAAAAAAACCTGGCGGTATGCCAGGTTTTTTCTTGTCAATGAATAAGCGATTGACTGTTGGTCTTTTCAAAAAGCAAAAACAATTGCGAGCGAACTTTTTTCTAAGATAAGTTCAAGTAAGAAGATAAAGAGAAGAGAGAGCAAGCAAAAGAGAAAAGAGCAGCAGTCAGCAGCTTATGAAAGCAAGCTGAACGTACATTAACAACTGAATCATAGAAGGGACGCACATCAACGCGAGAATGCCGAATTCTCCGTATCATGAAAGTAAGCTATAAAGGGCGCACGGTGGATGCCTTGGCATCAAATGCCGAAGAAGGACGTGGTACACTGCGAAAAGCCCCGGGGAGCTGTGTGCAAGCGCAATATCCGGGGATATCCGAATGGGGAAACCCCCCAGGGGTCAATGCCCTGGGACGGCTATCTGAACACATAGGATAGACCGAGGGAACGAAGAGAACTGAAACATCTAAGTACCTTCAGGAAAAGAGAATATTCCCTAAGTAGTGGCGAGCGAAAGGGGAAAAGCCCAAACCGATGTCTATAAGGCATCGGGGTTGTAGGACTTGCGATACGAAGTAAGAAAACTATCTAATAGTAGAAGCAACCTGGAAAGGTAGGCCAAAGAGGGTGACAGCCCCGTATACGAAATTAGACAGACTTCAGCAAGGATCCTGAGTACGGCGGGACACGAGCAACCCTGTCGGAAGCTGGGAGGGCCACCTCCCAAGGCTAAATACATTTGATGACCGATAGCGAACAAGTACCGTGAGGGAAAGGTGAAAAGACCCCCGGTAAGGGGAGTGAAATAGAACCTGAAACCGTGCGCTTACAACCGGTCGGAGCACTATGCCGCAAGGCAATGTGTGACGGCGTGCCTTTTGGAGAATGAGCCAGCGAGTTAATCTCAGTGGCCAGGTTAAGTCAGGAACAGACGGAGCCGCAGCGAAAGCGAGTCTGAAAAGGGCGCTATAGTTGCTGGGATTAGACACGAAACCAGGTGAGCTACCCATGTGCAGGCTGAAGCGAGGCTAATCCCTCGTGGAGGGCCGAACACACCAATGTTGCAAAATTGGGTGATGACGTGTGGGTAGGGGTGATATGCCAAACGAACTTGGAGATAGCTTGTTCTCTCCGAAATAGCTTTAGGGCTAGCGTCGTGAGATGAGTGCTGGGGGTAGAGCACTGGATGAGCTAGGGGGCGCAAGCTTACCAACCTCAACCAAACTCCGAATACCAGTACTTTAACACGGCAGTCGGACTATGTGAGATGAGTTTCATAGTCGAAAGGGAAACAACCCAGACCGACGGCTAAGGTCCTTAAATCGGTGCTAAGTGGGAAACGATGTGAGAGTGTTTAGACAGCCAGGAGGTTGGCTTAGAAGCAGCCACCCTTTAAAGAGTGCGTAATAGCTCACTGGTCAAACGCTTTTGCGCGGAAAATGTAACGGGGCTTAAGCATCGTACCGAAGCCACGGATGAGGGTAATTGTGAATAATGAATTGAAAATGGAGACATTAACAATTGACGATTGGCAATTATCTTCGTGGTAGGAGAGCGTTCTGTTAGAGAAACGAGGGTGACCGAAAGGACATCTGTGGCTAACAGAAGTGAGAATGCTGGCATGAGTAGCGAGAAACATGTGAGAACCATGTTCCCCGTAAACCTAAGGTTTCCGACGGAAGGTCAGTCCGCGTCGGGTTAGTCGGGCCTTAGCCGAGGCCGGAAGGCGTAGGTGATGGACATCTGGTTAATATTCCAGAACCACTTAACAGGAGCGATGGGGTAACGCAGTCTGGTAGGTCAGCCTCTTAACGGATTGAGGTGCCAAACGATTAGGACAAAGAAAGGTGTAGGGAAAACCGCACCAGGAGTCTGAGGCGTGATGGCGGAGCCAAAAGAGCCAGAAGTGATTGAGCCAAGCTGCCAAGAAAAACCTCTAAGTAATGATAGTTAAGTGCCCGTACCGCAAACCGACACAGGTAGGTGGGTAGAGAATACCAAGGGGAGCGAGAGAACCTTCGTTAAGGAATTAGGCAAAATACCCCCGTAACTTCGGGAGAAGGGGGGCCTCTGCCGGTAAGTTAAAAGACGAAGCTGGTGGGGGCCGCAGAGAAATGGCTCTTCCAACTGTTTAACAAAAACACAGGTCTCTGCTAAGTCGAAAGACGAAGTATAGGGGCTGACGCCTGCCCAGTGCTGGAAGGTTAAAGGGAGAAGTTAGCGCAAGCGAAGCTTTGAACTGAAGCCCCAGTGAACGGCGGCCGTAACTATAACGGTCCTAAGGTAGCGAAATTCCTTGTCGGGTAAGTTCCGACCCGCACGAATGGCGTAATGAGAGGAGCACTGTCTCAACGAGGGACTCGGCGAACATTGAAGTACGTGTAAAGATGCGCGTTACCCGCAGCAGGACAAAAAGACCCCGTGAAGCTTTACTACAGCTTGGCATTGGGTTAGGGCTTAATTTGTGTAGGATAGCTGGGAGGCAGGGAAGCTGGGACGCCAGTCTCGGTGGAGCCACCGTTGAAATACCACCCTGGCTAAGTTTTGGCTCTAACCTGCAACCGTTACCCGGTGTGGGAACAGTGCCTGGTGGGTAGTTTGACTGGGGCGGTCGCCTCCGAAAGAGTAACAGAGGCGCCCAAAGGTTCCCTCAGGCTGAATGGAAACCAGCCGTAGAGTGTAAAGGCACAAGGGAGCTTGACTGCAAGACATACAGGTCGCGCAGGGACGAAAGTCGGGCTTAGTGATCCCACGGTTCCGAGTGGAAGGGCCGTGGCTTACCGGACAAAAGCTACCCCGGGGATAACAGGCTAGTCTTGTCCAAGAGTTCACATCGACGACAAGGCTCGGCACCTCGATGTCGGCTCATCGCATCCTGGGGCTGGATAAGGTCCCAAGGGTTGGGCTGTTCGCCCATTAAAGCGGTACGTGAGCTGGGTTCAGACCGTCGTGAGACAGGTCGGTCTCTATCCGCTGTGGGCGTAAGGGATTTGAGAGGAGCTGCCCCTAGTACGAGAGGACCGGGGTGGACAGACCTCTAGTGTGCCAGTTGTCGTGCCAACGGCATTGCTGGGTAGCGATCACCGGTCGAGATAACCGCTGAAAGCATCTAAGTGGGAAACCCGCCTCAAGATAAATTCCCTCATCTTGTTAAGAGAGTAAGACCGCTGGGAGACCACCAGTTGGATAGGCGGGAGGTGGAAGTGCAGCAATGTACTCAGCTAAGCCGTACTAATGGTCGAGGGCTTGATAAGCATGGTACGGAGAATTGGGTGTTCTGGCGTTGAGGAACACCGGACTGGAAATGATTCAGTTGTAATGATATGTAATTAAAAAGAGAGAGACGAGATATTTGGTGATATGAGCGGCGAGGGTACACCCGGTTCCATCCCGAACCCGGCAGTTAAGTTCGCCAGCGCCGATGGTACTGAGGGGGCGACTCTTTGGGAGAGTAGGTCATTGCCAACTATCTCGTCTCTTTTTTTGTTCCCTCAAGGAGTTACGCACTTGAAGTGTTGTGACTGGCTTCCTGGTCGAGCACCTGTCTGGCGCGGTGTGACACCGGCCAGAGCAACTGCGTAAATCCTATTCTCATCCCCTCACTGGCAGACCCTAAATTACTTTTTTTAGCCTAGATTTTCTTTGAAACCAGTTCAAATAGGGGACATGGTGTTGTTTGATGTGCTGCATGAAGAGTGGCGAGGTTTGGTTTTGTACAGATGTTGAGTTGGTTGAGTAGTTGTAGCAGATGGCAAATGGATAGGCCGACTACACCTAGATAACAGCCATTTAGATGGGCTACAGGGCTGAATTGTGGGTGCTGAATGGCATAGGCACCAGCTTTGTCTAGGGGATCGCCTGTAGCTATGTAGGTGTTGATTTCTTCTTTGGTATAAGGGCGCATGGTGACAACGGCCGTGCACACACCCTTAACCATTTCTCCGCTTCGCATGTCAACCAAGATGGTTCCTGTGTACACTTCATGAGTTCTGCCCCGTAATGTTAACAACATGCGTTCAGCATCCGCCGTGTTTTGGGGTTTGCCCAGCATTTCGTTGTCTAAAGCGACGGTGGTGTCAGCGGCGATGATGATGGAGGGATTGGTGGGTTGGATTTGGGCGGCAATGGTTTGTGCTTTGAGTTCGGCCGTTTTTATGACATTGACAGCAGGATTGGGATCGGTGATGCTGTCTTCATTTACATTGGCACTAATGGCCGAGAAAGGCAGCCCAAGTAGTTTGATGAGTTCGCGGCGGCGCGGTGATTGAGAAGCAAGTATAAGATGTACAGTCATGTGAGTAGTTGATCGGCTGCTTGACAGGCAGTCGAGACGGTAACATTATTTTCCCAGGAAAATGTCGGTTGGGGTTCATCAGGAGCGAGAGTGAGCACTTTGCCTTTGGTGGCATAGGGGCCAGAGATGGTTGGGTTTGTGGGGCCAAAGATGGCAAGGGTGGGGCAGCCGACTGCGGCAGCGATGTGGGTTGTGCCTGTATCAATACCGACGTAGAGGTTGGCGACTTCACATAAGGCTCCGAGTTCACCAAGTTTGAGTTTGCCGACAAGGTTGATGATTGGAACGGGGAGGAGGCCTATGATGTCTTTGGCAATTGGTGTGTCTTCGGCAGCACCGACAAGAACAAGACGCGCTTTGTGTTTGCGAATGATGTGGTTGGCTAGGAGGACGAAACGTTCCACAGGCCATTGCTTGCTAAGATCAGTTTGGACGGGGTTGGTGCCCCCACCGGGGTGGAGAATGACGAGAGGCGTATCACCTAGCCAGTTTTCATTGACGAGGCGTTGGGTAACGGCCGTTCTGTCTGCATCTGGCGGATAAAATTCCATCGTAGCCCCTCGAATCATCTCTGTATCTACCCCTAGAGCAGATGCGAGTGACAGATAAACGGCCGCTTCGTGCTGTACTGTACGGGGGAGTTTGACAGGCAGCGTATGGGCAAAACCGCGCCCATTGGCATGAAGGCCAATGCGTTGGGGAATACGTGCCCACCAGGCGATTAATGACAACAAACCAGAGCGGCTGGGGATGATGCAGGTGTCATACCGATGCTGGCGCAGGGTTTGGGAGAAATCGTATAACTCATTCCAGCTAAGATTGTGGAGGCTGCCGGGGCTGGTAACAATGATTTCGGTGAGACGTGGATTACCATTTAGAGCTGGCCGTGCCCATTCACTGACCGCCCAATCAAAACGAGTTTGCGGATAGGCTTTGCTGAGAGCGGTTAAGAGGGGGGTGGCTAACATGACCTGGCTGAGGCAGCAGGGCTTGAGGATAAGGGCTTTGGTGGGCGCGAAAGGGGCGCGGCGAGAAAAAAGCCAAAAGGGAATGTGGGCGATTCGGGCGGCGGTTGTGGTGAGGATGTTTTCGCGGGGCATACAACACGTTATGGGGATTAATGTTTAAGCCGCTGCGGCCAGTTGGGCAGGGCGAGAGAGGCGCGAACATCCAAAGCATGTTCGTGGTCGTGTCCCAGCCAGATGGTTAGCCAGAAGTAGCCGTTGATGGGACGCTGCCAGGGGGCTGTGAATTGACGGGTAAGCTGCTCGTCCGACATGGCATCGAATTGGGTCAAGAATTGTTGCCGGGTGGTGGTGAAATCAGCCCATACTTCGTCCCATGATTGGTCTTGACGAGCGGCAGCATTGGCGTTGTTGAAGGCATCAAAGGGGAAGTCAATGGTGTCGTTGAATTCGGGGGTTTGGTTGTTGGCTAACTGTTGTAAGCCTTCGAGGCCGACTTTTTCCCAGTCGGTGAGGTGGCCGATGAGGTCTTTTAGTGTCCAAACACCGCAGACTGGTTGACGGGTGCGCTCGGACTGGGGGATGAGGTCGGCGGTTGATAGGAACTCTTTGCGGGTGGTTTGTAAGAGGGCGCGGAGGATGTATTTGGGGCCAAGGCGTTTGTTTTTGATGTCATCGGGCAGGGCTTGGCGCCAGGTGGCGAGGGCCTGGGCATGGTGGGCATCGTGCCGCCAACGGCCGTTTGCCCAGGTGCGTGGTCGGGTGCGATGGCCGTCACCTAAACGCAGGCGGCGATGGAGATCGTGGTCGGCGATGCGGTTGAGGAGGGTGTGGAAGCCGCTGCGCTCTTTGAGGAGCATGGCAAGCGTGGTTTCGAGGGGCAGCTCTTTGAATTGGGTATGACGGTCGCGGTTGGTGGCTTCTATAGTGGTGGGGTCGCCAACGGCCGTTAGTTCGTGAATACGGCCGTTTACCATCCTGCTCAACCTCTCTGTTGCCAGGCCATCCCAAAAGGCAATGTGTGCCAGAATATCCTTCGCCGTCCAGTCGTCCGTGACAGGTATGGTGGACAGGGTGTGTTCGTCTAGCCCCCAAAATTGGCGCAGCAGGTATGAGCGTTCCGCGCCAAGACGGGCTAAAAGTTGGGTGCGCCAGTGGGTGTCGTTTGTGGTCATATGCTTGATCCTATTCCTCTTCGGCAAACTGCCAGCCAAAGTTTACGTCTGTGAGATTTTCGCCGGACTGGAGCGAAATGGTTTGACTGCCAGTGCCAATTTCGGGGTAAACCCAGTCGCCTGGGGAAAGGAGGGAGATGTTTTCGGGGGTAAAGGCATCCACAATGACGCAGTAGCTGCCGGGGGCGAGATTGGTGAAAACGTAGCCGCCACCGAGGTTGGTGGTTTGTGTGGTGACGAGGATGCGGCCAGGGCATTCGTCGCGGTAGATGGCGACGGTGATGCCGCGCAGGGGTGATTCTTTTTCGCTTTGCAGGCCATCGCTGTCTAGGTCTTCCCAGACGAGGCCGCTGAGGGCGGCGTTGGCAAAGGTGGGGGTGCTGTTGACGGTGGCGGTGGCAGTGACAGTGGCGGTGATGGGGGTGGTGCTGGTGGGAGTGGAAACGGCCGTTATCGTCAACGGCTCTGTCACCACAATTTGCACCCAAATTGGCTCGTTGCCAAAAATACCGAAGAACTCTTTTTGATTGGCGTTGTAGATTTGCCAATCGGCGCGAAAAGTGCCGCTGATAACGGGGGCGGTGAGGGCAACGGTAAAATCTATGGTGTTGGTGGGGACAATGGTGGTGGTGATGGGGATGATTTTGGGGCCGTCTAGCTCGTAACCATCTACAAAGGTGAGGGCGTAGGCCGGTGTCCAATCGCATGTGCCCACGTTGCGAATGCGCCAGGTTTTGGTGAAGACTGTGCCAGCGGCAACGGCCGTATCGTCGGGAATGGTGACATCGGCAACGAATTCGGCACTGTCCTGACAGTTGAGCGCGGCGTTGGAAATGGGCAGATAATCATGATCCCAGCCGAAGTTGGTGGTAAAGGTTTCGCCAGGGTTAAGGGTGATGGTTTGTAAACCTTTGTTTTCGCTAGTCCAGTTGCCGGGCAGCAGGAGGTTGCGGTTGGGTTCGTCGAGGGTGTTGACCATGAGGCAGTAGGTTCCAGCCTGGAGGCCGATGAAGAGGAAGTCGCCGTTGGTGTCGGTGGTGGTGGCGGCGATGGCGGTTTCGTTCATGCCCAAAACTGTGCCGGAGTTGGTGGTGATGTTGGGGCATGCGCCGCTGCCGAGGCGGACGAGAATGTCGGTGATGCCGGGTTCATTATCGTCCATGAGACCGTTGGCCTGGTAGTTGTCATCGCTGGCGGCGATGCAGCCGTCGAGGGGATCGCCCTGGTTGACGCAGATGTCGTGCCAGATACGGCCGTTTATGCTGCCTGCTGTTGTGTCATCGCTGGTGGGTTCGGGGGCGGCGGCGGTGGGTTCGGTGCTGGATGCGGCGGTGGGGGTAACGGCCGTTGCCAGTGGCGGGCCTTCTACGGTTGTTTCTTGGCCTATGATGAGGCTGCAGGCAGCCAGGGTGAGGAGTATGATGAGTTGAGTGGTGAGGGAGACGGCCGTTTTAATTGTTTTGTCGAAAGGGGGTTGCTTCATAAAGTTTCGCCTTCAGGGCGTTGGATGGGTTTGGTGGTTTCCAGCCGCTGCCAGGCAGTGCGGATGGCGTTGACTTCTTCGGCCGATTCGGGGAATTCACCATAGCGGATTTTAACATAAGCCTGGGTAATGAGCCGCGCATCGGCGCTGTTGCTCGGCCAGACTTGGGTGAGAGTGGAAAGATACTCATAAGGGGTTTCCACATCTAGACGGGGATAACCAGCACCCGCGGCGGCGCGGCACATTTGCCAATAGATGCGCCGAATAGAAATGACGGTGCGCAGGCTTTTGAGGATGCCCAGTTTCTCTAATACACGGCGGGCCAAACCTGGTTTGGCGGAGGGTTCGATGGTCTGACGGCCGATCTGTTCACTTTGGCGTATGGCCATGGTGGCTTGCCGGAACAGGCGGCTGAGGGCCAGCGTGACGAGCAAGATAACGGCCAACATGAGTAGGATAATGATGATTTTTGTGCCGTCTGAGGCTCCAGCGGATTCAACCGCTTCGGTGGCTTCAGGCAGGAGATCGGGCGTGGCGGCGGGGACGATTTGGGGCGCGGCTTCTTGCAGGGCCTGCATGGCTCCTGATAGCAGGCCAGATAGCAGGGCAATAATCCCTTGCAGAATCCAGGTGAATAGGTTGATGATGGGGGAGGCGACGTAGATGACGGTGGTGAAAACGGCCGTTCCCGCCAGGCGCACCGACAACCACACAGGCGCAACCCAGGCCGCAATAATTTCTGGAGGCTGACCGCTAATCATCGTTGCCAATAGGGCGGCGGTAAAGACAACGGCCAGGGCAATGATGAGAATTGATCCCACCCACTGCGGTGTCAACGAGGCAGCCTGCCCACTGCGCTCATTCTCCGTCTGTTCGGCGCGGATGAGGGCAATGGTGGTGAGGCCGGCGGTGAAGAAGAGCAAAATGAACGGCAGCACATTACGCAGTTGCAAATCGGCCGCTATCCAAATGACTAGGGGAGCCAAAACCAGCCCGCCGACACGCAGTCGCAGCCCAGCCCGATCAATAACGGGGGTGTGGTAAGTGAGGCGAATGCCGCGCCACCAGACGAAGGTGATGGTGAGGAAGATTAGAATGTCCCGTGTCCATAGTTGGCTGCCCTCTTCGGCCAGGCTGCGATAAAAGTCGCCGAGCCAGCGCATGTCGAACAGGGAAGTGGGGTCGTGGAGCAATGTGCGCAGGCTAATGAATGTGGTGAGCAGTAAAGCGCCAGTCATGACCCAACGCTGGCGTTCTGTGGGCAGGCCCAGCAGGCTCATGAGGCGAATGAGGTTGAAGGGCAGCAGCAGCAGCAGCAGCAGCCAGAAAGCAACCTGGTCGGGCGGCCAATAGCGCGTCCAGTTGAACATGGAGAGCAGAAGGGGAGTGAGCAGGGCCACTTCCATGAGTGCCCAGGTGAGGTAGATGAGTTCGTGGCGAATGTAGCCCCAGGCGGATTTGAAGGCTTGGGTGATGTACAGCGGCTCTTTAGCCTGGAGTTTGTTGATTGCCATAACTGTATTTTACCTGAAAACGTGAAGCGTAAAAAAATGGTAAGTGGTTGTGATGTATTGTACGTTAAGATAACGGCCGTTTATCAGATGGGCTATAATTACAAGGCAAAACAACGGAGGTGAACCACTATGCTGCCACCAGCGAAAACATATGAGGAGCTTGTCGCCAACTTTGAGTGGGAAATTCCCACTCACTACAATATTGGCGTGGACATCTGCGATAAATGGGCTGAGCGTGTGCCAGAACGCATTGCGCTGCACCACAAGCGGCACGATGGCTTTGTAGAATCCTTCACCTTTGCCGACATGCGGCGGCTGTCTAACCAGACGGCCAATTTGCTGCAAGCGCATGGGGTGCAGCCGGGTGATCGGGTTGCTATTATGCTGCCGCAGGCACCAGAGACGGGGTATGGGCATACGGCCGTTTACAAAATGGGTGCCATCGCCATGCCCCTGTTTGCCCTGTTTGGGCCAGAAGCACTGGTTTACCGCCTGCAAAACAGTGGAGCCAAAGCCATCATCACCAATGCTGGAGGGGCGGCCAAAGTGATGCAGATTCGGGAGGATCTGCCAGAGTTGGCCCATGTTTTTTCTATTGATGGGGCTGCGACAGGCGTGCTTGATTTTCATGCCGAAAGAGAAAAGCACAGCCCACACTTTACTCCCCTCAATACCTATGCTGAAGATCCCGCCCTGCTTATTTACACCTCTGGCACGACTGGGCCGCCCAAAGGCGCGTTGCACGTTCACCGCACCTTGCTGGGCCACATGCCCGGCATGGAAATGTCGCTCAGCCTCTTTCCGCAGCCTGGCGATAACATCTGGACACCGGCCGATTGGGCCTGGATTGGGGCTTTGTATGATGTGGTTATTCCGGCCTGGCATCATGGCATAACGGTCATCTCCCACCGCTTTGATAAATTCGACCCCGAAGCCGCCTTTCAACTGATTGAGGAGTTTGACATTCGCACGGCTTTTTTGCCGCCGACGGCGCTGAAGATGATGCGCGGGGTGAAGGAGCCGGAGAAGCGGTGGCGGTTGAACATGCGGGCGATTTCTAGCGGTGGTGAAGCCCTGGGGGCGGAACTGCTGGATTGGGGGCGGCAGACGTTTGGCATTACGATTAACGAGATGTATGGGCAGACGGAGTGTAATCTGATTGTGATGACATGCGCCACGATTATGGAGGCCAAACCGGGTGTGATTGGCCGCGCTGCGCCCGGCCACACCATTGCTATTATTGATGAGAGTGGTGAAGTTGTGCCACCCAATGTAACGGGGCAAATTGCCTGTAAGCGTCCTGACCCGGTGATGATGGTGGAGTATTGGCGCAATGAGCGGGCAACGGCCGTTAAGTTTATCGGCGATTGGCTGTTGACAGGCGATATGGGGCAGATGGATGAAGATGGCTACATTCGTTTTGTGGGGCGCAATGATGATGTGATTATCAGTGCGGGTTATCGTATTGGGCCGGGGGAGATTGAGGATTGTTTGTTGGGACATCCGGCGGTGAAGATGACGGCCGTTATCGGTGTCCCCGACGACTTACGCAGCGAAGTCGTCAAAGCCTACATCATCCTGGCCGATGGTTATACGCCCAACGAACAACTGCGGCAAGACATCCAAACCTACGTCAAAACCAGGCTGGCCGCCCACGAATACCCACGCCACATCGCCTTTGTGGCCGAATTCCCCTTCACCACCACCGGCAAGATCATGCGGCGCACCTTGCGCCAATGGCATCAAGAGGGGGTAGCGTAATATGTGGGCAAGTCATCACGTCAATATTTCGGTATAATCCCACTTCGCCCAAAAGGCAAACCAAAAAATAAGGAGAAACACATGGCTACAAAAAGAAAAAAAGTACGTGTCGCCATTATCGGAGTTGGTAATTGCGCCGCCGCTTTAGTACAAGGTGTAGAATACTACCGCAATGCCGCCGAAGATGCTGAAATTCCCGGTTTAATGCACGCCACCGTTGGTGGTTATCACGTCAGTGATATTGAGTTTTCGGCCGCATTTGATGTGACCAAAGACAAAGTAGGCAAAGATTTGAGCGAGGCCATTTGGGCACACCCTAATAACACCATCAAATTTGCCGAAGTCCCCAAGCTCAATGTGCCGGTCCATCGTGGCATGACCCATGACGGACTGGGCAAATACGTCAGCACCGTCGTGCAAAAAGCCGATGGCCCCACCGACAATATCGTCAAAATCCTCAAAGACACCAAAACAGATGTGGTCGTGAACTTCATGCCCGTTGGTTCGGAGATGGCGACCAAATGGTATGTGGAACAAGTTCTAGAAGCTGGCTGTGGCTTTGTCAACGGCATCCCCGTTTTTATTGCCAGTTCACCCTATTGGAGCAAGCGTTTTGAAGAGCGCAATCTGCCCATTGTGGGGGATGATATTAAAAGCCAGGTGGGAGCCACAATTACCCATCGCGTGCTGACCAATCTCTTCAAAGATCGTGGCATCCATCTGGACCGCACCTACCAACTGAACTTTGGCGGCAACATGGACTTTTATAACATGCTGGAGCGGGAACGGCTGGAGTCAAAGAAAATCTCCAAGACCAACGCTGTTACCAGCCAACTGCCCTATGATTTGGGCGCAGACAATGTGCATGTGGGGCCGAGTGATTACGTGCCCTGGCTGACAGACCGCAAATGGTGTCACATCCGCATGGAAGGGCGGGCTTTTGGTAATGTGCCGCTGCAATTGGAACTGAAGTTGGAAGTGTGGGATTCGCCCAATTCGGCGGGGGTGATGATTGATGCGGTGCGCTGTGCCAAGTTGGCAATGGAGCGCGGCATCGGGGGGCCGTTGATTGCCCCTTCTTCTTACTTCATGAAGTCGCCGCCGCAGCAGTTTACGGATGATGTGGCACGGCAGATGACGGAAGAGTTTATCGCCGGTTAATAGATGTTTGGTTACTAGAGATTGGAGATTGGTAAGCAGTATTTGCCCATCTCCAATCTTTTATTTGTTGTTTTATGCTTGAACCGACACGGCACAGCCTGATTTTGTACAAAGACCAGCCGGGTATTGTGGTGCAGAGTGGCAAGAAGCTGACGATTGAATTGGCTGATGGACAGTCGTTGAGTGTACGGCCCAAAGATGTGCTGCTGCTGCACAGCGGGCCGTTGGCTAACGTGAGCCAGTTGACCCTGCTGCCGGGAGATATGAAGGTGGCCTGGGAATTGCTGGCGGGGGAAACGACGACGCTGGAGGAGGTGGCGGAGTTGGTGTTTGAGCAGGTGTCGCCAACGGCCGTTTGGACAGTCTGGCAGTGGGTGACGGACGGCCTTTACTTTTCGGGTACACCCGAGGCCGTGACAGCCCACACGGCGGCGCAAGTAGCTGAAATTCAGGCCGAACGAGCCGCCAAAGCTGCCAAAGAGCAGGAATGGACTGCCTTTTTAGCCCGAATGCAGCAGGGAGAGATGGGGCCGGATGACGGCCGTTTCCTGCAAGATGTCGTCACCCTAGCCCAAGCCCGCAGCGAACGCAGCCGCGTCCTGCAAGCCCTCAACCAACGCCAAACCCCCGAAAACGCCCATGACCTGCTCTTAAAAGTCGGTTATTGGGACAATCACATCAATCCCTATCCCCACCGCGCCAACCTGCCCACCGCCGCCCCCATCGCCCCACTGCCGCCGTTGCCCGACGAGCCGCGCCGCGATTTAACCCATCTGCCCGCTTTTGCCATTGACGATGAAGGCAGCCAGGACCCTGACGACGCGCTCAGTTGGGAAAACGGCCGTCTGTGGGTACACCTTGCCGATGTCGCCGCCCTCGTCCCGCCCGACAGCCCCGCCGATTACGAAGCCC
>JACKBT010000040.1 GCA_020634415.1 Ardenticatenaceae bacterium
TGCGGGTATAAGCGTTTCATTGCTTAACTTCACCCATATGTGCTGTCAACCCCATGAGATCCCAAAGAACCATTTTGTTTTACAGCAATCCCCGCGAAATCCGAGAGTCCCCTTTTTTCTTCATAATTTCCACATAACTCCCAAACACCTTCTTCAAATCAAATTTTTATACTCCTCTCATCAATTCGGTGAAGAGGTAGATATGTTACGCAAAAAATCGTTTTGGCTGGTGCTGCTTCTGGTAGTGGGGGTGGCGGCGGCTGGTGTGTTTTACGTGAACGCGCAGCAGCAAACGGCACAGGCCACTGAGGAACCGGCCGTACAGACGGCAACGGTACGGCGCGGCGAAATTGTTGTCTCGGCCAGTGGCGCTGGCACCATTATTCCCGCCGCTGATGTGGCGATTGGTTTTCAGAGTGGGGGTGTGCTGCAGGCATTGTTGGTGGCGGTGGGGGATGAGGTGGCGGCAGGGGATGTGTTGGCACGGTTGGACAGTACGAATGCCCAACAAGCCGTAGAGCAGGCAGAGCTGCAAGTGGAGCAAGCGGCCGTTCAGGTGACGGGCGAGAGTGTGGAGCGCAGCATCGCTCTGGCCCAAATCAATGTGGAGCAAGCCCAAATTAATCTGACTTCGGCGCAATCAGCTCTGGACGATCTGCTGACCTGGCAGGCGGATGAAGAGACGATTGCTGTGGCGCAGGCCAATCTGGCGGCGGCGGCGGCTAATTTGCAAGAGGCACAGAACCGGGATGCGGTGGCGGGCAGCAGTTTGACCTCGGCGCGGGTGAGTGTGGATCAGGCGGAGCGGGCTTTGGCGGAGGCGCAGGAGGCGTATGACACGGCCTGGGACCCTGGCCGGGATTGGGAGTTGGGGGACCCGCGTCGGGTGGATCAGTTGGAGTCGGAACGGGAGCGGACGGCCGATAGTTTGCTGCGGGCGCAGGAGAGTTTGCAGGTGGCGCAGGCGAATTATGCGGTGTCGGCGGGGAGTTTGAGTAATAGCAATGGGTTGAGTGCGGAAACGGCCGTTCTCAATGCCCAAATTGCTCTGGAAACAGCCCAAACTGGCCCCACCGACGAGGAAATCACCGCTGCCCAAATTCAGGTGCAGCAGGCAGAACTGGCGTTGCGGCAGGCTGAATTGAACCTGGAATCGGCCCAAGACCAGACGCAGGCGGAGCTAAGTTTGACGCAGGCGCAGTTGAATCTGGCGGCAGCCGAAGAGGCGTTGGCGGCAACGGAACTAAGTGCGCCGGTGAGCGGCACGGTGTTGGCGATTGAGGCTTCGGTGGGTGAGAATGTGGGCACGGCCACGTTTATTACGCTGGCCGATTTGGCCCAGCCGCTGCTGGAGGTGTATCTGGATGAGACGGATATGGCGATGGTGGCGGTGGGGTTTGCGGTGGATGTGATTTTTGATGCGCTGCCGGATGATACGTTTGTGGGACAGGTAGTGCAGGTTGATCCGCAGTTGACGGTGCAGAATGGGGTAACGGCCGTTCGCGCCCTCGTTCAGCTTGATGATTTTAGCAAGCCGCAAACATTGCCAGTAGGCATGAACGCCACTGTGGAGGTGATTGGTGGCCGCACCAGCAACGCCCTGCTCGTGCCTGTCGAGGCTCTGCGCGAGATTTCGCCTGAAAATTTTGCTGTTTTTGTCATGGGTGATGGCGAACCGAAATTAACCTTCGTCGAGGTTGGCCTGATGGACTTTACCTATGCGGAAATCATCTCTGGGGTGAACCAGGGGGATGTGGTGACGACAGGGATTTTGGAGACGGGGAATTAGAGATTAGAGATTAGAGACTGGAGACTGGTTTAGTCTCTAGTCTCCAATCTCCACTCTCCCAAAGGTGGAACATGACAACAAAACCAATCATACAAACCCAGAACCTGCGCAAGTTGTATGGCATGGGTGAGATACAGGTGGCGGCTCTGGCGGGGGTGGATATAGAGATAAAGGCGGGGGAGTTTGTGGCGGTGATGGGGCCGTCGGGGTCGGGTAAGAGTACGTTGATGAATATTTTGGGCTGTTTGGATCGGCCGTCTGCGGGGCATTACTTTCTCGATGGTGAGGATGTGAGCCAGTTGGACAAAATCCAGTTGGCCGCTATTCGCAATCGGCAGATTGGCTTTATCTTTCAATCTTTTAATTTGCTGGCACGGACTTCGGCCTTGCGCAATGTGATGCTGCCGCTGGTTTATCAACGGCCGAATCACATCAGCACCGCCGAGCGCGAAGAGAAAGCGATGGCGGCTCTGGCCGCCGTGGGGCTGGCGGATCGGGCGCAGCATGAACCGATGGAGATGTCCGGCGGGCAGCGGCAGCGGGTGGCAATCGCGCGGGCGTTGGTCAACGATCCGGTGCTGATTATGGCCGATGAGCCAACGGGTAATCTGGATACCAAAACGGGGGATGAGATTATGGGGCTGCTGCATGAGCTGCATGGGCGTGGGCGGACGATTGTGATGGTGACGCATGAGCAGTATATTGCGGAGCAGACGCAGCGGACGATTACGCTGGTGGATGGGAAGGTGCAAATTACGTAATTGCAGATTAAAAAATAATTCCGGTAACGAGTAGGACGATTTTGTAAATCGTCCGGTAATCGTTCAGTTCCTCGAGCGAAAAATCCTCCCGGAGGCTTCTTTTACGAAGGCTCTCTCGAGGAAAAACCTCCGGGAGGGTGAACGGTTACATCGTCCGAGCGATTTGCAAAATCGCTCTACTTTGTTACCCGATCAATTATTTAAAGACCAATTGTGTAATTAGAATGATCTATGGCTACAGTAACAAAAAAAGAGGCAATTTCTTTGCCACAAAAAGAGCAATCAACGGCCGATCAGCCACTGGGCATTATTAGCCCTATTGAGATTATGCGGATTGCCTGGGAAGGGGTGGTGCGCAATAAGGTGCGCTCGCTGCTGACGATGTTGGGTGTGATTATTGGTGTGGCGGCGGTGATTATTATGATTGCCATTAGTGCTGGTACGGAGGCCACGATTGCGGATCAGATTAACAGTTTGGGCGCGAATCTGGTTTTTATTCAGGGTGGTTTTGGGCGCGGCGGGCCGGGTGGCGGTAACAGTAACACGCCGCAGTTGGTGTATGATGATACGGCCGTTGTGGAGAGTGTCAACGGGGTTCTGGGCACAGTCGTTGAAATGCCGGCCACGCAAGCAGTGCGGGCCAACAACGCCACGTTGACGGATATTTCTATCATCGGCACCACGCCAGATTTTCCTTCGGTGCGGGATGTGCAGATGGCTGACGGCCGTTTCTTTAACGCCCAAGAAGTAGAACGCAAATCAAAAGTGGCCGTGCTGGGGGCCAGTCTGGCGCAAGACCTGTTTGGCGATACGGATCCCATTGGGCAAGCCATCACCGCTGGCACGACCAAGCTGACCATTATTGGCGTGGCGGCGGAGAAGGGCATTGTGGGCAGTACTGATTTTGATGCCCAACTGTACACGCCCATTACGGTGGTTTTTGACAAGTTTGTGCCTTCGCAGTTTGCCCGTTTTGTGGGCAACAATGTGCGGGTGATTTACGCGCAAATTGCGGAGGAGGCCACTATGAATGATGTGATTTTGCAGATTGAGTTGAAGCTGGCGACAAGTAAGGGCGTAACGGTGGAGGAGCTGCCATTCACCATTCAGACGCAGGATGACATCATCGAGACGCAGGGGGCGGCGACGGAGGCGTTTCGTAATTTGCTGGCCTGGGTGGCAGGGGTGTCGCTGCTGGTGGGCGGCATTGGCATTATGAACATTATGCTGGTGAGTGTGACGGAGCGCACCCGCGAGATTGGCATTCGCCAGTCGGTGGGGGCTACGCCGAATGATATTCGCCTGCAATTTTTGACGGAGGCGCTGATGCTGAGTCTGGTGGGTGGTTTGATTGGCATTGTGACTGGTGTGGGCGGGGCCTATCTGTTTGGGGCGACGGGGGATATGCGGACGGTGATTGTGCCTAGTTCGATTGGTCTGGCGTTTGGGGCGGCAACGGCCGTTGGCATTTTCTTTGGCTTTTTTCCGGCAAATAAGGCGGCGCAGTTAGACCCGATTGAGGCGCTGCGGCATGAGTGATTGGGTAATTGGGTAATTGAGTAATTGGAGATTGTTTGATGATGAAGCGATTTGGTTTTTTACTGATTTTGGGATTGGTGTTGGTGGCGTGTAGTAGTGGCGGCGGTGAGGGGGCGGCGGTGGTGGCAACGGCCGTTGCCAACCGCCTGAACACTGATTACACTGATGCCCTGCCGGTGCAGTCCCAACTGATTTTGGGGACGTTGAACCTGGAAGGGACGGAGCAGGCGGTGGATGAGGCGGAAGCGGCGGAACTGCTGCCTTTGTGGCAGGCGGTGCAGAGTTTGGGGCAGAGTGATACAACGGCGGAGGCAGAGATAACGGCCGTTCTCAACCAGATTCAAGACACCATGACTGAGGCACAGATTACCGCCATTACCACCATGCAGCTAACGGCCGATGATGTACAAACCATCATCCAGGAGCAAGGGCTGCGTTTGGGGCCAGGTGGTGGCGATAGTGCCGATGGCGAGCCGCAAGGCGGCTTCGGTGGTTTTGGTGGTCCACCCGGCGGAGGCCCCGGTGGCGGCCTCGGTGGGCAACCTGATGGCGGTTTTGGGGGAGCTGGCGAATTGAGTGAAGATGACCGCGCCACGCGCATTGCCGAACGCTTTGGCGGTGGTGATGCCACCAGCCAATTCCTGATCACACCCTTGATCGCCATGCTGCAAGTGAAAACGGGTGCCGAAGTAGACCCCGCCCAACTGGGCGGTCGGGGTGGGGGCGGGCCATTTTTGGATGTGGTGAGCCAGGCAACGGGTTTGTCTGTAGAGGAGATTCAGGCGCAAACGGCCGATGGCCGCACTCTGGCCGACATCATCAGCGAAAACGGCGGGGATTTGGAAGCTGTCCGCGCACAGTTGTTGGAACAGTTTAGCAGCTTTCCCAACGCCCAGGCGGATGATGTCGCACAACAGGTAGATGATCTGCTAAATGGCCCACTAGACCCCAGACAACCATGAGCAGGGGAATCCAACGATTCTTTTAATACAGGGTATCTATTAAGACCCGAAGGGCTTGACTGGCGAGAAATTGCTATGTCCAGAAAAACCCTTCGGGTCTGTGATCTGCAACCATAGTGGGGTGAGTGACGGCTCATTTTGGCTCAAAGTAATAGGGTTTGTAAGGGTTTTTGGGTATCATCATCTTTAAGCAATCAAGGGGATTGCCGCAACGGAGATAACCATATGGCATTCATTGGTCATACAAAAGATTTCTCAGCTATCCAAATTCTTAATCTCATTCGATTAGCATTACGCACAGGCAAGTTAACTTTTTCAGGAACCTATCCTGTCATCTTATTTTTTAGTGAAGGGCAGCTTATATACGCGCAAACCGATGCCAATGATCGGGATTTGTTGGATGTATTATTGGAATCGGGCAAGTTGAATGCGGCCCAAATCGGCCGCATTCGGCAAGAGGCCGCCGATGTGGAAGCCGCCTGGTTGAGTGTGTGGCTGTTAGAAGAGGCGTACATTACCAAAGCGGAGTTGGCGCAAGCGTATTACCGCCAGGTGTTGGAGACGGTTTACGCCACAGTGTTACATGCCGATGGGGAGTTTGTCTTTGAGGATGGGCTTTTGCCTTCGCTGAGTGTGCCGGTAACGGCCGTTGACTTACGCGAAGTTATTGATGAAGGCGACCATCTCAAACAGCAATGGGGGTTTGTGCAATTGGCCGTACCTACCCTGGAAATCTGTTTGCAACCCACCAACCAACTGACACCCGCAGCCGGCCGTATGCTGCTAACCAAGCTGGAATGGCAGTTCGCTTCCAACTGTCATCCTCGCCGCTCTGCCCAACAAATTGCCCAAATCCTCAACCTCGATAATTATCGGGCGCGGCGGATCGTGCACAATCTGTTGAAGTTGGAGATGGTGAAGGTTGTATCATCACCACCACCGCCGCCGCCCGATACGACGGAGCTGCTGCCGCCCCCAAAGTTTGAAGCGACCCTCCATAGTTTGCGGGCCAATCTACAACAAAATCTTGTTCCTTCCTGGTAGGAAGAACACGTTTTCATCTCCTAGAAAAAGAGATAGCAGACTTCGTCTGCTATCTCTTTTTTGCTCTTGGTGAGCGTTCGTTTTTAACTGCGTGGATTTGGAGACTGGAGACGGATCTCCCTAGTCTCCAGTCTCGAGTCTCCTGCTGAACAATGAAGGTATGAGGGGCGAACTTTTAGGGTTTGGCGGTAACAGTCAATTGGTAATAGGCTGGCTCCAATGTCATGGGGGCCGAAGCGGCAACAATCAAGATCGGCCGTCGGCCATCGGCGCTGGTTAAGGAAAGAGGCAGTGATAGTTCGTTGTTTTCATCGAGCGTTAGCAGTTGCACTTCAGGACGGCCGTTGGCAAATGTAACCAATTGCAGATGCCACTGCTGCGGCACATAACCGGCAGCCCGCACAAAACCCACTGCTGCCCAATCTTGTTCTGTTTCCACATCGTCATAGAAGCCAATTTCAGGGATGCTGAGGTTATCCAGAGCCAGACCGCCAAAAGTCAAAATAGGGTCGGTGATGTACTCAAAGCGTATCTGGATGACTTGACCGACATAGGGGGTGAGATCGGCCGTTTCCTTCAACCAACCATCGCTGTTTCCCGAATAAAATCTCTCCGTAAAAGCACTATCAGAGGGGTCGTCATTAGGCGACGCGCCTTGCATGGCCGTTGTCACCAGCCCCTGCCAGGTCTGCCCGCCATCGGTAGAGATGCTGACGTAGGCAAAGTCGTAACCAGCTTCGATCTCGTGGTAGACAGCGTAATTGAGTGTAGCGGTGGGGACATTGGTGAGATCAAACGGCCGTGTTAAAGATGCCTGACTATAATTCGCCCGATTCGCCAACCACATACGCTCGCCCGATACAGGCAGCGTTTTCACAAGCTGAACGTGATTGCTGCCCGCGAACGTGATTGCCACCTCATCCGCCCCCGCCAGTTGATAATAATCAGCCGCATACTGCTCCACTGTCGCTTCCAACACAGATGACCCTGGATTCAGCGTCTGCATCGTCACTGTATTCACATCTGCCCCCAACTCATATTGAGCGGGCGCATCCGGTTCATTGTGAATGGCTAAAGCACCCAGCCAATCCAGCCAGAGGGAGTGACCAGTGAAGGAACGGCCGTTCTCCGCCGCAATCGCATCCAACGCCATAAAACCTGGTTCAGGGTGCGTGGCAAAATCCAAATACAGTTCAGGCCCCAACTGCGTGTAAAGATAACGATTCAACAAATAGCCCTGTCCATAATAAGGTGTCGTATTGCCGTCCGTCCACCGGTTCAACTGCTGATCGGGGTTAGCCAAAAATTGATTACCCCGCCCCCTGGCATCTTCGGGGAAGCCCAACAAATCCTCAGCCAGCATCGCCGAGCCTTCTACTTCCCAATCCCAATCATTGTTGTCGTAATTATCTTCAATCATGTGGCGGAACTCGTGTGCCAAAATATCCAGGTAGCGCGTGCTGCCAAACAGGCTGCCATTCATCACAAACATTTCTCGTTCGTTGGAATACTCGTCCACACTCACGGGCAGCGTGTTGCTGGAGGCATAATAACCACCCAAACCACATGAGGGATTACTCACACTCGTCTCGCAAACCGTTACCGGGGAGGCATTCATGATGTGGATGCGTGGGTCGCCATCTATACCAGGGCTGCTTTCGGAGCCAAAGTGAAGCCGGTCTTGTTCGTAGATGGTGTCGAAGGTAACGGCCGTTGTCGCCAAAAGCTCCTCACTCGGCCACTCATAACCCGGCGAAGCATCAAACCAAAAATAAGCATGTTCACTCACCGCCAACAGTTCCATTACCACCGTGTTCACCACATTAGAATCGGTGTTGAAGATGTTGATATGCTGCCGCAGGCCAACTGTCAGCGGTTCTGTCACCAGCGGGACGGCCGTTTCAGGCACAGCCGCCAGCCCTTTGTAAGCCATGGCCAGAGCCACATCATCACGCGCCGCTGCCAAATTCTGGTCAAGGTCAACGGCCGTTTGCCGCTCCAATGCCGTCACCCCCTCTCGACTAAAACTGGCTTTAGCCCCCGCTGGTGGCCGCCACACAAACGGCGTAGCCGTCATTTCGAGGGGAACCTCGGTGGGGGGCGGCAGTTCAGCAACGGCCGTCGGCGAAGGCACGGCGGTAGCGGGAATAGGTGTAGGCGGCAGAGACGTGGGGGTAGACGGAACGGCCGTTACCCCCACCCCTAAATCATCATCCGGCGATTCACAAGCCACCAAACCCAAAAACAACAAAACGAACAACCATTTACGCCAATTCATAAACCACTCCACCTATATAAATTCCACAAAATTGTATAGAAAAAAAGAAAACGTAAGACACAAACTTCTCGCGTCTTACGTTTTGCTTAAGTTCAAGCCACAAACTGTGACAAAATCAAAATCGCCGCAGCCCCAATCGTTTAGCGCCCACCCACAACTGACCCAATACCACGCCCCACCCACACCTCCTCACCAAACTGGGGATTACTGGCCGAAGCCACAAAGTAAGTGACCCCCTGCACAGTCGGCCGTTGCTGCAATTCATGCCAGAATTTAATATACTCACGCCCCTTATCACGCGGATTACCACCCTTATTATTACTCGCCTCCGTCACCCAAATCGGCACACCGCGAAAGCGTGAGACATAATCATCCAACACACCCAACGCCGTCGCCATCGGATAAACATTCGACCAGTAAATATGCACCCCCAAACCATCCGCCTGATGCACACAATCCCGGCTGGCCTCAATAAACTCCACATGATCTTGCTTCAGCCCACCCACCGAATGCCCCGGCGATAGACCCGGATAGATAAACCGATGCCCTGGCAAAGCCTGCCGATATTTGCCCAACAGCTCCAGCCACCAATCACGGAACTCACGGCCGTTTTTCCAACTACTCCCCATCCCCTCCGGCACCAAATTTGGCTCATTATGCAGTTCAATCACCACATCCTTGCCCTGAAGCTGGTTCAATGCCCGCTTCGTATCACTCAGCGTATCATTCACAAACTGATCTGGCCGAATGTTACGCCCGCCAAAATCCAAAAACGTCCGCACCACCCAGCTAGCATTCGGGTGTGCTTTAGCCAAACGGCCAATATCATCCGCCGGATGAAACGACAGCACCTTAATAATCGTCGGCCGCATCGCCGCAAACTCCGCATGTTCCGCGTCCGAAATATCAGGATCAGCCGAAGCGTGCAGGCCAATCCGAGCCACTCCCAGGCGAATGGGATCGGGATTCAACTGCACATTCACCGCGTTAGCCGCCACAGATTCTGTGGCTGAAGTACGAGAGACAGACGCATTAAAGGGCCTTAGCAAATCATCATCACTCACCCGCACAGGTGTATATTCACCCTGGGCTGGCCCCGTCACAATCATGCGAATATTCGCCGGCACAAAGCCAATGTTCTCGCCATCACGACGGGGTTGAGCACGCAGATTGATGCCATATTGCCCTGCCAAAGCTGTATTGCCCGAAACAGAAATTTGCGTCGTAAACGCCCATCCCGGCGTTGTATCATGCACCGGCTGTTCTTCTGGCAGTTGGGGTGGTGCTGGTTGGGATGGTGCCGTCGTGCCCAAAGTAGGCGCAACGGCCGTATTCACAGGCCCCTGAAAATCCTCCAAACGCACCCGAACCGGGTGATACTCACCTTGAGCATTCCCCAAAATAGAAACCGTCTCCCCACCACGCACCAGACCAATATTAGCCCCATTCCGGTTTGGCTGCGCCCGCAAATTAATGCCATACTGCCCCACCGTGCCCAAATTACCAGAGCGCGTCAAATACGCGCTAAACGCCCAACCATCCACCGTACCCTGCGTCGTGGCTGGCGGCGGCGAAGTCGGCGGCGGCGTAGGCACACTCATACCGATAGAGGCATTCGGCACTTTCACCGGCGTATACTCCCCCTGTTGACCACCCGTCACAATCACAATCGTCCCCTCCGGCACCAGCGTAATAAGCTGCCCATTCGTGCGCGGAGTACGGCGCAAATTAATGCCACCACTGCCCACCTGCGCCAGATTCCCCGACACAATCATGCCCGCCGTAAAAGCCCACCCTTCCGTAAATGGGCCTGCCGGTTCCTGCCAACCCAACAAAGGCAGCAAATAAGGTGTAGGATCAAGAATGTTATACGGCCAATTTTCATACTGTGCCCCCTCCTTCTTCAGCGTCAGATGCAAATGTGAGCCAAAACTGTTCCCCGTATTATCCGCCAACCCCAATACCGTCCCCGCCTGCACCATCTGCCCCACACTCACTTTAGCCTCCTGAAAATGAGCGTAAATCGTCTTATACCCCCCCTCATGCGTAACTTCTACATGAATGCCATAGTTATGCCCTTGTGGATTTGTCCGTACCTTTGTCACCCGCCCTGGAGCCACCGCAAAAATCTTGCTGCCTGTTGGCGCACGAATATCAATGCCTTCATGCCCAGGCAGGCCAAACTGCTGATAATTTTGTGGATTGGCCGCAAAATATTGGTTAATCTGACGAAATTCGGTTGGCCAAACTTCAAATTTGAAATCGCTCACTGCTTTCTCCTTTCATCTGCTATGGGCGGCTCAAGAACAGAGTTTCACCACGGCAAATGCTGAATGATGGTTTTGAGGACACGGATTAGCCGCGGATTATACTGGAAAACTGAAATAAAAAAAGCGTCTGGATGCCTGCCAGACGCTTCAACTTACAGGGGGAACGGCCGTTATTTTCAATGCTGTGCGGCTTCTGCCACCTCTGGCTGCGTCCAGTTCATCACATCCTCTTTCGCCCGGATCAACACAACCGGAATATCCGCATGACGCAGCACCCTATCGGCCACACTGCCAAACACCCAACGACTCACCCCACCACGCCCATGCGTACTCATGACGATGGTATCCACACCCCCCTCCTGGGCCACATCCAGGATAAGTTCAGCTACCGGCTCACCTTCGCGCACATACGTTTCCACCATGTAATTCTGCTGCCGCAAATTCCGTTGCATCATCTTTAGATATTCATCGGCCTCATCATACTCTTGCTGGCGCAAGGTCACAATCAATTCCGCATAAGCCGAGCCATCCAAACCCGAAGCCACATAAGGCGTGCGTGTCACCCGCAGCAAACTGACTTTGCTGTCAAACCGAGATGCCAATTCCAGCGCAGCCGGAATAGCTGCTTCTGCCAGATAAGAACCATCTAACGGTACCAAAATATGCTTAAACATCGTCATTCCTCCGTCGAAATGGGTGATTGTCATCAGGCCATCATCCACTCGTTAATTGATTATCACCGTTCTGCTTTCATTATCGTGAATTTCATCCTGGCTAATCCAGTGAAGATTAGCCGTTTTGCTGGCGATGAATGTCACATGAAGCGATGTGGTGGCCTTAGCCATCTCTGGTATAATGCCCCGCTTTGATGATGGATCAATTAGACGAAACACCGGAGCCAATCTACCGTTGTCCCCACTGTGATAGTGTGGTTGAAGCTGACGCAACACAATGTTTGATGTGTGGCGGTCAACTGCCGCCCCTTCCCCCCACCCAGCCAGTGGCGGAAACGGCCGTCTCCCCACCCCCCACCGAACCACCACCCATCCCTCCCACCGCACCGGTTGCCCCCCCCGCCGAACCAGAACCCACTCCAGAACCAACAACGGCCGTTCCCCCCACCGAATTCATCTCCGTCATGCGCGAACGGCAGTCGAGATCAGTGTTCATGTTAACGGCCGTCTTCGCCATCTTCATCCTCATCCTGGGCAGCCTCATTTTGCGCTACCAAGCCCCCGTCAGCGCCTTCACCTTCCTGCCCACACCCACACCCATCCCTCCCACCGCCACCACCACCCCCACCATCACCCCCACCCCCACCGAAACGCCCCTGGCAACCGCCACCCCCACCCTCACCCCCACACCCGCCCCCACCGAAACCCCCGCCCCCGAACGGCTGCACATCCTCATCAGCGGCCAAACGCTCATCGGCCTCTCCCTCATCTACAACGTCTCACCCGACAGCATCGCCTCCGCCAACGGCTTTAATGTGGACACGCCCGTACAGGCAGGGCAATCCCTCGTCATCCCCTGGCCCACACCCACCCCGCCGCTGGAACCCATCGCCGTAGATATCAACGGCGAAACCGTCATCGCCGATCCCGAAGGCTGCCCACGCCACCAAATCCAGACGGGCGAATCTATGGCCAGCATCGCCAATCAATATGGCCTCAATCTAGATTTACTACTACGCGTGAATCGCCTTACCACTGATGTGATTGTGCAGCCAGGGCAAACCGTCTGCATCCCCGAAATCAAAGTGGGTGTAGAACTCCCCCCCACACCAGGGCCATCGCCCACACCTGCGCCGACGCAGTTCCCCGCTGGCCCGCAGCTTCTTTACCCCATTGACGGCACGATGATTGCGGATGCCGAGGGGACGGTGTTGTTGCAGTGGACGGCCGTTAAAGACCTGCAGCCCGACGAACAGTACATGATCGAAGTAGATGACCTCAGCGTGCTAGATGTCCCCCCCCATCGCGGCTTCACCCGCGACAACGCCTACCATCTGCCCAGCAGTTGGCGGCCCGCTGTACCCGAAACCCACACCTTCCAGTGGCGCATCAGCATCGTGCAGGTCACAGGCGAACGGGCCGATGGACAGCCAATTTACACCTATGGCGGCCGTTTCAGCCAGCCCGCCACCTTCACCTGGCTCGGCACCATCCCCACCGCCACCCCCACCATAACGCCCACCCCATCCCCCACCCCCGAAACAGACCAATAATTGCCCATTGCTTGGTCTTTAACTAATGGAACGGTAATAATAAATGTAGAGCGATTTTGCAAATCGCTCGGACGATTTACCAAACCGTCCCACACCGCTTCCCTGATTTATTTCTTGAACTGCAACCAATTGGCAGTTAACAATTGACAATTCTTTATCTCATCCGCTTATACGCATTAATCAACCCATTCGTCGAACTGTCATGGCTGGTTACAGGCTCATCATCTTGCAATTCGGGCAAGATATTCTTAGCCAACTGCTTACCCAACTCCACCCCCATCTGATCAAATGAGTTAATCTGCCAGATAACGCCTTGTGTAAAAATCTTGTGTTCATACAGGGCAATCAACTTCCCCAGCGTCTCTGGCGTCAGCTTCTGGAAGAGGAAAGAGTTAGTCGGCTTGTTGCCTACAAACACTTTAGCCGCCACCAACAACTCTAACTGTTCACCCTCGTAGCCCTGTTTAACCAATTCGGCGCGGGCTTCATCGGCCGTTTTTCCCTTCATCAACGCCTCCGTTTGGGCAAAGTAGTTAGAGAGGAGAATGGGGTGATGCTGGCCGATGGGGTTTTGGCTTTGCGCCGGAGCCAGAAAATCGCAGGGGATGAGCTTTGTGCCTTGATGGATGAGTTGATAGAAGGCATGTTGGCCGTTGGTGCCGGGCTGTCCCCAAATAATTGGCCCAGTTTCCACATCTACAACCTCACCCGTGCGCGTCACCCGCTTGCCGTTGCTTTCCATATCGCCTTGTTGGAAATAGGAGGCGAAATGCTCCAAATATTGATCGTAGGGCAAAATGGCAAGGCTTTGCGCCTCCCAAAAGTTGTTGTACCAGATACCCAATAAGCCCATGATGACGGGGATATTTTGGGCAAAGGGCGTGCTGCGAAAATGCTCATCAACTTTGTGTGCGCCCGTCAGCAGAGCCTCAAAGTTGTCCATGCCAATGGCCAGGGCAATGGACAGGCCAATGGCTGACCAGAGTGAATAACGGCCGCCTACCCAATCCCAAAACTCGAACATATTGGCCGTGTCTATGCCGAATTTAGCCACACCTTCGCTGTTGGTGGAAAGGGCGACGAAATGCTGGGCAACGGCCGTTTCCCCACCCGCCGCCACCAACCAGGCCCGCGCTGTATGGGCATTGGTCATCGTCTCCTGCGTCGTAAACGTCTTCGAGGCCACCAGGAACAGCGTCGTAGCCGGATTACACTTCTTGAGCGTCTCGGCCATGTCCGTGCCATCCACATTAGAGACAAAATGGCTGCGCAAGCGAGGATGGGCATAAGGTTGCAGCGCGGCCGTCACCATTTTTGGCCCCAAATCCGAACCGCCAATGCCAATGTTGACCACATCGGTAATCATCTCGCCCGTATACCCCCGCCACTGCCCTGAACGCACAGCTTCGCTAAACGCTCGCATCTTGTCCAACACCGCGTTCACCTCAGGCATCACGTCTGTGCCGTCTACCAAAATCGGCCGATTGCTGCGGTTACGCAGGGCAATATGCAGCACCGCCCGATCTTCTGTAACGTTGATTTTCTCACCAGTAAACATGGCTTCAATCATCTGTTTCAAGCCAGCTTGTTTGGCTAAATCGAGGAGGTGGGTGAGGGTAACGGCCGTTATCCGATTCTTAGAATAATCAAACAAAATATCCTCAAATTGCAGCGAAAACCGCGCAAAACGCTCCGCATCCGCCGCAAACAACTGCCGCATATGCACCTGCGCCGCCGCCATCTCCTTTTGGTGCTCAACCAGAGCCTGCCAGGCTGGTAAATCTGTAAGGTTAGACATAGTTTTTCTCCCAATGATTGGTCTATCGCGCCCCATTCTACCACAACAGACCACGACCATACCTCCCATCACCCCATCCACCTGTACCTTTGGCGGGCAACCTCCCTGACCCATTTCAGCTTCCCAAATCGGCATATTCGTGGACAATTACCCCCATGAACAACAGCTATTTCCTACTTCTACGTCAACGCCCCCAATTCCGCCTGCTGTGGCTGGCCTCACTCATCAGCATGATGGGCGATTGGTTCAACACCATCGCCTCCGTCATCATCGTCAATCGCTACACCGATACCGGTTTGGCCGTCGGTGCGCTCTTTCTGGCCCGCGCCCTGCCCCCCTTCCTCATGGGGCCATTCGCTGGCGTGCTGGCCGACCGCTTTAACCGCAAAACGATCCTCATTGCCACCGATTTGCTGCGGGCCGTTATCGTCTTGGGCTTTCTGTTCGTAGATCGGCCGGAGCGAGTCTGGCTGATTTATGTGCTGACGATTGCTCAGTTTGTGGTGTCGGCCTTTTTTGAGCCAGCGCGGGCGGCCATTTTGCCCACGCTGGTGCAGGGCGGCGAGGAACTGCTGGTGGCCAACACGCTTTCCAGTGCCACCTGGTCGGCTATGTTGGCCTTTGGTGCGGCAATTGGCGGCTTTACGGCCGCTTTGTTTGGCGCCACCACCGCTTTAGTCATTGACTCGATCACCTTCTTTCTCTCGGCGATACTGTTGTGGCGGATAACGGCCGTTGCCCTGCCCGCCGCCCCAGACGAAAACAGCAACGGCTGGCGCGACTTCATAGATGGCCTGCGCTACGTGCGCCAACACCACGACGTCGGCCTCTACGCCCTCGTCAAAGCAATGGGCCAAATCGGCAGCGCCGACATCATGATCGCCATCTTCGCCGAACGCATCTTTCCTGGTGTGGGACAAGAAGGCGCAGGGGCCTTAGGCTTGCTCTTCACCGCCGCTGGCGTTGGCTCCATCCTCGGCCCCCTCCTCGGCAACTACCTCACCGATGGCAGCGTCAGGGCGTTGCAGCAGGCCATTGGTGTAGGCTTTATGGCCCTCTTTTTTGGTTGGGCCACACTAGGCTGGTCGCCCAGCTTACCAGTAGCCATGCTGGGTCTCATGATCCGTTTCATGGGCGGCTCGCTCAACTGGACTTACAGCAGCGTTTTACTACAAATCAAAGTACCTGATAAGTTTTTAGGGCGTGTCTTCGCCCTCGACTTTGGCCTTTTTACTCTGGCCATGGCTGGCTCCGTCTGGCTCACCGGGCTGGCCCTCGATCAGGCCAGCCTTACCCCGCGCCAAATCAGCTTCATTTTAGCCTTTAGCAGCCTCCTCCCCACCCTCATTTGGGCCATCGCCAGTCGGCGCAGTCAGCGCCGGTTGATCCCCGCTGAACAAGAGGTATCCTGAAAATATTAGGAGTTACGCACTCGAAGTGCTGTGGCCGGCCTCCTGGCCGAGCCACCCGTCTGGCCCGGTGTGACACCGGCCAGAGCAACTGCGTAAGTCCTAAATGTGACAGTCCGCCTAATGATCCCCATTGGATTACTATCCCTCCCGATGCAGGCTGTCTCTCTGGTAATGTTTGGCAGCTTAAAATATGCACGTATGTTCTAAATTTTAAGCTGAACGCCTTGTTATTTAGAACATGCGTGCTATACTTCTTCACGACAGACACCCTTCCCAAACCCCTCCCTAATCCCCCTTTCAAAAGCGGGTCAGAGCGCAAGTTCTGACCCGCTTTCCCCTTTTAGGGCCAAAATAAATGTAAGCACACAAAGTTAGGGACTAGCAGTTTGTCGGAGAACCCCAACTTGTAGCCGCGAAATCCCTTTCGCGCCTCTGGGAACGCGGTAAGGATACCGCGGCTACAACCACTTTTCCGACAGCCTGCTAGAGATTCAGATGTTAAAAAAACAGATAATCTTGACGCAAAGAACGCGAAGAATGAAAGAAACGCAAAGGATTCCAGGTTTTTTCTCTCAATTCTTTGCACCTTTGCGTCGAGATTTTTCGATCTACCGAGATTAGAGATTGGAGAGTAGGTTAGTCCCACGCTGTTCAGATTCCAGAAAGTCATCATCTGGCGTGGTCAGCTTCTATCTATTGTCGGGGAAGATGATGATTTCGCAGTTTTCAATGAGTTGGCGCATTTGGGAGTCGAAGATTTTAGCTCCACGTAAGTCGGCTTCGCGGAGATTGAGGGAAATGAGTTCAGCACCGCGCAAATCGGCACCGAAGAATTTGGTGTAGCGGTAGGTGATGCCGTTGAGGTCGCAATCCATGAGATTGGCTTCTTCCAGGTTGGCCTCGTCTAAGTTGGCCCACATCAAATTGTTATGCGAAAGGTCGCATTTGGCGAGATTGACGCTGCGTAAATTGGCATATTGCAGGTTGTTGTGGGTAATGGTGGCCGCATTCTTGAATTGGGCTTTGAAGAACACCGTACCCAGGGCGTGACACTCTTTAATTGTGGCTTGAAAGAGGTGAGCTTGCTCGAAGTTGCACATGGCGAGATTGCATTTAGTGAATGTGGCCTGACGCAGTTGGGCCAGGTGAAAGGTGCAGCCGAGGGATTGATCCGCATCGAAAAAGGTGCAGTTGGTGAAAACGGCCGTATCCAACCCCATGCCCACAAATTGACAACGATGAAAGGTACAATCCTCAGCGCGTAATCCTTCCCAGTCGGCACGGGCCAAGTTGACCTCGGTAAATGTGCAATTTTTCAGCACCAAATCGTAGGCTTCTGTGCCCGAGAGATTGGCTTTGTCTAAAACAATATCGGTCAGGTGGGCCCCATCGCGGAGAAGTTGCAGAAATTCGGTTTCGGTCATGGGGTGAGTATAGCGGGAAACGGCCGTTTACGCCCTGCCATCACCAGCAGCGATGTGCCTGATTTAATTGAGTTCCCCCATTCGTAGCTGCTTTTGCCATTCAAACATTCCCGCTTATAATCCCATCGCTATGGAGCAGAACGGCCGTTTCCCCACCCTATTCTCAAGGAGAAAAAGATATGTATACCCTCATTCGCTCCCTGCCGCTGCGCGAGTTACTGCTTGAGCAGTTCCCCGCCTTCTTAATTTCTTTCGTCATCGCTGAACTCTTCTACAAATTTCACAGCTTCACCCTGGAATGTCTCGCTTTCCTCGTCACCTGGTACATCATTGATTTTGTCATTACTACTGTGAACGACCGATTTGGCAGCGGCCGTAAACCAGGCGTTTAACCACATTTACCCATACGCTTGACTTTTGGGGAACGGCCGTTCCTCCCCTCCCCACTGTTAGATCAAAAAAGGGCGGTTGCGCACCGCCCTTTTTGTTTTATTCGCCGTTGAGAACGGCCGTTACCTCCGCCGCCTCCTCCTTTGTCAACAGCCACTCGCCCGCCTTCGCATTTGCCTCCAAATGCTCCAGCTTCGTCAGGCCCGAAATAACCGAGCAAACCTGCGGCTGCGCCAGCAGCCAGGCATGAGCCAGCTCATTCATCGTATGTCCCCGCTCTTGCGCCCAGGCCGACAGTGTTTCCACAACGTCATAGTTGGCATCCGTCATATACTTTTGCACGTAAGGGCTGCGTTCACCCCGCGAACCGGCTGGTGCGCCTTCGCCGCGCTTGTATTTGCCCGTGAGAAAGCCACCCGCCAGCGGAAAATAGGGGATGAAACCAACATTGTGGGCCGCGCAATACGGCAGCACCTCATTTTCCACATCTCTTTCCAGCATGTGGTAATGGGACTGCACCGTCACAAACGAAGACCAACCGCGAAATTCGGCCAGCAAGTTGCACTTAGCCAACTGCCACGAAGCATAAGCAGAAGCGCCGATATAACGCACCTTGCCAGAGGCGACAAAATCATCCAGCGTCCGCATCATCTCCTCTGCCGGGGTCGTGTCGTCCCAACGGTGCATCTGGTACAGGTCAATGTGATCCGTCTGCAAACGGCGCAGGCTATCTTCAAGGCCATTGATCATGTGATAACGGGATGTGCCCCAATCGTTAGGGCCATTGCCCGTCGAGTTGAAGACTTTGGTAGCCAGCACCACTTCCCGCCAACGGCCGTTTAATGCCTTGCCCAGGGCTTCTTCGGAACGGCCGTTTTGATACACATCGGCCGTATCAATAAAGTTAATGCCCAAATCAATCGCCGCGGCAATCACCCGATTCACACCTTCCTGATCCACTGGGCCACCAAACTGGTTCGTACCCAAACCAATAACCGATACACGTACACCTGAATTCCCTAATTGACGATATTCCACTTTTTACTCCTAAAATATGGGATTATATGTGCTAGGAGCAGGTCTTAAACCCACCCCTACGCCTCTTCTTCTAAATGTTGCAGCGCATGAACCAAAGCACGTAGGCCCGCGCTAATTCGCTCTAACGAAAAGCCACGCCCCTGCCGCTGAAAGCGGAAGATATTAGCGTGTAAGGGGGCTAACAAAGCATCGGAGGTATAAGCGATGTCGAGGGTGCTGGGCAGTTCGCCATTGGTAACGGCCGTTTGCAACAACCCACTCACCGTCATATGCTGCCAAAAATGGGGCCGCTGATGCTCCTCAGCAAAATCGCCCAACAGCCCTTCCCGCTGCACCTCACACAACAGCGGCGAATGCGTATCCGTAAAATAAACAAGCGCATCCAAAAACTGATCCAACTGCTCCACTGCCGAAACGCCATTTGCCGCCATTTGCCGCATCCGCCCCAAAATAGCATTCTGAAAGTCAAGCATTTGCGTATCCATCAACGCCAGACAAAGTTCGGCCTTATTGGCAAAACGGCGATACAACGTCCCTTTGCCCACCCCAGCCGCCTGGGCAATATCAGCCATATTCACATTCGTCACACCATGTTGGTTAAAGAGAGATTCGGCTGTTTCCAATATCAACGCCCGATTCTCCGCCGCATCACGGCGTTCTGTTCGTTTTTCATTACCAATGCTGCCTAAAGAGATCGTATCACTCATTTTTTTACCTAGCCTGACCCAAAGTACAGTTTTCTTTGGGTTTCTTGACAAGTGGACTCAAGTCCGCTATATTCTAGCACGAATACGGACTACAGTCCACTTAATTATCACAAAACCTCCCGGAGGCATCTATCAACCTCCGGGAGGCTCATAAAGGAGTATTATAACAGATGTCTTGGCAAATTGATCCCGCACACAGCAGCATTAACTTCACCGCTCGTCACATGATGATCACAAAGGTACACGGCCGTTTCGAGCAGTTCACCGGCACCATCAACTTCGACGAAGCCAACCCCGCCAACACAACGGCCGACATCACCATAGATGCCGCCAGCCTCAACACCAAAGAAGACCAACGCGACGGCCACCTCCGTTCCGGCGACTTCTTCGGTGTCGAAACTTACCCCGCCCTCACCTTCAAAAGCACCCGCGTCGAACTCACGGACACCGACAACGCCAAGCTCTATGGCAACCTCACCATCAAAGATGTCACCAAAGAAGTCGTCCTAGATGTGGAATATCTGGGTCAGGCACAAAGTCCGTGGGGCACCACCAACGCCGGTTTTGCCGCCACCACCACCATCAACCGCAAAGATTGGGGCCTTAACTGGAACGTGGCCCTGGAAACTGGCGGTTTTCTCGTCGGCGACAAAATCCAAATCAACATCGAATTGGAACTCGTCAAACAGCCTCAACCCGAAGCGGCGGCGGCAGCCTAGAATAGTTCAGGGCTGGCAGCCCTTTTGCTGGCTGCCAGCCCGTCCTGTACACAGAGGAAATGAAGATGAGTAATGTAAATGATTGGAACAAAAAGATTATTGAGGAGTTCAGGGCCAATGAGGGCAAGGTTGGCGGTCAATTTGCCAATACCACGCTGCTGCTGCTGCACACAATGGGTGCCAAAAGCGGTCAGTCCCGTATCAATCCCGTCGCTTATACCAAAGACAACGGCCGTTACGTCATCATCGCCTCCAAAGGGGGTGCTCCCACCAATCCCGACTGGTATTACAACCTCGTCGCCAATCCCGAAGTGGAAGTAGAAGTAGGTACAGAACAGTTTACTGCCAAAGCGGCCGTTGTCCCAGAACCCGAACGCACCCGCCTCTACAACCAAATGGCTGCCCAATACACCGGCTTTGCCGAATATGAGCAAAAAACCACCCGCGCCATTCCAGTTATCACTCTGACACCGCAGTCATAACAGATTGAAAACATCTGAGATTTAAGGAGACAAAAAGATGAACATCGCTCTATGGATTGTACAAGGATTGTTAGCGGTCGCCTTTTTAATGGCTGGCTTTATGAAAGCATCACAGCCGCAAGAAAAGCTCGCCGAAAACATGGCCTGGGTGAACGATTTCAGTGCCAGTCAGGTAAGGTTGATTGGCATTTTGGAGGTATTAGGCGCAGTTGGCCTGATTTTGCCTGCGGTGACAGGCGTACTGCCTATTTTGACCCCCCTGGCTGCCGCTGGTCTGGCCCTGACCATGATGGGCGCGGCCGTCACGCACCAACGACGCGGTGAAACGCCCATGATTGGCATTAACACCGTTTTGTTGGTACTGGCTCTGTTTGTGGTTTACGGCCGTTTCCTCGCCGCACCCATCAGTTAATAAACACGCCATAAGCACTTTTGCGCCCACCACCCATCCCCGCTACCATTCAGACAACACAATCATGCAATTCACCAATATGAGGGACAAACTATGAAAATCGCTGTAACCGGAGCCACCGGGCAACTGGGGCAACTCGTTGTAAACGAGCTTTTAGAACAAAACACCTCCCACGACATCATCGCTGTTGTCAGGGATGAGGCCAAGGCAGTTCACCTGGCCCAACGCGGTGCCGAAATACGCGTCGCCGCTTATGGTAATCCAGAGGCCCTCAAAGCAGCCTTTACTGGGGTAGACAAACTCCTGCTTATCTCCTCCAGCGAGATTGGGCAGCGCATCGAGCAGCATCAAAATGTGATCAATGCCGCCCAAGAAGCTGGCGTACAGCACATCGTTTACACCAGTGCCCCCCGTGCAGCCACCACCAACCTCATCCTCGCCCCCGATCACAAGGCCACCGAAGAAAACATCGCCCAGTCTGGCCTGGCCTACACCATCCTCCGCAACAACTGGTACACAGAAAATTACAAGGACAGGGTGGAAACGGCACGGCAAACTGGTGCCGTAGTAGCCGCCGCTGGTGCAGGCCGTGTCGCCAGCGCCACACGCGCCGATTTTGCCGCCGGAGCGGTGGCGGTACTTTTAGGCACAGGCCACGAGGACAAGGTCTACGAATTAGGCGGTGACTATGCCTGGAACTATAATGAGTTGGCCGAAACAATCGGGGAAATGATTGGCAAGCCTGTTGTCTACAAGGCTGTTGATGCCGAAACATTGGTAGACATTCTAAAGGGTGCAGGCTTAAACGAGGGAACGGCCGGTTTCGTGGCCGCTCTCGACAGCAACATTGCCGACGGGGCACTGGCAGAGGTCACCGGTGATCTATCCAAACTCATTGGCCGACCCACTACACCGCTTAAGCAAGGGCTTGAGGAAGCCATTGCTTAACGGTTTTTGTATCTAAATCTAATCGAGGCAGACAATGGATCCTTACTTTCAAAGCGTCATTAACGGGCTAGACACAAGCCAAGATTTGCACTTCTACCAGGCAAGTACATTCCCTGTAGTTCATCCCGTACACTGGCTCACTTCCCACTTCGCTGTTGGCGGCTACAGCCCTTTGCAGCGGTTAAGCGGGATGTTAACGGCACACATGACGCAGATTGCCCCGCGCAATGGCTTCACCTGGCATCCCCATCGCGGCCTGGAAATTTACACCTATGTCATAGATGGCGAGCTATATCATGAGGACACGACTGGCGGCAAAGGCACGATTACGGCTGGCGAGGTGCAGCGTATGTTCTCTGGTAACTTCATCCAACACCAGGAACTCAACCGCACCGACAGCTTCGCCCGCGTCATCCAAATCTGGTACGTGGCTGATCGGCAGTACCGCCATCTATCACCCCATTACGAACAGGTAAAGTTGGCCGATATGAACAAACGCCTGGTAGGTGATGGCCTTGTGCGCGATATTATTGGCCCCAACGGAGCCACCGATGCCCACGTGGAAGCGCGGCTCACCAGCACCATCGTTCCGGCTGGTGGCCAAACAACGGTGGAACTGCCACAGCAGGGTGAAGAGCTATTTTTGTATTTTGTAGATGGAGACGGCCGTTTACAAACCCCTCACCTCACCGCCACCATCGGCCTCTACGACACCCTTCTGGCCACACCCAACGCCGATGCCCCCACCATAACCGCAGGCGAACGGCCGTTAAACTTCCTCTCCTTCTACCTGAAACCATTCATGTTCGCCTCATTGAACTAAATCTTTTTAGAGCTATCCAAATCATGACCAACAACATCCACATCCTCGGCTTCGCCGGCAGTCTACGCCAAAAATCATACAACAGAGCCTTGCTGCGTAATGCCCAAACCTTACTGCCAGCCCACACCACCCTAGAAATCTTCGACCTCGCCGCAATCCCCTTCTTCGATGCCGATGTAGAAGCGATTGGCACACCCCCAAGCGTTTTGCACTTCCGCGACCGCATGAGACAAGCCGATGCACTGCTAATCGCATCACCAGAATACAACTACTCCATCACCGGCATCCTCAAGAACGCCATTGATTGGGCCTCTCGCAAAGGGCCAGAAGGCCAATCCCCGCTGGACGATAAGCCCGTCGCCATCATGGGCGCGGGCGGACGCATGGGCACGGTGCGCTCCCAAATGCACCTGCGCGATATTCTCATTCACAACAACAACATCGTCGTCCCCAGCCCTGAAGTCACCATCTCCTTCGCCAGGCAAGAGTTTGACGAGGAATTGAATCTTATCAACGAGCGGTACCGAGATCAGATCGGCCGTTTACTACAAAACCTGGCCGCACTCACCCACCGCTTACAAATGCCTTTGCCAACGGCCGTTCACACAGCCACACAAATCGCCATCACCTAAGGAAATTGCTACTAACCCTCCGGGAGGTTTCAATCGAGACCTTTACTTCTGGGCTAACCCTCCCGGAGGATTACCTCAGGAGGCTTAGTCGTTATAGGAAATTCACCATGTCACACCCAATTCATCCCCAAACCAGAATGGGGCGCATCGCCCTCACCGTAGGCAGCCTGGATCGCTCCCTCGCCTATTATCAAACATCCATCGGCCTCACCGTTCACCGCCACGAAGGCAGCACCGCTGTATTAGGATCAGGCAACGAAGAACTGCTGGTACTGACGGAAAACAAAAACGGCCGTCCCACCCGCAATACCACTGGCCTTTACCACTTCGCCCTACTCGTTCCCTCCCGCCTCGACCTCGGCCGCGTCCTTTACAACCTCATCCAAACCCAAACACCCGTAGGCGGCTTCGCCGACCACGCCGTCAGCGAAGCCATCTACCTCACCGACCCCGACGGACACGGCATCGAAATCTACCGCGACCGACCCCGCAGCGAATGGGAATACCCCAACGGCAGCCTGCGCCTCGTCACCGAGCCATTTGATGCCGAAGGCGTACTTGGCGAACTACAAGGGCACGACCCCACCTTCACCGGCATGAAACCCGAAACCACCATCGGCCACACCCATCTCCACGTCGCCAACATCCGCCAGGCCGAAGCCTTCTACAACGGCATCCTCGGCTTCGACCTCATGGCCCGCTACGGCCCATCCGCTAGCTTCGTCGCCGCTGGTGGTTATCACCATCACCTCGGGCTAAACACCTGGGCTGGCATTGGCGCACCCCCACCCGACCCCGACACCTGGCACTTGCAATGGTACGAAATCATCACGCCCGATTTGGAAGCTGTGCAAGAGAGATTGGAAACGGCCGATATTCCCCACACCCGCACCGACACCACCCTCCACGTCGCCGACCCCTCCCAAAACAACATCCGCATCACCAAAGGCACATAAAAACAGCAAAACGTAAAACGCAATAAGGTTTTACGTTTTGCCCATTCCACACTATCATTCCCCCCTCATGAATAACAAACGCATCCTGGCCCTATTTGCCCACCCCGACGATGAAATCATCGGCCCCGGCGGCACATTTGCCCACTACGCGGCCGCCGGTGTCCGCATCGAAGCCGTTTATGCCACCCGCGGTGAAGCCGGCGAAATCTCCGACCCCACCCTGGCAACCCCTGAAACTCTCGGCGAAGTGCGCGAACAAGAAATGCTGTGCGCCGCCCAAGCCCTCGGCTTCCAAAAAGTACATTTTCTGGGCTACCGCGATTCAGGCATGGCTGGCACCACCGAAAACCAACATCCCAACGCCTACATCAACGCCCCCGACGAGGCAGTGCTTGCCCAGTTAGTACCCATCATCCGCGCCATACGCCCCCACCTCATCATCACCTTCGAGCCATATGGCGGCTACGGCCACCCCGATCACCTCGCCATCCACAAACACGCCCTCGCCGCCTACACCCTCGCCGCCGATCCCACCTACCAACCCGAACTGGGCACACCCTGGCAAACGCCGCGCCTTTTCTATGATGTTTTGATGATGAGCTTCTTTGACCGCATGATGGCCCACATGCAGGCGCACGGCATAGACACCACGCAAATGGAAAGCAACTTCACCGAAAGGCGCGTGAAGGGCTGGCCGGAAGGCAAAGTGACCTGCACGCTGGATGTAAGTGCCACCGTTGATGCTAAGTTTGCCGCCTACCGCTGCCACCGCACCCAATTTGGCCCCGATGGCTTCCTGCGCCAACTGCCGGAGGCGGAGATGAAGCGGCTGCAAAGCCAGGAGTATTTCTATTTGGCCCGACCAGAACAGCCTGGTTTGGTGTTAACCGATCTATTTGAGGGGATTGACATTGAGTAAGTTTGTAATTGCCGCTTTTTATCAATTTGTAAATTTGCCTGAGTTTGAGGAGTGGCAACGGCCGTTACACCAACACTGCCAACAACACCACACCAAAGGCACCATCCTCCTCGCCCCCGAGGGCCTCAACGGCACCATCGCTGGCCCCCGTGCCGGCATAGATGCCGTCCTCGCCTACCTCCGTGCCGACAAACGGCTGCAAACCATGATCCACAAAGAATCCTTCGCCGACTTCATGCCCTTCAAACGCCTAAAAGTCCGCCTCAAAAAAGAGATCGTCAGCCTGCGCGTTCCCGGCATCAACCCCAACAACCAGGTAGGCCAATACATCACCCCCACCGCCTGGAACGACCTGATCCGTGACCCCGACGTCCTCCTCATTGACACCCGCAACGACTTTGAAGTAGAAGTAGGCACATTTCAAGGCGCGGTTAATCCACAAACGGCCGCTTTCTCCGACTTCCCCCAATTCGTGCAAAACCAGCTCAATCCCGCCCAACACAAAAAAATCGCCATGTTCTGCACCGGCGGCATCCGCTGCGAAAAAGCCACCGCCTACATGCTCCAACAAGGCTTCGAGGCCGTCTACCATCTGCAAGGCGGCATCCTCAAATACCTGGAAGACATCCCCGCCGCCGAAAGCATGTGGCAAGGCGAATGTTTCGTCTTCGACGAGCGCGTCACCGTCAACCACGCTCTGGAACCAGGCAGCTACCACCTCTGCTACGGCTGCCAACTCCCCCTCTCCCCCGCCGACAAAGACCATCCCGACTACGAAGAAGGGGTCTCCTGCCACCGCTGCAGCCACACCACCAGCCCAGACCGCAAAGAGCGCCTGCGCGAACGCCAACGCCAATTCTTACTAACCCAAAACCGACAATAATCACCCTTTAACGCCTGCCCCTTACCGCTTGCCACCTGCCCCTCACCACCTGCCACTTGCCGCCTGCCCCGCCAGTGTTAAAATCTGATTAACTGGAGGCAGTAACTATGAGCCTAAAAGAACAACTACAAACAGACCTGAAAGCCGCCATGCGTGATGGCGACAAACCAAAACGAGACACCTTACGCATGGTCATGGCAGCCATTAAACAAGAAGAAGTAGACAACCGCATCACCCTGGACGATGATGGCGTTCTTGCCATTCTCACTAGGCAAGTCAAACAGCGGCGCGAAAGCATCGCCGACTATGAAAAAGCTGGCAAACTCGATGATGTTGCCCAAGAAAAGTACGAGATGGATTTGATTGAAACCTATTTGCCCCAAATGATGAGCGAAGCCGAAATCGAACCCATCGTCGCCCAAATCATCGCCGAATTAGGCGTAACCGATGTTAAAGGAATGGGGCAAGTCATGGGTAAAGCCATGGCCGCGCTGCAAGGCAAGGCAGACGGCCGTCTCGTCAACCAAATCGTGCGGCAGAAGCTGCAAGGCTAAACAAGCCTGCGTGTATAAAGTGCGTTGGCAGACTGGCCCATTCAGGCCAGTCACCAACCCACCGCCACACCCCGTCACCCATGTCAACCGACAACTCCACCTCCTGGCAGCGTTTCATGCACAACTCACAGTTGTGGATATTCGTCGTTACATTGACATTGGGCCTTACCGCCATTCTCTCTTTCAATCTCATCAGCCCCCAGATCACCGTCACAGAAGGCCAACCCGCCCCTGAAGACATTTATGCCCCCCGCTCCCTCACCTACACCAGCAGTGTCTTAACCGAACAGGCCAAAGAGCAGGCCCGCAGCAACGTCCCCCCTGTATACACCCCCTTCGACCCCTTCATCGGCCGCACCCAAGTTGCCAAAGCCGGCGCCGTCTTTAGCTTCATCGAAGTTGTCCGCGCCGACTCCTTAGCCACCACCGAAACCAAACTAGACTATCTGCAAAAGATTGATGATCTGATTGTGGAAGGCGAAGTAGGGCGCGATTTGCTGCGTCTAAACCAGACCGATTTTCAAGGAGCGCGGCAAGAAGTGCTGAAAACCATAGACGAGCTAATGAGCCAGGAAATTCGCGCCGACCAGTTGGCTAATTTCCAACGAGCCGCCCGCCGCCCCAATCTAGTCCTCACCACCGCCCAAGATAATGTTGTTACCAATCTGGCGCACCAATTCATCGTTGAGAACGTCTTTTTAGATGAGGCCACCACCGCCCAGCGGCAGGAGGAAGCGGCCAACGCCATTGAACCAGTGGTGCGCACAGTGCCAAAAGACCGCCGCATTGTGCAGGTTGGCGACACACTAACAACGGCCGATATTGAACTGCTGACCCAATTTGGCCTCCTACAGCAAGAAACCAACTGGGCCAATGTCGGCAGCCTCTTTTTAATCTCACTCATGAGCACGGCCTTAATTGCCTTCTATTGGCAGCGCTTCCACAACAAATTGCATGAAAACGGCCGTTACTACGCCGCCCTCGCCGGGTTACTCCTCCTCTTCACCCTTGCCGCCAACCTCATGATACCCAGTCCCGGCTTCCTCCCCTTCCTCTTCCCCATCTCCGCCCTATCCATGCTCATGGCCGTCATCTTCGACATTCGCTTCTCCGTCCTCAGCACCCTCGTCATCGCCTACATAGCCGGGCTGATTGCACCCAATTCACTGGAGTTGAGCTTGTATACGGCCGTTGGCGGTCTCATGGCCGTCCTCACCCTGCGCGATCTCCATCGCCTCAACGCCTTCTTCCGCGCTGGCCTCATGGCCGCCCTTGGCCACATCCTCGTCATCCTCATCTTCCGCCTGCCCCAAGACACCGACATCATCGAACTCATCCAACTCATCCTCTACGGCCTCGCCAACGGCGTATTTTCCACCGCCCTCACCCTCATCGGCTTCTACGTCATCGGCTCCATCTTCCGCGTCACCACCACCTTCCAACTGCAAGAACTCTCCCGCCTCGATCACCCCCTGCTGCGCGAACTACTGCGCCGCGCCCCCGGCACATACCACCACAGCATCATGGTCGCCAACCTCGCCGAACAAGCCGCCGAAAACATCAAAGCCAACAGCACCCTCGTGCGCGTCGGCGCCTTCTACCACGACATCGGCAAAATGAACCGCCCACCCTTCTTTACCGAAAATCAACAAGGCATAAACCCCCACGACAGCCTCGACCCCTACACCAGCGTCCGCATCATCCTCGGCCACGTCAGCGACGGCATGGAGATGGCCAAGCGGTATCGCCTGCCCGACCGCATCCGCGACTTCATCGCCGAACATCACGGCACACGCATCGCCAAAGGCTTCTACCTAAAAGCTGTAGAAAAAGCCGAAGAAGAAGGCGAAGAAGTAGACAAACGAAAATTCTCCTACGCCCTGGTTGGTGGCCGACGGCCACGCTCGCGGGAGACAGGCATTGTCATGATGGCCGATGCCATCGAAGCCACCTCCACCGCCCTCCGCCCCGACTCAGAAAAAGCCATCGAAAAACTCGTCAATTCCATCATTGACAGCGATCTCACCGACGGGCAACTGGACGAATCGGGTTTAACACTCGGCGATATTAAGTTGATTCGCGCCTCCTTCATTGAGACGCTCAAAGGCCGCTATCACGTGCGCGTCAAATATCCTGGCAATGAGGAGTTGGAAGTGGATGATGGACAAGCAGCCGCCGTGCAAACAGATGGCGCAATTTCCGGCTTACCCACTATTACCCCCTCTGGCAGCACAGGGCTGCGGCGCGATGCCGCTACCTAACAAGTCCCCATGAGTTCCTCAGAGTTTCAAATAGAAATCCAAGATGATGTGCCTGTGCCGGAGGGAGCAGTGGCGTTATTGGCAACGGCCGTTTCCCACACCCTCACACACCAACAAATCGCCCCACCCGCCCAACTCACCCTCCTCCTCACCGACGACAAAACCATCCAACAGCTAAACCGCAATTATCGCCAGGTAAATGCCCCCACCGATGTCCTCAGCTTCCCCGACGGCGATATCTTGCCTGGCACAAACACGCCCTACCTCGGCGACATCGCCATTTCCGTACCCTACGCCGCCCATCAGGCCGCACAAACCGGGCACGATCTGGCCGCTGAACTACAACTACTCGCCATTCATGGCACCCTCCATCTGCTCGGCCACGATCATGGCGAGCCAGAAGAAAAAGCCACCATGTGGGCTGCCCAACAAACCATCCTCGATCAACTAGGGTTAAGCCATGTCACACCCACCGAAGCCTAAGCAAAACCACCCCCACCCCCAAAATCGCATCACCGCAGAACTATACAGCCGTGCCCGCAGCTTCCGTTACGCCTTTGCTGGCTGGTGGTACGTGCTGCGCACCCAGCACAATGCCTGGATTCATGCGCTGGTGTCAACGGCCGTCTTCCTCCTCGGCCTCTACTGTCAAATCACCCGCCAGGAATGGGCCATCCTCATCCTCACCATCATGGCCGTATGGATGGCCGAATTCATGAACACCGCCCTGGAAGCCGTCGTAGACATGACCATGCCCCATCCCCATCCCCTCGCCAAAATAGCCAAAGATGTAGCCGCAGCGGCCGTTTTAGTGGGGGCCATTGGGGCAGTTCTCATTGGTTTACTCATCATTGGCCCCCCCCTATGGGCAAAATTAACCACTGGTTAGCTTGCCAGAGTTGCCAGAGTTCGTTACGATCCTATCTGGTATAATAACCTTCCGGTGACAGCCGCCCAGTGCGTCCATCACCCCCAACAGGCAGCTTGCAAAAATAAAGAGTCATATAGGGAGCGATTTCGCACGGAGTATCAACAAGTATGCTCAATCTATTTAAGCGCGGGGAACAAGAAACGGCCGATGCCTCCGCCACACAAAAACCCACGCACCTCATCAACCTGCGCCAGGTTGTCAAAGCCTACAACACGCCCGTCGGTGACTTCATTGCCCTGCGTGGTGTAGACTTGCAGATTGACCGAGGTGAATTTGTGGCCGTCATCGGCAAATCGGGCAGCGGCAAAACCACCCTCATCAACATGATCACGGGCATAGACAAACCCTCATCCGGCGAGATCAACATCGGCGGCATACCCGTCCACACCCTGCGCGAAGGGCCAATGGCCGAGTGGCGCGGGCGCAACGTAGGCGTTATCTTCCAATTCTTCCAACTGCTGCCCATGCTCTCCTGCATCGAAAACATCATGCTGCCCATGGACTTCTGCAATTTGTATAACCCCCGCGAGCGCAAAGACCGCGCCATGCACCTGCTGCAGCAGGTTGGTCTGGAGGAACATGCCTTCAAACTGCCATCGGAAATCTCCGGCGGGCAGCAGCAGCGCGTCGCCATTGCCCGCGCCCTGGCCAATGACCCGCCCATTTTGGTGGCCGATGAACCGACGGGAAACTTGGATTCGAGAACGGCCGTTACCATCTTCAACCTCTTTGAAGACCTGGTAAACCAGGGCAAAACCATCCTCATGGTCACACACGACCAGGACTTAGCCAAGCGCGTCAGCCGCACCATCATCATCGCCGACGGCGAAATCATAGACGAATATCTGGCTAAAACATTCACCGCCATCCAGGAGAAAAAGCTCATCGAAGCCAGCCGCAAACTGGAGCCGCAAACCTTCAATCCTGGGCAAGTCATCATCAACCAAGGCGACCACCCCGACAAGTTCTACATCATCACCAAAGGCTACGCCGAAGTGCTGCTGCAAGAGCCAGACGGCCAACAAATTGTGATAGCACGACTGCAACACGGCCAATATTTCGGCGAAATCGGCCTCCTGCGCGGCGGCACACGCATCGCCACCGTCCGCGCCAGCTTCGACTCCGGCGTGGAGGTCGTCGCTTTAGACAAAGAAACATTTGAGGAGTTGGTAGGCGAATCCCCCATCACCCGCGAAGAACTAGACCGCATCGCCCACCAACGCACCTCGGAGACAGAATCAAAGAAAACAACAAACGGCAATCCATAAACCGCCCTCGGTTCACCGCCCTCGGTTCACCATTCACGGATTACCGTTCACTGATTAGGAGACAGTTCATGCGACGAATCATCATTGGTTTAGTCATCATCATTATTCTGGTTGGCGGGGGCTATTGGGCTTACCAACAGTTCCTGGCCCCGCAGCCAGAAGACGAAAACACAACGGCCGTTGTCAACACCATTTCCGTCAACACCAGCGTAGAGGTCGTTTCGGCCGAGGGGCAAATTGTGCCCCGCCGTCACGCCAACCTCTCCTTCCAGATGGGTGGGCAAGTGACAGAACTATTAGTAGCCGAAGGCGATGTGGTCAGCGCTGGCGATCCTTTGCTGCGCCTCGATGCCACCGACCTGCAAAACAACGTGGAACAGACCGAACTGGGTCTGGCCCAGGCCGAGGCCAGCCTGGCCGCCGCGCAAAAGCAGTTGGAATTGGCCCAAGCCAGCGTGGAGGCCGCCCAAGTCGGCGTTACGGCCGCGGAAGCGCAGTTGGCCCTCATCACCGCCGACCCCTCCGAGCAGCAAGTGGCGTTAACGGCCGTTCAAGTTGAAGCCGCCGAAGCCGCCATTAACCAGGCCTCAGCCAACCTCGGTTTAACCAACGAAGGCCCCACCGACTCCCAACTCATCTCCGCCGAAGCCCAAATCACCGCGGCCATCGCCCAAAGACGGCCGATCCGCGATGCCTACGGCCAGATTTTGCAATTTGAAATCACCGGCGACCCCGAAGAGCAAGCCCGCATCCAGTTAACCGCGGCCGAGGCCAATGTAATTGCCGCCCAAGCAGCCCTGGAAGCCTTGAATGAAGGAGCCACCCCAGCCCAACGTGCGGCCGCCTCAGCCGCCGTCGCCCAGGCCCAAGCCCAACGGCAGGTGGCCGAAGCCCAGCTAGATTTGCTGCTGGCCGATCCCAAACCGGAGCAAGTGCGGGTGGCTGAATTGGGTGTAGCGCAGGCAGAAACGGCCGTTACCCAGGCCCAAGTCTCCGTCACCCAGGCCCAAGCCACCGTCGCCCAGGCCCAAGCTGGTGTTACCCAGGCCCAAGCCCGGCTGACCGCCGCCCAAAATGCCCTGAACCGCGCCACCCTCATCGCCCCCTTCAACGGCACAATCGCCGCCCTCAACACCGAAGTCGGCGAAATTGTAGGCATGAGCCAGCCCGTTGTTACCCTGGCCGACCTGAGCGGCTGGCAGGTGGAAACAACCGACCTGACCGAATTAGACATTGTGAACATTGAAGTTGGTTTGCCCGTCGAAATTAGCGTGGATGCTCTGCCCGATGAGGTGCTGCGCGGCACGGTCAGCGACATCGCCACCGTCTCCAGCATCACACGGGGCGACATCACCTACAAAGTTACCATTGATTTGGATGAAGCCGCAGAATTCCCTCTGCGTTGGGGCATGACCGTTTTTGTGGATGTGGATGTAGAGTAATTACGTAATGACGTGATTACGTAATTTGAAGAATATGAAACGCTTTCTAATCATTTTAGTTATCCTTGGAGCCGTAGCAGCGGCCGTTTATTTTTTGGTGATACAGCCCAGAGCGGCAGAGCAAGAGGCGGCCGATGCAACGACAACGGCCGTTGATGTCAACACCTTAGCCGTCAGCACCGGCTTAGATGTCGTCTCCGCCGAAGGCCAAATCGTACCCCTGCGCCATGCCAATCTCGCCTTTGAGGGTGGCGGCGAAATCGTCGAAATCCTCGTCACAGAAGGGCAGTCGGTACAAGCAGGCGATCCCCTTGCCCACCTGGATGCCACCGATTTAGAGATCGCCGTCCAGCAAGCCGAAGCAGGTCTCACCCAGGCCCAGGCCAACCTGACGGCCGCCCAAGCCAGTTTACAAGCGGCCCAAGTGGGGGTGACGGTGGCCGAGTTGGGCGTGGAAACAGCCCAGGCCAACCTGGAATTGGTACAGTCGCCGCCGCTCACGCAAGAGGTAGCTTTGTCCGAATTGGGCATTGCCGCCGCCGAAGCAGGCATCAATTTAGCCGCCAGCAATCGTAACGTGGCCCTCAACGTGGCGACAGATGCCCAAATTCGCAGTGCCGAAGCCCAGGTAGCCCAGGCCAATGCGGCCCTAAACGCCATCCAAACGCAGTATGATGACCTGATTGAAAATGAGATTTTGGGGCCGATTGAAGAGGACACGCGCTACCAATTGGAGATTGCTCAAGCCAATCGGTCGGCGGCGCAGGCCCGTTTGGATGAATTGAACGCGGGGGCGACACCCGCACAGGTGTGGGCGGCGGGAGCCGGTGTCACGCTGGCCCAAGTGGAACAGGGTCGGGCACAGGCACAGTTGGCTTTGCTGCTGGCCGGGGCCACGCCAGAACAGATTAATCAGGCTGAGGTGGCGGTGCAGCAAGCGGAAACGGCCGTTACCCGCGCCGAACTCACCATCGCCCAGGCCGAAGCCGGGGTGGCCCAGGCGGAAACGGCCGTTCTCCAGGCCCAAGCCTCACTCGATGCTGCCCAGGATGCCCTGGATCGTATGACCCTGACCGCACCCTTTGCCGGCACCATCGCCAGCCTCACCCTGGAACTGGGTGAAGTCGCTACCCCGGGTGTGCCCGTCGGCATCATCGCCGACTTTAGCGGCTGGCACGTGGAAACGACTGATTTAACGGAGCTAGACATTGTGGCCGTAAAAGTGGGTTTGCCCGTAGAAGTGCAGGTAGATGCTCTGCCTAATGAGGTTTTGGAAGGCGTGGTGGAAGATATAGCGGCCGTAGCCAGCCTCACTCGCGGTGATGTCACCTACGCTGTCACCATCCGCCTGGAAGATGTCTCCGATTTACCGCTGCGCTGGGGCATGACGACGTTTGTGGATGTGGATGTGGAGTAAAGCGTAAAGAGCAACGGCCGTTTCCTCCACCACATTTACGCGAGGGAAACGGCCGTTGCCACCCCAACAGAAACGGCCGTCTTCACCCAAATTCTTCCCCTAAAATTAAACAAGCGGTTACAAATAGGGCATTAGGCATAGGCATATTTACTTAATCCTCAACAATCCCTGCTAACTTTGCAATACAGGAGCAACCCATGACCTCCCCCATCTCCATCGGCATGAACGGCCGTTTCTTCCCCAACAACTGGCGGCCCGCCCCCCAAGAAATCGAATTCGCCCGGCAGGCAGGCTTCACCGCCATGCAGTTCGTTGGCCCCGCTGATGGCCTGAACGACGAGCGGTTAGGGGCAGATTTAGAAACGGTGGCCGCTTGTTTACGCGAGGCAGGCATCACGGCCGTTATGGAAATCCCTATCAACGTCCTCAGCAACGGCCGTACCGGCGACGGCCGTTCCTTGCTCCACCCCCTCCACGCCAACCTGCCCGCCATCCAAACCCTCGGCTGCACTTGTGTCCATTACCACATGGTCTTACGAGACAGCGACTTAACGGAGTCAATGGCGCGACAGTTTGAACAAAACATCATAGAAGATTTGGCAACGGCCGTTCACATCGGCCACGAATTCAACTTCCGCTTCGGCATCGAACACAACGAACTGGACTACTTCCCCTTCAACACCCCTCAAAGCTGCGAGCAAGTGCTAACGGCCGTTCCCCACCTCCATTTCGTCTGGGACTTCAACCACGCCGCCCCCAGCCAACTTGCTGGCTACAAAGCCCTCGCCCCTCACGTCTCCATGCTGCACATCTCCGACACACCCCTGCCTCACACCAACTATCACTGGCCGCTCGGCCAGGGCAACACTGATTTCACAGATTACCTCACCACCCTCCTCCAAGCTGGCTTCAAAGGCCCCGCTATCCTAGAAATCGGCGGCCTCCCCAAATCTGGCGGCTACGGCCAAGATACCGACACCGCCCTCAACCAATCCCACGCCCATTTGCAGCAGGCCGTCATCGCCGCCACGCAACGAGTCATGCCAGAGTAGGGCGATTTTGAAAATCGCCCCACAAACCAGAGAGAGCTATAAAATTCGCCAAGCTCCAGTTGAGTAATTGAAAGAAGCCAAACGCCCCCATTACCCCATTACCAACCATCCATTACGGCAAAGACAACACCCCCCGCCACCGCGCCAGCACAACCAGCAGCATCGCCAGCATCACCGAGAAACTACCCACACGGAAAACGGCCGTTACCCCCCACACATCCATCACCATCCCCCCAGCCAAACTAGCAATCAAAATCGCCACCCCCATCATACTCGCCGTCACCAACGACTGCGCCGTCGCCGCCCACTCCTCCGGCACACGCTCATCCACCACCCGAATCGTCGTCGTCAGATACAGCCCCACACCCATGCCCTTAGCCACTGCAAAAATTAGGGGAACCCAAACGGCCGTTGCCCCCGAATAGCCCCAATAAGCCAATGCAAACAGCCCATAAGCCAATAACAAACTGGGAATCCCGCCCAATTTCGCCCGAATTCGGTCACTAAACAGCATAATCGGAATTTCACTATACGCCCCAATCCCCAGCAGCAGACCAATCAACAGTCCACTACCACCCAGCCTATCCATATAAATCCCCTCATACGTAATCCCCATCCCCATGCCAATGCCCACAAAAAACGTCGCCAGCAGCAGCACCACAAAACCACGATCCTGAAACAGCACCCACACCGATGGCGAGGCCGCCGTCACTGCTGTGCGCGGCTGCCCCTCCTGCAACGTCCCCGCCAACCAGGCCGTCGGCAAAAACAAAAGGCTGCCCACCAAAAACATAGGCAAATACCCCACCCGCTGCCAGACGGCTCCCCCAATAATCGCCGCCGTCGCAAAACCAATAGACCCCCACAGCCGCATCGCCCCATAATTCAACTGATTACGCCGCGCCATCCGTGCAATCAGCCCATCTGCCAAAGGCAGCACCGGGCTGCGCACCAGGGCAAAAGCCAACATCACCAGTAGCAGCCACACAAATTCATCCGCATAACGAAAAAACACAAAAATAAAGACCGTAACCAGCGAACAGCCAGCCAAAATCGCCACCCGCCGCTGCACCCGATCAGCATAAGCCGCCACAAACGGCGCCACCAACAGCGTCATAATCGGCATCAACGCGCCCAACATGCCAATCTGACGGCCGTTTAACCCCATCTGCCCAAAATAAACATTCATAAACGGCATCACCGCCCCAAAAGCCACAAAATGCACCCCATAAAAAGCCGCCCCGCTCACCGCTGGCGACAAGGCCAATCGAGATGTTTTTACTTGAATCATAAACTCAAATCAGCACTCCATATTTTTCTGATCCCTTCCATTCGTGAGAGAATCAACTCTTCACCCTCATTTAGACTTAATCCCCCGCCGCCGCCAGCAGCGCCGCCGGTGTCACCGCCACCCGATTCCGCCGGTAAAACTGCCAGAGACCAACGGCCGTTACCGTCCCCACCATCGCCGAAACCACCCAGGGCAGCCCCGGAAAATTAAGCACCACCGCCATATCCACCAACGTCCCCCCCGTCAACTGCCCAATACCGCCACCCACCGCCAACGCCAGCGAGTTAAAGCCAAAATAAGCCCCACGCGCTCGTGGACTCGCCATCGTCGCCGCCACCGTCTGCGCCGTCGGCATCACCAACACCGTCCCCAACGCAAAAAACGACACCGCCAAATAAAGCTGCCCAATATTATGCACCAGTGCCACCGCCCCCAGGCCAAACGCCACCGCCAAAGTCCCCACAATCACAATCGGCAGCGGCCACAAATAACGCTGCGCCAGCCGCAAAGCTGGCACTTGCAGCACCACCGCAATAATCGCATTCACCGTAAACATATACCCCACACTACTATCCTGCCCCGTCAGCGCCTTCGCTTCCAGCGGCAGCGCAATAGACAACTGCGCCCACATAAACCAAAAACCCATCATCAACGCCGTATACGACACAAAAGCCCTATCCTGCACCACCTGCTTCAACCCCTGCGCCACCGGCTGCTTATCCGTAGAAACATCAATATTGGGCAGCCAGATAATGGACACCAACAGCGCAATCGCAAAAAAGCCGCTGGCCGCCAGCCCCACCACCTGAAACTCAAACTGAATCAACAACGCCCCAATCAGTGGCCCCACCGTCCGCGCCACATTCTGCAAAACACCAATCCGCGCATACAAGTCAGAAAGCATCGCCTCTGGCGACAACGCCGCCACCACCGCTTTCAGCGGTGCTTCAAACGCCGCCCCCCCAATCGCTGCCAAAACCCCGCCCAGCATCAGCATCGGCTTTGTCGTGGCAAAGCCCATCAAAACAAAACTCACCACACGGATAAAGATACCCAGCACAATCAGCCCCTTGGCCCCAAAACGATCCGCCAACGCCCCGCCAAAAATCGTCAACCCCTGCTGCATAAATTGGCGCACAGCCAACACCAGCCCCAAAAAAGCCGCCGCCCACCCCAACTGATCTACAAAATGCACCGACAACAAGGGGATGATGAGGAAAAAACCGCCATTCATCAAAAACCACAGCAGCATCGCCGTCGTCAAGCCTTGCCGCGCTTCCGAATCCAGGGTTTTAAGAGAAAGTTTTCGTGCCGACATAATTTCCTTCCCAAAAATATGAGCCTCCTGTGGGCAGCTTGCTCACAGGAGGCTGGTGAGTTGTGATGGTAACGATAACACGGCCGTTTTCCACACACAAATAAATCAACATGGTAGTTATGTACTCATGCCACCGCCCCATAATCACGCAGCAAAGCCGCCACCGCCCCCTGCTCATTAGCCTCCGCCACCTCCAACGCCGTCTTCTCCTGAAAATTACGGCCAGTCACATCCGCCCCATGCTCCAGCAGCCACCGAGCCAAAGCCACATCACCCCGCGCCGCCGCCACATGCAAAGCCCCCTCCGCCTTCTGCGTATTCCCCTTCTCCACCAAAAAATCCAGCAGCGCCAAATCACCACTCAAAGCCCCATGAAACAACAGCGAAATACCATGCGCCCCCCCCGAATTAACCAATGTCGGATCAGCTTCCAAAAAAGCCGCCACCTCCGCCTGCCGCCCCAACATCGCCGCCGCATAAATCGTCAACTGCGCCCCCTGCCCCAAAAGATACTCCGCAATCGGCCGATTCCCCACATGAGAAGCCGCCCCCAACGCCGTCTCACCCCACTCCTCATACATCACATCCAGCAAACGCGGATCATCCGCCAGCATCGCCTGCACCTTAGCCAAATCGCCATGCGCCGGCATAACAAAGCTGCGAACATATTCTTGTGTCAACTCGGGTAAATCGTTCATTTCAACCTCCACATAAAAAGAAAGCATCCCCCATTGGGATGCCCAATTAATGTCCGTATTGTATGGAATTATGCAGAAAGAAACGAGAGATCATCACGGACATTCGGCTAAAACCACCCTGTACATAAGAACAGGAAAGACACACCCCTCGGCCAATGGTACTTTATGCCCCTTACGTTCAGGCACATTACCAAGTAACATTTAGCCATTATTCTTTAGTAGTTACCCTCATTCATGTATTGATTGGCACAGCAGTAACATGTACCGAACACCTCACCATCACCGCCCTTCTGCGCTGCCTACAAGCTGGAGTTCATCATTATGAAAAAGTCTGTATTAGTGGTTGACGATGAATGGCGCACCCGTGAAATGCTGCGGATGTTTTTAGAACTAGAAGGGTATGAAGTCTTTGAAGCCGAAGATGGCCTGGATGCCATCGAAAAAGCAGAGCTTTACACTCCCAATGTCATGATTCTCGATGTAATGATGCCCCGCATGGACGGCATCACCGCTTGCAAAAAATTACGTGCGGGCCAAAAAACGGCCGATCTCCCCATCATCATGCTCAGCGGCAAAACCCAAGAACAAGCCATCCGCGAAGGGCTGGATGCCGGTGCCACCGCCTACATGACCAAACCCATGTCTCACAAAGAACTACTTGGCAACATCCGCGCTGCCATCAACGGCGATCCCGTAGTTGTATTATTATAAATCCGGTCGCCTTTACCCAAGCGATGTATAGGAACTCATCGCCGCAAGCCCCGCTCAGGGGCTTTTTTTATGCGTTGTGTTCAACAAGAACTAGAAGTCTATGACTGTCATATCTCAAAAACAACACATTTAGGATTGCCAAAGCAATTCTCAGTTTACATTGCGTTCGGCGGTTGAAACCGCTGCCACGACTACCAAGTCGGCCTGCGCCGACTGGTTTCTAGCCCGCGTAGGCGGACTTTGCAGTCGTGGCTGCGAATTTATTCGCCCAGTTTGGTCAAACTGAGAATTGCTGGGACTGCCAGTCCTATGCACATTGCCCCGTGCTGACTTCGCCAACACCCGCTAAAATACCAGCATGACCCGTTCAACCATTGTCCTCCTCATCATGTTAGCCCTCGGCCTGCACGCCCTCGTCACCGGGCTGCGCTACCGCTTCGGCTATTTCAAATCCCCCTACTTCGCTCGCCCCACCCTCACCATGTACGCCGAATTAGGCGTTTCTGGCGGTTTTCTCTTTTTAATCTTGTCCATCAGCAGCCTATTAACGCGAGACATTGACGTGAGTGTCGGCCTCACAACGGCCGTTTCCCTCCTCACCTATCTCGCCCTGGCCGCCCTCGCTGCCAACTGGCTCCTCAGCCTCATCGGCAGCAACCTGTGGCAGCCCGCCTGGGTCATCTGGCTAGAAAGCCACTACAACCAAACCCAGATCGGGCAACTGCGCCAACAAGCCCAAGAAATCGGCCTCAAACAATGGGAAAACCAGGTAATGACCCAACACGACCTGGAACAGTGGATAACGGCCGTTCTCACCCCGCCACCATCCATCACAGAAAAATCTGCGTCATCTGCGAAATCTGCGAATAAACCATCTTCATAAAACAGGAACACCAACGTGCAACCAACCTACCGCATAACCCCCATGGCTCCCGAAGACTGGCCCCAAGTCCAAACCATCTACAAAGAAGGGCTAGACACCGGCAACGCCACTTTTGAAACCCAGACTCCCGAATGGGAAGCCTGGGACAAAAAACATCTCACCCACAGCCGTCTCGTGGCGCGGCAAGGCGATGTGGTCATGGGCTGGGCCGCCCTTACGCCCGTCTCGGCCCGCGCCGTTTACGCCGGTGTCGCCGAAGTCAGCATCTACATCGGTGCCGTCCATCGCGGTCAGGGCATCGGCCACGCCCTCATGGCCGCCCTCATCACCGAAGCCGAAGCTCATGGCATTTGGACCCTCCAGGCCAGCATCTTCCCCGAAAACGTCGCCAGCGTACAGCTTCACCTGCGGCACGGCTTCCGCCAACTGGGCCGCCGCGAACGCATCGCCCAACTGCACGGCGTTTGGCGTGATACGGTCATTTTAGAGCGGCGCAGCCAGGTCGTCGGTCTCTAGACCTGAAGGGTTTAACTTGTTGAAGCTGCAAATTCATAGGTGTAAAACCCTTCGGTTCTCATGGTGGCAATGACCACACCTCACACCATCATCATCGGCGCAGGCGTGGGCGGCCTAACGGCCGCTTGCCTTCTGCGCCACGCCGGACACCAGGTCACAGTTCTCGAAGCCCACGTTTACCCTGGTGGTTGTGCCGGAACCTTCTACCACAAGGGCTATCGCTTTGATGCCGGCGCAACCCTGGCCGGTGGCTTTTCACCAGGTGGGCCACATGCCCGATTAGGCGAGATTTTAGGTTTAGATTGGCCCATCACCCCCGCCGACCCCGCCTGGGCGGTGCATTTGCCTGACGGCCGTTCCATCACCCAATACGCCGACCCTGACCAATGGCAGCAGGAGTGGCAAACCCACTTCCCCCACACCGCCTCCTTCTGGCGCACCCAAGAACTGCTCGCTGATCTGTCGTGGGATGTCTCCAGTCGGCCATTTCCCTGGCCGCCCCAATCCTGGGCAGATTGGCTCACCCTGGCCAAGTCACTTCGCCCTCACACCCTTCGTTCATTGCCCTACCTCACCCGCACCATCGGCGACATCGCACCCAAAGATGACCCCATGTTCACCGCCTTTTTGGATGGGCAGTTGCTCATCGCCGCCCAGGCCACCGCCGAGCATACCAACGCCCTGTACGGCAGTGCCGCCCTCGACCTGCCGCGCCGAGGCGTGAACCATGTTCATGGTGGTATCGGTTCGCTGGCGCAAACTCTGGTGCAGTGGCTGCGCGACAATGGCGGGCAGGTGCTGTTCCGGCAAAAAGTAGAGCGGATTGAGGTGGCAAACGGCCGTTCCCCCTTCACCCTCCACACCAACAAAAACCGCACCTTCACCGCCCACAACATCCTCGCCAACCTCACCCCCTGGGCCTTGTCCGATCTACTCGGCGGTGCTGCGCCGCGCCGTCTAAAGCGGGAAGTGCGGCAGCGCAAGGCCACTTGGGGCGCATTCACCCTCTACCTGGGGCTGGAATCGGCCCAACTGCCGCCCCTCAACGCCAGCCATCACCAGGTCATCGTAGACCACACCCGGCCTTTGGGCGAAGGCAACTCGGTCTTCATCTCCCTGTCCGATCCCGGCGATCCTGAACGTGCGCCAGCAGGAATGCGGACGGCGACGCTTTCTACGCACACGGCCGTTTCCCCCTGGTGGCAGTTGCGCTACAGCGACAAAGCCGCCTACGAAGCCCGCCGCGCTGCCTACGCCGAACGGCTGCTCAATGCCGCCGCACGCGCCATCCCCGGCATCC